>NZ_JADDYH010000014.1:714186-766901 GCF_015163595.1 Vibrio sp. OPT41 | reverse complement strand
ATGGTGCCTTTCTCTGCTTTTGCGAGTGGCGAGTGGACATATGGTTCTCCTCTTTTGCAGCGCTTTGATGGTTTGCCAGCAATGAATATTCAAGGCGGTGCAGCTCCTGGTGTAAGTACTGGTGAAGCCATGGAAGAAATTGAAGCAATGGTAGAAAAGCTACCAGAAGGTTTCACGGTGAACTGGAATGGTATTTCGTATGAAGAGCGCCTTTCCGGAAACCAAGCGCCGATGCTATATGCGCTATCTATCCTCGTCGTATTCTTAGTTCTTGCCGCTTTGTATGAAAGTTGGTCAGTACCTTTCGCCGTGGTGTTAGTTGTGCCTCTTGGTGTGCTTGGTGCTGTGCTTGCGGTAATGACGCGCAGTATGGATAACGATGTGTTCTTCCAGGTGAGCTTATTAACTACGGTCGGCTTGGCAACCAAAAACGCCATTCTGATTGTTGAGTTTGCAAAGGACTACTATGAGAAAGGCGCTGGGCTTATCGAAGCAACCTTACATGCTGTTCGCGTTCGTCTGCGCCCAATTATCATGACATCGCTTGCTTTTGGTTTGGGTGTGGTACCACTTGCTATCAGTTCAGGTGTGGGATCGGCAGGTCAAAACGCAGTAGGTACCGGCGTACTTGGTGGCATGATCAGTGCCACGATATTGGGTATATTCTTCGTCCCAATCTTCTTTGTAGTGGTTGAGCGATTGTTTGATCGACGTGCGAGAAAAGAGTCGGAGGCAGAGTTGTCTGAGACCAGCACTAAACCCACTCAGCAAAGCGAGTAGGACTTGGTTGTTTTAACTGAGTTATACTAGTGATAATAAACACGATTAAAGGGCGCTTCGGCGCTCTTTATTTTATGTTTTCACTTGGTGGTTACCGTCTATGACGCGAGCCTGAAAGACGGCGTGTTGTGTGCAGTATCAGCACAGCCTTTTCGGCCGAATGAAAGCCTAAAGAAGAAAAACGACGATGAAAGATCAGAAAATTTCCCCAATTTCCGTTTTGGATCAAAGTCCTATGTTTGTTTGTGGTGTGATGCAGCGCATGTACCGCAATCGTGCCCAAGCTGAGCTCTCTCGGCAAAATTTGATGACACTAGAAATGGCAAGTGCACTGGCCGCTTTAGAAGAATTTCAGCCTATGAGCCAGCAAGCGTTAGCTGATGCGGTTCGAACTGAGCGAAGTGTAGCAAAGCGGATGGTGGACAATCTGGAAAAGAGAGGGTTTGTTCAAGTTTCTAAAAGTAAATCGAATCAGCGCCTTAAAATGCTAAGCATGACAAAAGAGGGGGCAAATGCTTTAAAGCAAGTTCATCAAATCATGACGAATTTACAGAAAGAGTTTTTTTCTTGTTTGTCGGAATCTGAAGCGAGTGAATTTTTTCGTCTGGTAAGAAAGCTCACTTTTGCGAATCACGACCAGTAACTGACATCAATGCCGTCTAGCGTCTTTATTTTATCGCTGGCCAATTATATTAAGTTGTAGAACTTAAGAAATAGGATGCCCAACGTACAGGTCACGGTAGAAAGCACCGTAGTGAGTGCGATGATATTTGCAGCTAACGTGGCATTGCCTCCCATGGAACGCGCCATGACATAGCTGGCAGCAGCGACTGGAGAGGCGTTCATAAAGAAAAGAATACCTAGCTCAATTCCTCGAAATCCTACTAAGTAAGCTCCCATGGTGATGATGACTGGCGCTACGATGAGCTTGTAACTGCTCGCAAACCAAGATGGACCTTTCTCTTTTCTCATCAAGCTAAAATCAAGTGAGCCACCCGTACACAACAGCGCCAAAGGCAATGTCATTTTGGACAAGTAGTCTCCTGCGTCAATAACCACATTCGGTACTGGAATAGCGAGTAAATAAAAAGCCATTCCTAGAACAATGGAGATTATGAGCGGATTCCTAGTCAGTGTTCGGCCCATCATCTTTGCTGCTTGCGAGGCAGACGTTGCCCCCTTGGGCGATAAGCAAATTACCGCTTGGACGTTATAAATAAATGTGGTGACCGCGACATAGAGAGCCGCTAACGCCACACCTTGAGAACCATACGCATTGGCAACGTAAGCGATACCAATAATACCTGTATTTGCTCGGAACCCACCTTGGATGAGAACGCCTTGGTCAGGCGACGCTTTGAACAGAAGTTTGACGGAAAGGTAGGTGAAAATGAAAAACGAAATACTAGCGATGACGCCGAAATTGACGAATCCACTTGCCGCGGAAAAGTCGTGTTCTGAAGCCACAATGCTGACAAATAACATTGCAGGCAAGGTAACTTGAAACACCAGTTTAGAGCCTACTTCGATAAAATTATCGTTGATTAGACCAAAGCGCTTAAAAAGAACGCCAAGTACCAACATCAAACAGATAGGTCCGGTTATCGACAAAGAGAATTGCAACTGATGTAAAACAGCTTCCATGTAAGTATCCGCAGTAAAAGAAAAAAGTGTTCCTGCTGCCTATTAAGCCACAAACCCGGAGGGTAGGACAGTAACGTGATGAAACTTTCTTCTGTTGTAGGTTCCGGAGTCATTTACACTCCAAGTTATGGACGAGGTCCCAATTTAACAAAGCGGTACTGGTCCTACGTGCGATATGTTGGTTAACTCGTTGTCGTGATGCATCCACATGCGTATTAGATGTGAGGGCTGGTCATCGTAGTTATGGATAGGAGTTCATCAATGAAAAGGAAACACAACAAAACTGTACTGTGTGCGTTTGTCTCTGGTTCGGTATTTGGTGCGGTTTTGGTCATTGCGATGTCTTTACCAATGTAATCCTCTTAATTGGCTGTTGGAACACTCACTCTAATTCAGTACAAAACAGATTGAGTTCTGCGGTATGTGCTGTTAGTTTAAAAAACATGAAAATACACGTTCGCCCTTCATTAACAACCTTCTCTTGGTGGCGCTCTAAATAGAGCGGCGCGGAATACTTACATTCTTAAGCTGCTGGATGGTAGCTAAGAGTGTTTGATCTTTTTATCTCCAGTAGCGATCTATTAAATACTTGGAGACAAATATGAATAGCCATAAAAATACATCTCAGCGTGAAATTATACTTACCGGAGATCGAGCAACAGGTCCATTACACCTCGGGCACTATATTGGTTCATTGCAACAACGAGTCAAATTGCAAACGGAGCACGAGCAAACGATCTTGGTTGCGGACATGCAAGGGCTGACGGATAACGCGCATAACCCATCAAAGGTATCCTCTAATATTCTCAATGTCGTTGCAGATTATTTGGCTGTTGGTATCAACCCCGCTCAAACTACGATCACGTTGCAGTCTCAAATTCCAGCGTTAGCCGAGTTGACAATGTATTACAGTAATCTTGTTTCTATCGCACGATTAGAGCGAAACCCCACGGTTAAAAATGAGATTCAAAGTAAAGGCTTTGAACGCTCTATTCCCGCAGGCTTTTTAACGTATCCAATTTCTCAAGCTGCTGATATTACGGGGTTTCATGCGACGCTAGTACCAGTGGGTGATGACCAACTGCCGATGTTAGAGCAAACTAATGAAATCGTGAGAAAAATAAACCATCTGGGTGGAAAAGAGGTTCTTAGAGAATGCCGTCCATTACTTAGCGGTGCACCTCGTTTGCCGAGTACTGACGGTAAAAATAAGATGTCTAAAAGCATGGGGAACGCAATCAACTTAGGGGCCTCCGAAAAGGAGATTTCCGCGGCAGTGAAATCTATGTATACCGATCCCAATCATCTGAAAATTGAGGATCCTGGCCAAGTCGAAGGGAATATTGTATTCATCTACCTCGATGCTTTTCATCCTGATAAAAATTATGTCGAACAGCTAAAAGACCATTATCGACGAGGTGGGTTAGGTGATGGTTTGACCAAGAAAGTGTTAGAAGAATGCTTACAAGAGATGCTTCGCCCTATTCGAGAGAAGCGCGCTATGTATTTGAATGATAAAGCGCAGCTGATTGATATTTTAAAACAAGGTAGTGAGCGTTCTCGCGAGAAAACCGAAAAAGTGCTATTTGATGTGAAAGATGTATTTGGTTTAAATTTGTTCTGAATTAAAAGTAGAGAGTTGAACATAAGGCACGACGACTGGTTAGCAACGTGCCTTTTTAAGTTCCCAGTCAGTCAAAGCGCATTGTTAAGAAGAAAAAAATTCACGACGAAAATCCGCGACTTCTTGTTGGTAATAGCTTTGCCATTCCGGTTCTGACAAATGTGAATGGCTAGAGGCTCTTTGCGTTCTTAGCTTGGACTCAAGTTGTTGTAATGCTTGTTGGTAATCTTTGACTTGTTTTTTTTGCTCTGTAATTTGCTGCTGACGAGCATGAATGTTTTTACTTTCTTCTTTCGTTAAGTAAGTTCGTTCTAGCTCTGCGATGATCGCCAAGCGATCTGGTAGGCTCATACTATTAGGAATCAGGGTGACCGCACGCTCATATTTTTCCTGGTTGCTTGTTAGCCCGATAGCATCTGCATGTTCTTGCCAGTCAATGGTGAGTTGCTCGAAAGCTCGCAAAAAGTTATCTGGGCTTTGAGTGTCCAGCTTTTGGGCTTCTAAATTGAAATCGTACAGCGCGAACTCATCCGCGAAAACAACATCAGCCAATTCTCCCCAGATGCTCCTTGCTTCGTTCTTCAGCTGTGCAATACGCGACGCCAGTGATTGTTGCTCATCAAATAACAAATTTCCTACACTCTCTTGCCATTGGCTGCTGAGCTGAGGGTAGTTCGCCAAAAGCTGGAATCGAGCTGAAGATAAATGCGCCTCAAACAAGGCGACCTGCTCTTCACAACTACGGTTCAACATACACTCTTGCCAAAACGTCTCAAGTTCGGCGACAAGTTTCCTGCCTTTGAGTTGAGTTAATCGCTCAGTCGTTATTTGAACTGTGGAAGGGAGCTTAGCGGTTTGTGGTGAAGTATCTGTATCGGGCACGATGCTACTCGTTTGTAGTGATGTACTGGAGACACTCTTATTTTTTGTCTTAGGGAAAGGAGAGGAAGCGAGCTCTTCTTTTTGAACATCGTGACTGAAAGTTAAAAATATCATGCCCGCCATAATGGCGGACATGATTATCAAAGCGATTTTCTTCATGGCTTGATTGTTGCGCTTACTGGGAAATGGTCAGAAAGGTTATAGTGTTTCCATAAACTCTCTGCGGTTGTGCGCGGCACGTCTACACGGTTGTCATTGAATGATTTCACCCCGTATTCACTACTCACCATAACATAGTCAAGGTATTCCACGTTTTCGCCACCTGATAACGCTTCACCTGCAAAGTTATTGATACGGGGATCAAAGGTTGACTCCGTGTAACCAGAGTACTGAGGTTCGATGGCGCTTAAGTTAGCGATCATTTGTTGGTAGTCACCAGGGAACTTTCTTTTGTTTACGTTAAAGTCGCCGCTGTATACCACAGTTTCGCTTGAAGGAATGTTAAGAGATTGGGCGAGTGCGCGGATTTGTTTGAACTGGCGCTGACGATACTCACGGGCGGTGTCTGTATCGAAAGATGCGGTATGGGTAGCAAACACATGGTAAGCCTGACCACCTTTAATTATTTCCGCATAATTTACGCCTTTATCGGCAAAGCAGTCTGTACCAGAACAATCGGGAAAGACATATTGCGCTTCGTTCACGATAGGGTAGCGACTAACTATGATTACGCCACCATCATGAATATTAACGCCTTCTTTATCTAACATCTTTGTTTGGTAAGGATATTCCTTGGCTAACTCACGTAAGAATGCTTCACGGCCGCTGGCAAACACCTCTTGCAGCGCCAAAACATCGTAACCTTTTACATGTTGAGGAATCAGTTCGTAACGATCTCCAATGTGCGATGCAATAGCCGTCAACGCCCAGATGTTATAAGTCATCAACTTAAGGTTTTGTTCTTCGTTGTCGACAGACTCCGCTACCTTGCTTGGCGTGATGGTGTAGTAAAGATCATCATATCGAGCGGTACTGTCTGACTTAAATGCCAGTTCGGTTTCTCTCGCACCAAAAGCGTTAGTGTTGGCACGATGAATGTTACGATCATCTTTGAGTGATAACTCGACATCGGCTGCGGACAAGCCGTATTCAATGGTCGAATTGTACCAATGGCCTTCCATTATTTGATTGAGTGTTATGCTTTCACCTTCAGGGCTAGAAACCACCGTTTCAAAACGGTAAGTTTGATTTGATTTCACGCCCTCCCAACGGTTGAAGCTTAATACAGATTTAGTTTCCCACGGACCAAGTACCTGCACATGTTGTTGCCACTCTTCTCCGTATTGAAGCAAATCACTGCCTTCATGTTTTACTTGAATAGTTAACGGTTGATCAGAGTTATTCGTTAGGTAAACGTCGGTATCTGCAATGCAGGGTAACGCTATCAAGCTACTTAATAAAAGGCTCCACTGCGAAAATTTCATCTTATTTTTCCATCATTTGAACTAGAGCAATCATTCTTGTTTATAAATGTTACTTGCACGTTAAATATGGATGACATCTAAGCCAGCGCTGAAAATTGTTATCAGAATGTGATCTTTATTCAATGGTTAGGATGGGGGTATTGAGTGTGTGGCCGTTGAAGCGGTGGAAAAATAATACCAACAGTCAACGAATTGCATTCACTGCAATCAAGCTGTCATCTTTGCTCTATAAGTTGTGCGGCGTCATTCATCTAGCCATATGGCTAGAACTCAAATTGATAGATGGAGCACCATGGCTAGAGCAGTAAATCCAACCGATGAAACCATCATTAAATTGTTACAAGAGCAAGGTTTGATTAGAAGTGAAGCAGAAGCACGTTTAAAGAAAGAGGTGTACCGCTTGCAACCTAATGAGATAGCAAAAGTAAAAAATTATGCCCAGCATTTTGGGATAAATGCGAAAGAAAAGCTCATCGATGAGATCTTGGATCTGCGCCGAGAAGCGCTCATGAAAAGATGTAGACACAATACGGAGCATGCGAGCCTATCTCTAAAATAGCATGTGATAAAACTATCAATTACTGGTCAAGATTTGATCTCTCAAGCCGATGTATATAAGAGCGTTCAATGATATCGAGCGCAAAAAACAGTGTGTTTTAGAGGTTAAGCTTTCACTTAAGTGAGAGGTTTGGAAAGGCTGCGGGGAGAAAGTGCATGCGTATTAAAGACTTAAGTGTCGTAAAGAAAATATCGGTTAGTTATTTAACCGTTTTTGCCGTGTTTGGTTTAGTGTCAGTAATGTTGGTGCAAGGTTTGTTAACACTGAATAAAGACATTTCAGTGTTAACAGATAAAAGTTTACCTTCTGTTGCGATTTTGAAAGGTATCCAAGTTGATATTACTAAAGTGCGTAAAGATGAGTTCTCTTTATTGCCAAACGCAAATCACCCCAAAATTGGTGAATGGTTAAAAGGCCTCGACCAATGGCGTTCTGATGTGCAGGCTGGTATTGCAGAATACGAAAAGCTCGACCTTAATAAGCGTGAAACGCAGTCCTTTAGCGTTTTTAAAGAAACTTGGAATCAATACATCAAAGAAACGAAGACTTACAACGTATTGCTAAGCCAAGGCGATGCTGAAAGTGCAAATGATGTAATTTTATCAAGTTTCGATACCTACTCAAAAGCGTTGAGCAGCTTGGATGATACCCTCGCGTTGAACGATGAGTTGGTGAATTTGATTGGCGAAGAAGTACAAAGTGAAGCGGCATTTACACAATACAGCGCTGCTGTTGGTGCGCTTGTCGTCGCATTGGTCATGGTAATGTCTGCCATGTTGCTTTCTCGAGTCATCTGCGGGCCTGTTGATCGAGCACTGGAATTCGCTTCCAAAATCGCCAAGGGTCAATTGAATAATCAAATCGACGAAAGCGAATTGAGCAAAGACGAGTTAGGAACGCTGCTCAAAGAGCTTGTCGGTATGCAAACAAACTTACATTCGTTGGTTTCTGAGATTAATGACTCAACGATTCAGCTAACGGCAGCAGTAGAGGAAGTGAGTGCTATTTCTTCTCAGACCGCTTCTGGTATGCAAAATCAACAAATTGAACTTAGCTCGGTGGCTTCTGCGATGACAGAAATGCAAGCTGCTGTAAGTGAAGTGGCACAAAATACCGAAGTTGGCGCAACCTCTGCTTATTCGGCTGCGGAAGTGGCAAAGCAAGGAACGGTGACGTTACAACAAACTATCGCAGTAATTGAGCGTGTATCACATACGATCCAAGAATCAGATGAACTGGCACGTGAGCTTGAATCGAGCTCAAACAATATCAATGTGGTCGTAGATGTGATCCGCGGGATTGCCGAGCAAACAAACTTGTTAGCACTGAACGCCGCAATTGAAGCCGCTCGGGCTGGTGAACAAGGACGTGGGTTTGCTGTTGTGGCAGATGAGGTTCGTTCTCTGGCGCAACGCACTCAAGACTCCACTTCACAAATTGTGGAAATTGTTAATCAACTACAAGAGAGCAGCAGTAAAATAGGGCATTCAAGCCGTGATTGTCAGGAGGGTATTTCTCAGTGTGTTGAGCAAGTTAATGATGCTGATAGCCAGATAAAAGAAATTGAACATTCTGTCGATAACATAGCGCAAATGAGTACACAAATCGCAACGGCGTGCAGTGAGCAGAATTCTGTATCCGAAGAGCTGAATCGCAGCGTGGAGCATATTAATAGTGCTTCAACAGAGATGGCTGAGGGAGCTTCACAAACGGCTGTGGCTTGTCAGCAGATTAGTAGCCTAGCGCACAACTTGAAAACTCGAATGGGTTCATTCCAGCTCTAGTTGTTGTGTTTCAGCTTTATTCCTAACCTCATTGCTACAATAAATAAGCCGGACGAAATGTCCGGCTTATTTATTCTCTGTCTATATAAGTTCAGAGTATGCTCAACCTTGGGAGAATATGCTCGCTAGGCTGGAATACCACTGTGAAACTTAAAATCTGTATCTGGCGTAGAAATTAAATCTGCCTCTATACGTCCAAAGTAGGCGATGCGCTCGCTGATATCTTTGCCTGCGATTTGCTCCGCTAATACAAGATAATCCTGGTAATGGCGTGCTTCTGAACGTAATAAAGAAATGTAGAACTTTGCGATATCGTCATCCATATGTGGTGCTAGTTTGGCAAAACGCTCACAAGATCGGGCTTCGATGTACGCACCAATGATGAGTTTATCGATCAGCGTTTCCGGCTCATGAGTCTTCATATGCGAAATCAGTCCTTTAGCATAACGACTTGCTGGAATATTTTTGTACTCAATTCCACGACTTTCCATGATCTCTAAAACTTGATAAAAGTGGTGTAACTCCTCTTTTATCAAAAGCACCATCTTATCGATCAAATCTTGGCTGTATGGTGAGTCGGACTTAGCCATGATTGACTTAGAAATATTGCTCTTGCCTTTTAAAGTTTCCAATGAGCCTACGTTACGGTAAGCAAAATCTTCGTAGGGCTTAAACCAGTCAAGTAGAGCATGTGAACTGGATTGGTCAACGGCATACTTACGAATTAAAAACATGGCAGATTGGCCAGCTTTTAGTTCGCACAGTAGGTGGTCTAACAAAATGGTTTGAAGGTTCTCTGGTTTCTTTGCTTCCTCTACCCATTCATCAGGTGTACTGCATCGCAGAAATTGGTTAATGGGAGCAAGAAGATCTTGATAGGCGTCTAGATTCATCATTTTAGTTTTAGTACTTCACATTTTTATTGGGCATATCCGTTGTCTTGCGGATAGAAAAAAGGCTGCAATTGCAGCCTTTTTTGACCTGAAGTGAATGTTACCACTTTTTCTTCTCGCCGAAGAGAGCTTCCATGTCATTGTCACGCTCTTTGTCAGCAATCTGCTGCATTTCGGCATCGCTTTTATCTTGGCGCTTTTTATCTAAGTCACCTAACATCTCTTCAAGCTTTTGTTTCGCTTGAATAGAATAAGGATCGCTCTTAGTGCTCAAAGCATCGATACCTTTACGCAGCAGTTGAAGCGCGGTGCCTGGTTGGCCACGAGCGATAGAGTCGTTTGCTCTTTTGATGACATTTTCAATGTTGATGCGAATTTGCATCGTTTCCAAGCGCGCATTTTCGGTGACGTAAGTCTGGGTATCCAATCGGCCTTTGTTGTGCTCGTTACGGATAGTGTCGCGAAGTCGTTTAACCAGCTTAAGCATGACGATAGCTTGTTTATCACTACTCGGCATCTTGAAAGTGGTACTCTCGCCAGTAGGACCATTCTCTTTTAGCTGCGTAATCTGCTGCTTCATATTTTCGATACGTTGAGCAAGTTGCTTGTTCTTCGGGTCCAGCTCATGCATGCTCTCTAGCGCGTCAAGAATACGATTGTTTAGACACAGCAACAGCTCTTTACTAAAAGGGATATGGTGCGCATGACCAATCAACTCTTCAGTACCATCTATCAAGGCTACATATCGCGCTGATTCCTGCCTTTTTGCGGTTTCAACTTTAACCTTATATTGCAACATAATGTTATAGCCTAGGATTAACACCAGTAGGATGGCTACCAAAGCGATTATTAAACCAATATTCATATCTTTGCGTCTGCTTTACTTTTCTGCGGCTAGCGTTAAAGAATACATGAATCTTATCTTACTCGGCACCTTATTTGTTTGATTATTTTGTCTCTCCCACGTTTTAGTTACTGATAGAAGTCACATCATAGAACTTCGGTCATTTATTGGCTCAACTTTGTGCATATTGTTTCTTGCTTGAAGATTATTAGTATGTGATTGAGGTATAAGTTAGAAATTGCTGTTCATTTCGATTTGAACGCGTTATAACTAATTATTATATCGCTCGCTTGAGTGGCCAATAAACTCTCTCATGAATAAGTAAGGGATTACGATGAAACTGCAGCAGCTGAAGTATATTGTTGAGGTTGTAAACCATAATCTGAATGTATCTGCAACGGCGGAAAGCTTATATACCTCTCAGCCAGGTATTAGTAAACAGGTTCGGTTGCTGGAAGATGAGTTAGGTATTCAGATTTTTGAACGTAGCGGTAAGCACTTAACGCAAGTGACGCCAGCTGGAGAAGAAATTGTACGTATCTCTCAAGAAATTCTCGCTCGTGTAGAAAGTATCAAAGCGGTGGCTGGAGAGCACACCCATCCAGAAATGGGGACGCTGAATATCACCACGACACATACGCAGGCTCGTTATGCACTGCCAGATGTCATCAAAGGTTTTACTTCTCGTTATCCAAAAGTGTCGTTACACATGCACCAAGGTACACCGTCACAAATGTCTGAGGCGATAGCTAAAGGCACTGCGAATTTTGCGATTGCGACAGAAGCTCTTCACTTATATCAAGATGCCATCATGCTGCCTTGTTATCACTGGAATCGTTCAATAGTTGTGCCTAAAGACCACCCACTAGCGAAGAAAGACAAAGTAACGATCAGTGATCTTGCCGCTTACCCATTAGTCACTTACGTGTTCGGTTTTACTGGTCGTTCAGAGCTGGATACAGCATTCAACCGCGAAGGTTTAACCCCGCGAGTGGTGTTCACGGCAACTGATGCAGACGTCATTAAAACTTACGTTCGTATGGGTATTGGTGTGGGTGTGATTGCAAGCATGGCTGTGGATGAAGAGCAGGACGGTGACTTGGTTGCAATAGATGCGAGCCATTTGTTTGGCGCGAGCACCACGAGCATCGGCTTCCGCCGTGGTACATTCTTACGCTCTTACATGTTCGATTTTATGGA
Source organism: Vibrio sp. OPT41 (assembly GCF_015163595.1). NCBI lineage: Bacteria > Pseudomonadati > Pseudomonadota > Gammaproteobacteria > Vibrionales > Vibrionaceae > Vibrio > Vibrio sp. OPT41. Next base: position 755,207 of record NZ_JADDYH010000014.1, on the reverse strand, counting down.
GCGTTTTGCACCGCACTTAACGCGTCCAGTGGTTGAGCAGGCGATTTCGTTGAAGTCTAATGCAGAAATCGAAGAGATGTTTAAAGACATCGAGCTTCCGGTGAGATAACACTTCATTGATGTTTCGATTCCCTCTACAATGCGCTCGTTGTAGGGGGAGCTATGAAAACGCAATTTCAGTTTATTAATGACTGCTTAATCGAAAACCAATCTTTGTGGCGATTCGAGCCTTTTAAAAGCAGCATTCACACATCATTACCTTGGCAGGAGCAACATCCTCGACTGTGCCAATGGCTAGCGTCTCTTACTCCCTCTCAAATCGAAGAATACAAAGCAGCACCAGAACTCGCGTTAAAAGCACTTAGTCCGTTTTTGCCTGAGCTTGAACAACTCGCAGAACTGACTCATTTAGAGCTTTTGTCGTTAAACGGCTTGGAACTCGCTCGTGGTTTAGATAACGGTATTCCGGGACGTAAGTTGGAGCAAATTAGCTCGATGGGTGAAGCTGCAATTCAACAACACTGTGGCGAAGAATGGCTAGAATGGTGCTCAGGTAAAGGTTACTTGGGGCGAATCCTGACAACGCAAACCGATCAGCCTGTAACCAGCTTTGAATACCAACAAGCACTGTGCGATTCGGGGCAACAAGCAGCCAATGAACATCATTGGAAGATGACGTTTATTCAAGGCGACGCGTTTGATAGCAAAGCGAAAGCCGTGTTTAAGCCAACGCAACACGCAGTAGCACTGCATGCATGCGGTGACCTTCACGCTCGTCTAATGCAGTACGGCAGTGAAAATGGGATTGCTGCGATGACCATATCACCTTGTTGTTACCACTTGATTCAGTCGGAACAATACCAGCCGATGTCGGAATCGGGCAGGGCTTCTTCTCTCTCATTGTCTAAGCAAGAACTGCGTATCCCATTACAACAAACGGTGACAGGAGGAGAGCGCGTGCGTCGTCATCGTCAGCAGGAAATGATGTTTCGTCTTGGGTTTGATTTGATCACGCGACAAGCTTTGGGAATGGCAGAGTATCAGCCTGTGCCGAGTATCCGTAAGTCGCAATTAAGTGATGGTTTTGAATCTTTATGTCGCTGGGCAGCGGAGCAAAAAGGCATTGTTCTTCCTCAAGAAATCGATTTCTCTCATTTTGAAAAGTTAAGCGAACAACGCTTCTGGCAAATGGAGAGAATGAGCTTAGTGCAACTTGTTTTTCAACGTCCGTTGGAGATCTGGCTCGCATTAGACAAAGTGCTTTATCTTGAAGAACGTGGTTACCGTGTTAGATTGTCAGAGTTTTGCCCTAAATCGGTCACACCTAGAAATATTTTAATTTGTGCATATAAGATTTAGTTATTCTTTATAGCCAAACGCTCTATATGAAAAAGCCCACTTATGAGTGGGCTTTTGTAAACAAAACGTGACAAGTTATGTTTTATTTTGTCATTAATTAAACATAGCGATAGCTTGAGTTGGTTCAACGTATTCCAAGTCAAAGCTTTCTGCTACTTCTTTACATGTTACTTTTCCGTGAATAACGTTTAGACCTTCAAGGAAGCCTTTGTCTTCTAGAAGTGCTTCGCGGTAGCCTTTATTTGCTAACTTCACGATGTATGGAAGCGTAGCGTTGTTGAGTGCAAATGTTGAAGTGCGAGCAACTGCGCCAGGCATATTTGCTACACAGTAGTGAACCACTTCATCAACGATGTAAGTTGGATCTGCGTGAGTTGTCGCGTGTGAAGTTTCGAAACAACCGCCTTGGTCAATTGCCACGTCAACCACTGCTGCACCAGGCTTCATCTTAGCAATGTGCTCTTTAGTGACCAGTTTAGGTGCTGCTGCGCCAGGAATTAGAACGGCACCGATAACAAGGTCCGCTTCTAGAACATGCTTCTCGATAGCGTCTTCAGTAGAATAAACCACTTTTGCGCGACCTTGGAATTCTTCGTCAAGCTTACGAAGTGTGTCTACGTTACGGTCTAGAATGGTGACGTCAGCGCGAAGGCCAACCGCCATACGAGCAGCGTTTGCACCAACAACGCCACCACCAACGATAACGACTTTTGCAGGTTCAACACCAGGTACGCCGCCTAGGAGCAGACCACGACCGCCGTGCGATTTTTCCAACGTTTGCGCACCAGCTTGGATAGACATCCGACCTGCCACTTCTGACATTGGTGCTAACAGTGGCAAACGACCCATATTATCTGTTACAGTCTCATAGGCTATACAGACAGCTTTGCTCTTGATTAGCTCATCAGTTTGTGGAAAATCTGGTGCTAGGTGTAAATAAGTAAATAAAATTTGCCCTTCGCGGAGCATTGCTCTCTCTACTGCTTGGGGTTCTTTTACTTTTACAATCATGTCTGCTTGCGCAAATACGTCAGCAGCATGAGGGAGAATGGATGCGCCGACAGCGATGTAATCATCGTCTGAAAAACCAATGCCGGCACCTGCATTGGTCTCAACTAAAACTTGGTGACCATGTGAGATGAGTTCTCTCACGCTAGCTGGGATCATACCAACACGATATTCGTGATTCTTGATTTCCTTAGGTACGCCAATGATCATCCTGTATCCTCTTTCTATAATGGTTGTATTAACTGTTAGTAGGGTGTTATTGTCGAATTAATAACTAGTATAGTTATAGATTTGTAAAATTTGGCACCAAATATTAAAAAGTTGTAGTATATTTTTTTGCAAGGAAGTAATAAGGTGGAATAAAAAATGGCAGACAACTATAAAAAGCCGTCCAAGGAACTAGACCGTATCGACCGCAACATTCTTAATGAGCTGCAGAAAGACGGTCGTATTTCAAACGTTGAGCTTTCAAAACGTGTGGGACTTTCTCCAACGCCATGTTTGGAGCGTGTACGTCGCTTAGAGCGTCAGGGTTATATCACAGGGTATACTGCATTATTGAATCCGCAGTTCCTGGATGCATCACTATTAGTATTCGTTGAGATTACGCTAAACCGTGGTGCGCCGGATGTGTTTGAGCAGTTTAACTCAGCTGTTCAAAAGCTAGACGACATACAAGAGTGTCATCTTGTTTCAGGTGACTTTGACTATCTTCTTAAAACCCGTGTATCAGATATGGGTGCTTACCGCCGACTATTGGGCGATACGTTACTACGTCTACCTGGCGTAAATGACACTCGCACATACGTTGTTATGGAAGAAGTGAAACAATCTAACCAGCTTGTGATCAAAACTCGTTAATTTCTTGCAAAGAAAGCGGTATATGCTTCCGCTTTCGCCAGAGAGTAATTGGGTTTTTCTCCTTGATATGGTTAAATCAATTTACCGAGCGGCTTGATGCCGCTCGGAATGTTTTGCAATTTCCTATTTCATTTCCATATTCAAGTTGATTTATGTTCAAAGAGAACGCAAAGAAAGTCGAAACCATTATCAAAACCAGTGAAGAGCCCCAGTCTTCACGCTTAAATGGCTTCCAACGCTTAAAAGAGTGCTGCTTTATCGTTGGCGTTCTTAGCTCGGTATTGCTTGCGGTTGCACTATTTACCTTCAGTCCGGCCGATCCTTCTTGGTCCCAAACCGCATGGGGAGGGGATATCGATAATGCTGGTGGCCTTTTCGGCGCTTGGCTAGCCGATACTCTATTCTTCACATTTGGCTCTCTCGCTTACCCAATCCCTTTCTTGCTAGCGGCGGCTGCATGGGTGATTTGCCGTAAACGAGGAGAAGATGAGCCAATTGATTTCATGCTATGGGGTACAAGGCTGCTCGGTCTTGTCGTCCTTATTATGACCAGTTGCGGTCTTGCCGATATTAATTTTGATGACATTTGGTATTTTTCATCCGGAGGTGTGGTCGGGGATGTGTTGTCTAGCCTCGCTTTACCTACATTGAATGTACTCGGTACCACATTGGTACTGCTGTTCTTGTGGGGAGCGGGCTTTACGCTCTTCACTGGCATCTCATGGCTTAACATCGTGGAATGGCTTGGTGATCGTGCGTTAGCACTAATTGCCGCGCTTGCAAATAAGGCAAGAGGTTCAGAGCAGGAAGTTTTAGAACCTCAGCTTGATGAGTTTGTAGAAGATAAAGTCTCTACGCCTAAACATAATGTAGACCATGAAATTGATGATGAGCCGCTTCCTCATTTAACGGCGTACGATGTCGATGAACCGAAAGAGCCGGCGCCAGCGCATGAGTATCCTATTTATATGCCGCAAGCTAAACCTGATAAGCCTGCGGAACAGGCGATGGTAGAACCGACGCCACCACAACGCAAGGCTACGGTTAATGCTGCGCCAGTTTATTCTGAACCTGAGCCTCAAATACAACCTATCCATACGGTTAACACGGATAACGTTGATCCGCTCTTGGAACGCACCAAGCAACTGAATGTTACGATAGAAGAGCTTGAAGCAGCGGCGCAACAAGCAGATGACTGGGGAACTGAAGAACAGGCAGCCCCATCATTTGCAGACACTTACTCTTCCTATGTAGAGCCACATACAGCTACAGAAGAACCGATCAGTGTTGAACCAGATTATGCGGAGTACGAACAATTTGAAGCAGAGCAAGTACAGCAGCCAAGTATTGAGCATCCTGTACATGAAGAGCCTGCAATTGATTCTGCTGTATTAGATAGCATCACGGCGCAAACGGAATCGAGCCAACATATTGAGCCTACGATCTCTGACTTTGATGTGTTAGATGATGAAGACGAAGTGGAGTCTCAGCCTGCGCAGCAAGTACAGCCAACAACGCCTCATCAGCAAGTTGCAACACCTTCAACAACATTTGAACCTGCACCTCAAAAAGTGGAGGTAGAAGAGGCCCAAGACAACGACCAAGACGTTACCGCATTCCAAGATATGGTTTCCAATGCGCAAGCCAAAGTCGCTGCAACACAAAACCCATTTTTGGTACAGAAAGAAGAAAACTTGCCAGTTCCGGAAGAGCCACTCCCAACGCTCGAGTTGCTTTATCATCCAGAAAAACGTGAAAACTTTATCGACCGTGATGCGTTAGAGCAGGTCGCTCGATTGGTAGAGAGCAAACTCGCTGACTACAAAATCAAAGCCGATGTGGTTGGTATTTATCCTGGTCCAGTGATCACTCGTTTTGAGCTTGATTTGGCGCCGGGGGTGAAAGTAAGTCGTATTTCTGGTCTTTCAACTGACTTAGCGCGTGCATTGTCTGCGATGGCGGTACGTGTCGTGGAAGTAATCCCTGGCAAGCCTTACATCGGTTTGGAACTGCCAAACATGAGTCGTCAGACGGTCTATTTATCTGATGTCATCAGTAGCCCTCAGTTTGAGCAAGCAACGTCACCAACAACGGTTGTGTTAGGTCAAGACATTGCGGGCGAAGCTGTGGTGGCAGATCTTGCGAAGATGCCACACGTGCTAGTAGCAGGTACAACAGGTTCTGGTAAGTCGGTAGGTGTGAACGTGATGATTTTGAGCATGCTGTATAAAGCTGGCCCAGAAGATGTACGCTTCATCATGATTGACCCGAAAATGCTAGAGCTTTCTATTTATGAAGGTATCCCTCATCTTCTTTCTGAAGTTGTGACTGATATGAAAGACGCATCAAATGCTCTACGTTGGTGTGTGGGCGAGATGGAACGTCGTTACAAATTGATGTCGGCATTAGGTGTACGTAATGTGAAGGGCTTCAACGAAAAATTGAAGATGGCAGCAGAAGCGGGCCACCCAATCCATGACCCGTTCTGGCAAGAAGGCGACAGCATGGATACTGAACCGCCATTGCTAGAAAAGCTGCCTTACATCGTCGTTGTTGTTGACGAATTTGCTGACCTAATGATGGTGGTAGGTAAGAAAGTTGAAGAACTGATTGCTCGCTTGGCGCAAAAAGCGCGTGCGGCAGGTATTCACTTAATTCTTGCGACTCAGCGTCCATCGGTTGATGTTATTACTGGTCTAATTAAAGCGAACATTCCAACTCGTGTTGCGTTTACGGTATCGACTAAAACGGACTCTCGTACAATCCTAGATCAAGGCGGCGCAGAATCACTACTTGGTATGGGTGATATGTTGTATCTACCGCCGGGGTCAAGTCATACAACTCGTGTTCACGGTGCATTTGCATCAGATGATGATGTTCATGCTGTTGTAAACAACTGGAAAGCGCGTGGTAAACCGAACTACATTGAAGAGATCATCAGTGGAGATCAAACTCCAGAAAGTCTATTGCCAGGTGAGCAAATGGAAGCGGATGAAGATGTAGACCCGCTCTTCGATCAAGTTGTTGAGCACGTGGTTCAATCACGTCGAGGTTCGGTTTCCGGTGTTCAGCGCCGATTTAAGATAGGTTACAACCGTGCCGCCCGTATTGTAGAGCAGCTTGAGGCGCAGGGCATCGTAAGTGCTCCGGGTCATAACGGTAACCGTGAAGTACTGGCACCTGCGCCACCAAAAGATTAATGAACTTGTGTTACTCACCTCAGTCCAACTGAGGTGAGTGGTTCTAATAATAGGTATCTGAATGAAAAAACTATTTTCAGCGAAACTTTTCTCCGCGCTTGTTTTAAGCTTTTCCCTCTTCTCTACTGCACACGCAGCGTCTCCTAAAGATGAATTAAACAAACGCCTTTCTATGAATGATGGCTTTAGTGCAGATTTCTCTCAGCAGGTTATCAGCCCTGAAGGCGAAACGGTTATGGAAGGAGAAGGTACGGTTGAAATCGCTCGCCCAAGCCTGTTCCGTTGGAGTACAACATTCCCTGATGAGAACCTATTGGTCTCTGACGGTAAGACATTGTGGTACTACAGCCCATTCATCGAGCAAGTGAGCATCTACTGGCAAGAGCAAGCAACAGAGCAAACGCCATTTGTTTTGCTAACGCGTAACCGAGCAAGTGATTGGAATAACTACAAAATATCTCAAAAAGGTGACCAGTTCACTCTCATTCCTACCGCAGTAGACTCCACACAAGGTCAATTCCAGATTAATATTGATGCCAAAGGTGTCGTGAAAGGCTTCAACGTGGTTGAGCAAGACGGTCAAAAAGGTTTGTTCACCTTTAACAACGTGAAGCTGGGTAAACCAAAAGCAGACAGATTCACATTCACAATTCCAAAAGGTGTGGATGTGGATGACCAAAGGAATTAATTGGTAGTGAGTAATTACACATTAGATTTCTCGGGGGACGAAGATTTTCGTCCCCTTGCTGCTCGTATGAGACCGGAAACAATCGAGCAATACATTGGACAGCAGCACATTTTAGGCCCTGGTAAGCCACTGCGCCGTGCGCTAGAGGCGGGTCACATTCACTCTATGATCCTTTGGGGACCACCAGGCACAGGCAAAACGACATTAGCGGAAGTGGCTGCAAACTACGCCAATGCTGAAGTAGAGCGTGTGTCTGCCGTAACGTCTGGTGTGAAAGAAATCCGTGCTGCAATCGAGAAAGCACGTGAGAACAAAATGGCGGGTCGCCGCACCATCTTATTTGTGGATGAGGTGCATCGCTTCAACAAATCTCAACAAGACGCGTTTTTACCGCATATCGAAGATGGCACGGTTACCTTTATTGGTGCGACGACAGAAAACCCATCGTTTGAGTTAAACAACGCATTGCTGTCACGTGCACGTGTCTACAAGCTAACGTCTCTCGATAAAGATGAAATCTCACTGGCGCTGAATCAAGCGATCAGTGACAAAGAGCGTGGCTTGGGCAATACACCCGCACATTTCGCTGATAACGTATTAGACCGCCTAGCAGAACTGGTCAACGGTGATGCTCGCATGTCTCTCAATTATCTTGAGCTGCTCTACGACATGGCAGAAGATAATGCGCAAGGTGAAAAAGAGATCACGCTTAAGTTGCTGGCTGAAGTGGCAGGGGAGAAAGTCTCTCGCTTCGATAACAAAGGTGATATCTGGTATGACTTAATCTCTGCGGTCCACAAATCCATTCGTGGCTCTAACCCAGATGCGGCGCTTTACTGGGCTGCACGTATGATTGCTGCGGGTTGTGATCCTCTTTATATTGCCCGTCGATTACTTGCGATAGCATCGGAAGATGTCGGCAATGCGGACCCTAGAGCCATGCAAGTGGCACTCTCCGCGTGGGACTGTTTTACACGCGTTGGTCCAGCAGAAGGTGAACGTGCGATTGCTCAAGCTATTGTTTATCTCGCGTGCGCTCCAAAGAGTAATGCCGTTTACGTTGCTTGGAAACAAGCGCTAACGGACGCTCATAACTTACCTGAATATGAAGTGCCGCATCACCTTCGAAATGCGCCAACCAGTTTGATGAAAGACATGGGTTATGGGGCTGAGTATCGTTATGCTCACGATGAGCCTGGTGCTTACGCAGCCGGTGAGCAATATTTGCCGCCTGAAATGGGCGATCGTAGGTACTATCAGCCGACAAATCGTGGTCTAGAGACCAAAATCGGCGAAAAGTTAGATTACTTGGCTACTTTAGACGCAAATAGCCCACAAAAGCGCTATGAAAAGTAGGCGTTTTTGGATACATTTGTTCAGTAAATTTTTTTAACGCGTACGCTTGGAAAGTGCGCGTGATTTCACAACAAAAAGCATAGGATTAACAATGCTGGATTCTAAATTACTTCGTACAGAGCTGGATGAAACAGCTGCTAAACTGGCGCGTCGTGGCTTTAAGCTAGACGTAGATACTATTCGTAAACTTGAAGAACAACGTAAGTCCATTCAAGTAGAAGTAGAAAATTTACAATCCACGCGTAACTCCATCTCCAAGCAAATCGGCCAAAAAATGGCGGCTGGCGACAAAGAAGGCGCAGAAGAGATCAAGAAACAAATCGGTACGCTAGGTAGCGATCTTGATGCGAAGAAAGTTGAACTTGAGCAAGTAATGGCTCAACTAGACGAATTCACGCTTTCTGTACCAAACATCCCAGCAGATGAAGTGCCAGATGGCAAAGATGAAAACGACAACGTTGAAATCTCTCGTTGGGGTGAGCCAAAGTCTTACGACTTCGAACTGAAAGATCACGTTGACCTAGGCGAAATGGGCGACGGTCTAGACTTCGCAAGTGCAGTTAAGATCACTGGCGCACGTTTCATCGTGATGAAAGGCCAATTCGCTCGTCTACACCGTGCAATCGCTCAGTTTATGCTAGATCTTCACACTGAAGAGCACGGCTACACAGAAATGTACGTACCTTACCTAGTAAACTCTGACAGCCTATTCGGTACTGGTCAGCTTCCTAAGTTTGGTAAAGATCTTTTCCACACTGAGCCGCTAGTAGAAAAAGTAAACGACGAAGAGCCACGTAAACTGTCTCTAATCCCTACTGCAGAAGTACCTGTAACGAACCTAGTTCGTGACACGATTTCTGACGAAGCGGATCTACCAATTAAGATGACAGCGCACACGCCATGTTTCCGCTCAGAAGCAGGTTCTTACGGTCGTGATACTCGTGGTCTGATCCGTATGCACCAGTTCGACAAAGTTGAGCTAGTACAAATCACTAAGCCAGAAGATTCAATGAACGCACTAGAAGAGCTAACAGGTCACGCTGAGAAAGTTCTACAACTTCTTGAGCTTCCTTACCGTAAAGTGGTTCTATGTACAGGTGACATGGGCTTTGGCGCTCGTAAGACTTACGACCTAGAAGTTTGGGTTCCTGCTCAAGAAACTTACCGTGAGATCTCTTCATGTTCTAACATGTGGGACTTCCAAGCTCGTCGTATGCAAGCGCGTTTCCGTCGTAAAGGCGAGAAGAAACCTGAACTTGTACACACGCTAAACGGTTCTGGTCTTGCTGTAGGTCGTACAATGGTTGCTATCCTAGAAAACAACCAAGAAGCAGACGGCCGCATTGCAATCCCTACAGTACTTCAGAAGTACATGGCAGGCGCAACGCACATCGGTTAACTCATTAACCACTAGAACACCAAAACCCAGCCTCAGTGCTGGGTTTTTTGTTATCTGCGTCGAGTGAAAATACGTTGTTATGTAAATATTGGATGAGGTATTGCATAGTTGACCTAAATTATTGAAAACAATTCTTAATGATATTTTTCTAAGCTTTATTGGGCATGACAATCTCCTCCAAAATTTAAAAAGGAGGTACTTTCATGGCTTCAATAAGAATAAGCGGCTCTGTTGGCTTGGGTGGTAAAAATGTGGATGTTGATATTCGTACGGTACAAAGGTCTATTAACCAATTGCTTGGTTCTTTAAAGGGAGTAAAGGAGCTTAAAGTGGATGGGAAACTAGGCTCTAGACCGGAAAACTCCAAGACTGTCGCCGCAATTAAAGCTTTTCAGAAAAACCTTGTTGGGATGGCTCGTCCAGATGGAAGGATAGATGTGAATGGAAGAAGCCATCGTAAGCTAAATGAGTATTTAAAACGAACACCTGAGACTGCGGTGGCATATACGTTACCCTTGGTTGGCTCAAGAGATGCGTTGACGGACTTGGATTATAGCAAAGTAGCTGAAACTCTTGGATGCGAAGTCGCTGCTATTAAAGCTGTAGCTGAAGTTGAGAGCCGAGGAGAAGCCTACTTTAGCAATGGTAAGCCAAAGATTTTGTTTGAGGCTCATATATTTTCGAGACTCACTTCAAGAGCCTACGATAACAGTCATCCGAGTATTTCAAGTCGGCATTGGAATCGAAGTCTGTACGTTGGTGGTATCTCAGAATACGTACGTTTAAATAAAGCGATTGAACTGAATTCAAATGCAGCAATCCGCTCCGCATCTTGGGGACGTTTCCAAATTATGGGCTTTAATTTCAAGTTAGCTGGTCATGTTACCGCTGAATCCTTTGTTAAAGCTGTATTCGAGTCGGAGAAGAAACAACTTGAGGCTTTTGTTACGTTTATCCAAAAGTCTGGCTTAGGTGAACATATAAGAGATAAAAATTGGGCTGCCTTTGCTCGTGGTTACAATGGTTCTGAGTATCAGAAAAATCAATACGACGTCAAATTAGAAAAGGCTTACAAAAAATATGCTTCGATTAAAAATGCTGCGTAACATTTCTTTGCTTGGACTTATTTTTAGTTCATCTGCTTGTGCTTCCAGCCACACTAATACTGCGCTATTTAAGTGTGATGTTTCACATCCTAACCGTCTAGAAATATCAATAGAAAATATAAACAGTCAGGTTCTACTGTCGGAGCTTAATTTAGGGGGGAGCAGTATTGAAAGAACCTTAGTTATAAAGGACTTTAAATTAGACCAGTATCATCGAGCGTTGGTAGATGAGAAGTCACTGGAATTTAGTATTGGTGAGCGCGTCATATTAGTCAGTGAGTACTTTAGCGAGGAGTTTGGTGAGGTAGAGAAGATACTCAGTGTTACTTTGAGAGAGCCTGAGCAAACGCAGTACTTTGAATGTGAGGAAGGGAGTATGAGTAACCTTGCATTGCTTTTCCATGAGAGCGCCGAATAATCGATTACAGAGTAATTATTACTAAAACGTAATAGTGTTTTCGTATTTACCTTAATTATCTTGTTATTTGTAATCGATATAATCATCCACCTTACCACGGTAAGTAGATTTTCTCATTCAAGTAACGAGGAGGGCTTATGGCCGTAGGGTGGGCCAATGACGATAGCGTCAGCCAACAAATTCAAAACACAATAGACGACGAGATTTCCCGTGTTCGTGGCAGTATCGCAAGGGGTGAAAGCGCCCATTATTGCGATGAGTGTGGTGATGAGATCCCAGAAGCACGTCGTTTTGCTATGAAAGGCGTTCGTTTGTGTATCGAATGTCAGTCAACAATCGAATTGGTGTCTCAACGCCAAGCATTGTTCAATAGACGAGCGAGTAAAGACAGTCAACTCCGATAACTTTACTGCTCTAATAAATAACGAGACGGTTTGAGTCTCATACTCAAACCGTTTTCATGTTCAATTGAACTATGAAGCGAAGCAGTCTTTACGTTGTAACGCAGCATCAATCGCATTCACTAACTTTTCAATATCTTCTGGCTTGCTGATGAACGGCGGCATCATATAAATCAGTTTGCCAAATGGACGAATCCACACTCCGTGTTCAACAAACAAGGCTTGGATGGTTTCCATATTCACAGGGCGATACGTCTCCACTACGCCAATGGCACCTAACCAACGGGTGTTTTTTACCAACTCGTGTTCTTCAAGTTTTGGCAGTAACTCAGAAAACAACGCTTCGATTTGTTGGGTTTGCTGTTGCCAGTTACCTTGTTCAATCAATTCCAAACTTGCAGTGGCAACAGCGCAGGCAAGTGGGTTACCCATAAAGGTTGGGCCGTGCATAAAACAGCCTGCATCACCACCACAAACGGTGTCTGCTACGTGTTTGCTCGCCAGGGTCGCAGAGAGGGTCATGTAGCCGCCAGTGAGTGCTTTCCCGACACACAGAATGTCTGGTTGAATGTCTGCATGTTCGCAGGCAAACAACTTACCGGTACGACCAAATCCGGTAGCGATCTCATCTGCAATCAATAACAAGCCGTATTTGTCGCAAAGCCTACGCACGCCTTTGAGAAATTCTGGATGGTAGATGCGCATGCCGCCTGCGCCTTGAACAATAGGTTCTAGGATCACCGCAGCAAGTTCTTGATGGTGCGTATCAATCTTATGCTCGAAGTCAGTAAGAGCTTCTGGATCCCATTCATCCCAATAACCACAAGTTGGGGACTCCGCAAAGATATGTTCAGGTAAAAAGCCTTTGTAGAGAGAGTGCATTGAGTTGTCAGGATCGGTAACCGACATCGCCGCAAACGTATCGCCGTGATAACCGTGTCGCAAAGTAAGAAACTTCGGTCGGCGTTCGCCTTTTGCATGCCAATATTGCAGTGCCATTTTTAAGCTGACTTCTACGGCAACGGAGCCTGAATCGGCAAGGAATACATGTTCAAGATTACTTGGGGCTAGGGATAGCAACTTCTTACACAAACTGATTGCTGGCTGGTGGGTAATCCCGCCAAACATCACGTGAGAGACCTGATCGATTTGCTGGTGAGCGGCTTGATTTAAGTGCGGATGGTTATAGCCGTGGATCGTCGACCACCAAGAAGACATTCCATCGACCAGCTCTGTACCGTCTTCCAGTTTAATGTGAACACCATTTGCCGATGCCACTGGGTAGCAGGTCAGAGGTGTCAATGTCGAAGTGTAAGGATGCCAGATATGCTGGCGGTCGAAGGCGAGATCCATGTGCGATTCCAATAACAATTAAGGTTAAAAAATAAACAGATGTAAACTTTGTTCCTTTGTGTTGTGTTGACAGTTTATCGAGACTCAGTAGACTGTCAACACAACAACAAAAGTGACTAAAGGAATACACGTGGAAGTTCGTCATAACTGGACGCATGCTGAAGTGCGCGATCTCATGGAAAAACCATTCATGGATCTCCTATTCGAAGCGCAGCTTGTACATCGTCAATATCAACAAACCAACCATGTTCAAGTAAGCACGCTTCTGTCGATTAAGACAGGTGCTTGTCCAGAAGATTGTAAGTACTGTCCTCAGAGTGCTCGTTACACCACAGACATCGAGAAAGAGCGTCTGATGGAAGTAGAACGCGTACTCGATGCTGCGCAAAAAGCCAAAAATGCTGGTTCTACTCGATTCTGTATGGGCGCAGCATGGAAAAATCCAAAAGAGCGTGACATGCCGCATTTGACCGACATGATCAAAGGCGTGAAGGGCATGGGTTTAGAAACGTGTATGACATTAGGCATGTTGACACCAGATCAAGCAAAACAACTGGCAACCGCAGGTTTGGATTACTACAACCACAACCTAGATACGTCTCCTGAATTTTACGGCAACATCATTACCACACGTACTTATCAAGACCGTTTAGATACTTTGTCTCATGTTCGTGATGCTGGCATGAAGATCTGTTCCGGTGGCATCATCGGTATGGGTGAAAGTGCTAACGACCGAGCAGGTTTGTTGGTTGAATTAGCTAACTTGCCAGTGCATCCTGAAAGTGTGCCAATCAACATGCTGGTTAAGGTGAAAGGCACACCACTGGAAGAGGTGGACGATGTTGAGCCATTCGATTTCATTCGCTTGATTGCGATTGCGCGCATCATGATGCCTCAATCAGCGGTTCGTCTATCGGCTGGCCGTGAAAACATGAACGAACAAATGCAAGCGCTGTGTTTTATGGCGGGTGCAAACTCAGTCTTCTATGGCTGCAAACTTCTGACGACTCCAAATCCTTCTGAAGATAAGGACATGATGCTGTTCAATAAGCTCGGTATTAACAGCCAAGAGGTGTCTCAAAAGCCTGATGAAATCGAAGAAAACGAGTTACTCGATCGCGTCGTAGAGCGCGTTGCTGCCCGTCCGACAAAAGACGACCTTTTCTACGATGCCAGCGTTTAAATCTCGTATCGAGTCCGCCCTTGCTGAGCGTAAAACGCAAGGGTTGAATCGTTCTATGAATGTGGTGTTTGCCGGTAACCAGTCCGTTTTGGAACACGAAGGTAGACGCTACATTAATTTCTCAAGTAATGATTATTTGGGATTGGCTAATGACCAAGCGCTTGTTCGGGCTTGGCAGCAAGGTTTAAGCGTATATGGTAGTGGCAGTGGAGCATCACCGATGGTGACTGGCTTTAGTGCCGCGCACAGCAATTTAGAAGCCGCACTGACCGAATGGTTGGGTTACGACAGAGCAATTCTGTTTGGTTCTGGATTCAGTGCTAATCAAGCCTTGTTGTTCACCTTGTTGGAAAAATCAGACGTATTGATCCAAGACCGTTTGAACCATGCCTCACTGATGGAAGCGGGGGCGTTGTCACCAGCTAAGATGAAGCGCTTCAAACACAATGACATCGAGCACCTAAAGTCGCTGATTAATAGCGAAGACAACCATCTAGTTGTGACTGAAGGGGTATTCAGCATGGACGGCGACTGTGCGCCGCTTAGCGATATAGCTGAAGTCACTCGTAGTCATGATGCTTGGTTTGCTGTCGATGACGCTCATGGTATTGGCGTTCTTGGTCAATCCGGTGGTGGTTCTTGCGAGTTGGCAACGGTTAAACCCGAGATACTGATCGTTACTTTCGGCAAAGCGTTTGGTATGTCTGGCGCGGCTATTTTATGTGACCACGCAACGGGAGACTTTTTGACTCAGTTTGCTCGTCACCATGTGTATTCCACAGCGATGCCTCCGGCACAAGCCTACGCGCTCACGCATGCGGTTTCTATGGTTCAAGAGCAGTCTTGGCGACGTGAAAAGCTCTCTGAGCTTAGTGAAGTGTATCGAGATAGCCTTAGCGACCTTGAGGGGTTTGTTGAGACTCAAACTTCGATTAAGCCCTTTTTGATTGGTGAATCTGAATTGGCTTTGCGAGTAGCAGGTGCTTGTCGCCAAAACGGTATTTGGGTGACTGCTATTCGCCCTCCGACGGTGCCTAAAGGAACGTCTCGTCTTCGAATCACACTCACTGCCAATCACACTAATGAACAAGTTAAAACGCTTTCAATCGCATTGAAGCAAGCATTAGGAGCGCTGTAATGGATAATGCAACTACCGCATTAGCGCAAACGCTCGCGTTAGAGAGTTTCCATCAAGATAAAGACGCGATTGCCTCTTCGTTTGGTAAAGCAGCAGAAACATACGATAAACATGCGGCTTTTCAACGTGATGTCGGGCATCAGCTGCTTGATAAACTTCCTGAAAACTTGACGGGAAAACGTGTATTGGATTTAGGTTGTGGCACGGGTTATTTCTCCCAACTACTTCAACAACGCGGTGCGGAAGTAGTCTGCGGCGATATCTCTCAAGCCATGTTAGATAAAGCAGAGCAGCGTTGTGGTGCAGTACGAATGCACTACCAAGTTGCTGATGCTGAAAACTTACCATTTGACGATGATAGCTTCGATTATGTGTTTTCAAGTTTAGCGCTGCAATGGTGTACAGATTTAAGTTACCCACTAAAAGAAGTGCGCCGCGTGCTAAAAAATGGTGGGAAAGCGTGGTTCTCTACACTGGTTGATGGATCACTGTATGAGCTGCGTGCATCATGGGAAAAAATTGATGCATATCAACACGTCAATAACTTTCTAACGCTCAATCAGGTAAAAATTGCGTTAGCGCAATCTCGATGTGACAGCCATCAACTAGACTTGACCACCATCACAGTTTGGTACGACTCTGCATTTTCAGTTATGCGTGACCTCAAAGGTATAGGTGCAAATCACGTAAGCGGGCGCTCACACGGTTTAACTAGTCGCGAGACTTTGTTAAAAGTTGAGCATGCGTACCAAGCGTTTAAAAACGATCAAGGTCTTCTACCTGCAAGTTATCAGGTTTGTTTTGGAGTAATACATCTATGATTGATGCTTTTTTTATTGCTGGTACGGATACTGATGTTGGAAAGACGGTAGCGTCTAAAGCCATTTTGCAAGCGATCGCCGCAAAAGGACTAAACACTATTGGTTATAAGCCAGTGGCAGCAGGGAGTGACAAGACTGAAGCCGGATGGCGTAACTCTGATGCTTTACACTTACAAGACGCCGCAACACTCGATGTGGCCTATGATGATGTGAACCCATACGCTTTAGAGTTGCCTGCTTCTCCCCACATTGCAGCGAAGCATGAACATGTCGAAATAAGTTACGATGTTCTGAGTCAAAAACTGGCTCAACATAAGCAGCAAGCCGATGTTGTTCTCGTTGAAGGTGCTGGAGGCTGGCGTGTGCCAGTATCCGATACGGACTGTTTATCTACATGGGTAAAAGAAGAGCAGTTACCTGTTGTACTGGTGGTTGGCATTAAATTAGGCTGTTTGAGCCACGCTTTACTCACAGCAGAGAGTATTAAAGCGGATGGTTTGAATCTTGTTGGCTGGGTGGCAAACCGCGTCAACCCAGGCACAGAGCACTACGCTGACATTATCGAGATGCTAGAAGCACGTATCGATGCACCTAAGCTTGGGGAAATTCCATATATTCCAAGTGCTAAACGTAAAGAGCTAGGCAAGTACATTAATGTAGAGCCGTTGCTAAACACTGACTAATGGTGTTTAGGGTAAAAGACTAAAAAACCAAAGGGCTGCGCAATGCAGCCCTTTCTTGTTGGTGTAACCTAAAAAGTCAGATTACTTATCTTGGCTGAGCCCCATCAATGCTTGTTGTGTTTCTGCAACACGCTGAGACATATGATGATCGGTTGAAATACCAAGTTGTTGCTTTGCCTCGTCCTCTGAGATGCCTAGGTGACAACGCAGTAAATCAATAGCCATTTGATAGTCGTTAGTTTCTACCATGGTTTTTCCCTCAATACATGGAGTTTTTGAGCTCACCCAATGCACTTTTTGCAATGTACTTAGAGTGGCTCTGTTTTGTTCATCTCATTCGAATTTAGCATGTCCATGTAGCCGCACAATAAGACCAAAGTCTATAGCAGAGCTAACGTACTGTTTTTGGTCTATTAAAAAATTTCTAGCTAAGTTGCTAAGAGGTGATAGATTTAACACCAAGATCATCTATCAATAGATGATGGGTAGCTCAGAGCTTATTTTATCATTTTGATAAATGTATATGAACGGAGGTTCCGGCTCCTACCAAAGCATGTTTTGAAATCGCTTGAATCAAATATTTCAGTCCCGAAAACAAATGTTGCAATTTATTGCTTAACCTTGTTTTTATCGCGGATAGACTATATCTATAACGCACGGAACATGAAAATCAACGGAATTGGCTTTTATAGCGATTACCATTTGTTCCTTATAACAATCCGTTTTAAAAAAACGATAAGCTTCCTCGGAGAAAAGTAATGAAGCGAATTATGTTATTCCTAGCAACTAACCTAGCTGTCGTGCTAGTGCTTAGTGTTGTTCTGAATATTGTTTACGCTGTAACTGGAATGCAACCAGGCAGTCTGTCAGGTTTACTTGTAATGGCTGCTGTATTTGGTTTTGGTGGCGCATTTATTTCGTTGATGATGTCAAAGGGTATGGCGCTACGCTCGGTTGGTGGTATGGTCATTGAAAGCCCGCGCAACGAAACGGAGCATTGGTTAGTCGAAACTGTGGGTCGTCAAGCTCAACAAGTGGGTATTGGTATGCCAACGGTGGCTATTTATGATTCACCAGATATCAATGCATTTGCGACAGGTGCAAAACGAGATGACTCTCTTGTCGCCGTTTCTACTGGTCTTTTACACAATATGACTCGTGATGAGGCAGAGGCAGTACTTGCACACGAAGTGAGCCATATTGCAAATGGTGATATGGTCACGATGACGTTGATGCAAGGTGTCGTGAACACGTTTGTTATCTTCCTATCACGCTTTATTGCCAATATCGTGGCATCGAACGATGATGAAGAAGGCCAAGGTACAAATATGATGGTTTACTTTGGCGTATCCATGGTGCTTGAACTGGTATTTGGTTTCCTAGCTAGCTTCTTGACTATGTGGTACAGCCGTCATCGCGAATTCCACGCGGACGCAGGTGCTGCGCGCCTCGTTGGCAAAGAAAAAATGATTGCGGCTCTAGAGCGTTTGAAGGTGAGTCATGAATCTCAACTGGATGGCACCATGATGGCGTTTGGTATCAATGGCAAGCAGTCGCTGACTGAGCTATTAATGAGCCACCCTCCGCTAGATAAACGTATTGCAGCGTTGCGAGGCCAGCAATACTAATTGTTCCTACTTAAATAATTGTTAATCTGCTGAAAAGGCTTGGTTTTGACCAAGCCTTTTTTTTCGCCGATTGATCGCGTGCGAACTTCATCACGTACTACTTACAGAAATAAAGTTATACAAAATTATTTTTGTACAACTTTGGTGGAATGAACTATCTTGTACATATAATAATTTTGTACAACTTAATGGGCGTGTAGGAGTAAAAAATGGACATACAGTCTGTTGGCAATATCTATCAAAAGCTCAACAAAGCGAACTTACATCTGCTTAAGGATATATATCACCAAGATGTAGTATTTGAGGACGCAGCGCATCGTTTAGAAGGATGGCCAGCACTTTCGGATTATTTCACCTCATTATATGCCAACGTCATCAGTTGTGATTTTGTAATCCATGAGCATCAACAAGTCGGAGATACAGGCTTCCTAACTTGGACAATGGACCTTCAGCATCCCAAACTTCAGAAGGGTGCGCCTATTCTCGTCAATGGTGTTTCGCACCTCAAATTTAGCGAAGGTCAGGTCATTTATCACCGAGACTATTTTGATCTCGGAGAGATGCTCTATGAGCATTTACCGTTACTTGGTTCAGTCGTTAAAACCATCAAGCAGAGGTTAGGACAATGAACAACACCATTTTAATCACAGGCGCCACCTCCGGAATAGGAAGACAGCTTGCCCTAGATTACGCGACCTCAGAATGGAATGTGATTGCTTGTGGTCGGAATCAAGATGTTCTTGCAGAACTGGAGGCAGTTTCTGCCAAAATTCATACATTGCAGTTTGATGTGACAAATTATGAGGAAACTCAGCAGGCGCTCTCTAATTTGCCCTTTACGCCAAACACATGGGTTTTTAACGCAGGCGATTGTGAGTACATGGATGAGGGAGTGGTCGACGCGAAACTCATGGCGCGTGTGATGAACGTAAATGTTGTCGGTGTTGCCAACTGCGTTGAAGGCTGCCAAGTACATTTAGAGAGAGGGCACCGCATTGTTATTGTTGGCTCTATCGCATCAGAAGTGGCACTGCCTCGTGCAGAAGCTTACGGCGCATCCAAAGCGGCAGTCAGTTATTTTGCACGCACGCTCGCCGTCGACTTGAAAAAGAAAGGGATCAAAGTGGTAACGGTGTTTCCTGGTTTTGTTGAAACGCCGTTGACTGACAAAAACGACTTCGAAATGCCAATGATCATTTCTACTCAGCAAGCGTCGGACTCTATCAGGAAGCAGTTAGCCGCCAACAAGACCTATATCTATTTCCCAGCGAGATTTACCAGTATTTTACGTTTTATCTCGTTACTTCCATACAGTTGGCAAGCTCGCCTAACTGCTAAACTCGTATCATAAGAAGGAATAAAAATGAAAACAGCAGGAAGAAAGAAGATAGCGATTGTGGGAACGGGAATCTCTGGCCTTACTTGTGGTTATTACTTGCATAAAGAACATGATGTAACGCTTTTTGAAGCGAACGATTACATCGGTGGCCATACTGCAACCGTTGATGTGAGCCTTGATGGTAGAGAATACGCGATAGACACTGGGTTCATCGTCTATAACGATCGTACGTACCCTAATTTCATTAAAATGATGAGCGAGATTGGCGTTGAAGGTCTGCCGACTCAAATGAGCTTCAGTGTCAGAAACGATGGGAACGGACTAGAGTACAACGGCCACACAGTGTCGACATTGTTTGCTCAAAAACGTAACTGGGCAAACCCTAAATTTTATCGATTTATCTTCGAGATACTTCGTTTCAATAAACTTGCCAAGCGCTTCGCTAGCGAGCAATCTTCGCACTCTCAGACGTTAGGTGAGTTCCTTGACGAACACAAATTCAGTGCTTTTTTTACCGATAACTACATATTACCGATGGGTGCTGCGATTTGGTCGTCGACTTTAGCTGACATGCGCGCATTCCCTCTTATGTTCTTCTTACGTTTCTTCCTCAACCACGGTCTGCTAGATGTGACTAACCGACCACAATGGTATGTGATTAAAGGTGGTTCACGTTCATACATTCCACCATTGACCAAAGGCTTTGCCGAGAATATTCGTCTTAATAGTCCTGTCGAAAAAGTGGTTCGCAACGAAAAAGGGGGTGGCGTTCAAGTTCGCGGAGAAACGCATTGGTTTGATGACGTTATCTTTGCTTGTCACAGTGATCAAGCAATGAGAATGCTAGAGGATATCAGCCCAATTGAGCAGGAAATCTTGGGGGATATGACATACCAAGCAAATGAAGTTGTTCTTCATACCGACTCTGCCGTACTACCAAAACGTAAGGCAGCATGGGCATCATGGAACTACCTAT
This sequence comes from Vibrio sp. OPT41, assembly GCF_015163595.1. NCBI lineage: Bacteria > Pseudomonadati > Pseudomonadota > Gammaproteobacteria > Vibrionales > Vibrionaceae > Vibrio > Vibrio sp. OPT41. The sequence continues at coordinate 734,290 of NZ_JADDYH010000014.1, read as the reverse complement.
TGGAAGGCAGTGAAGAGCAACAGCAACGCCTCCCTTCGCTCACTTATAACATGAACATTCTTCAGCATATTCAATCAGAACACACGTTTTGTGTAACGTTGAATAGTACTGAGCAAATTAACTCAAATAAAGTCTTGCGTTCGTTCACTTATCATCATCCAGTATTCACCACTGAGTCTATTGCAGCGCAGCAGCGCAAAAATGAGATACAGGGTAAACAAAGTACCTGGTTCTGCGGCGCTTATTGGTACAACGGTTTTCATGAAGATGGCGTGCGTAGCGCGCTTGATGTTGTGAAAGAACTAGAAGAAAAGTACCGCGAACAAAATGTGGTTCCTTTCGAAAAAGGCGCAGCGTGATATGGATAGCCAAATGAACAGCCGATTGTTTATAGGCAACGTTCGTCACCGTCGATTCACGCCGGTGAATCATGAGTTGAACTACTCTTTATTTATGCCCGCCATTGATGTAGACGAGATCGATGCTTTAGAGAAAAAAGTATGGGGTTTTGGTTCGCGTTGGTGGCATTGGGCTCGCTTCAAGCGCAGTGATTACATTGGTGAAGGTAGCGTCAAGTCGGCAGTGCACAGCAAAATTGAAGAACTGACAGGTGTTCGCTGTACCGGCAAGGTAATCGCAGTCTGTCACTTGCGTTATCTAGGACTTTATTTCAGTCCCGTTAATTTCTACTACGTTTATAACGCGGAAGGAGAATGGAAGTATCTCCTCGCAGAGGTGAGTAACACTCCTTGGAATGAACGACATTACTACGTGGTGTCAGCAGATAAAGAAGAAGAAAAGTTTGGTTGGGAACAAGTTAAAGCATTCCATGTTTCACCATTCAACCCGATTGACCAACTCTACCGCTGGAAAATTAAACCTTTGACAGACAAGTTGAATATTCATCTTGAATGTCACAAAGGAGAGAAACACTTTGATGCCACCATGGTTATGAAAGCCAAGCCACTTTCAAGCAAAACCTTATTGAGGTGTTTGATCGTTACACCAATACAAACGGTAAAAGTAATGGTTGGTATTTATTGGCACGCATTAAAACTTTGGGTGAAAGGCGCACCTTTTTATTCTCATCCTAAATATTCAACGCATGAAGAAATAGAAGCCGATACTGAAAAAACAGACAAAAAAAATAAAAAGCACAAGGAGAATTCTGCATGTTAAATACTAGTTCTATGACATTGCCGCGTAAATTGACGACAACGCAAAAAGCGGCTCGCGGAGTTATTTTTCAATGTCTGCAAAAAATGGAAATCGGCTGTTTAACAGTTATTGAAAGTTTTAAGACGGAAACGACAGAGCGAAGCGAGCGTTTTAGTGCGCCAAATGGGGAGTACAGTGGTCAACCTGTTGTCGCTACTATAGAGGTAAAACATCCAGGCTTTTATTCACGGATCTTGCAGGGCGGCAGTATTGCTGCTGGTGAGGCTTATATGGATGGGTGGTGGGATAGCCCCGATTTAACCTCATTAATGAAACTGATGGCCCTTAACATGCGTGCTCTAGATAAACTCGAAGAGCAAGGCAGTTGGTTGACTAAAATACTGTACAAGTTCAGCCATTGGTCAAACAGAAATTCTGAAGAGAACTCACGTAAAAATATCCATGCGCATTACGACTTGGGTAACAACCTATACGAAGCGTTCCTTGACACCAATATGCTGTACTCGTCGGCGCTTTACAATCATGCGGATGACTCTCTAGAGCAGGCTCAAATCAACAAAATGGATCGTCTATGTCAGCAACTTGAGCTGAAGTCTACCGATCATGTTGTTGAAATTGGCACTGGGTGGGGCGCTATGGCGATTTACATGGCTGAACAATACGGTTGTCAGGTCACCACAACAACGATATCTGAAGAGCAACACGCGTACGCGGAGCAAAAAATCAAAGAGCGTGGCTTAGAAGACAAAATCACTCTACTCAAAGAAGATTACCGAAACCTAACCGGCACTTATGACAAGCTCGTTTCTATTGAAATGATTGAAGCTGTGGGCAAACAATTCCTGCCTTCGTACATTAAGGTCTGTGAGTCTTTATTGAAGTCTGGTGGCTTGATGGCGATTCAAGCGATTACGATTGCCGATCAGCGTTACGATTACTACAGTAACAACGTCGACTTTATCCAAAAGTACATTTTCCCGGGTGGTTTTTTACCGTCGGTAACCTCACTAATCCAAGCAACAACAAAGTACAGTGACTTAGTGACGCGAGACTTGTTCGATATTGGTTTGGACTACGCCAAGACGCTGAACGAATGGCACCTTCGTTTTAATCGAGCAGAGAGTGAAGTGCGCTCGTTTGGCTACGACGACCGCTTTGTGCGTATGTGGCGCTACTATTTGAGCTACTGTGAAGGTGGCTTTTTGGCTCGCACGATCAGTGCAGTTCACATGACGTTTCAACGCCCGTAGTTCGTTATGAAGGTATTTCTTGCTTCGACATGGTTCCAACTCTGCTGGTTTGCAGCGGTGCTTGGAACCTATCAATGGCAATGGGTCACGTTATTCCTTACTTTGGCAACCCTACTATATTGTTTGAAAACTGACGCATCTTCGCTCAAAAGTATTGGTGTGATCGCCACGATTGGTCTCGTGCTTGATACATTAAATCAGCAATTTTCAATTTTCATGTTTGCCACTCAATGGTTACCCCTTTGGCTTTTGTGCCTTTGGGTTCTGTTCGCCTGGTATGCCTATCAACTCAAGTCAATTTTGTACCGTTTCCCAAAAACCTACGTATCAATAGTAGGCGGACTCGGAGGAACGGCGAGCTACTTTGCTGGCCATAAACTCCAAGCCGTTGAATTTGGATTCAGCACTGGCGCTACACTGGCAATGTTGTTTGTCGAATGGTGCGTCATGCTGCTCTTGATACTCAAGGTGTACGGAAATGAAAAGCTTGAAGAGAGACTTAACTCAGAGACTGACTAGGTTGCTTGCGTTGGTAATAGTAACTGGTTCTTTTGCTCTGCAAGCTCAACCTGTTGGAAATAGCGAAGCTGCCAGCAACATTGCGAATTGGAAGGGGTGGAAAACTGTTGGAGAAGCCCAACTTACTTGGTTCATCTTCGATATTTATCACTCAAGATTAAAAGCGCCTGATGGAAAGTTTATCGTAAGCGATGACGTATCGCCACATCCCCTTGCGTTGGAAATTAATTACAAGAGAGACATCAGTAAGCAACAGCTGCTTGATGTGACGGATGAGCAGTGGGCGAAATTGGGTTTTACGGACTCATATCGAAAAGCTTGGATCAGCGAGCTCGATCGTATGTTTCCTGATATTCAAAAAGGTGACGAGCTTACTTATCTAACAGATGGAAAATCTGGTCAGCTTTTTTATAAGCAGGTTGGGGACGTGCAAGTAAAGAACGTTGGCATCATTGAAGACGAACGAATGAACGATGCATTTTTGGCTATATGGTTATCACCCAACACAGAATTTCCGAAACTCCGAAAACAATTGATAGGGCAGGTTAGATAGTGTTTAAACGAATTTTTAAAGCAGCGACTTTAGTGGCAGCTGTTTTTCTTTCGGCATGTTCCGCAGACATTGATAATTACCGCTCTTCTACACCGACTTTTGACGTATTCGGTTATTTCGAAGGCGACATAAAGGCGTGGGGGATGGTGCAAGATTATACCGGACAGCAAACGCGTCGCTTTGAGGTCGATATAGTGGGTACTGTAGCGGGTGATACGCTGACGCTGGTGGAAGACTTCGTGTTTGATGACGGAGAGGTGGACCAGCGAATTTGGGTTATCACTAGATTAGAAGACGGTCGTTATGAAGGTAAGGCAGACGATATTATAGGTGTAGCAACAGGGGAAGAGCAGGGCAATGCGCTACAGTGGCAATATGACTTTGAGCTACAAATGGAGGATTCATCAGTGACGGTTGCTTTTGATGATTGGCTTTATCGTCAGGATGACAGACACGTTTTCAATCTAACGAAAATAAAAAAGTTTGGTGTGGAAGTAGGAATAATAACCTTGTTCTTCCAAAAGCAGGCATAACAAATGGGGCTGATCTTCAATTAATAATCCATTCCATATAACTAAAATTATTTTCTCCCGACCTAACTCTCCTAACTAAAAAAGGTTGACGCTTTCGCGTCAACCTTTTAAGTATCTGGTCGTTACAGGAGTATTACAGCTTATCTGTCAGCTCGATTGCTTGACCGATATAGTTCGCTGGCGTCATCTCTTTCAGACGTGCTTTCTCGTGCTCAGGAAGCTCAAGACCGTCGATGAAGTTACGCATTGCTTCGCCGTCTACACGCTTACCACGAGTTAGCTCTTTCAGCTTCTCGTATGGCTTCTCGATGCCGTAACGACGCATAACGGTTTGTACTGGCTCAGCTAGTACTTCCCAGTTCTTGTCTAGTTCAGCAAGAAGGGCTTCACGGTTTACTTCTAGCTTGCTGATGCCTTTAAGTGTCGAAGTGTAAGCGATGATAGCGTAGCCAACACCAACACCAAGGTTACGTAGAACCGTTGAGTCAGTTAGGTCACGTTGCCAACGAGAGATAGGCAGTTTCTGTGCTAGGTGGCCGAATACAGCGTTCGCAAGACCTAGGTTACCTTCTGAGTTTTCAAAGTCGATTGGGTTAACTTTGTGAGGCATTGTTGAAGAACCGATCTCACCAGCAATAGTTTTTTGCTTGAAGTGGCCTAGTGCAATGTAACCCCAAACGTCACGGTCGAAGTCAATCAGGATAGTGTTGAAACGAGCGATAGCGTCGAACAGCTCAGCGATGTAATCGTGCGGTTCGATTTGAGTTGTGTAAGGGTTCCAAGTTACGCCTAGAGACTCTGTGATGAACTCTTCAGAGAACTTGTGCCAATCTAGCTCTGGGTAAGCAGAAAGGTGTGCGTTGTAGTTACCTACTGCACCGTTGATTTTCGCTAGGATCTCAACGTTTTCGATTTGCTTGAATTGACGCTCCATACGGTACGCCACGTTTGCCATTTCTTTACCCATAGTAGATGGAGAAGCAGGCTGACCGTGTGTACGAGATAGAAGAGGAATGTCGCGGTATTCCACTGCTAGTGCTTTGATAGCGTCGATTAGGTTACGGATTTCTGGAAGAATCACGTTCTCACGCGCTTCTTTAAGCATTAGAGCGTGTGATGTGTTGTTGATGTCTTCAGAAGTACATGCGAAGTGGAAGAACTCGTTTACTGCGTGCAGTTCAGGAACGTCTGCTACTTTCTCTTTTAGGAAGTACTCAACCGCTTTTACGTCGTGGTTAGTTGTACGCTCGATCTCTTTGATACGGCGTGCATCTTCTTCAGAGAAGTTTGCAGCAAGGTCGTCTAGGAATTGGTTTGCTTCTGCGCTAAACGCTGGCACTTCTGCAATTTCAGCAGTAGCAGCAAGCTTTTGTAGCCAGCGGATTTCAACGATAGTACGGTATTTTAGTAGACCGTATTCACTGAAAATTTCGCGTAACGCAATTGTCTTGCTTCCGTAACGGCCGTCTACTGGTGAAACAGCAGTCAATGCTGACAGTTCCATGATGTTCTCCTGAATTGGGTTTCTAAATTTCGTGAGCTTTATACCAATAACTGTGGCAATTGTCACGAATATTGCGCAAACGTTTGCGCGGGATTTGTTTTAGTCGAAAAAAATGAGCTCGCGATAAACGCGAGCTGCTTATTTGATATTTTACTACAGACGAGCAAGAAGGATTTGTGCTTGCTCTACCATCTTCTTGCGCCCGAAGATTAGGTGGCGACGCTTACCACCAACTTGACGCCAAAGAACTGCACTACGAATGCCAGATAACAACAGCGCACGAACTTTGTGTTGGCTTGCCGTCTGCTGCAGTACAGATGGCGTGCCCGTTACTTGAATGCGTGGGCCAATAGGGCTAACGACATCCAGATAGATGCTCGCTAAATTGCTGATCATTTGATCGTCTAGTAGCTCAAAGTGCTCTGACTGACGCTTGGCCATCTGAATACGATCACCAAGCTGAGACATAGCATCGTTACGAGAGCTTAACTTACGCTCTAACGCCATTAAACTAATAATGTAACGAGTAATTTCACTGCCTGATGGTGTGCTATCAATCCCCTTAACCAAGCACTCTAGGCCGAGCTTTAGATCGGCTTCGCGACCGAATACGCCAACTGTGTTAGCAGGGTTCGTGCTCAAAATAGCGTTGATTGATGTTTCAAAAGCATCTTGATCACAATGTCCGTTTCTCGCTACCTGTTGAACTAAAGCAACAGCTTGGCAAATCCCAGCGAAAGCGATAGTACGGTCATAAAGTGTATTCGCCACGTAACGACTCCTAAGCTTGAGAATATTTAATGCGTTGCTCGATGATGCCGCCACCTAGGCACACGTCACCTTTGTAGAACACTGCTGATTGACCTGGAGTTACAGCAATTTGTGGCTCGTCAAAGATAACTTTAATGTTTTCATCATCGATAGGGATGATTGTACAAGGAATATCTTCCTGACGGTAACGAGTTTTCACTGTGCACTTCATAACATCGCGAATTGGCTCACGATCTACCCAGTGAAGTTGTGATGCAAGTAGACCTTCTGATTTTAACATTGGATGGTCTTTACCTTGAACGGCAATCAAAACGTTACGTTCTAGATCTTTCTCACCAACGAACCATGGGTCCTCGTTACCACCGCCGCCTTTACGGCCACCGATGTGTAGACCTTTACGCTGACCAAGCGTGTGGTACATCAGGCCTTGATGTTGACCAATCACTTCGCCTTCAGGTGTTTCGATGTTACCTGGTTGAGCTGGAAGGTAGCGACCTAGGAATTCAGTAAACTTGCGTTCGCCGATGAAACAAATACCCGTAGAGTCTTTCTTCTTCGCCGTGATTAGATCTTGCTCTTCCGCGATGCGGCGTACTTCTGGCTTCTCTAGGTCACCAACAGGGAATAGGCTACGTGCGATTTGCTCGTTGCTTAATGTGTACAGGAAGTAGCTTTGATCTTTGTTGCCATCTAGACCACGTAACATTTGTGTTTTTTCACCGTTTTCTGGGAAAGAGCGACGCACATAGTGGCCCATTGCAATGTAATCAGCATCAAGTACTTCATCAGCGAATTCTAGGAATGCTTTGAACTTGATTTCTTTGTTACAAAGAATGTCAGGGTTCGGAGTACGGCCCGCTTTGTATTCAGCAAGGAAGTACTCAAATACGTTATCCCAGTATTCGGCAGCAAAGTTGATAGTGTGTAGGTGGATGCCTAGCTTGTCACATACTGCCTGAGCGTCAGCAAGATCTTCTGCCGCTGTACAATATTCTTCGTTGTCATCTTCTTCCCAGTTCTTCATGAAAAGGCCTTCTACTTGGTAGCCTTGCTGCTTTAGAAGATACGCGGAAACAGATGAATCAACGCCGCCGGACATACCGACGATGACTTTCTTTTGGCTGTTATCAGACATTACTAAACACCACTTAAATAAACGGGATGCAGATTCTATCAGAATCCACAGACCGGTGACAGATCCGAGATCGAAATCACAATTCGTTTCGCTGGATTTTTCTTCAACAAAGATTCGAACGAGTAATTTCGCAAGTATAGAAGAGGTATATATGGCATAGTTGGCCAAAATCCAAGAGGAAACATCAAATGACAGAAGAAAACCAATTTATGCAAGAAAGTGAGTTGATTGAAATTGTTGAAAATCAGCTCGAAGATGGTAACCCGCTTAAAGTAAAAGAAACCCTTATGCGTTTAATGATGACTGGCACACCACGTGAAGATGCGGTTGCGATGATGGCATGTGCGATGTCAATTGAGATTTTTGATGTAATGAAGAATGAGGGTGAGTTCAACCTAAAGCGTTATAGCGAGCACCTTGAGCAACTACCAGATCTCAGCTTTATGGAAGGTGAATAAGCCACCTAAAAGAAAAAAGTAGTCAGCAAACGTTTGCTATAATCGCTTTTATTGCTGCTTTATTATTAGCGGTATAGAATCCGCTCTCCTTTTCATCCCCTTACTCAGACTGACAATATGAAATTTCCTGGACAACGCAAATCGAAGCACTATTTTCCTGTTCATGCTCGTGACCCGCTGGTGAGCCAAGCACAAGAAAGCAAGAAGATGACGCGCACTCACATCATTGGTATTGACCAAACCTTGGTTGATATTGAAGCAAAAGTTACAACGGATGTGATTGAAAAGTACGGTCTGAGTAAAGGTCACTCTCTGGTTATCGATGACGAAAGAGCAGAAGAGTTATACCAGCAACTGAAAGAAGAGAACTTGATTACCAATGAGTATGCGGGCGGTACAATTGGTAACACGCTACATAACTACTCCGTGCTAGCGGATGACCGCTCCACACTACTTGGAGTGATGAGCCAGGATATTAAGATTGGCAGCTACGGTTACCGCTATCTTTGTAATACATCAAGCCGCATGGACTTGAACTACCTACAAGGTGTAGATGGTGCAATTGGCCGTTGTTTTGCTCTTATCACAGAAGACGGTGAACGTACTTTTGCTATCAGCGAAGGGCAAATGAACCAACTCCATCCTGATAGCATTCCAGAGAAAATCTTTAAAAATGCATCAGCACTTGTACTGACGTCATATCTAGTACGTTGCAAAGACGGCGACCCAATGCCGGAAGCAACAATGAAAGCAATTGAGTACGCGAAAAAGAATGATGTGCCTGTTGTTCTGACTTTAGGCACAAAGTTTGTTATTCAAGATGACCCTAAATATTGGCAAGAATTCATTCGAGATAACGTTTCAGTCGTTGCGATGAATGAAGATGAAGCAGAAGCACTGACGGGGGAATCTGATCCACTTGCTGCGTCTGATAAAACATTGGAGTGGGCTGATCTAGTATTGTGCACGGCGGGTCCTGTAGGTCTATTTATGGCTGGGTATACGGAGGATAGCGCGAAGCGCGAAACTTCTTTGCCATTACTTCCAGGGTCAATTGCTGAATTTAATCGTTATGAATTCAGTCGTCCGGCGAAAAAAGACTCATGCGAGACGCCAATAAAAGTGTACTCGCATATCTCGCCATATATGGGTGGCCCAGAAAAAATTAAGAATACAAATGGCGCAGGTGATGCTGCGTTATCTGCTGTTCTTCATGATATGGCAGCAAATAAATACCATAAAGAAAATGTGCCTAATTCAAGCAAGCACAGTAACGAGTATTTAACTTACTCTTCTTTTTCTCAAGTCTGCAAATACGCAAACCGTGCTAGCTACGAAGTTCTCGTGCAACATTCACCACGATTGTCGCGCGGACTTCCTGAGCGAGAAGATAGCCTAGAAGAAGCATACTGGGAACGTTAATACGAAGCGATTTAATTAACTATTCTGTAACTAAAGTAAAAGGCACATTAAGAAATGTGCCTTTTTTATTTGTAATGGTTTAAATAAAAAAGGCTCCCTATGGGAGCCTTTTAAAAAATAGCACGGATCTAGATTAGGAACTCATCCAGAGATTTACCTGCATCAAGTTGCTCTTGAATCGCCGAAGGTGTACGACCTTGGCCAGTCCAAGTTTTCTCATTACCGTTTGAATCTGTGTATTTGTATTTAGCAGGGCGAGGTGCGCGCTTCGCTTTGCCTTTCGTCTTAGTTTCGCCAGATAGCGCAGTAATAAGTGCTTCTACGTCAATACCGTCTTGAGCGATTTTCTCAGCAATCTCTGCAAGCTTAGCTTCTTGCTCTGCTTGTGCTGCGCGTTCTGCTTCTTCTGCTTCACGACGCTCATCTACGACAGTAGTGAGTTTATCTAGAGCTTCTTCCAATTGTTCTAGAGTCAGCTCACGAGAAAATGCACGAAGGCTACGGATATTTAGAAGGGTTTTAGTCAGCTCTGACATAACGATTCCTATTAAAAGGTTAATGTGTTGGGCACTTTTTATCGTTACGATTAAATAATGCCAATCTATAAATAAACAAAGAGTCCTTATATTTAACTTTATCTTTTCCTTATGTGCAAATGCTAAATCAAGATTTTGTTTAAATTTGACTATTTTTTAAAGCAATTAATATTATTACACTCGAAATAAATCATTATTAGATGAGAACTAAAATCAACAATCATTATTGTATAGAGAGAGTGACAGCTTGGTTTTTTATAAAAAAATTTGAGTTATTACTTAAAAATATGAAGCATCCATCTTTAATGCTGTGTCATATATCCTTAATTTATTGATATAAGATAAACCATGATATTTCTAAGGTAGTAATAATGTTTCATAAATAACATGATTGATGTGATTTCAGTTGCACAAAACTTATGGAAGTAGGCAAGGTTTATAAATTATCTCAGTCATTATTTATTTGTTTAATTTAGTTTGATGTGTTGCATTGACTCTCATCATAAGTACAATGGCTGCCACCTGATGCAATATTGCAGACAATTTGTTGTTAATTTGTACAGTTAGTGGTTAATTGTTTGTTGTTGCCGTAGAGGCGCGGTCTCGAAGAGTAGCTATTATTGGGGTGATGCCAATGAATAATAGTGGAAGGCGAAGATTGCCGAAGTAAGTAACTCATCAAAGTTACTTGCTGGGGTTGTATCTGAAAGGAACAACACTGCCATAGTATATATTCACATTAAACTATGGAGCGCTACTGTAGGGTTGGGTGGAGTGTTCGCTTCCCTGTCGCTAAGTTCAACATGAGCACGTATCGTATGCTACGTGACTTGTCTGCAGTAGATCTCTAGCCAAACTTTGGTTTTTGAAGATCATGAATTTAATAGATTTTTCTAGTTCTCCTGTTTCATTATTGCCACCTATTGTCGCTTTGACTTTGGCGATTTTGACTCGACGTGTATTAGTTTCCTTGGGTGTAGGTATCGTGCTAGGTGCGGTGCTACTTAATAGCTGGTCTATCAGCGACACCGCAGGTTACGTCAGTTCTCAAGTTTCTTCTGTCTTTATTGAAGATGGCGGAATTAACACTTGGAACATGAGCATTGTTGGTTTCCTAATCTTATTAGGTATGACAACAGCTTTATTAACGCTATCTGGCGGTACTCGTGCTTTTGCTGAATGGGCACAATCTCGAGTGAAGAGTAAACGCGGCTCCAAACTTCTTGCCGCCTTTTTAGGCGTATTCATTTTTGTCGATGATTACTTTAATAGCCTTGCTGTTGGTGCGATCTCTCGCCCAGTAACCGATCGCTTTTATGTGTCTCGCGCTAAGCTTGCGTACATTCTAGACTCAACCGCTGCTCCAATGTGTGTAATTATGCCTGCTTCTAGCTGGGGTGCTTACATTATTACTATTATTGGCGGGATCTTAGTCTCACATGGGATCACAGAGTATTCGGCTCTTGGCGCATATGTTCGTCTTATTCCAATGAACTTCTACGCCGTTTTTGCGCTGCTAATGGTGTTCGCTGTTGCGTGGTTTGGTCTTGATATTGGTAAAATGCGTGAGCATGAGATCTCTGCATCGCAAGGTCGTGGCTTTGATAAAGACAAAGAAAATGACTCGCAAGAAGCGCATGACCTAAACGAAGAGCTAGATATCCGTGAAAGTGAAAAGGGTAAAGTGTCAGATTTGATACTTCCTATCGTGACGCTGATTATCGCGACTATCGCTTCAATGCTTTACACGGGTGGCCAAGCATTGGCTGCTGATGGTAAGGAGTTTGCGCTTCTTGGTGCTTTTGAAAATACAGATGTAGGTACATCACTAATCTACGGTAGCTTGCTTGGCTTAGCAGTTGCACTGTTTACTGTTGTGAAGCAAGGTCTACCAATGGCTGAGATCGCACGTACACTTTGGATTGGTGCTAAGTCTATGTTTGGTGCGATTCTAATCTTAGTATTTGCCTGGACCATTGGTTCTGTTATCGGTGATATGAAGACTGGTACTTACCTTTCGACAATGGCGCAGGGCAATATCAACCCTCATTGGCTCCCAGTTATCCTATTCTTGTTGTCTGGCCTGATGGCGTTCTCAACAGGTACTTCATGGGGTACGTTCGGCATCATGCTTCCAATCGCTGGAGACATGGCTGGCGCAACAGACGTAGCGCTAATGCTACCGATGCTGAGTGCGGTTTTAGCTGGTGCGGTATTCGGTGACCATTGTTCACCAATCTCAGATACGACTATCTTGTCATCGACGGGTGCACGTTGTAACCACATTGATCACGTATCAACACAGCTACCTTATGCATTATCAGTCGCGCTTGTTTCATGCGTCGGCTTTATTGCCCTTGGTATGACTGCTTCAATAGCGTTCTCGTTCATTGCAGCGTCGATAACATTCATTATCGTTTGCGCTATTTTGTCATGGCTTTCAAAGTCTAAAATAGCGTCTTGCCAGAGTGCGTAATTCACTGATTTAAAAAGTAAATTTATAGGAGGCTTCGGCCTCCTTTTTTATTTGTATTATACAATTCGAATTTTTTTAAAATTAAGGGTTGAAAAAAGTAATCAGCTTGGTTAGTGTTGTTGGTAACAAAGCAAATGAGAAGAGCCTTGAAATAAGTATGCGTAATTTTGTAATGAACATTCATCACCATCATCACCCAATCTAGTCTTTCGGGCGATGTACGCATACCCGGGAGGCAGGAAACTCCCGGAGGTAAAATCAAAGTAAAAGCAGATTTTAAACCCTCGGGAGACTTCAATCTCCCGAGGGTTTTTTAGTTTTATTAGTTTGAAAAATACTTAGATATCAAAATCTTGCATAGGGACAAAGCAATGCAAACACAACGTTTAAGAATCGCAATTCAGAAAAAAGGTCGTCTTAGCAAAGAGAGTCAAGCTCTACTAAAACAGTGCGGCGTAAAGTTCAACGTAATGGGCGAGCGTTTAGTTGTCCATTCTGAAAATATGCCAATTGATTTACTCTTGGTTCGTGACGACGACATCCCAGGTTTAATTATGGATGGCGTGGTTGACCTTGGCTTTATTGGCGAAAATGAACTAGAAGAAGTTCGCCTTGACCGCAAAGCATTAGGTGAACCCTGCGAGTTTGTTCAGCTTCGTCGACTTGATTTTGGTGGCTGTCGTTTATCTATCGCAATCGACAAGGACGAAGAGTACAACGGTCCACAAGACTTAGCTGGCAAGCGTATTGCTACAACGTATCCTCAACTTCTAAAAGCGTACATGGATGAAGCCGGCGTTCCATTCTCTACATGTATGCTGACAGGCTCTGTAGAAGTTGCCCCTCGCGCGGGTCTCGCTGATGCTATCGCTGATTTGGTTTCTACAGGTGCAACACTGGAAGCGAACGGCCTTAAAGAAGCTGAAATTATCTTCAAATCAAAAGCGACATTGATTCAACGCACAGGTGAGTTCGACGCAGACAAAGTGGCGCTAATCGAAAAGCTGTTAACTCGCATGCAAGGCGTGCAGCAAGCGAAAGAATCTAAGTACATTATGCTTCACGCCCCAGCAGAGAAGTTAGATCAAATTAAAGCACTACTGCCAGGTGCTGAAGACCCAACTGTTCTTCCTCTTTCTGCAGATAAGCAGAAAATGGCTGTTCACTTAGTGAGTTCTGAAAACCTATTCTGGGAAACAATGGAACAGCTGAAAGAGTTGGGCGCAAGTTCAATTCTCGTTCTACCAATTGAAAAAATGATGGAGTAAGCATCATGAGAACAGTCGTTTGGCAATCATTAAGTGAGAATCAGCAAGACTCTATTTTGGAGCGCCCTGCTATTGCAGAAGGTGCCAATATCACCACTGCTGTGGCCGAAGTTATTGCTAAAGTTCGAGAAGAAGGTGACTCTGCTCTTATTGAGCTGACAGAAAAGTTTGACCGTGTTAAGCCTGAATCCATTCGTGTTTCTTCTCAGGAAATTAAGGCAGCGTCAGAGCGTTTGTCAGAGTCAATGAAGAGCGCACTAGAGCAAGCTTACGCCAATATTTCTAAGTTCCACAAAGCGCAAAAGCCGCAACCGATCAAGGTGGAAACCCAGCCAGGTGTCCTTTGTGAACAAGTAACACGCCCAATTCAAAAAGTGGGTTTGTACATTCCTGGTGGCAGTGCGCCTTTGCCATCGACTGTTTTGATGCTCGGCGTTCCTGCAAAAATTGCAGGTTGTCGTAAAGTCGTTCTTTGTTCTCCACCCCCAATCGCTGATGAGATCCTTTATGTCGCGAAACTGTGTGGCATTGATGAGGTGTATAACGTCGGTGGTGGCCAAGCAGTTGCTGCAATGGCTTATGGCACCGAGACTGTATCGAAAGTAGATAAGATCTTTGGTCCGGGCAACGCTTACGTGACCGAAGCAAAACGTCAGGTAAGTAATGATTTCTGTGGTGCTGCGATTGATATGCCAGCAGGTCCATCAGAAGTTCTTGTAATTGCCGATGAAACCGCAGATGCAGACTTTATCGCTGCGGATCTTTTGAGCCAAGCGGAACACGGTCCTGATTCTCAAGTGGTACTTGTGACTTCTTCTCCTGTGATTGCTGATCAAGTGACGGATGCGGTTCAACGTCAGCTTAAGGAGCTATCTCGTGAAGACATCGCAGAAAAGGCTCTGGCATCAAGCTTGATCATTATTTCCGAGTCGATGACGCAGTCAGTTTCTATTTCCAATTACTACGGTCCTGAGCACTTGATTGTTCAGACTAAGAACCCTCGTGAGCTTCTACCTCTACTTGATAATGCAGGCTCTATCTTCCTTGGGGATTGGTCGCCTGAATCTGCGGGAGATTACGCATCGGGGACTAACCACGTCCTTCCTACTTACGGTTACACACGTACTTATTCAAGCTTAGGTTTGGCGGATTTCTCTAAACGAATGACGGTTCAGGAGCTTTCTGCTGATGGTTTAAAGAACCTTGCACCAACGGTAGTCACGATGGCTGAAGCAGAAGGTCTGGACGCTCACAAACGTGCTGTTACTATCCGCGTAGAAAAATTAGCAAGTAAGAAAGAATAAGAGAGTAATGAGATGGAAAAGCTAGCGCGTAAACAAGTCCAACAGCTTACCCCTTATATGTCGGCTCGCCGAATCGGTGGTACGGGTGACGTATGGCTAAATGCCAACGAATCACCATTTAACAATGAATACAAAACAGACTTTGCTCGTCTTAATCGTTACAGCGAATGCCAACCGAAAGAACTGATTTCCGCTTACGCAGCGTATGCGGGTGTGAAGCCAGAACAAACACTGACTTCTCGCGGCGCAGACGAAGGTATTGAGTTATTAATTCGTGCATTCTGTGAGCCGGGTGAAGATGCGATTCTTTACTGCCCACCAACTTACGGCATGTACGCCATCAGTGCAGAAACCATCGGTGTAGAGCGCAAAACCGTGCCGCTAACGTCAGATTGGCAACTAGACCTTGCAGGCATCGAAGCTAATCTGGATAACGTGAAACTGGTTTTTGTATGTTCGCCAAACAACCCAACAGGTAACTTGGTTAAGCGTGAGGACATTGTGTCTCTGCTTGAGATGACAAAAGACCGAGCAATCGTGGTGATGGATGAAGCATACATCGATTTTTGTCCAGAAGCGTCAACGGTAGATTTACTGGCGCAATACCCGAATCTTGCGATTCTGCGTACTCTGTCGAAAGCTTTTGCGCTTGCAGGTCTGCGTTGTGGATTTACGCTTGCGAACGAAGAGCTGATTAATGTACTTCTTAAAGTTATCGCACCTTACCCAGTCCCAGTTCCAGTGGCAGAAATTGCGACTCAGGCACTTTCGGAAGCTGGTTTAGCGCGAGCGAAGTTTCAAGTTCTCGATTTGAATGCAAACCGTGCTTACTTGCAAGTTGGCCTTTCAATGATTCCGGGCTTGGAAGTGTTTGAAGGGTGGGGAAACTACCTATTGGTGAAATTCCCAGATGGCGATGACCTTTTCAAAGCTGCTTGGGATACGGGCATTATTTTGCGTAACTCGCCAATTGAAAACTGTGTGCGTATCAGTGTGGGTAACCGTGACGAGTGCGAAAAAACGCTTGGATTTATCAGAAACTACTACGCATAAATAGAGACAGAATTTATCGCTCTCGCTCAATAGCGGGAGCGCCAAAAGAATAGCAATAAGGAAGTTCGAGTGAGCAAACAACAAAAAATCCTTTTTATTGATCGTGATGGCACCTTAATTGTTGAGCCGCCGATTGATTTTCAAGTAGACCGTTTAGATAAACTAAAACTGGAGCCATTTGTTATCCCAAGCCTGTTGTCGTTGCAGGATGCAGGATACCGTCTAGTGATGGTCACGAACCAAGATGGTTTGGGTACCGACAGTTACCCACAAGCTGATTTTGATGCACCACACAACATGATGATGGAGATCTTTGAATCTCAAGGTGTGAAATTTGATGACGTGCTGATTTGTCCTCACTTTGATGAAGATAACTGCTCATGCCGTAAGCCTAAATTAGGCTTGGTAAAAGAGTATCTTCAAGGTGGCAAAGTGGATTTCCAAAACTCTGTTGTGATTGGCGATCGTCAAACCGATCTTCAACTTGCAGAAAACATGGCAATTCGTGGCATTCAATACAACCCGGAAACCATGGGTTGGAAACAGATCCTGAAAGATCTCACGGTGAAGGCGCGCGTTGCTGAAGTCGTTCGCACCACAAAAGAAACAGACATCAAAGTATTCGTTAATCTTGATGAACAAGGCGGCAATGACATCTCTACTGGTCTTGGCTTCTTCGACCACATGCTGGATCAAATTGCGACACACGGCGGGTTCCAGATGGTGTGCAAAGTAGAAGGTGACCTGCACATTGATGATCACCACACAGTGGAAGATACCGCTCTTGCGTTAGGTCAAGCGTTGAAAGAAGCACTGGGTGACAAGCGTGGTATTGGTCGCTTTGGCTTTAGCCTTCCAATGGATGAGTGTTTGGCACAATGCGCACTAGACCTGTCAGGTCGTCCTTACCTTAAGTTCGACGCGCAATTCAGTCGTGAGCAAGTGGGTGATCTTTCAACAGAGATGGTAGTTCACTTCTTCCGCTCTCTGACTGACACATTAGCATGTACGTTGCACCTTTCTTCTGCGGGCAACAATGATCACCACATCATTGAAAGTCTATTTAAAGCGTTTGGTCGTACGTTACGCCAAGCAATCAAAGTAGAAGGCACTGAGCTACCAAGTAGTAAAGGCGTGCTTTAAGGCTAACGTTAGCAAGGAGAAAAACAGTGACAGAACAGAAAGTTGTCATTATCGATACTGGCTGTGCCAACGTTTCTTCGGTGAAGTTTGCTATTGAACGCCTAGGCTATGACGTAACGATTTCAAAAGATCCGCAAGTTGTATTGTCGGCAGATAAGCTATTCCTACCGGGCGTGGGAACTGCTAGCGAAGCGATGAAGAACCTAGAAGAGCGCGATCTGATCAGCTTGGTAAAACAGGTAGAAAAGCCATTACTAGGTATCTGTTTAGGCATGCAACTGCTGGGCAAAGTGTCTCAAGAAAAAGGCCAGAAAGCCGACGAGTTGGTTGAGTGTCTCGGACTTTGTGAAGGCGAAGTGAAGTTGCTACAAACAGGAGACTTGCCGCTGCCGCATATGGGGTGGAATACGGTGTCTGCAAAAGCAGGTAATCCACTTTTCAAAGGCATTGAAGAAGGCGAGTACTTCTACTTTGTACACAGCTTTGCAATGCCTGTCGGGGAGTACACGATTGCTGAGTGTGAATATGGCAACCCGTTCACAGCAGCAGTACAAAGCGGTAACTACTATGGTGTGCAATTCCACCCTGAGCGTTCTTCAAAAGCGGGCGCGAAGCTTATTCAAAACTTCTTAGAATTATAAAAGGGATTTAGTGTGATTATTCCAGCTCTTGACTTAATTGAAGGACAGGTGGTTCGCCTTTATCAAGGTGATTACGGCCAAGTAACTGAGTACAAAGTCGACCCAGCAGAGCAGTTCAACTTGTACCACCAAGCTGGTGCTAACTGGCTGCACTTGGTGGATTTAACTGGCGCGAAAGACACGACAGCACGTCAACTTGATTTAATTGCAAAGCTACTAGCAAGCACGCCAGCGAACATCCAAATCGGTGGCGGAGTGCGCACAGAGCAAGACGTGATTGATCTGCTAGAAGCGGGGGCTCAGCGTGTTGTCGTTGGCTCAACAGCAGTAAAACAGCCAGAGCTTGTGAAAGGTTGGATGGAAAAATACGGCGCAGAGAAAATCGTTCTCGCGTTGGACATCAACATCGATCAAGACGGCACACGTAAAGTGGCGATCTCTGGTTGGCAAGAAGATTCAGGCGTGACTATTGAAGCTCTGATCAACGATTACCTAACGGTAGGTCTACAGCACGTGCTGTGTACTGACATTTCTCGTGACGGTACGCTAGAAGGCTCAAACGTAGAGCTTTACGTCGACCTATGTAAACAGTACCCACAAGTGCAGTTCCAATCTTCAGGCGGCATCGGTTCGCTAGCAGATATCGAAGCGCTAAAAGGCTGCGGTGTGGCAGGCGTGATCGTTGGTCGCGCGTTGTTAGATGGTAAGTTCACAGCAGAGGAGGCGTTTGCATGTTGGCAAAGCGAATAATCCCATGTCTTGATGTACGTGATGGACAAGTGGTCAAGGGCGTCCAGTTCCGTAACCATGAAATCATTGGCGACATCGTTCCTCTGGCACAGCGTTATGCGGAAGAGGGCGCAGACGAGCTCGTGTTCTACGATATTACCGCTTCAAGTGATGGTCGTGTCGTCGATAAAAGTTGGGTCGCTCGCGTTGCAGAAGTTATTGATATTCCTTTCTGTGTGGCTGGTGGTATTAAATCAGCGGAAGACGCAGCGCGCATTCTTGAGTTTGGTGCAGACAAAGTGTCTATCAACTCACCTGCATTGGCGAACCCTCAGTTGATTACTGACCTTGCTGATAAGTTTGGTGTGCAATGTATCGTCGTTGGTATCGATTCATACTACGACAAAGAGACGGGCAAGTATCAGGTTTACCAGTTTACTGGTGATGAAGAACGCACCAAAGCGACCCAATGGGAAACGCGTGATTGGGTGCAAGAAGTACAAAAACGCGGCGCTGGTGAAATCGTACTGAACATGATGAACCAAGACGGTGTGCGTAACGGCTACGATATCGAACAACTGAATATGGTGCGCGAAGTATGTAATGTACCGCTGATTGCATCGGGTGGCGCGGGTGCTATGGAGCACTTTGCGGAAGCATACCAAAAAGCCAATGTGGATGGCGCGCTTGCCGCATCGGTATTCCACAAGCAAGTCATCAACATTGGTGAACTAAAGCAGTATTTGAAACAACAAGGCATTGAGGTACGACTATGAGTGTGAAAGCCGCCGAAGTAAGTTCGCTAGCTGAGCGAATCAACTGGGAAAAGGTGGATGGTCTGGTACCTACCATCGTACAAGATTTCCAATCAAGCCAAGTGCTGATGATGGGTTACATGAACCAAGATGCGTTGGCAAAAACGGGCGAAACGGGTCAAGTGACGTTTTTCTCTCGTACCAAGCAACGTCTTTGGACGAAAGGTGAGACTTCTGGCAACGTATTGCAACTAGTGAACATGCAGCTCGATTGCGACAACGATACGCTACTGGTGAAAGTGAATCCCATTGGTCCTACGTGTCACTTGGGTAACACAACTTGCTGGGATGTGGACCCTCAAGAGGAGTCACAAATGGTGTGGCTTCATCAACTTGAGCAGCTATTGGCTGCCCGCAAGAGTGCCGACCCAGATTCCTCTTATACTGCCAGTCTTTATGCCCGTGGCACCAAGCGTATTTCGCAAAAAGTGGGCGAAGAAGGCGTTGAAGTCGCGCTTGCGGCGACGTCGGGCGATAAGGCGGAGTTAGTGTGTGAATCTGCGGATTTGATTTACCACTTAATGGTATTGCTTCAAGACCAAGGCTTATCGATGAATGACGTAGTGAACAAACTGAAAGAGCGTCATAAGTAAGCTTGCTATAGATAAGTGAAAGCCCCTATGCTCTCGAGCCTAGGGGCTTTTTTAATTTAGTGTTCTTGATTCGGGGTAAAAACCGGCAACAGTGCTAGTAGCGATTAGATTCTGAATCACACTCGTTCCTCGCTGTTCAGAATGACGGTATATTTTCTAATGGTGCTTGCAGTAGAGTTATTTACTTCAAACAGGTACATATATTCACGTCACTCCAACGAG
>NZ_JADDYH010000014.1:378618-714135 GCF_015163595.1 Vibrio sp. OPT41 | reverse complement strand
CCTAGGCGAGATCAGGAATTTCATTAAAGAGAGCTCAATAAGCTAGGAGTGGATGATCTTACCCACAACACTTCTTAAATTTCTTACCGCTTCCACAGATACACGGGTCGTTACGACCTACTTTTAGGCTACTCACTGGTTGGTTTAGGCGAGGATCTTGTTCTGGTTCTTCTTCTAGCTCTTCTTCTGGAAACGTGCCGTCAATGTAGTACCAAAGCCCATTTTCTTTTACAAAGCGAGAACGCTCTGTCATACAGTAGCGCTTGCCGTCTTCATCAAAATAAGCGCTAAATTCGACAAAGCCTTCATTGTCATTACTGCCAGCTTCTGTTTTTACAACTTCAAGTTTGCACCAATCGCTGTCGATAGATTGGGCAATGCCTTCACGTTGCTCTTCTGCATTACAGCTTGGGTGGTACGTGTTCACCACGTAATCGACTAGACCTAACACATGCGCACTGTAACGAGAGCGCATTAACTGCTCTGGAGTGGTGACGTCAGCATGGTTGTTGTGGGCAATTTCACAACACTGTTGGTAGGTGCGGTTAGATCCGCAAGGGCAAGAAGAAGCCATAAAATGAAATCTCGATTAATTAAGCGGTAAAAACAAACAACCTCACAATTGCGAGGCTGGAGGTGAGGCATTATAGCGATTTAGGGCGTTTGAGACAGCAGTTCTTGAGCCCATTCCGTCGATTGATTAAAAGCGTCCGCTAATTGAGGTTCGGTTAATTTAAGAACGGTGCAATATCGCTCGGCTAACTCCCAGTCCGCTTGTTCATAGGCGATCGTCATCGAAAGTAAGTGACCAAGTACGCCTTTTCGACTGGTTAATGCGAGTTTTATATCTTCGTCAACGGGGATATCTTCAATGACATCCGAGAGCGGTTGATCGAGCAAAGATCCGAGTAAAGAAAACATGCCTGTCAAAAAAGCCTGCCCAGGGTCATACCTAGTGTTCATTTGACTAAGTAGCAGTTCACACATTCGTGCACGCTGAATCGCTAAAGAGTAAAGAGAGTCAGGTTTATCTTCTTGAACGGAGGCAATTGCAACTAAGGAAATAAAGCGTCGTAGTCGCTCTTCACCCAGATAAATAAGCGCCTGTCTGAACGATTTGATCTTAGTCGTTAATGTATAGCCTGAATTTACGTAAGTAAGCAGCTTGTATGACAGCGTCACATCAATCGAAAACAGACGTTCAACCTCATTGAAGTCGATGGGCTTATCTGCAATCTCTTTACAAAGCTGGATGACGGTAAGAAACGCGGGGTTCAACCGTTTTTTCTGGATCATCTCAGGTTTGCTAAAAAAATACCCTTGAAAATAGTTAAAACCGGCTTCTAGAGCTTGCTCGAACTCTTCATAGGTCTCTACCTTTTCCGCAAGAAAGTCGATTTTAAATGGGCTCAACGCCTGAATAAAAATGGCAGCTTTCTTGATCGGCACAAGTCTAATATCAAACTTGATCATGGAAACGTATGGAAGAAAACGCTTCCAAGCTTTCGTCGGAACAAAATCATCCAGAGCAATTTTGTACCCGCACTCATGAAGGTGCTTGATGGCTTCTAACAGTTCTTCTGTCGGTTGGCAGTCTTCAAGGACTTCAATGACGAGAGATTCTTTAGGAAACAAAGTTGGGACCAAGTTCACCAAGCTTTGATGCGGAAAGTTAACAAAGCCAAGTTTGTTTCCTAATGTGTTGTAATGCGTCGACAAAAAATGATCGGATAGCAGTCGACTAGTAGCCAGCTCTGGTTCTACTTCAGGGAAGGTATTTTTAGGGCCGTCTCGAAAGAGGAGTTCGTAACCTATGGTTCGTTTTTCTCTATCCAGAATCGGTTGGCGAGCTACGTAAGAATACTTCAATTAGGTACTTCGTTCTGTTTAACTTAGTATTATGATAATAGCGATTTTTTACAAAATATCTACGACTTGAGCGTGAATCTTCTACACGCTCTACATGCTTAACGCAAATTCTGTATGAACGGTCTCGTTTGCAGGTCAAAACTATCAGAATTTACTTTTAAAACTGAGCCTTGCGTATACCAATCCCCTAAAACAATTCGGGTCTTTTTAACGCCATCGACGTCAAAAAAATGTGTGTTCGGGCGATGTGTGTGACCATGAATCATTAAGTTGACGCAGTTCTGAGACATTACTTTCTCGACCTCGTTTTGGTTGACGTCCATGATATCTAATGACTTGCTCATTTTATCATCACGAATATCGGATTGAACTTTTGAGACAATTTTCTTCTTAATGAACCAAGGAATACGGTTAAACAACCATTGTAGCCATGGCTTGTGAACGGTTTTTCTAAACTCTTGGTATTTCACATCGTCAATGCAGAGCGTATCGCCATGTAGGATTACGGCTTTTTGACCATAAAGATCAATCGTGCAGACATCGTCGAGTAATGTCATACCGGTTTCTTTGCAAAAGCGTTTGCCGAGTAAAAAATCTCGATTGCCTTGGATGAAAAAAGTTGGCACACCCGCATCCGTCAGTGCTTTAAACTCTGCACGGATTTGGTCTGCAAAAGGGGTGTTGTCATCGTCACCAATCCAGAACTCAAACAGATCGCCGAGTACATAAAGTGCATCAGCTTTTGTTGCTTCTGTTCGCATGAACGTCACAAAACATTCCGTGATATCAGGACGTGATGGGGTAAGGTGAAGATCGGAAATAAATAATGTCGTCATAGAAATAAGGGGAAGCTATGCCTCCCCATTAACTTATCTTTTAAAAATAATTCCTAAGAATTACTCTTCAATTGTTGTACCAGTGATTACTACGTCTTCTAGAGGTACGTCTTGGTGCATGCCGTAAGAACCAGTGCTAACGCCTTTGATCTTATTTACGATGTCCATGCCTTCGATTACTTCACCGAACACACAGTAACCCCAACCGTCTAGGCTTTCGCTACGGAAGTCTAGGAACGTGTTGTTGTTTACGTTGATGAAGAACTGAGAGCTTGCTGAATGCGGCTCCATAGTACGTGCCATAGCAAGTGTACCCACTTTGTTGCTAAGGCCGTTGTTTGCTTCGTTCTTGATAGGTGCACGAGTCGCTTTTTCACGTAGACCAGACTCCATACCACCACCTTGGATCATGAAGCCGTCAATAACACGGTGGAAAAGCGTGTTGTCGTAGAAACCGTCGCGGCAGTACTGAAGGAAGTTTGCGCTTGTCTCTGGCGCTTTCTCTTCGTTTAGTTGAATCTTGATGTCACCAAAATTAGTGTGAAGGGTGATCATGCTACTTTCCTTTACTGTGTTGTGTTGAGCCCGAGATTCTAGCCTAAGTTCTAGTGCTTTAAAAACTCAGGAAGAGGAAATTCTTCGTTTTGTGCTTGAAGTTTAGCCGATTATCGTTTTATCGGTTAATTGCTATTACCTAACTAGGTTGGAGTTGATATACTCATCTTCCTTTATTCATTCACAATCATAGATAGAGATCATGTTAAAGATATATAACACACTCACAAGACAGAAAGAGGAATTCAAACCAATTACAGCTGGCAAAGTCGGTATGTATGTCTGTGGAGTTACCATCTACGATCTCTGTCACATTGGTCACGGTCGCACTTTTGTCTCTTTTGACGTTGTATCACGTTACCTTCGCTACTTGGGCTATGATCTGACGTTTGTACGTAACATCACAGATATCGACGATAAGATCATCAAACGTGCCGCAGAAAACGGTGAGTCTTGCGATTCATTGACTGAGCGTTTGATTAGTGAAATGCACGCTGATTTTGATGCGCTGAACATGAAACGTCCGGACGTTGAACCTCGTGCGACACAGTTTATTGCTGAAATCATCGAATTGGTTGAGAAGCTAATCGAGCGCGGTTTTGCATACGTTGCAGATAACGGTGACGTAATGTTTGAAGTGGGTAAGTTCAACGAATACGGCAAGCTTTCTAAGCAAGACCTTGATCAGCTTCAAGCTGGCGCGCGCGTTGATATCGAAACAGCAAAACGCAGCCCTCTAGACTTTGTACTTTGGAAGATGTCTAAGCCGGGTGAACCAACGTGGGAGTCACCATGGGGTCCAGGTCGTCCAGGTTGGCACATAGAGTGTTCAGCAATGAACTCTTCAATCCTAGGTAACCACTTCGACATTCACGGCGGCGGTTCTGACCTTCAGTTCCCACACCACGAAAATGAAATCGCACAATCATGCTGTGCGCACGATACACAATACGTGAACACATGGATGCACAGCGGCATGGTAATGGTAGACCGTGAGAAGATGTCTAAATCTCTAGGTAACTTCTTTACTATCCGTGACGTTCTTGGTCACTACGATGCTGAAACAGTGCGTTACTTCCTAATGTCTGGTCATTACCGTAGCCAGTTAAACTACAGCGAAGATAACCTAAACCAAGCACGTGCTTCGCTTGAGCGCCTGTACACATCTCTACGTGGTTTGGATCTAAATGCTGCGCCTGCTGGTGGTGAAGAATACGTATCTCGCTTCACTGCAGCGATGAACGATGACTTCAACACACCAGAAGCGTACTCAGTTCTGTTCGACATGGCGCGCGAAGTTAACCGTCTGAAAACAGAAAACCTAGAGAAAGCGAGCGAACTCGGTGCGCTAATGCGTGAACTAGCTGACGTGATCGGTATTCTTCACCAAGATCCTGAAGCCTTCCTAAAAGGTGATGCGGGTAACGATGATGAAGTGGCTGAAATCGAAGCTCTGATCAAGCTGCGTAACGACTCTCGTGCTTCGAAAGATTGGGCGAATGCAGATATGGCTCGTGACAAGCTGACCGAAATGGGCATTGTTCTGGAAGATGGTCCAGAAGGCACAACGTGGCGTCGTAAGTAATTGAATTTTCATTTTTAAAGGGCTGATAATTCAGCCCTTTTATTTTCCATTTCCATAAATTAAAACTTTAACTTTAGGTAATGCTCTGTGGCTCAGATGTATTTCTATTACTCAGCAATGAATGCGGGTAAATCAACAACGCTTCTTCAATCCTCTTTCAACTATCAAGAACGCGGCATGACGCCAGTTATTTTTACGGCTGCGCTAGATGATCGTTTTGGTGTCGGTAAAGTGAGCTCTCGTATTGGTCTTCAATCTGACGCACATTTATTTCGTCAGGATACCAATTTGTATCAGGAGATCGCAGCTCTGAATGAGGTTGAAAAACGTCACTGTATTCTTGTTGATGAGTGTCAGTTCTTGTCGAAAGAACAAGTTTATCAACTTACTGAAGTCGTTGATAAGTTGCATATTCCAGTATTGTGTTACGGCCTTCGCACCGATTTTCTAGGCGAACTTTTTGAAGGCAGTAAGTATCTATTATCTTGGGCAGACAAGCTGGTTGAGCTCAAAACAATCTGCCATTGCGGCCGCAAAGCGAATATGGTTATTCGTACCGATGAACACGGCGTGGCAATTAAAGAAGGCGATCAAGTTGCGATCGGCGGTAACGATAAGTATGTCTCCGTATGCCGCCAACATTACAAAGAAGCACTCGGTAAATAAGCCGTATTGATACAGAAAAGCCACCGAACTTGGTGGCTTTTTGTTGTCGGTTAGAAAAAGTTAGACTAAGTCAAAACCAAACCGCTCGAGTAAAACCTGGTAAGAAGATTCGACTTGCTGAGGGATGTTCTGCTCGGTTTGAAATCCTTTCTCTGGATAGCTTTTTACGCGAGAGAAATCTTCCATTAGTGCTTCTAGCACCATCATTAATGGCATGTCTTCATTAATGTATTCAAAAAATGGAAGAGCCGCAGAGCTTACTTGGAGCTGAGTGTAGGGTGACTGCCACTGTTTTTCAAATGTCGCGATTGCTCTACGCTCCATAAACGGTTTTTGTACCAGAATAAACGAGGAACACTGTTTTCCTTCCTCTTTTAATCGTTGCTCAGTAAAGCGAACATTTTCTCCACTGTTTGTGGATTCAGTTTCGAGCAAAATTGCTTCACTTGGAACGCCCGACATCTTTGCAATCTCGGCAAAGGTTTCTGCTTCGCTTTTTTCAAACAGTCCATCTGTGAAGCGACCTTCACCCCCTGAAAATACAATCAAAGGTGCCAACTTTTGGTGGTAGAGCTTGGCAGCGTGCTCCGCTACACGCACATCATTACTGCACATCACAAACAAACAGTCCGCAGGCTTCAGTTTATGTTTGAGTTGCATGTAATCCCAAAGCGTTTCTATATGTCTATAGAGTCTCATAGCGCATCCAAAGTTGAATTGAAGTGAAATCGATAACCAAGTGAGAGTAGTTTGTCAGCAAGAATACGCTTGTCAGCTTGCTCTGTGACGGGTGGAAGAGGTATCTCACTTCCGATTTTGTTTATGGCAGCTTGGTAGAACTCAGCCTTGCTGACAGTATGAGGTGTCGTAACGTTAATGACTTGGTTGCTTAAATTGCCTAAGGCAAATTTCGCAGCCGAGACAGCATCATCTTGATGAAGCATATTAGCTGGTGCTTTACGACTAACTTGTTGAAGCCTTGCTGCAAAGCGAGATGGGTGTCTATCTGGCCCGATTAATCCGCTACAACGTAGAATAACAAAGTTAATATTCGAGTCGATAACATGCTGCTCTGCTTGAAGCATAATACGTGCATTGTCAGAGAAATAAGGGCTTTCGGCTGCTAAAGAGAGTGACGCGTCAGCTTCTTCCATATCGGAAGCAAGGTTAGGGTAAACCGTGGTAGAGCTGATCATGAGAAGTTTTTCAACGTTGTTTTGCTTAGCTGCGTTGGCAAGTATTTGCCATTGCTGTGCATATTCTTGACCGCGTCCTTTACGAAATCCTGGAGGAAAAGCACCGATAACGTGCGTAATTTGATGCTGTTTGAGCAGCTCATCTAGCCGTGCTGTGGCGTTCAATTGATTGAAATCGAACAATGCGGAGTGAGTTAATGAGGTGGGTAACTCTTTTAATCGAGTTTGGCTACGACGAGTGACGACAACATAGTGTCCATCTTTCATCAATGTTTCTGCTAGCGGAGTTCCGAGCCAGCCTGCACCTACGATCAATGTATTTGCCATTTGGGTCTTCCTACTTACTTATGTCTGCCCGAATAGGTTGAGCAGTTCTGCTTTGGCTTGTTGATGGAGGGGATCTGAATGCCATTTCTGGTGCTGAATAAGGTCAACATTGACTTGCCAAGCCAGTTTTGTGAAATCATCCCCAACTTTTTTTAATGTATTAGGTGAATACGCGACTAAATGCTGTGGTAGAAAGCACCAACCAAACCCTTTATTCGCCAATTCCAACAAAATATAGTAGTTATCAGCGTACCAGATATCTGGGCTAAATGCTTGATTGAGACCACATGGCTCTGCACTTTTGGATCGTATGACCAATTGACGATGTTGTTTTAGTTGATCAATGTGAGTGATTTGCTGCTTTGCTAAAGGATGCGTTGAAGAGACATAGACATCAAATGCAATATTGCCAAGATTGGTGAAATCGATGTGCCTTGGCATTTGTAAATCACTCAAAATAATCCCAGTCGTGGCGCGTTCCGACTTAACCAATTCAATGATATCAGGGCTTGATGCCGTTAAGCATTCAACTTGTAAGTGTGGAAAGCGTTGCTCTAACTTCTTTAGCACATCCGGCAAGCGAGTCAGAGGAATCCCTTCATCAATAGCTAAGACTAATTTGTTCGTTGGCGTGGAAAAGAGCTGCGATGCCCTATTGTTTAGGCGGTCGAGTTGGCTGATTGTTGCTTGTGCATAAGGTACGAGCGCGAGGCCATTCTCAGTTAATTTAGGGTACCTGCCTGATCGATCAAAAAGCTCAACGCCACAGTCGATCTCCATATTCATGATGTGCTGGCTCACTACAGATTGAGCTCGCCCCAGTTTTCTAGCTGCTCCTGAAAATGATCCTGCTTCTGATGTAGCAATAAAAGCTTGCAGTTGTTCGATGGTAAACATATCGCTTAAACCGATGGTATCTAACTTTTGGTTATCTAAATAATAGATAAAATTCTAAGCATTGAGTAGAACTATTTGGACAGAGAAATATGACTCGTAACGAACGAATTTTTCATGCAGTACTTTTTGAGTTAATCGCACTCGCGATTATTGTACCAGCGGCTTCATTGATCACTGGAAAGGGCTCTAGTGATCTTGCGTTGGTTGGGGTCGGGTTGAGCATGTATACCGTGATATGGAACTACATCTACAACTTGTACTTTGATAAGTGGTTTGGTGGCAATCGAGCTGAGCGAAGTTTAGCGATGCGGCTTGGACACACTGTTGGTTTCGAGGGAGGATTGATCTTTATCTCTCTACCTGTGATTGCCTGGTTCTTAGAAATTACGCTTCTTCAAGCTCTGATGCTGGAAGCCGGCTTCCTCGTTTTCTTCCTATTTTATGCTACTGGTTTTAACTGGTTGTATGACAAGGTTCAACCATTTAGCAAAATGAAAAAGCGATTATTGCCGCAGGCATCGACAGGAAAAATATAGGACTAAAAAACGCCACCGAGTTCGGTGGCGTTTTTTGTTCAAATTACACAGACAAAACTCTTAAAATCTTATCTGCATGTTCTGCAACTTCAATGCCTTCGTCTGTTAGATAACCACCGTCAGGCTGTGTACAAAGTTGCTTCTCATATAGACGAGCAACGGCTGCCTGCATTTCTTCTGACGCGTCTGTATGAACTTTAATACCAGTTGCAGCACTACTTAGGTCGAACTGAAGAAGTAGATTCAATTCGGCGATATGTTCAGCTGAATATTTCATAAATGATTCCTTTGCGCTTTTTTTACCAAGCTAGTCTGAAAAGTAGCGTTGGGCAACATTCAACGACAAGAAGTGTTAAGTATGGCGCTATCAGGCTGATATAACGCAGGATCTTTGTTCGAAAGGCCGAATACTTGTTAAGTATCAATGATACTTACGGTAGCGAATGATAGGCGCTATTTATTGCTTGATCTCCCAATAACAACGATTTTAGTAAACACGCCAAATAGCACTTGAAAAAATAGGGAAATAGAGCGATTATCCGCGCCTCTTTAAATGTTTCTAAATGTTACACCAGAATGAACTTTAATCAGTTTGACTCACTATTACCGCCACAAGCTGCGGAACGCGCGGCTGAAGTGGGGGTAGGCAAAGCAACGAAAGCTCCAATCAAATCTTTTCTGCTCGCCATTTCTGCGGGGCTTCATATTGGTATTGCTTTCATCTTCTATACCACAGTAACGACAGGCGCAGGCGAGCTGCCTTGGGGCATTACACGACTCATTGGTGGTCTGGCATTTAGCCTTGGTTTGATTTTGGTGGTGGTTACTGGCGGCGAGCTTTTCACTAGCTCTGTGCTAACACTAGTTGCGCGTGCGAGTGGAAAAATCTCTTGGCAAGCACTTATCAAAAACTGGTTGGTGGTTTACTTTGGCAATATGGTTGGGGCCATTTTGCTCGTGGCCTGTATGCTAGTTACCAAGCAATATATGTTTGATCATGGCCAAGTTGGTCTTAACGCGATGGCGATCTCCCAACACAAATTACATCATGGTTTCTTTGCTGCTGTTGCGCTTGGCATTATGTGTAACGTATTAGTTTGTATTGCAGTTTGGATGACGTTTAGTGGGCGAACATTGACAGATAAAATAGCGGTCATGATTTTGCCTGTGGCTATGTTCGTGTCGGCAGGTTTTGAGCACTGTATTGCGAATATGTTCCAAGTTCCTATGGCGATTGGTATTAAGTACTTTGCGCCAGAAGCGTTTTGGCAAATGACAGGGGTAGATATTGCAAACTACGCGGACTTAAACATGATGGGGTTCATCGTAAACAACCTAATTCCTGTTACGATAGGAAACATTATTGGTGGTGGCGTATTTGTTGGCATGTGGTATTGGATGATTTATCTACGCGATGAAGATAACCATTTGCGATAAGTTTAGAAGATCACAAGAAAGGCGAACCAGATGGTTCGCCTTTCTTTTTATTTGTCTCTGCAAATGCCAAATAAGTCGAGTCATGCTAAATCAACTCTTCGTTGATGCCAAAATCGGTTGGGAGCCAATGAGAAGTTACTTCCTTTGGTTCTTGAACTAGCCAATCCAGAGGTGCATCGGACAGGAGTTCATCGTAATTTTCTTTGATCATTAAGACATCCATGTACGTCTCTCCAAGTTTGTGGTCACTGCCTTTACTTTAAAATTAGAACATGTCAGTCACGTGATCAATGCATGACGATTCGATTGATCACTTATGTTGCTATGTTTCTGGTTGCGTATAGGTTTTGGGGGCTTATCCACATTTTCTGTGGATAACCTGTATCAAAGGTCGTGCGTATCTAAACTTACAAAGAAAATTTCATAAAATTAGAGGCTTATATCAAAAAGAATTCTACCTGACTTTTCATCTGAAAGCGTCTTGATGAGTGCTCGAAGAATAGTTGAGTTATTCAGTTATAAGTACGTTCGACTTGGCAACATAAGTTGTTTAACGGGCTTTACCCACAAGCGCCAACTAACCGTGAGTTTTGGTCGATTCGGGTTGCTCGATTTTTATCTTGATTCGGCCTTCTTTGGTTTGTACCCAGCGCAGTGTCATTTCTAACGTTATGGTTACGGAGGCACTCAACATAACGAAAATAGCCAGCATAATTACTAACTGGTATTTAATCGCAACCATCGGGCTCGCGCCACCTAGAATTTGACCGGTCATCATACCCGGTAAGGTAACCAGCCCTGTAGTGGCCATAGAAGCTAAAGTCGGGGCAAGGGACTTTCTAAGAGCCTCCTGAATGAAGGGGAAGGATGCGTAGCGAGGAGAGGCTCCAAGTGAGATTGCAGCCTCATATTCTGCTTGTCTCTGCTCAAAAGCCGTAAACAAATTCTGAAGAGCGATGATATTACTACTCAAGCTGTTACCCAATAACATACCAGCAAGTGGGATCATGTACTGCGCATTGTAAATAGGGGATGGTTGCACTAAGCCTGCTGTAATTGCTATCAGAAGTGGTATTAGACCACAGGTAAGGCCCGTTAGTAGCGGAAGCATAAGTGGTTTTTTAGGTAAGCGAGCTTTTCCCGCAATTGAGCTGGCACCAATCAGTAGCATGATGGCAAGCCAAAGTATATTGACAAGTAAGCTGTTTAATTGAAAAAGATATTCTAAATACACGCCAATCAATATGAGCTGAAGTGTCATTCGGATAACACTGATTATGGTGTCTTTTGCTATCCCTAATTTGTAGCGGGCATTGATAAAGAAGGGGACCAATAAAATCAAACCAAACAGTGCCAGTTTGACCCAGCTTATATCCACCACGTTATCCATAATCGCTCCTTGAAAATACGCGAATAATTGTATCTAAGCCTCCCCTTTATATGAACCACTATGTGCACTTTTTGCTGTTCTTAAAGTAAACCTTGAGTGCTATTTTAGACATTAATACGCAGCATTCTGTTTACAAGTGGTTATCTTTTTCGGAGTTTTTAAGTCGATTTATGGCATGGTAATTACGATTTAAATGTGATCGATGTTTCTTAAATGTTGGTTATTTAACAACTCCTTAAAAGACTTATTTTGTCACATCTGTTCATGTTTTTTAATAAATAACATCAATCCATCATATCTCTGGATGAGCTCAAAAAAGTGTTGAATTACAAGGTCTGAGGTCGCTTATTTGATTGAACCCTACTATTAGTATGGTCTAACATTTTCCATTAGAGATTGTAAAAAACTTAAGCTTGGTTACGCGGGCTTTTCAATAACACTAGATACAAAATAGGCAAATGTATGAGTGATGTTAATAAAATTGAGAGTGGTGAAAAACGCTCCCTGGAGTGGAAGTCGTTCCTCTTCATTGCAGTTGTTCTCTTCCCAATTCTGAGTGTGGCCTTTGTTGGCGGCTACGGGTTCATCGTTTGGATGTTGCAAGTCTTCTTCTTTGGACCTCCAGGCGCGCACGGCATGTAAGCCAGTGAGCTCATAACCACACTTTTGAAAAGATTTTAAGAGAGCAAATAATGAAATCATTAATCATTAAACTGTGGCGTACCATGACGCGCCCAGCTGTACATATCAGCCTAGGTGTGCTGACTATGGGCGGCTTTATTGCTGGTGTTATCTTTTGGGGTGGCTTTAACACCGCTCTAGAAGCAACCAACACAGAAGAATTCTGTATTAGTTGTCACACAATGCGTGACAACGTGTACGTTGAGCTACAAGAAACGGTGCACTGGAAAAACCACTCTGGTGTTCGTGCTACCTGCCCTGATTGTCACGTTCCACATAACTGGACAGATAAGATCGCTCGTAAGATGCAAGCTTCCAAAGAAGTATTTGCACAAGTATTTGGCAACTACGACGAACCGGGTGTGTTCGAAGAGCGTCGTATCGAACTTGCTAAACACGAATGGGATCGTTTCTCGGCAAACAAATCTCTGGAGTGTAAAAACTGTCACAACTACGAATCGATGGATTTCGAGCAAATGTCTCCAACCGCTCGTATCCAAATGAAGCAAGCCGCTGAGAAAGATCAAAGCTGTGTTGACTGTCACAAGGGTATTGCGCACAACCTACCAGCAGGCATGGACAGCATTGGCGGTATCGTGGGTGATCTAGAGGGTATGACTTCTAACACGGATTACGGCGTTGGTCAGCAACTCGTGAGCGTTCGTCACCTACCAATTTACTTTGATGCGCAAGGCAGTAAAGAAGCTGGTCTTCTTAATCCTGCATCGACCGTTAAAGTTCTTGAAGACAAAGGCGAGTTTGTTGAGATCGAAATTGACGGTTGGCGCAAAGCAAAAGGTTTTGGTCGTGTAATTCAAGAAGACTTCGGTAAGAACATTGCGACTGCGTCTCTGATGAAAGAAGCAGCAACAGACAGCAACATTGTGACGACTGGTGAGAAAAAAGTGGATGAGCTAACAGGCCTTCCTTGGGAAAAAGTAGCGGCGAAAGTATGGATTAAGAAAGAGTCTATGCTGAACGACATCAATCCTGTTTGGGAAAAATCTCGTGAAGCCTACAAGACCAATTGTTCTGTATGTCACACTCAACCTGCGGAAGCGCACTTCGACGCGAACACCTGGCCAGGTATGTTCGACGGTATGTTGGCGTTCGTTAACCTAGATACAGACAGTGAAGCACTGATCTTGAAGTATCTACAGAAACACTCTTCAGATTATGCTGAAGGTCACCACTAATAAGCGTCGGATTGGAGTAATTTTAAATGGCTATTACACGAAGAAGTTTTCTTAAAGGTGTAGCAACCACAAGTGCAGCGTCAGTAATTGGTCCTAGCTTATTGGCGTCCGCCTCTGCAAATGCCATTGAGACGACAGGTACTTGGAAAGTAACCGGTTCTCACTGGGGCGCGTTCCGCGCCCACATCTACGCGGGTAAAGTTCAAGAGATCAAGCCGCTAGAGCTAGACAAAAACCCAACAGAAATGTTGAACGGCATTAAGGGTATTATCTACAGCCCTTCACGTGTTCGTTACCCAATGGTTCGTCTAGATTGGTTGAAGAAACACAAATACAGCGCGGATACTCGCGGTAACAACCGTTTCATCCGAGTAACTTGGGATGAAGCGCTAGACTTGTTCTACCGTGAGCTAGAACGTATTCAAAAAGACTACGGCCCATGGGCGCTGCATGCAGGTCAAACAGGTTGGAACCAAACGGGTTCATTTAACAACTGTACCGCGCACATGCAACGTGCAGTGGGTATGCACGGCAACTTCATCACGAAAGTAGGTGACTACTCGACGGGTGCAGGCCAAACCATTATGCCTTACGTGCTAGGTTCAACCGAAGTTTACGCACAAGGTACGTCTTGGTCTGAGATCCTAGAAAACTCTGACAACATCGTTCTTTGGGCTAACGACCCAGTGAAAAACCTTCAAGTAGGTTGGAACTGTGAAACGCATGAGTCGTTTAAGTACCTTGCACAACTAAAAGAAAAAGTGGCGAAAGGTGAGATCAACGTTCTATCTGTAGACCCAGTGAAGAACAAAACTCAGCGCTACTTAGAGAACGATCACTTGTACATCAACCCGCTGACAGACGTAGCGTTCATGCTCGCTGTGGCACACGTGTTGTACAACGAAAACCTGTACGATAAGAAGTTCATTGATACTTACTGTCTAGGCTTTGAAGAGTTCATTCAATACGTTCAAGGTAAGACAAAAGACAAAGTAGAGAAGACGCCTGAATGGGCAGCAGCGATTTGTGGCGTGAAAGCGGACAAGATCCGTGAATTCGCACGCATGCTAGTCAGCGGTCGTACACAGATCCTAATGGGTTGGTGTATCCAGCGTCAAGAGCACGGTGAGCAGCCATACTGGGCAGCGGCTGTGGTTGCTGCAATGGTTGGTCAAATCGGTCTACCTGGCGGTGGTATCTCTTACGGTCACCATTACTCAAGTATCGGTGTGCCTTCTACTGGTTTCGCGGGCCCTGGTGGTTTCCCTCGTAACCTTGACCAAGGTATGAAACCGAAGTGGGACAACAACGACTTTAACGGTTACAGTCGTACTATCCCAGTTGCACGTTGGATCGACTGTCTGCTAGAACCTGGCAAAGAGATCAACTACAACGGCGGTAAAGTGAAACTGCCAGACTTCAAGATGATGGTTATCTCGGGTTGTAACCCATGGCACCACCATCAAGATCGTAACCGCATGAAGAAAGCGTTCCGCAAACTTCAAACGGTTGTAACGATCGAGTTTGCTTGGACTGCAACATGTCGTTTCTCAGATATCGTTCTACCGGCGTGTACGCAATGGGAACGTAACGACATCGACGTATACGGTTCATACTCGAACAAAGGTCTGATTGCGATGCATCGCCTCGTTGATCCATTGTTCCAATCTAAGCCTGATTTCCAAATCATGAGTGAACTCACTCAGCGTTTTGGTCGCCGCGAAGAATACACTCGTGGTATGAGTGAGATGGAATGGATCGAAAGCCTTTACAACGATTGTAAAAAAGCGAACGAAGGTAAGTTTGAAATGCCAGAATTCAACGAGTTCTGGGAGAAGAGCGTACTAGACTTCGGTGAAGGTAAACCTTGGGTTCGTCATGCGGACTTCCGTAAAGACCCTGAGCTGAATCCACTAGGTACGCCGTCTGGCTTCATCGAGATCACGTCTCGTAAGATCGGCCGTTACGGTTACGAACACTGTCAAGAGCACCCAATGTGGTTCGAAAAATCAGAGCGTTCACACGGTGGTCCTGGTTCAGATAAATACCCATTCTGGTTGCAGTCTTGCCACCCTGATAAGCGTCTGCACTCTCAAATGTGTGAGTCTGAAGAGTTCCGCGCGACTTACGCGGTACAAGGTCGTGAGCCGGTTTACATCAACCCAGCGGATGCCAAAGCAAAAGGCATCAAAGATGGTGATTTGGTACGTGTATTCAACGGTCGTGGTCAGCTATTAGCTGGTGCTGTTTTGACTGACAGCTACCCACGTGGCGTTATTCGTATCGAAGAAGGTGCGTGGTACGGTCCTCTAAACGAGAAAGAAGGCGCAATCTGTACCTACGGTGATCCTAACACGCTAACGCAAGACATCGGTTCTTCTGAGCTTGCACAGGCGACTTCTGCGAACACATGTATCGTAGACTTCGAGAAGTTCACAGGTAAAGTGCCGCCAGTCACTTCATTTGGTGGTCCGATCGAAGTTGCTTAATTAGTGCAGTTTGCATAAATCCAAATACCAGCCTCAGGGCTGGTATTTTTTTATCAAAATTTCAGTGAGCGTTGTCTCAATAGTAACTTCATAACGTTAAACGAGACTGGTATTCGTGATGATGGTAACGAATTGGGTGAGACAAGCAGGAGATAATGCGCCAAGCTAAACAATAATAATTAAGTGAGTAGACTCTTTATGGCTCAGAGCATTCAATTAGCAAATCACACTGAGATCACTGTGAGTAACAATGACTTCCAAGTTGAAGTCGAAGGTAATCAATTACATTTTTCTTTTGCTGGCCTTCACAATAAAACCTTTACGGACCGTGAAGTGTTATTCGAAATGCCGTTTTTGTACGAGCACGAGGCCAACGTAATTGGGGATGGTTTTCAAATGTTGGCGCAAACGGCGGGAACGATCAATCACCCCGTTGATATTGGTCGCTGCCCAGACAATAATCCTTCTTATCGAATCTACCCTAAAGATGCCCCTAAGCGTTATTACAACTATTTAGTGGTGGAAGGTTCAGCGGGCTACACATTATTTGGCTTCACATCATGTCATCGCTTTGCTGGCTATTTTGATGTTGTACTGCGTGATGGGCATTGGGTTTTATCAGCCGCAATTGATGGTGAGTTGACTCAAGTGGCGGATTGGGAAAGTAATCAACTTGAATCCGTGGCGGTACTCTGTGGTCAATCACTGTCCGAGCTTTATCAAACCTATGGCGAGATGATTGCAAAGCATCATCCTGTTCGCCAAGGTGTGACACAAGATGCGCCTGTTGGTTGGTGTTCGTGGTACGCGTACTACGCAGACGTGACAGAGCAAAACATCATGCAGAACGTTGATTGCATGCAAGATAAGCTCGAAGACCTAGAGTGGGTACTTCTGGATGATGGCTATCAAGCCTTTATGGGCGATTGGTTAACCCCATCAGATAAGTTTTCTGGTGGCGTAAAAGAGCTCATTCATAGTATCCGTGCAAAAGGCAAAAAGCCGGCGATTTGGATGGCGCCCTTTATTGCTCAGCCTGAGTCGGAGATCTTCAAACAGCATCCAGATTGGTTTGTTCGCCACAAGGATGGTGGTTTACTTAAAGCAGAAGATGTCACATACGGTGGTTGGCGATGCACGCCTTGGTACATACTCGATACCTCAAACCCAGAAGTACAAGACCATCTGACGAATGTAGTCTCTGTCATGAGACAAGAGTGGTGCGTTGAGTTGTTCAAGCTAGACGCGAACTATTGGGGCACCTTAAAAGGTGTTCGTAAACAATCTGGTATTACAGGCGTTGAGGCGTATCGCTTAGGAATGGAAGCGATTGCCAAAGGCGCTGGTGATGCTTGGCTTTTAGGTTGCAACGCGCCAATGTGGCCATCTCTGGGGCTTGTGGATGCAATGCGTGTTTCTGACGATGTAGAGCGTCATAGTCGTCGATTCGAACAGATAGCCAAAGAAACCTTTTACCGTAGTTGGCAGCATCGAAAATTGTGGCAAATTGACCCGGATTGCGCCACGTTCACTTCATTAGCTAATCAATCTGCATCCAGAGAAGAGTATGAATTTCATCGCACGGTGTTATTAGCGAGTGGCGGTTTGCTGCTGTCTGGCGACCCACTCCCTGAGATTACGCCGTTTGCTAAGAAGACACTGGCTAAGCTCATGTTACGTCAACAACGTAACCAGCAATCTGCAAAGTTTACCGCTTTGAGTTTAAATCACGCGTTTTTAAAACTAACGACGAAGAATGACCTCCATTGTTTGTTTAATTATGCGAGTTACGGAGCGATGGAATTTACGCTGACGTCTGATCAACCGGTGGACTGGTATGATTACTGGACAGGGGAAAAGCTAAACCAAGAACCTTGCCAGTTGTTAATGGTGAGCGTGGATAAAGGGCTCAATGCGAAAGCGATCGTTACAGCATAACGTGAAGTAAATCGCCTAATACCAAGATCAAGAAAGGAGCCTATTGCGGCTCCTTTCTCGTTTTGATGCTCTGGGCGTTAGAACTCGAATAAAAAGTAATACCCGTATCCAACAATAAACGCAGGAATGGACGAGTAAATAGTCGCGACCAAAGCAGCTTTCGGTGCCATTGCAATGGCGGGGAATAGGGCGTCACCATCGTTAGAAATCGCATTGGCCAGTTGCGCAGAAAGTGGCGCTGCACCAGAAATGTATAGGCTAGTGACTAAAATTTGCGGACCACAACCAGGCAACATACCAATGGCTAGGCCAGCTAATGGCATCCAAATTCCCCAATGAGAAAAGGTTTCTACAAGGTCGAGTCCAGAAAAATAGGTCGTCAGCTCAAACGCCAGAAAAGCAACGATCACCCAAGCACTGACGAAATTCGTATCTTGTGCTGCTTTTTGAATCGGGTGTGAGTCCACTATTTTTTCATCTTCAGAGACCGTTGACTGATAATCGCCAAGTTCTTTTGTCATCGCCCATAATGACATTGTGATCACTGCAAAGATAGCGCCCAGCCATTCAATGGTGTTGGCTTTTAAAGATAGCAACTGATTAATATCTATTTGGAAAGACATTAACACAGCAACGACACTAGCAGGCACAATAAGCCATTTCCAAAATGCGCCTTGTAGATTGATTGCACGTTGTTCAAGGGGTGTGTGTCGGTCTGTCTGGTGTTGGCAGTAAGCATGTGTCTGAGGTGCTTCTTTTGGTTCTGGTCGCAGAAAGTTATCAGCATGAAAAGCATTAACGACCAGCCCTGAAAGAGTACCCACGATAATGCCTAATCCAACCACGCCTAATCCTACACTTGGCTTGGCGGCAAGAAGTAAAAAGGCAGCGTCACCCATTGTTGAAGTAAGTACCGCGACAATCGCACCAAATCCCACTCGGCCACTAATAAATTGCGTTGTCACAACAATAGCGCCACCACAGCCAGGCAATGCGCCCAATAAAGAAGCAAAGAAAACCTGATGATTACGCGAGCGATGGTATAGCTCGGTAATTCGATTGGTTTTCGACATAAAGTTTGAAAGATAATGATAAATAGCCAATGTGGCAGCAACATAGCATGACACCGCCCAGAATGAGTCGGATAGCGTCTGTACAGCAACGTCACGTGTATTTTCATTGCCTAGCAAAATGAGCATGACGATAGGGATCAGCAATCGCTTATAAGCTAAACGAAACTGAGTAGGCTGAAACAACTGTTGTGCAGAGTGTAATAATTGGGTCGCGTTCATCGTTTACTCAAATGCAAATAGGAATAATTATCATTATATGTAAATGAGATTTATTCGCAATAGCATTGTGAACTTTTCTTCGTGTCAAACTCTCTGAAATCAGGTAAAGTATCGGCCTTTGTGAGCAAACACGCCCTAATTAACTGTATTAGGCGGCGTATAAAATTGACTTGAATAGGAAGAAACATGATTCTAGTTGTAGGTCATAAGAACCCAGACAGTGACAGTATTTGTAGTGCACTCGTTGCAACTGAACTTCTAAAAGCGCGTGGCGTTGAAGCTATGCCAATTCGCCAAGGCGAAATCAACCGTGAAACTCAGCACATCCTAGAAGTTGCTGGCGCTGAAGTTCCTGAGCTTCGCACATCAGTTGCGGGTGAGACCGTTTGGCTAGTAGATTACTCAGATCTAGCACAAGCACCAGACGATATCGCAGAAGCTGAAATTGCGGGTATTGTTGACCACCACCGTCTAGGTGACGTGATGACAGTAAACCCAATGGAAGCATGGATCTGGCCTGTTGGTTGTACCAACACTGTTCTATTCAACATGTTCAAGATTGAAGGTCACGCGATTACTCCACAAATTGCTAAGCTAATGATGTCAGCAATTCTATCTGACACAGTAGGTTTTGCTTCTCCAACTTGTACACAAAAAGACAAAGATGCCGTTGCTGAACTAGCGGCAATCGCAGACGTACAAGATGTTGACGCGTTCACTAAAGATCTTCTAATTGCTAAAACAAACATCGAAGGTCTATCAGCGGCTGAGCTTGTTGAGAAAGACCTTAAAGGTTACCCATTCAACGGTCGTGACGTAGTGGTTGGTCAGGTTGAACTTGCAACTCTTGAGCAAGTTGACGGTATGATCGAAGCACTAGAAGCAGACCTAGAATCTCGTTGTGAGAAAGATAACCTAGCGTTCGCTGCTGTAATGCTAACAGACATCACGACTGCTCAAACTCGTCTTCTATACAAAGGTGAGTGGGCTGAGAAGCTTGTTAAGCACGAAAAAGACGGCATGCTAATGATGGAAAACACGCTAAGCCGTAAGAAGCAAGGTTGGCCTTGGCTTCAAACTGAGCTAGCTTAATTTTCTAGCATATACTTTAAATGCCCGCCTAGCTGCGGGCATTTTTCTATGGGAAATAGGAGACGAATATGTCTGAGCAACTGACCCAAGAGCAGATGGATACCATTAATCGCTACAACGAAGAGCAACGTTTAAAGTACTGCGTAAAAGAGATTGTGGCGAATCGTAAGGTTTGGATTCTGAAAGACGAACATGGCTGTGTCATGTTAAATACAGAAGATGATGATTGTGTACCAGTATGGCCAAACGAAGAATTTGCTTTGCAATGGGCGAATGGTGATTGGGAAGATTGCGAGCCTGAGGCGATCTCTTTAAACAAGTGGCACAGCCGTTGGACCTCTGGTCTAGAGGATGACGAGCTATCGATTGTTGTATTCCCAAATCAAAATGAAGAAGGGGTCGTATTGTTTCCTGACGAGTTTGATTTTGAACTGCGCAAACAAGCGAGCCGCCGTTAGTTTTTTGATTAGTACCCATGCAATAAAGAAGCCTGCGTTAAAGCAGGCTTCTTTATTGCACGATTACATCTTTGATAAGCTATTTTGTTTGATGGCTTGGCGCTTTATAAAAGTGGCTTTCGACTAGTCGTTGAGTAATAGGATGCTCGGGATGAGTCAATACTTGGTTGGTCTCGCCAAACTCGACCACTTCACCTTCATGCATCACCATCACTTTATCAGTAATATGCTTAACAATGCCAATATGCTGAGACACGTACACAAATGACAATCCCATCTCTTCTTGCAACTCGAGGAATAAGTTAATGATCTGCGAGCGCATTGCCATATCCAAACCGTTTAACGCCTCATCAGCGACAATGATGGAAGGTTGAAGAATAAGTGCACGAGCCAAACACACGCGCTGTTTTTGACCGGCAGCTAGCATTTGTGGATAAAAATAGGCGTGCTCAGGCAGCAATCCTACGCGGAGCAGGGTGTTCTTTACACGCTGCATGCGTGCATCTGGCGGCATGTTGGTATTTCGCTTTAGCGGACCTTCTAAAATACGACCAATCTGGATTCGTGGGTTTAACGATGTGTTTGGATCTTGGAAAATCATGCGGATGAGCTTGCAGCGTGTCGCGTAATCTTTGTGCTCCAATCGTTCGCCATTCACACGGATCTCTCCGGAGCTTGGTTCAACAACGCCAGCAAGCATACGAGCTAGTGTGGATTTTCCTGACCCGTTTTGACCAATAAAACCAATAGTTTGTCCTGGCTCTAAAGTAAAGCTTACCGGTTTAACTGCCTCATTAACCTGACGTTTGAACAGACGGGAGCGCGTAACAAATTGCTTCGATAAATTATCGACTTCAAGTAACGCACTCATGACTTTTTCTCCGTGTTCAATGGAAAGTGACAGTTAAATTTATGATTCTTAATTCGTCTGGTGTGTGGAATTTCTACACATTGTTTCTGCGCATACGGGCAACGTGGTCCGAGGCGACAACCGATAGGCAGATGCTGCAATGGCGGAATCGAGCCCGGTAGGGATTGGAGTTTTTGCTTGTGTGGTACCCAATCATTAAAGTCAGGCATCGCTTTAAGCAAGGCATCGGTGTACGGGTGCTTGGGTGCCGCAATGATTTTACTGGTATCGGCAGACTCCACCGACTGACCACAATACATTACCGTAATACGCCCTGCCCACTGTGTTATGGTCGCTAAGTCGTGGCCGATAAGCAAAATGGTTGTGTTATTAAGTTGGTTCATGCGGCTCAACAGACGCAAAATTTGCGATTGAGTAATCGGGTCTAAGTCGTTGGTTGGCTCATCTGCGATCAGCAACTTTGGTTTGGTCGCTATCGCCATGGCAATCATGACTTTTTGACACTCACCATCAGTCAGTTCATAAGGGTAGCTACCCATTAAACGCTTGTGATCTTTAATACCCACTTTATGCAAAAGCGCGATGGCCTGTTTTTTACGCCATTTAAATCGCTCCCACCATTTCCCTTCAAATGCGCGAGATGGAATGGATTCAATCAATTGACGCCCGACTTCCTCTGAAGGGTCAAGACAAGTTGAAGGCTCTTGGAAAATCATCGCAATATCACGAGCAATGACGCGCCGACGCTCTTTTGGTGTAAGCTGAAGCAAGTCAATATTGCCAAGGCGCATACGGTCTGCGGTGATGCGCCAGTTATCTTTACTTACCCCGACAATCGCTTTTGCAACTAAGCTTTTCCCTGAACCAGACTCACCTACAAGACCACGAATTTCGCCTTCGTTCAAAGTTAGGCTCATTCGGTCAACGGCTTTGACCAACCCTTGAGGTGTTTCGATCTCAATGGTCAAATGTCGAATATCTAACAACGGCATTATTCGATCCCCGCATTAAGCGCTTGACGTACACCTTCACCTACTAAGTTTAGGGTAATAACAGTAAACATGATGGTCAGGCCGGGTAGGGTCACTGTCCAAGGTGCAATATAAATAAGCTCGACAGAGTCACCTAATATTGCTCCCCACTCGGTGCTTGGTGCCTGTGCGCCTAGGCCAAGAAAACCCAGTGCCGTAATATCTAAAATCGCAGCAGAGAGCGCGAGTGTGATTTCAGCGGCAATGACCGTCAGAATGTTAGGAAGAATTGAACTCCACAGTAAGTAGAAATCATTAGCGCCATCAAGGCGTGCTGCCATTATGTAGTCTTTTTCAACTTCGGTGTGGACTGCGATATAAACGGAGCGAATAAAACGCGGAATCAAAGCCAAGCAGATTGCGAGTAAAATATTGAACCCACCAAAGCCTAGAAATGCCACAAAAATGATTGCTAATAAGAGCGACGGGATCGACATGACGGTATCGAGCAAGTGGTTGAGAGTACTCGAAAGTAAGCCTTTCGTCATACCTGCCAATACGCCAATTAAACAGCCTACAACGGCAGCAATTGCGGTGATGGCGACAGCAGCGCCAAATGTTAGCTGAGAGCCCATAATCAGGCGCGAAAGAATAT
Source organism: Vibrio sp. OPT41 (assembly GCF_015163595.1). Lineage (NCBI taxonomy): Bacteria > Pseudomonadati > Pseudomonadota > Gammaproteobacteria > Vibrionales > Vibrionaceae > Vibrio > Vibrio sp. OPT41. The sequence continues at coordinate 691,198 of NZ_JADDYH010000014.1, read as the reverse complement.
CTCTACCTAAGTCATCGGTCCCCAAAAAGTAATCAACCGTTCCTGCTGGGGCCCATGATGGCGGCACAAGCAACTCACCTGACTGTGCTTGGGCGTCAAATGGTGCAAGTAGGGGGGCAAAAATGGTAATAAGGACGATAAACACCAAGCACCACAAGCCAAACATGGCTAGTCCGTTGGCACGGTAGCTTCGCCAAAATCGCTCAAACTGAGTTGGAATGCGTTCTTCCTGATAAACGTTATTTGTTAGCATACCATTCCTTTCGAACTAAAGGGTTAATCATCGCGCCAATCAAATCCGAGAGAATGTTAGCGGTAAGAACCAAAGTCGCAAGTACCATCACGCCAGCTTGGATAGATGCATAGTCTTGGCTTGCTAGCGCATCTAAAAGCCAACGACCAATACCTGGCCAGTTAAAAATAGACTCCGTGATGATAGCTAAGGTAATCATACTCGAAAGTTGAACACCAACTTTGGGAATGATAGGCGGTATCGCATTCCGCAATACATGTTGAGTTACGATTTCGCGGTTAGAAAGACCTTTGATTCTCGCTGCACGGATGTAGTTTTGGCTCATCACTTCCGCTACCGAGGAGCGCATTAGTCCGACAACCTGGGTGGTTGGAGCCAAAGCGAGCACCAAACATGGCAGTACCATATGCTCAATAACGCTTTGCAGTGCGTGAGCGCGGTATTCGCCTTTCGCCATGAATGCGTCGATAATGGCAAACCCGGTTACATGATCAATTTCGTAAAGTAAATCATACCGTCCCGCAACGGGAAAGAGTTGGTATTCCAATGAAAAGACCATGATAAGTAACAGAGCTACCCAAAAGATTGGGGCGGAATAACCAGACATTGACATGAATGAAATGCTGGTATCGAGCCATTTACCTTGCTTCATCCCAGCCACGGTTCCAAGTGGAATGCCGATCAAAAGGGACACCAAAAAGGCAAAGAAACACAATTCCAAAGTGGCTGGGAATACAACGGCGAGCTCGTCGTAAATCGCATTGCCGTTTTTACTTATGCCAAAATCGAGTTGAGAAAGGTTGATCAAGTAAGTTTGCCAGCCAGACCAAAAATCAACGTTTGCCCAGTGCGAGAGAGGGTCAAGGCGAAGCAGAGAAAAACCCACTAATGTAAGGATCATCAAAGTGATGATAAATAGGTTAAAGCGTCGAACGGTATACCAAAACATCAGTGAATTCTCTCAACTCTATCAAACGGTTGGGCATTGAAAGGGCTTGATTTGAAGCCTGTCAGCGATTTGTCGTGCACACGGAACTGCACGCCATGCGCCAGAGGAATAACCGGGAACTCTTGATTCAAAATGTTCTGTGCTTGGCGATATAGGTTCAAACGGTAACGCGGTTCTTGAGTTTCTAACGCCAAATCGAGCAAGAAATCGAAGTCATCGTTACACCACATGGACACGTTAAGGCCAACGCGGTCAGACTCGCAAGATAATAAAGGGCGGAAAAAGTTGTCAGGATCCCCGGTATCACCAATCCAACCTGTTAAAAGTAAATCGATATCGTTGATGTTCTCCAAATCCACACGTTCAAACCTATCATCGGTAAGTAGCGTTAATTTAACCCCAATATCGGCAAAATTCGCTTGGATTAGCTCCGCGGTCTTGCGAGGGCTTGGGTTAAAAGCACGTGGTTCAAGTGGTATCCACATGGTCAATTCTAGGCCGTCTTCGTAGCCTGCATCTCGAAGTAGTGCCAATGCATAATTCCGGTCATAACGAATTTTTACACTGTCTTTTTGATAAGCCCATGAATTAGGTGGTAGCAAGGTATAAGCTTGGGAGCCAGTTCCGTAGTAAACCGAATCTAAAATATTTTGACGGTTGATCGCTAAGTTAAGAGCTTGGCGAACTCGAGCATCACTCAGCGCGGTGGTTTCTGTGTTTATCGCAATAAAGGAAACGTTGTTAGCTGGTGTAGCCGTCAGCTCAAGGTTGTCATTTTCTTGAATGACAGGTATTTGGCTCGAAATAGGTGAAGAGAGTACGTCACACTCGTTTCTTAAAAGTTTAGCTAATGTACCCGTGCCTCTGTGAGAGATATCGAACACCACTTGTTCCATTTTTGCTGGTGACTTCCAGTAATTAGAATGACGCTCTAATCGAATCAAATCGTTCACTTGGTACTCTTTTAATTGATAAGGGCCGGTACCGATAGGAAGTTGGTCGATTTCTTCTTTATGATCTTTTGCTGCCAATTGCTGTCCGTACTCCGCAGACAAGATAACCGCATGGCTGGTGGCAATATTGGCCAAGAAAGAAAAGTTTGGCTGAGATAACGTAAACCTTACCGTATGCTCATCTATTGCAACCACGTCTTGGAGTAGGTTTTGAAAATCTAACCCTGCAAACCATGGATAAAAACCACCACCTACTTGGTGAAAAGGATGGTCTACATCGATGATTCGCTTGAAGCTAAATACCACATCTTTTGCATTCAATGGGCGAGTGGGTGCGAACCAAGGCGTGGTTTGGAATTGAACACCACGTTTAAGCTTAAACGTGTATTCCGTCCCTGATTCATTTACTGACCAACTCTCGGCGATGCTTGCCACGGGCTGATGTGATTTAGGATCGAGCGTGAGCAGCGTATCGTACAGCTGTGGGCTCAGAGCCTCTGCGGTAATACCGCTATCAATAAGCTGAGGGTTAAACGTGGTCGGCTTACCCTGTCCGCAAAACACAAAGCCAGCTTTGCGAATATCATTGTGGTCAATTTCATCGCCACAAGCGGTAAGTAGGCTAATCCCAATAAGGCTCAGCGATAATCTTATAAAAGCATTCATAATATGAAATGTTCATTGGATCTTGCTCGTTTCGTTTGATCTTACTCTTTCAAAGCTAACAAGCGAAAATGATCTCGCTAATTTATCACCTTTGTGAACTCGCTCCAAACATAAAATCCATACACTGTAAGGTGTTATGCCATAAATGCATGCGAATTAGAGCGCAGTCACGAGCTCGTGTATTGATTGAGTTCTCTCGGTCAAGTTAGCTTTGTCCGACCAAACCATATTTTCTAACCATCCCTCGTAATTGGTGATAGCTCAAGCCAAGTAGCTCGGCTGCTTGTCGTTGATTAAACTTGGCTTCTTCCAATGCACGATTGAGTAAATGGATATCTTGTTCCTCTTGCCATTGTTTATAGTCTAGAGGGAATTGGATGGTGTTGCTTGATGCTTCCTCTGCTTGTTTTGCACTATGGCCAAGCGCGCTGTGCCAAACCGTTTCAAAAGGATTGAAAACCAGTTCATCAATTGGGTGAGCATTCAGACCATGTTGGTAAATCGCACGTTCAATCACGTTTTTTAGTTCGCGGACGTTACCGGGCCATTCATATTCAATAAGCGACTGCTGCGCTTTTGGGGTAAAACCGACAAAGTATTCCAGTTGCAGTTCACGACACATTTTCATCGCGTAGTGCTCTGCTAAAGAGAGAATGTCTTCTTTGCGCTCGCGAAGAGGCGGTAACATAATGACATCGAAGGCTAGCCTGTCGAGCAGATCCGCACGAAAATCACCTTGCTCTGCCAATTTTGGTAGGTCGGCATTGGTTGCACAAACAAGTCGAACATCCGCATTGAGAGCGGTATGACCGCCAACTCGCTCATATTCACCATATTCAATGACACGTAATAGCTTTTCTTGAACCAAAAGTGGTGCGGTTGCCAGTTCGTCAAGAAACAAAGTACCGCCCTCGGCACGCTCGAAACGCCCTTTATGCTTACCTTTAGAGCCCGTGAAGGAGCCGGATTCATGTCCAAACAATTCGGAATCTATTAGCCCTTCGCTTAATGTCGCACAGTTGAGTGATAGTAGTGGTTTATCCCAACGTCTTGATAAATAATGCAAACGTTGAGCGATAAGTTCTTTACCCGTACCTCGTTCACCAATGATGAGGACAGGGCGCTCAATGGGTGCAAGTTGTGATACTTTATCTAGTACAGCGAGAAAAGCAGGTGATTCACCAATCAGGTTTTGCTTCATAAAGTCCTTCTTATTTAACAGCCGAGCCATGATTTAGAGATAGAGTTGGTAAATTTCACCAACAGTTGGTGAAAAACATCATAGCACAATAGTGTGTAACGACAACAAAATGAATAACGCTCTGATTTAAAAGAAAATTATAAGTTGGCACGTTACTTGTTATATATTCAGGGAGACACAAGGTTAATCACCACCTTGTCGAGTTTTAATAGGAAAAAAGAGGAGTTCCGTTATGGGTATTTTTTCTCGATTTGCAGATATCGTTAACTCAAACATCAGTGCATTACTGGACAAGGCGGAAGATCCTGAAAAAATGATCCGTCTTATCATTCAAGAAATGGAAGACACACTTGTTGAAGTGCGTACTAACTCGGCTAAAGCGATTGCAGACAAGAAAGAGTTGGCTCGTAAGGTTGAAACGTTAGAAGAGCAAATTGGCGAATGGGGTCAAAAAGCGAGCTTAGCATTAGTTAAAGAGCGCGAAGATCTAGCTCGTGCAGCATTAATTGAAAAGCAAAAGCTAGAGCAAGTAATTAAAGGCCTCCACACTGAGCAAACCTTAGTGGAAGAAACGATCGATAAGCTTACTGGCGAGATTGGTAAGTTGGAAAGCAAAATTGCTGAAACGCGCGCAAAACAGCAAGCACTAGCAATTCGTAACCAAACTGCATCTAACCGTCGTGATGTGCAAAAACACCTGCACACTAGCCGTACTAATGAAGCGATGGCGAAATTTGAGCAGTACTCACGTAAAGTGGATGAAATGGAAGCGGAAGCAGACCTATATGCTCAAACTGGTAATGCTAAATCGCTAGAACAAGAGTTTGCAGAGTTGCAGGCACAAGACGAAATTGAAAAAGAGTTGGCAAAACTGAAAGAACAGATGTCATCGAAAGATAAATAAGAAAGGAGCCATTTATGTCGGCATTTTTTATAGCAGGACCAGTGATTGTCTTTTTAATCTTTGTCGCTCCACTATGGCTCTTCTTACACTATCGCAGCAAACGCAAAACAGATAGTGCACTGTCGAGCCAAGATTTAGAGCGCCTTCAGGTACTATCTGAAAAAGCGGAAGCGATGCAGTCCCGAGTTGATACATTGGAGCGCATCTTGGATGCTGAGTCACCAACATGGAGACGAAAGTATGAATAATCGAGAACTGTATCGTGATCCAGTAAATGGCAAAATCTCCGGTGTTTGCGCCGGAATTGCCAACTACTTTGGTGCAGAAGTTTGGTTGATTCGTATTGTAGTGATTTCTGCAGCGCTGTTAGGTGGTACGTTTTTGGTATTGTTAGCGTACATCGCGATGGCGTTTATGTTAGAAAAGCAACCAGTAACGTATTCTGAAAATATCAGAGCGCAGCAAGAGCATACGCTCAAAAGTAAGCCTTGGCAGAAAGGGCAAAGCCCTGATCAACTGCTCAGTGTGTTGGAAAGGGATTTTGACCGTCTTGATGGCAAAATTCGTAACATGGAAGCTTATGTTACGTCTGATACATATAGGGTGAACAGAGAATTCAGTAAGCTCTAGGCATTTTGTATCCAAAGAAGATTTAACTGAAGCAGGCATAAAGCCTGCTTTTTTATCACAAATTACTAATTTTAAAGCACTATTAATCTTTTCTGCTCTGGAAGTTCGTTCAAAATTCATCTACTTTAAAAATAATCCCCCAATTTTTATGGATGAATGTAATGAGAAAATTGCTCATTCCTATTGCCATCTCGGCTGTCTTGTCGGGGTGCGGTAAAGAACTTCCTCCTGTTCCTGAACCTGAATCGCGCCCTGCGAAGCTATTTACAGTATCTGTTGGCAATGCCCAGTTTGAGCGACATTTTCCTGCCACGACGGAAGCTGGCGATAGAGCAGTACTGACATTTCGAGTTCCTGGGCTTCTTCAAACGATAGAAGTGAATGAAGGTCAAGTCGTCAGTAAAGGTGATGTTTTGGCGTCATTAAACCCAGATGAATATTCTCTGCTCGAACAGCAAGCTCGGGCAAATTTTTTGCTCGCAGATGTGCAATACAAGCGATACCAAAAGCTACGTAAAGACCAAGTAGTATCTGAGCAAGATTTTGATGAGGCAAAAGCGAATCACAACTCAGCAAAAGCTCAATGGAATCAAGCAAAGGCAAACTTAAGATATACCAAACTTGTCGCGCCATATGATGGCACTATTTCGTACATTCCAGCAGAAAACCATGAATATGTTGCCGCGAAAGAAGGGGTGATGAATATTCAGTCCAACCAACTCCTCAAAGTGATATTCCAAATCCCAGACTATCTTCTAAATCGTTACACGCAGGGGAGCGATGTCTCTGCCAGAATGATATTTGATGCGTTCCCCGAGCGAGCCTTTGATTTAACCTTTCAGGAAATCGATACAGAAGCCGATCCTAAAACGGGCAGTTACAAAGTCACGATGGTCATGGAGCGACCAGCAGAAATTGGCCTTTTGCCGGGAATGTCTGGCAATGCTTACCTCCTGTCCAAAAGTGCAGGAGCGACAAAGATTCCTAACTCCGCGTTGCTAGAAGAGAACGGCAAAACATACGTTTGGCGTGTCGATGAGCAAGGCATTGTATCCAAAGCCGCAATTGAGATGAATGACAAAAATCAAGTGTTAGCCGGGCTTAACGATGGCGACCAAATCATTATCTCGGGTGTCAGTGTAATTGAACCCGGAATTAAGGTAAGAGCGTGGATTAAGGAAAGAGGGTTGTAATATGAAAGGAATCATCTCTCTAGCGACTTTACTTTCAACGCTTTTTCTCGTTGGCTGTGGGGATAAGGCGCCAGAAAAAGAGCTCGAAACGCCACGAGTTAGGGTTACGTCATTAGCGGGAAACAAGGTGGACGACAACTTGTACTTCCCTGCGGTTGCGAATGCAGCGGATCGCTCTCATTTGAGCTTCAGAGTGGCAGGAGAAGTCAGCCGCATCATGGTAAAAGAGGGCGACAAAGTCACGAAGGGTGATGTTATTGCAACGCTAGATCCCACGGACTATGAGTTGGATGTAGATAATGCGAGTGCGCGTTTTTCTGTTGTCGACAGTCAGTATCGCCGCTCACGCCCTTTGGTTGATAAAGGCCTATTAGCTAAGTCTCAGTTTGATGAAATTGCAGCACAACGACAAATCGCCTTAGCTGAGCTTCAGTTAGCCAAACTTCGTCTATCATTTACTGCCTTAAAAGCGCCCGTGGATGGGATTATTTCGCGAGTTAATATCGACCAATTCGAAAATGTTCAAGTCGGACAGCATATCGTTAATATTCACAGCTTGGAGCGAGTCGAAGTGTTGATTCAGCTTCCAGACCGCCTCTATGTGAACCAACCGCCAACGGAAGAAAGGCTTACCGCGATCAAAGCATTAGTGCGCGTGCCCAGCGGTAACGAATATAACGCGACGGTAAAAGAATTTACGACTGAGCCCGATCCAACAACAGGTACGTTTACTGTCACACTGTCGCTTCCTATGCCGGAAGAAGAGTACATCCTAGATGGGATGGCTGTTGAAGTAACGTCTAAAGACGAGAATGTTGGGCTTGATCTCAACCTAGGAATTAATGTCCCTATCGAAGCCATTTTTAATGCGGATGGTGACGAGCTGGGGCGCGAAAACAAATTTGTTTGGGTACTGAATGACGACAATACGGTATCGCGCAAACAGGTGCGAGCAGGTAAGGCATCTAAAACGTCCATTCAAATCCTTGATGGTCTCATGCTCAAAGACAAAGTTGTGATTGCCGGTGTTTCTCGATTAAGGGATGGCATGAAAGTGGAAGTGATACAGGAAATGGCTACGCAGGAGGCCGGTCTATGAGCGATCTTAATAAATCAGTGCCTCAAAGTGATGATGATGTGACCGGTATTGCTGCGTACTTCATCCGAAATCGCGTCATCAGTTGGATGGTCGCACTGATATTTTTGATTGGTGGTATCGCCGCATTCTTTGGTTTAGGGCGTCTTGAGGACCCTGCTTTTACTATTAAAGATGCGATGGTAGTGACCTCTTACCCTGGTGCGACACCGCAACAAGTCGAAGAAGAAGTGACGTATCCAATCGAAAAAGCGATTCAGCAGCTTACTTATGTTGATGAAGTAAATTCGATTTCTAGCCGAGGCTTATCTCAAATCACGGTCACGATGAAGAACAATTATGGCCCTGATGATCTACCACAAATTTGGGATGAGTTGCGCCGTAAAGTGAACGACCTTAAAGGGACGTTGCCTCCAGGTGTGAATGAACCTCAAGTGATCGATGATTTTGGTGATGTTTACGGGATTTTGTTAGCGGTGACTGGCGACGGTTATAGCTATAAAGAGCTACTGGATTACGTCGATTACTTACGCCGAGAGCTCGAACTGGTTGATGGCGTGAGTAAAGTTTCGGTATCTGGGCAACAGCAAGAGCAAGTGTTCATCGAAGTATCGATGAAAAAATTGAGCAGTATAGGTCTTGCTCCGGATACCGTGTTTAATCTTCTTTCGACGCAAAACGTAGTTTCTGACGCAGGAGCGATCAGAATTGGTGACGAGTACATCAGAATTCAGCCGACTGGCGAGTTCCAGAGTGTGGATGAGCTAGGCGATTTGTTGATTACTGAGTCGGGTGCTCAGGGGCTCATCTTCTTGAAAGATGTGGCGGAAATAAAACGTGGTTACGTAGAAGTCCCGAATAATATTATTAATTTTAACGGCAGCCTCGCACTAAACGTGGGTGTTTCTTTTGCTGAAGGCGTCAACGTCGTTGAAGTCGGAAAAGCGTTTGATCATCGCCTTGCAGAGCTAAAGTACCAACAACCTGTCGGTATCGAAATTTCGGAAATCTATAGTCAGCCGAAAGAAGTGGATAAATCGGTTAGCGGTTTTGTTGTGAGCTTGGCTCAAGCTGTCGGTATCGTCATTATCGTACTTCTGTTCTTTATGGGGCTACGTTCAGGTCTGCTTATCGGTTTAATTTTACTGCTGACGGTGTTGGGTACGTTCATTTTCATGAAGTATCTCGCGATAGATTTGCAGCGGATTTCATTAGGTGCCTTGGTTATCGCGTTAGGTATGTTGGTGGACAATGCAATCGTTGTGGTTGAGGGGATTTTGATTGGTACTCAAAAAGGGCGAACTCGACTCCAAGCAGCGACCGACATTGTTACCCAAACAAAGTGGCCATTACTTGGGGCAACTGTGATTGCGGTAACTGCATTTGCGCCAATTGGACTGTCTGAAGACTCTACGGGTGAATACTGTGGCACTTTGTTTACGGTTCTGCTGATCTCTTTAATGTTGAGCTGGTTTACCGCTATCTCGTTGACACCATTCTTTGCTGACATCTTCTTTAAAGGCCAGAAGATTAAACAAGGTGAAGGGGAAGAAAATGATCCATATAACGGGGTTATTTTCGTTATTTATAAAAAGTTTCTTCAGTTTTGTATGCGTCGTGCTTGGTTTACCGTTGTGGTGCTGATTGCGGGATTAGCGGCAAGTGTTTACGGGTTCACCTTTGTGAAGCAAGCGTTTTTCCCATCGTCGACAACGCCGATTTTTCAGTTAGATGTATGGATGCCAGAAGGAACTGATATTCGAGCAACTAACACAACGCTTAAAGAGTTAGAAAGTTGGTTAGCTAAGCAAGAGCATGTTGACCATATCACGACGACCGCGGGTAAAGGTTTACAGCGCTTCATGTTAACGTACGCGCCAGAGAAAAGTTATGCGGCTTATGGTGAGATAACCACTCGTATGGAAAATTACGAAGCGTTAAAACCATTAATGGCGAAGTTTCGAGAGTATTTAAAAGCCAACTACCCAGAAATCAATTACAAGCTCAAACAGATTGAGTTAGGCCCTGGTGGTGGTGCAAAAATTGAAGCGCGTATTATTGGCTCAGATCCAACCGTCCTTCGTACGATAGCCGCTCAGGTCAAGGACATCATGTACGCCGACCCTCAGGCAACAAATATCAGGCATGATTGGCGTGAACGAACCCAAGTTCTTGAACCTCAGTTTAACGAGAGTCAGGCACGTCGCTATGGCATTACCAAATCGGACGTCGATGATTTCTTGTCCATGTCATTCTCTGGAATGACGATAGGCTTATACCGAGACGGCACGACGCTCATGCCTATCGTGGCTCGTTTACCAGAAGATGAGCGCATTGATATTCGTAACATCGAAGGCATGAAAATATGGAGTCCAGCACAGAGTGAGTTTATCCCACTTCAACAAGTCACAATGGGTTACGACATGCGTTGGGAGGATCCTATCATCGTACGTAAGAACCGTAAGCGTATGCTCACTGTGATGGCAGACCCTGATATTCTAGGTGAAGAAACCGCATCGACGTTGCAAAAACGTTTACAGCCCCAAATCGAAGCGATTCAAATGCCTCCTGGCTATTCACTAGAGTGGGGTGGTGAATACGAATCTTCAGGTGATGCTCAAGAGTCACTGTTTACTACTATGCCAATGGGGTACTTGTTCATGTTCTTGATCACTGTATTCCTATTTAACTCTATCAAAGAGCCACTCATTGTTTGGCTTACCGTGCCACTGGCGTTAATTGGTGTCACCACCGGTTTGTTGGCACTCAACACGCCGTTTGGTTTTATGGCATTGCTCGGCTTCTTAAGCTTATCGGGAATGGTGCTCAAAAATGGCATCGTATTACTGGACCAAATTGAAATTGAAATGAAGTCCGGTAAAGAGGCTTATGACGCGGTCGTTGATGCTGCGGTAAGTCGCGTCCGTCCCGTTTGTATGGCTGCTATCACGACGATCCTTGGTATGATCCCACTGTTGCCAGATATTTTCTTCAAACCAATGGCGGTTACGATTATGTTTGGTTTGGGTTTTGCGACAGTCCTGACACTGATTGTCGTGCCAGTGTTGTATCGTTTGTTCCATAAAGTGGCAGTACCGAAACAGGCTTAGTGCTACTGATATAACGATGAAAAATATCGCGCCTCTAGCTCATCAGTTAGAGGCGCTTTTTAAGGAAGAATAATGACAGAACAAAAAACGTGTGCGTGGGCGATGAATCACCCATTAGAGCGCGAATATCATGATTCCGAATGGGGCGTGCCAGTATATGACGACCAAGTCCTGTTTGAATTTATTACTTTGGAAGGTGCGCAAGCTGGTCTTAGTTGGATCACCATCCTTAAAAAGCGCGAAGGTTACAGAGAAGCGTTCGAGAATTACGATCTAGATGCGTTGGAACAAAGAAATGAAGAACGCGCTGAATACATCGTGGAAAACTTCGATGTTGTAAGGCATCGCGGAAAGATTAACTCGGTTTTCAGTAATGCCAAAGCGGCCAAAGCGTTAATTGCTGAATACGGAAGTTTATCAGACGCGTTGTGGCAGTTCGTGGACGGCGAACCAATCATTAATCAATGGCAACATATGAGTGACGTGCCAGTTTCGACAGAGCAATCCAAAGCCATGAGTAAATTCCTAAAAAAGAAAGGCTTCAAGTTTGTCGGTGAAACCATCTGTTATGCTTTCATGCAAGCCGTCGGCATGGTGGATGACCATATCGTTGGATGTCCTAAAAAGCAGAATAAGTAACGTTTGGCTATTAAGCTAATGTTGTTAGTTCTGGCTATCATGAATACGTTCCAAAGCTTCGATTCGACGCCATTGAGTGGCATCGAAGCTTTGTTTTCTTAAAGCAATGATTTCTGCCTGTTTTTCGTCTTGCCCTAGAAAATCTCTATTCAGAATATTTTGACGCTGCTTTAAGTAAGTGGCGAGTTGAGTCTCAAATGATGCTCTTTGCTCATCAAGTTTTTGCAGCCTCTGCGCTCCGGCATCTCCTACCAGAGCAACACGGGCGATGTACTTGTCTTGTGAATCAAGCTGAGAAGCTTGCTCGAGCTGCTTTGCTAATGCGTTATTGCGTTCACTTTCTCGTATGTAATCCGGTTGTTCTGATAACGCTTGATTGAGAAGGTGTTCTTGACTCTCGATATCCGATGCCTGTGTTTTAATCGTCAGCTTTTCTAAAGCAAGTTGGCGAAGTCGGTTTTCTTCGTCAAACAATTGGGTTATCTGCGCCTCGCTAAAGTATTGAAGCTGTAAGTTCAGTATTGCTTCATTCAGCATGGTTAACTGTTCAAGCGTTAGGTGATTGTGCTCAAAAGGCTCTAATGCAGAGAGTGCTTGCTTGTAGGAAAGGTAGGTTTGAAAAAGTTTGGCATCAATATTCAGAGTTTGCTTTGCTAAAGTGTCATCATTGACTTCCGCTTTGATCGTATCGAGATCTTCTTCGCCCAGCCGGCTAAGAGAATATTCGAAGAAATCTTTTGGGGAAGAGACATCGGCGGCTATATCTTGCTGAGATGGCGAATGGTTAGAGGTTATCTCTTGTTGTTTGTCGCTTTGCAACAGAGAAAGCGCTCCCACGCCAAATATCGAGAGCAGGATAAAAGTGGTGAGAGCGACTTTCTTCATTGTGATGACCTCTTATAAACCTTGAAGTTTGAGACGATTTGCATGTTGGCGATAAAGCGTGACTGGATCGGTTTCAAAAAGATGATGAATACCGAGTAGACCGTTAATTTCATCCAAATGGTTCATTTGATAATCATCACGTATGACTTTGCCTAAATGTGTGCTGCACGCACCAACTAAGCCATCATTCGGCCCATCAAAGGCTAAGCCAAGTACCATCATGGCAGCGTCAGTCGGATCGAAAACGTTTGTAAAAGTGGATGATCCGGTCCATGAGTAGTAATAAACGCCATTTGAAGCTAGCAAGTCGCCATTACCACATTCACTGGTAGGGACTCCCTCTGGGTAGTGCTGGTTAAACGCCAATGATCCTTCCGTGGTCAAGGCTGCTAATGAGGCTAAAGGGTCTTGGTCGAGATCAGAACCACCTGATAGAAGATTAATAAGAGTGGTTAAACCTTGCGCCAGTTTTACCGCGAGCTGCTCACTCCCCGAACCCTCAGATACGGTGCCACGAACTAAATCGGCTACTTTAGACCCTTTATTAACGCCTCCTATACTCGTAACTGATGCGACTAGGTCAGGACGGACAGAGGCAACATAGCGCGTTGTTGGACCACCATGACTGTGACCAATGAGATTGACTTTCTCTGCGCCTGTAGCTGCAAGTAAGGTTTCTACTTGAGCAAGCAGTTGCTCCCCTCGAACTTCGCTGCTATTGGTCGCGGATACCTGTGCAACATAAACTTTAGCACCATCTTTTGTTAAGGAATGTGGTATTCCGAAAAAGTAATCAACGCCTGCCAGGGTATCAAAACCAAACAAACCGTGAACCAAGACAATCGGATACTTGGTTTGGGTATAACCTGTCGCAGCGTATACGGAGGTTATTGGGACGGTAACTAAGGTAAAAAGCATTAGCGCTATAAATTTGAGTTTCAAAACTATCTCCTTGTGGTATGACCTCTTATGAATGATAAAAAGTAGGAGAGAAACTCTAAATTTGAAAAGCCTATTTATGGCACATTATTTCATTCTGTGACTGCTCAATTGAAAAACAACACAAATGATTAACATTAATTAATGGTTCGGGCGAATGTTAGTTAATTCTAATTAAGTCAGAGGGTTATAAAAACGCCCCGCAATGCAGGGCGATTCAATCATTGTTATAGGGAGGCTTCTTTTTCAAGCATTAAGGCATTATAACGCGCAAAACCAGCCTCTAAATCAGCGATCAAGTCATTTACGTCTTCTAAGCCAATATGAATACGAACCAAAGTACCTTCAAAGTGTGGGTGAGCTACGGTTCTCAGGCTGTTAAAGCTCTTAGGTTCGTTAGCTAGAATGAGGCTTTCATAACCGCCCCAAGAGTAACCCATACTGAAGTGTTTCATACCATCAAGCAGAGCCGTCGTCGCTTTTGGATAAGACGTTTTGAGAACAAATGAAAACAAGCCGTTTCCACCTGTGAAGTCTCGTTTGAAAAACTCATGGCCAGGGCTTGTTTCTAAAGCTGGATGGCGGACATGATCAACTTCTGGGCGAGAAGCGAGCCACTGAGCGACTTTTAAACTGCTTTCTGCGTGCTGTCTTAGGCGAACATCCAACGTGCGAATACCTCGAAGACCTAGGTATGCGTCGTCAGGAGAAACGCACTGACCCATCAGGTAGCTTTGTTCACGAAGCTGATCCCAATACTTTTCAGAAGCCACAGCAGTACCTAGCATGACATCTGAATGTCCAACAATATACTTAGTTGCCGCTTGAATGGAAATGTCTACGCCATGCTCGAAAGGAGAGAAGTTCACGCCTGCTCCCCATGTGTTGTCAAGCATCACGATGATATCTTGCTCGTGGGCAATGCGCGCTAATGTAGGTACATCTTGGACTTCCATGGTTATTGAACCAGGAGACTCCAAGAAAAGGACTTTGGTATTCGGCTGAATCAAGTCTCGGATACCTTCACCGATCATTGGGTCATAATAGGTGGTTTCGATGCCCATTTTCTTCATTATGGTGTTACAAAAGTCACGAGTTGGTTCGTAACAAGTGTCCACCATTAGAATGTGATCGCCAGTTTCAACGAAAGAGAGGATGGCGTTTGAAATTGCTGCCGTTCCACAAGGGTAAAGCGCGCAACCAGCTCCACCTTCAATCTCAACCATTGCGTCTTGGAAAGCAAAGTGCGTGTTGGTGCCTCGGCGACCATAAAACAACGTTTTGTTTGCACGATTAATGGTGGCTTGGTTCTTTTCTGCAACGGTATTGAATACCACAGTTGAAGCGCGTTGAACGGGTGGGTTTACAACACCATTTGTCCACTTTTTATCGCGGCCAGCGGTAATGAGTTTGGTTTTTTTTCCCTCTGACATAAAAGTTCCCTGTCTTAAATATTGCGGTTTTGAATATTTAAAACATGGACGACGTAGGTTATGCAAGGGAAAAGTCGACTATAAGCCAATAACAGCCAAGATGAACAGGTAATGATGTCGAGAGGTATCGTGTAGATAGGGAGCTAAAAGAACAAACCTCCAGCAGGGTGCATGTAGCGCTGGAGGTTTTTTAGTCGGTGTATTTGAGGTATTAGAGGAGTGGGTTGAAGAGATAGAACACTCGCTCTAAGAACCGAGAAAATAGGCTCCTTTTCTCCCACTCTTCCAATACAACAGTGTGAGATTGCTTAATATAGCTATCTTGTAACCAAGACATTTGCTTGGTGAACTCTTCGTCATCAACGGCGAGGGTCACTTCGAAGTTCAGCCACAAGCTGCGCATATCCATGTTTACGGTGCCAACTAAACAGAATTGGTCGTCAATTACGACAGATTTTGTATGCAGCAAACCACCATAAAACTCATAAATCTTGACCCCTGCACTCAAGAGCTCACTATAAAAAGCGCGTGACGCCCATTGCACCATCATAGAGTCATTTTTATGGGGAATAATGAGTTCAACGTCAATGCCTCGTTGTGCTGTCATCTTTAACGTTTCGAGTAAATCAGCATTGGGCACGAAATATGGTGTTGTGATTCGTACCGAGCGATTGGCTTGGTTTATTGCCAATGTTAATACTTGATAGATCAGATATTCCGGCATACCTGGGCCAGAAGGCACAACCTGAATAGGGTGTTGGAATTCACTCTCATCGATTTTACATTCAGGTAGTCTCGGTAAATGGCGTTCGCCAGTTTCGACTTCCCAATCCCAACAGTGGATGGCACTCAATACGTTTACCGTTGGTCCCGTAATGCGAACCATGATGTCCACCCAATGCCCAACGCCACTATTTTGCTTGAAGTAAGCCGGGTCAACCAAGTTCATTGAACCGGTATAAGCAATTTCATCATCAATTACGATGATCTTGCGATGCTGGCGAAGATCAAGACGACGTAAGAAAATACGCCACATCTTCACTTCTAACGCTTGAATAACTTCAATTCCAGCATCCTGCATCATTCGATACCAAGGACTTCTGAAAAAACGCGGGCTACCTGCTGAATCGAGCAATAGTTTGACATCTACGCCGCGTTTAGCCGCTTGGATAAGTGCAGAAGCGACAGAGTCAGCCAAACCACCTGGATGCCAAATGTAGAATACCATTCGAATACTGCTCTGCGCGTTTTCGATGTCTTCAATAATGGAATGCAAAATCTCGTTAGGTGACTGTTGCAGCGACAATGTATTACCGCTCAATGCGGGAAGACCAAGGCGGTTGTTACAAAGTTCATCAATTCGGTAGATGTGCCTTCCCATCGTTTCTGGGTTGTGCGCGTTACAGTCGTTAAGTTGACTGAACCACTTCTCGAATGGTGTAAACATCTCTTTCGCACGTTCGGCTCGTTTTCTGCCTAAGTTCAGTTCACCGAAGAGGAAATAACATGCGACACCCAGAACGGGAAGGATATAAATGATCATTAGCCAAGCTAAAGACACGCTCACTGCACGGCGCTTTAAAACGACACGAATGGTCACACCTGCGACCAGTAACCAATATAGCCCGATGCCAGCTAAAGTAAGAAAGTGATAAAACTTGTCCATATACGCTCAGAGTAATATGCCCTTCTAGGATATTAAGCATAAAAGTGGGTTGGGGAAATAGATTTCCCATTTAGACGTGGGATTGACCTTATATGAGGAACGAATTTCATAACAGCTGATTCTGTTATTTTAATGTGAAAAATAAGGTCATTCTTTAACTTTTGAACAAAAAAGCAGCATTTAACCTGCGTAACTCGACACTTGTGCGATAAATGTACTTTTTTGGGGTTCCAATTTTAAAGGGGAGCTGCTTTACTTTCTAGACATAGTGCGTCGAACGCTTATTTTATAAGTGTACAATAATTTTTACATAAACTTTTTAGACGCCTATCTCTATGCATACACAACAAACTAATTTTGGAGAAAAAGCGTGGCTACAACTAATACAGCAGCACCACGTGATACGTGGGGGTCTAAACTAGGCTTCGTAATGGCAGCAGCGGGTTCCGCTGTCGGTTTAGGCAATATATGGAAATTCCCTTACACAGCAGGTGAGAGTGGCGGCGGTGCATTCGTTGCTATCTATCTTATCTTTGTAATTTTTATCGGCTTTAGCGTGATGCTGACAGAGTTCGCTATTGGTCGTAAGACAGGTCTTTCTGCCGTAGGTGCATTCAAAACAACTGACCGACGCTGGACGTTCACTGGCGTTATGGGAGTCTTCAGTGGTCTTTTGATCATGGGCTTCTACCCTGTGGTTGGTGGTTGGGCATTGGCCTACATCTTTAAAGTGGGTGGTGGTCTACTCAGCGCGCCAGAAGCAATTGGCGACAGCTTTGGCGGTTTCATCTCAGATCCGATTCAACCTTTAATGTGGATGGGTGTTTACCTGTTCCTTAACGTCATGATTGTGATGAAAGGGATCTCGGGTGGTATTGAGAAAGCTGGTAAGGTTCTGATGCCGCTTCTGTTCTTAATCCTAATCGTTGTTTCTGTTAAAGGCTTGATGCTGCCAGGTGCAATGGCTGGCCTTGAGTTCTTATTCATGCCGGACTTTTCTAAAGTCGACAGCAACGTAGTTCTTGCTGCACTAGGGCAGGCGTTCTTCTCACTTAGCTTAGGTATGGGTTGTATGATGACGTACGGTTCTTACCTGAAGAAGAAAGAGAACCTAGTTCAAACAACCGGTATGGTTACTGCGATGGATACAGGTGTCGCGATTCTTGCTGGTGTTGCTATGTTCCCAGCAATGTTTGCCTTTGGCATGGAGCCTGCAGCAGGCCCTGGTCTTGTATTCGTTGTCGTTCCTCAGCTATTTGCTGAAATGGGCGGTGTGATTGGGTTGCTATTCGCGTTGCTATTTTTCATCGGTTTGACGGTGGCGGCATTAACTTCTTCAGTATCACTATTGGAAGTTGTCGTGTCTTACCTAATTGACGAGAAAGGCATGAAGCGCTCTAACGCAGTTCTGTCTGCAAGTGCAGTTATGGCGGCATTATGTATTTTTGCGTCACTATCGTTAGGTGGAATGGGACCAACGCTGTTTGGTACCGGTGCCTTTGATATCTTCGACTTACTAACGGACAAAATCTTCTTAGCGGTTGGTGGTATGTTGGTTTGTATCTTTGCAGGATGGCGCCTAAGCCGTGCTGAGTTAGAAAAAGAGATCACTAATGACGGCGAAGTATCCTTCCCGCTATTTGGATTGTGGTACAACCTAGTTAAATACCTGATTCCTGTTGCGATTGCTATTGTTGCCTTCATGGGGATTAAGTCTGGCTTTGATAGTGGCAAAGGTGAAATCATGCTGCTGGGTATCGCAATCATTGGTCTTGCTGGCATTTTCTCGAAGAAGCTTTAGCAAAGACCTTGGGGGCAAGCCTCGATAGCTTTGTCCGGTAACTTATGTATACTGCTGGCTCCAAACGTGGAGCCAGTTTTTTATGTTCGATATTCTACATACCCATCCCGATTTTCTGATCATCAATAAGCATCCTAACGTCTCTGTTCATAAAGACGATGGCGACACAATGCTGCTGCAAGAAGTGGCTAAGCAGAGTGGTGATGAGCAGCTTTATCTTATCCATCGCTTGGATAAAATGACATCGGGTATTCTGCTCCTCGGACGCAACGCCAAAGCGGCCAGTGCGTTATCGCAAGCCTTCGCTGACCGCCAAGTAGAAAAGTTCTACCTAGCGATTGGCTCTAAAAAGCCGAAAAAGAAACAAGGTTTGGTCGTTGGTGATATGGAGCGTTCGCGCCGTTCATCATGGAAGCTGGTCAACAGCAAAAATAACCCAGCCGTCACCCAGTTTTTCTCTCTTGCGGCAGAGCCCGGAGAGCGCCTATTTTTATGTAAGCCACACACTGGTAAAACGCATCAAATCCGCGTGGCATTAAAATCGGTTGGCTCAGGTATTGTTGGCGACCCGATTTACAATGCAGGCAATGAGGCTGATCGCGGTTACCTGCATGCACTTTCACTTTGCTTCCAATACCGAGATGAGCAATATCGCTTTGTTTGCGACCCACGAGAATACCAAGTGCTGGGTAACAAATGGCACAGTGAAATCGTCTCTCAGGGTTTGGATACTTGGCTTTCCCCTTGGGAACTGAACTGGCCTACGATCAAATAACCGTCACAAAGAAAACTAATAAGAGAACTCGATGCAAGCATCACAACTTCCGCTGTTTTTTCAGCATCTAGAAACCGAGCTCGCGCAAGCTCCGAACGAAATTCGTCGACTGTTTCATGGTCGTGGCCGTCGTTTTGAGGGCTTAGAGCAAATCACCTGTGATTGGTTACAAGGTCAGTTGATCATCAACTTGTTTAAAGAAGTCGATGACGTGTTTCTCGCTGAGCTGAAAAGCGGCCTCAATGCGTTGGCACTATCACCACTGTGGGCAGACAAGCAAGGTCGTACTATGGTTCTTCAGCACCGTTATGCCGATGGTGCGCCTTCAGAAGTGCTTGTCGGTGAATTAGACGCTCGCCCTGTCGTTGAAGAAAGCGGCTTGAAATACCAATTGGATATTGGCCGCAACCAAAACTTCGGTCTGTTTTTGGACATGCGCTACGGTCGTGATTGGATACGCGAAAATGCGAAGCATAAAAACGTGCTTAACTTGTTTGCTTACACGTGTGGCTTTTCTGTCGCTGCCATTGCGGGGGGCGCAGATAAAGTGGTTAACGTCGATATGGCGAAAGCATCGCTGTCTAAAGGTCGTGAGAACCACAAGCTAAATGGTCATAACATCAACCAGGTAAGCTTTATGGGGCACGATATCTTTAAATCGTGGGGTAAGATTAAAAAATCTGGTCAGTATGATTTGATCATTATCGATCCGCCTTCATTCCAGAAAGGCAGCTTTGCGCTTACGAAAGACTACAAAAAGATTCTACGTCGATTGCCGGATTTGTTGGCAGACGGCGGTCAAGTGATGGCATGTGTGAACTCGCCATCTGTGACAAGCGACTTCTTGATTGAAAGCATGAAAGACGAAGCGCCAGAGTTGACATACCGTGAGCGTCTGGATAACCCACCAGAGTTTATGGACGTAGACAGCGAAGCAGCATTGAAAGTGTTGCTGTTTAGCGAGAAGCAATGACGACGAAACGAAAGTTGTACCTATCTATAATACCAGCCGTTTGAGTACGGCTGGCATTTCCACGATACCCCGTTAATCTGAATAGCGAGACGCGAGTGTGATTCAGAGTCTATTATCAGAGTGAGTTATTCCTAACACGCTGATATTAGATTCCTGATCTCGCCTAGGCTCGTCGGAATGACGGGAAACAATAAAAGATCGATACCAGCAGCATTAACCGATCTGCACTTCAAGATCCGCTTCGATGGTTGATGAGCAGGCGAGCACATAGCCTTGTTCAATTTCTTCTGGTGTCAATGTTTCTAGGCTGGTGGAAGAGACGTTGCCTTTACGAACCTTGCATTTACACGAGCCACAAATCCCGCTTCGACAAGCGACGATTAATGGTAAACCTGCGCCTTCGAGCACATCGGCCAGTACCTGACCTTTTTGCGCATCGATGCTTTGAGCAAAATCAGGAACAGAAACGTTAACCGTCTCATCGGAGACCGATGATTCTGCGCCAGTCGCTGGCGTAAAACTCTCTTGGTAGAAGTTCATCATGTCAAAACCAAGGTCATTCAAATAGCCGTGAACATCTTGCATAAACTGGCTTGGACCACACAGGTAAACGGTGCGTTGCTTGAAATCAGGAACAAGCTCTTTAAGCCAGTCGGCATTCAAACGACCTTGTGGGTGCGATGTTCCTTCTCGGTTTTTCAGCAACAGCTTTAAATGGAAGTTGGGATACACAGCGTCGAACGTTTCTAGCTGGTCGTAGTAAATCGTCTCTTCTGGGCTGCGTGCGATATGAAGAAATGCGATGTCCACATCGTTGTCGTTTTCATCTTGATTACTCAGCCAGTGTTTTGCCATCGAAAATACGGGCGTGACGCCGCAACCTGCACTGATAAGCAAGGCTTTTGTTTCGCCATCACGTAACACGGGTGGATGGTCGATGCAGTTAAATTCGCCTGCTGGTGGTAATGCTTGAACGGTATCACCTAGCAGCAGCGAGTCAACGATGTAGTTCGATACTTTACCGCCAGATACTCGTTTGATGGTGAGTTGAAGGTGATCGTCTTCATTGATCGAGCTGATTGAATAGGCGCGAAACTCCATTTTTCCATCAATTTCCACGCCTAAGTTAATAAACTGGCCAGGCTTAAACTGAAACAGAAGTGACTCGGTTAGTTCAGACAATTTGATGCTGACGGTGTCGTGTGTTTCGAAGTATTTGTCGATGCAACGGAGTGTGACGGGTTGGTTACCTTGCCATTCAAAAAACATAACAATCTCTTTGGTTGTGGCTATTTTGGTTCGAAATAGATAGCGCCTCCGCGTAAGGAGGCGCGTAACAAGCAAGTTTATTAAGCTGCTAGGATGGCTTTTAGATCATCCTGAACATTGCCAATACTGCGCATATCGAACTTCTCTTGGATGATGGCGATTAGGTTTGGCGTTAGGAATGCTGGTGCAGTAGGGCCTGTGTAAATGCCTTTCACGCCCAATGCAAATAGCGTTAGCAAGATAACGATCGCTTTTTGCTCGAACCAAGAAAGCACAAGCGTGAGTGGCAGTTCATTGATGTCACAGTCAAACTCTTTCGCCAGTGCAAGTGCAAGCTGGATTGCAGAGTAAGCATCGTTACATTGGCCGACATCCAATAGGCGAGGGATGCCGTTGATATCGCCAAACGTATTCTTGTTGAAGCGGAACTTACCACACGCTAAGGTCAGGATTAGCGTGTCTTCTGGCGCTTCAGCCGTGAAATCGGTGTAGTAGCTACGTTCCGCTTTATCGCCATCACAACCGCCGACTAGGAAGAAGTGTTTGATGTTGCCTTGTTTCACTTGGTCGATAACCGCAGGGGCGGCGTTCATCAGTGCATTGCGACCAAAACCAACCGTGATGTGGTGTTCGATTTCATCGTGTTGGAAACCGTCTTGCGCTAGAGCACATTCAATCACTTGGCTAAAATCATCGCCTTCGATGTGAGCCACACCAGGCCAGCCAACAATACTACGAGTGAATAAACGGTCTGCGTATTGACCCACATTTGGATTCAACAAGCAGTTTGACGTCATTACGATTGCGCCAGGGAAGTTTGCGAATTCTTTCTGTTGGTTTTGCCATGCGCTGCCGTAGTTGCCGACAAGATGAGGATATTTCTTCAGCTCAGGGTAGCCGTGTGCAGGCAGCATTTCACCGTTGGTATAAACGTTAATGCCTTTGCCTTCAGTCTGTTGCAGGATTTTTTCTAGGTCATGCAAATCATGGCCAGAAACAAGAATACATTTGCCTTTTACTGGCTTGACGTTCACCGAGGTTGGTTCTGGATGGCCGAAGGTCATTGTTTCACCTTGGTCGAGCATTTCCATCACTTTGTAGTTCATCAGGCCAATGCGCATTGAGCAATCAAGTAGTTCACCAAGATCTTCAGGGTCTGTACCCAACCACGCCATGATTTCATGGTATTCGGCATAGATATCGTTGTTGGTTTGCTCAAGAACACGTGCGTGCTCCATGTATGCTGCGGCACCCTTAAGGCCGTATAGGCAAAGTAAGCGTAGGCCAATAACATCTTCATGTACTTGGTCCTTACCACGGTTAACCGCGACTTGAGGAGCAAAAGCTAAGATTGCTTCTGCGCTATTTGGTAGCTCAAAGTGAGCAACAACAGGGATGTCAGCAACTTCGGTATCGGCGAGTGTTGCAGCAGACATTACTTGCTCTTTTAGCAATGCTTTGTACGTTGCCGCTTGAGAAGTTAGCTCTAGGACACGTTCAGGGTCAAAGTTTACGTTCGTCAATGTAGAGAAAAATGCCTTTGGTGCCCATTGGTTGATTTCATCGTTAATGATGTTGAATTCAAGTGCTTTTGATGCCCAAAAAGAAACCCCTTGCAGTGTGTAAACCAACACGTCTTGAAGGTCAGATACTTCAGAAGTTTTACCACACATACCTTGTGCAAAAGAACAACCTTTAACAGCAGGGGTTTGAATTGTCTGTTCACATTGAATACAGAACATATTGGGTTCTCCAGTGATTGTTTTAATAGTCGTGATGTTGACCACTAGAGAGCAGAATGTGTGCCAATTATTATCTCGTTGATTTGTATTGAATTTTATCAGATTTAGGAGAGTGGTTGATGTAATTAAGACAACGCAGTTGATGTCTTAATCACATCGACTTCTTGTGGTCGGTTATTTATTGATCCCCAGCTTTTTACCCATCCGATATAAGTTCCCGCGATCCATTTGTAAAAACTCCGCTGCTTTTGCCCAAACGCCACCAGTTTGGCTCAAAGCATGTTCAATTAAATCACGTTGATAGCTTTCTATTAGCTCTCGCATTGGTTGGCTTTCTTTGGGTAAATAATGCGATGTGTTTTTTACATCACCGAGAGCCAATGAGGTGTCGAAATGGTTAAGCATGATCGTGCTTGCGCCTTGTTGAATGGCGTGCAAAGCCGCGCGAGTTAAAGTATGTTCGAGCTCGCGCACGTTTCCGTACCAAGGTGAAGATTCCAATTGAGTCAACACTTTAGGATGAACGTGCAGATTGGGTGCATTGAATTGTTGGCGTACTTTTTCCAACAAATATCCTGCTAAAACGGGAATATCCCCGTCACGGGCACGCAGTGGGGGGACTTGGATTGGGAACACGTTCAAACGGTGGAAAAGGTCTGCTCGAAACGTGCCAGATTCGACCTCTTTTTCTAATTGTCGATTGGTCGCGGCGATGATGCGCACATTGACCATCAAATGCTGATCGCTACCTACACGTTGCAGCTCGCCTTGCTGAATTACGCGCAGCAATTTTGCTTGCAAAATCAAAGGCAGTTCGCCCACTTCATCAAGGAAAATCGTTCCACCGTCTGCCAGTTCAAACTTACCGGCACGGTGGCTATTAGCACCTGTAAATGCGCCTTTGACATGGCCAAACAGTTCACTCTCAGCCAGACCTTCTGGTAAAGCCGCACAGTTGACGTAAATCATCGGCTTATCGCTACGATGAGATTGCGCGTGTACCGAGTGCGCGACCAGTTCTTTACCAGTTCCGGTTTCTCCTGTGATAAGTACCGCGTAATCTGATTGAGCAACAGTCGCAATGTTGTTTCGTAACTGGTTGATCTGCGGACTCAAACCCACCATTTCGCCATGTTGAGAACGGGCTTGCTGGATAAGGGTTTGAGTGACGCTTTTTTGCTTCTGGTTTTGCGCTTTGAGCGCTTTTAACTGAGCAATGTTACGCAATGTCGCAGCGGTCAAAGCCGCAAAGGTTTCGATAGCGACAGGATCGATGCCATCAAACGCGCCCACCGTTAGTGCATCCATCGTTAGTGCGCCAACAAGTTGGCCTTCGACATACAAGCTAAAGCCCATGCAATCGTGAACATCAATGCATTGGTCTTCAGTTAATAGTGTGCCGTCGAAAGGATCCGGCAGTGAACAATCGGCATCGAAACGCACCGGTTCACCGCTATGAATAATGGCATCTAAGCGAGGGTGCGCCTTGGGGAAATAGCGACGACCTAAGACCGAGCTGGATAAGCCTTTTACCGCGACAGGAGTTAGAAAACCATCCTCATCGAAGATAAACAGGCAGCTCGCATCACATGGGAATACTTGCGCGACCCCATCAATGAGATTTTGATATTGCTGCTCGTGAGAGCGATTTGAGCTGAGGTTTAGCGCGATATTAAGGAGTACGTGGTCAACAGTCGGAGTCATAACAAGCCCAAAGTTATCTGGAATGGGCTCATGCTAGCAACTTGATGTCATTTGAACATCGAAAGGTGTGGGAGATTGATGTTCCATTGACGACGATCAAGTTTGATACGAAAAGAAACGCGCAAGTTAACAAGCCAGTGATGTAAGCTTGCGCGGGTTAGGTGTTTGAATTAAAGCAGGCCAAAGGTTTGGTTCGTCCGAATTAACGAGGAACGACTCTAGCGTCATTACCAGAAACATTGATTTGGACCGCTTGGCCTGGTTGGAAAATCATGTTTGGATTTGCTTCTTGAACAATAGAGATAATCTTTCCGTCCTCTAAACGAATGGTCAGATTCACGCCATTTCTTTTCGCGGTTGCTTCAGCCGCTTTGCTGCCTGCATAGCCACCCAATAGACCACCACCAATGGCAGCGATATCCGAGCCAGAACCGCCCCCAACTTTTGAGCCTAAGATCCCGCCCACGGCAGCACCAGCGATGGTGCCAATGGCATTGGATTGGGTAGAGGCATCAATGGTTACGGGTTCTACTTTTTCTACTGTGCCGTAGTAAACCTGCTGAACTTTGCGAGTGTCGGATGAGCCGTATGCATCTCCGTACGGGTTAGGTGAGCTACAGCCGCCAAGCACGAGCGCACAAGTAATGGTGAGCAACATGCCTAAATTGATCTGTTTTTTCATATAGCCTCCGAATGGTTTCTTCATTCAAAGAGTATATACCCCAATTTAACCTGCGTTTTGGTGCTTTATAAAACAGTGGCTTAGCGGCCTGTCCCTTAAGGAAACGCGATTGTCTAAGCAGTATTAATGATCGTTAAGCGTATGAAACCCTGAATAAATACGTGTAAAAGTAGTAAACCAGCATGCCGCGCCAAAGATATACGCGATGACGGCAAAGTGTTGCGGTAGCAAACAAAATAAAACCAAGCAGCCAATGGTTTCTGTACCTTCGGTTAAGCCGCTCATGTAGTAAAGCGATTTGTTTTTATATACCGGATTATCGATGCCTTGTTTTCCTGCCATGATGGCAAAAGCCAAAAAGCTACTACCAGTGCCGATGAAGGAAAAAATCAAAAATGCGCCTGCAACGGCATTGTGTTCTGGGTTGGCAAGCACAAAGCCAAAAGGAATCAACGAATAGAACAAAAAATCTAAGCTGATATCAAGAAAGCCACCCGCATCGGTAATGCCTTGAATCCTTGCCAGTGCACCGTCTAACCCATCACAGATTCTGTTCAGCAAAATAAACAGCAACGTCAACAAGTACTGTTCGGCGATCAAAGCAGGCAGGGCAAAACAGCCAAGCACAAAACCAAATACTGTCGTCTGATTTGCGGTGATGCCACATTTATCGATATATGTCGCACTGAGTGCCAGCGGTTTGCGGATGAGCTTTATACTCAGGCTATCAAGCATGATTTTTCTCCCACGGCCAGTTTAGGCAGCGGCTGCCATCAGGGATATCATCTTCATCGTGCGTTACCATCAAAGTAGGAATGTTCGCTTGCTGCAATTGTTCGACCACCCAATTGCGAAATTGTACACGCAGGTCTTTATCCAACTTGCTATAGGGCTCATCAAGTAGCGCAACTTTCGGCTTTGCTAGCAGCATACGAGTCAATGAAATACGGGCGCGTTGCCCTCCCGAAATTTGGTCAGGAAAGGACTCTGCTAGTTTGGTCAATGAAATGTTCTTCAGTGCTTGCATAGCGTGAGCTTTACGCTCTTCACCTTTGATTGAGTTTGGTAGCGCGAAGGCAAGGTTCTCCCACACCGTTAAATGAGGGAAGAGCAAATCTTCTTGGAATAGAATACCGACCTGACGCTTATGGGCAGGGAGGGCATCCAACTTTTCGTTATCAAGCGTAATGGATCCAGAGTAGTTGAACTCGGCGGATAGGTGCCCGGCAATGGCATCCAACAAAGTGGATTTACCACAACCGCTAGGCCCCATCAGGGTAACGATTTCACCTTTTTCTACGGTCATGTTGAACGCTGAAAAAAGCGCGTCGCCATTGGTTTTACGGATGGCGAGGTTTTCGAGACAAAGACTCATTCAGTAGTAAACCTTTTATAGACAAGCGGCGATACTTCCTGTGCAAGTGGCTAAGCAGTATCGCAAAAGAAAAGAACAAGAATGGCAGCAGAGCTTGCCAAATGGCGTAAATAGCGGTGACACGTCGGTCAAAACCACTGGATAGTGCAACGGCTTCGGTTGTGATGGTGCTAATGCGCCCAGCCCCTAGCACCAATGTTGGTAGGTATTGCGCCAGGCTGACACTAATACCGACAGCCCACGCGAATGCAATTGCAGGCAGGAGGATTGGCAGTTTCACTTTTAACCAAGCTTGCATCGGTGATTTACCCAAGCTGAGTGCGACGCGAGTTAAGCCGTTATCGAAGCTGCGCCACGGACCGTCTAGCGAGAGGTAAATAAATGGGAACGCAAAGAATACATGCGCCCAACATACCCAAAAGAAATACGCATTACTGTTTAAGTACAGCGTCACTACTTGCATACCGAATAGCACGGATAGCTGAGGAATCAGCATCGGGATGGCGATGATGTAACCGGGCACCTGCCAGCGATAACGGAGACGATACTCATGTGCTATTAAAGCAAGAACTAGCGCGACAGTCGCGCTGATCAGGGCGATTGACATACTTTGTTCTAGAGTCCCTAGAATACTGTGCCATTCGTATTCCCAAAAACGCAGGCTGTAACGGCTTGGGAGCAAATCTGGAAAGCGCCAACGTTGGGCAAAGCTCCACAGCACCATGAGTGGAATCATTAGAAGTGCAAGTAGAGCAATCAGTGAAAATAGGGTTTTACCGGGTAAACGAAACCCGTTTCGACCAGAGTACTGCCAGCGTTTGAAGCCTTTGGTAATACACCATTCCATTAAGCGTGCAAATCCAATCAAAAGGCTTGCGATCGCAAACAGTATTACTGCGCCAGCGGCCGCTCTTGGTAGGAGCGATAAATCTGGATCGTTAAACCATTGCCATACCAAAACCGCAAACGTCGGCGGGTTGGTGGGGCCAATAATCAGGGCGACATCGACAACGGACAAACTGTAAGCCAATACCGCCAGCATTGGAAAGCGCAGTTTTGCTATCCACTGTGGGAACACGCATTTCCACCACGCTTGCGCCGAACTGTAGCCCATCGAATGACTGACTTTTTCAATCTTATCGACTTTCAATTGCTGAAGAATTGGAATACTCATCAACAATAAAAACGGCACTTCTTTAATCGCAAGCATGATGATCAAACCGAGTGCGTGCGGATCTTTAATCAGCAATGCTAAGTCATTCACCGTTTGTGCATTCGGGTCGTAACCAAACAGTTGGTTGAGAACCCTAACGCCCATACCAGTTGGGGCAAACAAGAACGCAAAGCCAATCGCAAACGCGACGTGCGGCATCGCGAGAAGTGGGGAAAGGCTAACTTCAATTTTTCGCCAAAACTTACCGCCCCAAGAGGCTTGTAGAATTGCAAATGCGATGAAGCAAGCCAAGTAGCTACTGAAAATGGCGGAGTAGAAAGTAAGCCCGATGGATGTCCAAACACCTTCCCAATCAAAGACGGCATTGAAGCCATCAAAAGAAAAGTGGTGTAGACCGATAGGAGGTACATAACCGAGCGCAGAGACCACCACTCCAAGTAGTCCCGGAATGGTAGGCAAAATACAAACTGCGATAATGACTAAATACAGCGCTCTTAACATGGATTCTTACTAATTCCCGTAGCGTTTCAACCATTCTTTTTCTAACGCCGCTTGCCAACTTGGATGTGGCTCAGCTATAGATTTGAATTGTTGAGTGTTTTTGGCTGAACCAGTTAGGTATTGGTTGCTTAGTACCGAAGGGTCGCCCCAGATGTTTAGGTTACCTTTGCGAGACTGTGCTTCAGGGCTCAATAAAAAGTTTATCGCAACTTGTGCACCAGCACTGGCATTTGCGTTCCAAGGAATCGCTAAAAAGTGGATATTTGAGAGTGCTCCTGCGTCCATTGCGTACGCTTTGGTGCTCTCTGCAAGATTACCGCTCGACTGCGCAGAGAAAACCGCGTTCGGGTTAAAGGTAATCGCCAGGTCAGTCTGACCATCATCTAGTAGCTGAAGGGTTTCTGCTGTACCGCCTGGAAACTGCTTACCACCGCGCCAAGCGACTTTATGGAACTCATCTAGATAAGACCACAGCGGTTGAGTGACTTGCTCAAACGTGTCATCGGTAACTGGTTGTTGCAGCTCAGGGGCGTTGTTAGACAGTTCAATGAGTAATGCTTTGATAAAGCTTGTGCCATGAAACTCTGGTGGTCGAGGGTAAGTCAGGCGATTCGGGAACGCTTTTGCATAGCTCAGCATTTCTGCGAATGATTTTGGAGGGTTATGGAGGGTTTGCTCGTCATGGATAAACACTAATTGTCCTACTCCCCAAGGTGCTTCTAGACCTTCTGTTGGCTCGGAGAAGTCCACATCAATTGGTAGAGATTTATCCACATATTGCCAGCTTGGCAAACCTTCGACAAAAGGACCAAATAGCAATTGGTTATCCTTCATTGATTTGAAGTTTTCGCCATTGATCCAAACCATATCAACACTGCCACCGCTGTTTTTGCCTGCCGCTTTTTCTGCGATAAGTCGAGTAGTGGTCTCAGAAATATCAGTTACTTTAACGTGGTTTAGCGTCACGTTATAACGTGATTTTAGCTCTCTACTCGCCCACTGTATGTAGCGATTAATTTCTTGGCTTCCGCCCCAAGCATGAAAGTAGACGGATTGCCCGTCGGCTTGATGTTCGATTTTTTGCCATTCGCTATTCACTGATGAATCGGCAAAAGAAGGTGTCGCAAAAGTCGTGGCTAAAATGCCAATGCTGCTGAGTAGCTTTTTCATATCTATTCCGTGTTATGTCTTTTGGTTCTTGCTTTCGTTTCTATTGACGTTTTCGCAAGTCGTTCCGCTCTGTTACAAGGATAGTAATTCATCTCTCTCTATTATCAATGCCAATCCCAAACGGAATCACTCATTGATTCAAAGAATTACTCTCAATGTGAAGCAAAACGAAGAAAGGACAAATTTGGTGTCATTTTAGGAGCGGACCGTTTGTTTGAGGATATTCTTTCAAGTAATTGAAAATTATTGTCCCCAGAGATATGAATAGGTTGTTTTACAGAGCAAAATTGATGTTTAAAGCATGGAATTGAGGGCAAAAGAGAAAGAAAGTTTGTCACTTAAATGACTTTGGCATGCACGACCAATGACTCGTGGACATAAAAAAAGCAGCCGTCTGGCTGCTTTCAAAATACTATTTGGTTTACTTAGTTGGGATTAGTTTACCCAGTCACGTAGTGTAAACGTCAATTCGTGATCGGCACTTTTCAGAACAAGACCATCTTTAGTTAGCGTGATATCGCTCCAGTTAGATAGTGTTTGTGTCATTGCGTTTTCGATCTTCATTTGATCTTCCATACACATCTTCATGGTCATGCCCATTTTTTCGATGCGTAGTTGGTTGTTTTTCAGCTCGGCTTGACCGAAGAAGTTGTTGCAACCTGCGTTGCCGTTTGCGGTTAGATTTTCACCAATTTCTAGGCGAGCCGCTTTTTGGTGTTCGTCTAGAACGATATTTTTGCCATCAACTTGAACAAGTTCCCAGTTGTGGTGCTGCAAATCTTGAGCCGTTATTTCTTTCACATCATCACCGTTGCTAGCACAAGCAGTCATAAGAACAGGGAGAGAGATTGCTGTAACTAACGTTTTTAGGCTAAGCTTCATTTTATAGACTCCGTTTTTATAAACGCGGTAAGTATAAGTAATAAAACACTGTTTTTGTCAGCATAAGGTTATGGTTTCGTATGTTTTTGACATAACGAAGTATATAGCAAGTTTTGTTGCTGACTAATCTTCTCATTATTTAAACTAGGCCAATACGCCCTAATATGGAAAGAGCGGTTTTAGTATGGAGCAACTGGAGTTTTTTACTGTCCCAAGCCCTTGTATTGGAGTATGTACCTCCGATGAAAAAGGGTATTGCAAGGGGTGTATGAGAAAGAGAGAGGAAAGGTTTAATTGGCTTAACTTAACCCCCGCTCAGCAGTTGCACGTTATTAAGTTGTGTCGTCAAAGGTACAGAAGAAAGATGTTGGCAGGGAAGACGAAGCCAGAACAGCTTCAAGATGAGTCATCGCCTCAACAAGACTTATTCTAGAACTCTTGTTCAGTCTGTGGGGTTACGCCTTCGCTTTCGGTTCTGATTAGGCTTTTACATATTCCCGGTCCGGCAAGGTGTCCTTTAAGAACCGGGAATCTCCTATCCATTTTCCCTATAAAGCGGTAATTGGCGTTATTTCATCGACCAACGGTCGCTAACCCAGCCTCCCGCTTGTTCGTCGAAGTGATTTCCTGAAAATCGATGATTGAATTCAACATCTAATTTACTTGTTGGGCGTTCATCCATGAGTTGATGAATGTATCTCGCCATAGGATCCGTACAAGCTTCACGCTCTCTACGGGTAACTACTTCTTTGATCATTTGGAGTCTGTAGCTATTGCTGGCTCGTTTCATTTTTGACCTCCAGAACTCGATGGCAGCAGTTTGAACACATTGACGTCCAGATCGCTGCTCATTAGTGTGCGCGTGGAGGCACATCACCATCGTTTGAAGTCCAAAGACAAATTGTTTGAGAGCAGTGTTTGTAACGCCATTCACATCTTTCTCAGAATCATTGACTATGCGATTAAAAATGTTTCGCGAAATTTAGCCGATGAACCTGCATATTTAAAAGACCTTATCAAACATAGAAGCCCAACACAGGGGCGTCAATAACACAAATGAACAATTTTTGAACATATTGTGAAGGTGGAGAGTTTTCAGTAATTTATCGAAAATAAAAAACCGAAGCACAAAGCTTCGGTTTTGAGGAAAGCCCTGACGAAATTGCTTGTAAAAGCTCTTAGTGCCAGGGGTAAGGTGTTGAGTATTAGCTACCAGATGCAGGACAGCCTTTTACTGGTTGGCCATTACTGAAGTACTTGATGTTCTCTAAGTTCTTGTTGTAGTTATCCGCAGAGATTTGTGGGTTGTTTACGAAGAACTCGCGCAAAACGTATGCATCGGTTAGCTGTGTAGATTGAACATCGATGATTGGATAGTTATCGCCACCAGCAGCACTGAAGCTGATTACAGAGAATGTGTACGTTGCGTCTAGATCGAAGCCTTTATTGTTAATATCGGTAATGGTTACTGAGCCAGCATCACAATTTACATCTAAAGTGATGTTATCTAGTTGAGCGTAAGCACCAGAGCCTGCAGATTTCGTCGCAACCACATCTAAGTATTCTTTAACTTCTTTACCTGTCATAGTTGCTTTAGTCACGAAGTTACCAAATGGCTGAACCGTTAGTACGTCACGGTAAGTGATATCACCATCTTGGATTGAATCACGCACGCCGCCAGAGTTCATCACACCAAAGTCAGCATTTACCGTTTTGTAAGTACGGTATGCCTCGCCGAGTAGGTGACCTAGGTTAGTTTGTTGAGAGCGAACTACGTTACGATCACCTTCTAACTTACCCGTCGTATTAGAAATCTTCTCATCTAATAACTCTTGACCTTGTTGTTGGTATGGCAGTAGTAACGCTTTTACCGTTGCATCTTGTTGAATTCGTTCACCGATAACTTCATCGTTTTCGTCTAGAAGGTTTACAGGAATCAGTGCGTAATTCGCTAAGTGAAGCTTGCCGTCGTAGTATTCGAAGTCTGCACGACCCACATATTTACCCCACTCATGCGCTTGCATAATCCAAGTGCCTTTTTGTTGGTCTGGGGCACAATCATCCCCAGGTTTGAAATCAGCATACTCATTGGTACCTGGTTCCATACATACAGGGTTTTGTGAGTGACCACCGATGATAGCGTTTAGCTGTCCTTCTTCAAGAGAGCGAGCGAGTTTAACGTCACCTGGTGCTTCACTACCGTTTTTACCATCTTCGTAGTGACCCATGTGCGTCGTTGCAAATACTAGGTCTACCTTTTCGTTCTCTTCGATTTCCTTCAGTACCTTTTTGATTTCTACTTGAGGGTCTTCGAAGTGGATGTTTGATACGTTGTCTGGATTGACTAGCTTCGCAGTGTCTTGCGTTGTTAGACCAATAACAGCGATCTTAAGGCCGTTGATAGTAAATACTTTGTAAGGGTCGAAGTAACGCTCGTTTGTATCTTTTTTATAGATATTCGCAGCCAGCATAGGGAAGTCAGCTAGCTCGGCTTGCATATCGAGAATATCTAGTGAGTTATCAAATTCGTGGTTACCGACAGCCATTGCATCGTAACCAAGTAGGTTCATCCCTACGAAGTCTGGAACCGCATCTTGCATGTCTGATTCTGGTACACCGGTATTAATATCACCGCCAGATAGCAGAATGGTTTCACCGCCTTTTGCTTCGACTTCTGCGCGGATAGATTCGATTAAAGTGTGACGCGCAGCCATGCCGTATTCGCCGTCGCTGTTATGCCAAAAGCGACCATGGTTATCGTTAGTGTGGAGAACGGTGAACTTAGTACAAGAATCTGCAGTCTCGCAGGTTACTGGAGAATTGTCGCTGTCTGAGCCGCATCCTGCTAGCGCAGCGCCCACTGCCACTACCAAAAGAGATTTGGAAAACTTCATAAGGGATCCTTTCTTTGTGATTTTGTTATTGTTACGGCGTGAAATATACGGAATTAATGTGAAACTTTAGTGATCTATCTCTTATTTATACTTCTATCGGAGAAATGAATTAATAAGCCTGCAAACTACGTCTATAAATAAACAGAATTGGTATTTAGTATTTATTTTATATAGCTAGCTCTATTTTTTGTGAGGTAGTTAATTGAATGTGTGTTGTTTATGTGAATCAATGCGCATTTTTGCGAAGTATTACGCTGATTTTGGTGATAATTTTGCCAAGTTTATGTTTTCCCTAATAGGTATGACACAAATCGTTATAAATTTTCGCTCTAATGATGAGGGGCTCGGTTTGTATGCATAATGAACAGCACAGAATTGAAACTCATTTGATTATGGCTTTATTCTGCCTAACTCTATCAAAAATTGTATTTATCTCTTTACTATAATTGCGATCGTTTAGAAACCTTATGCTTTAGGCATCGTTTATTTATCCTCATCCGATACCTTATCGTGCTTATTCCGCATTTGACACTCGAGTGTTTAAACAAATAGATTCAACCTAATGAGTCAAAATGAAAAGTAAATAATGGATCGTTCTTCTTCGAATATTATGATGTGAACTATCATTTAATTAATGAAAATGAAATGGATTAATGTAAAGCGTTGCGACTGTAGCTGTTATCTTTGAGCTTTGGTTTAAAGGGTAGGGTTAAAAGAATTTGTAAGTGGTGAACGCTAATAAAGGATGCTTATGAGATACACAGTAAGGGACGCACTCAAAAAGGAAGCAGCCCAAATCGCCAAGATACACGTTGATTCTTGGCAGGTGGCGTATAAAGGATTAATGCCAAAGAGCTACATAGAGCAGTTTACGATTGAGCGTCGAGAAAGGATGTGGGCGCGAGTGATGACGGAGCAACTGGCCCAATTGATCGTAGTTGAGAGGCAAGGAGAAATTGTTGGCTTTTTAAGTTACGAGTTACCTAACCACACCAGCGAAGATAAAACGGCATTAGTGACATGTTGCTACGTTACGCCGCTACATTATGGGCAAGGAGCAGGAAGTGCACTGTTAGATGAGTTAGAGACACGTTTGCTCTCTACGTCAGTTATGCAGATCAGTTTGAAAGCACTGGATACTAATCAACAGGGGCTTAACTTTTACAAGAAGTGTGGTTTTGTGTGTACTGGAGATGAAGAGTCGGAAGTGATTGAGAGTATGACGCTGACCGATCTCACTTTAGTGAAGTATATTGCCCGTTCATAAATCAAATGTTATATGCCAAATATAGTAAAACCCCGAAGGTGGTAAGACTCCGGGGTTTTGAAATTTTTAGATGTCTCGGTTGGTAAGTCCGATTATCTTTTATGCAAAAGGTTTGGATTTAATCCGATTAATTCCTTGGTAGGGAATTAGATGCGGATGAAGTCCATGTGTTCAACTTTTGGCTTGAACGCGTGACGTTGAACGTCTTGTGGCTTAACTTTAACTTCTTTGCCATCGATAACTAGAACGATGCCTTCGTAGAATTCAGGCTTGTCCATTTGGTTTACGATGTCGTCGTGGTTAAGAACGATAGCTACTGCTGCTTCTTCACCGCCGTATACAACTGCAGGGAATTTGCCAGCGTGACGTAGGCGGCGGCTCGCACCTTTACCTAGTTCAGTACGTACTACTGCTTCGAATTTCATAGTATTTACTCTCAAATTAGTAAAAATCAAATGTTCACAATCAACAATGCGACCTTGTTGTTCGTGGTAAAGCTTGAAACAGGAACTGTTCAAGCGAGCGCGGATACTATCATTCCACTTATAAATGGGCAACCCAAATCGTATCCAAATCAACAAAAAGGTATGATTTAGCGGGGTGGAAGCCTATCCCTTTTAACGCTTTGCTTGGATTTTGTTCACATCGACTTCATTTTCATCGGTTTACTAATCATGGTCCGAAGAACAAAGTTTATGTGTTATATGCTTTATGTTCGGCTGAGATGTAAGACTAAAGATGCTTTTAATCCACCTAAAGCGCTTGTATCCAATGTTAATTGACCTCGGTAACTGTGTGCCATTTCACTGACTATGTTTAGACCAAGACCTGAGCCAGGGGTTGTTTCATCCAATCTAACTCCTCTCTTGATTACTTGACTCAGTTTCTCTTTAGGGATACCTGGCCCATCATCTTCAATAATGATGTGTATATTTTCCTTATCCTGAGAGGAGTGCACACGAATCATGCTGTTGGCCCACTTATAGCCATTTTCTAGCAAGTTACCTAGCATTTCATCGAGATCGGTCTGCTCTACTGCTACATTCAGCTCTGAATCAAGTTCATTAATTAAGGTAATGCTTCGGCTCGCATACACTTTATCAAACGCCATTGAGATAGCATCCACACGATCTGCTGGGTTCGACTTCACTGATAATATGTTCATCGATCCGGCCATACGGGCACGACCCAAATGGTAATCGATATGGTCTTGTATTTGATTGATTGGAGCTCGGAGACGGGATTGTGCCTCAGGTTCTAACGTCTGAACTTCATTTTTTAGAACAGAAAGTGGCGTTTTAAGTGCATGAGATAGGTTACCTGCATGATTGCGAGCTCTCTCTAGTAATTCTTGGTAATGGAACAGCAGAGCGTTGAG
Organism: Vibrio sp. OPT41; assembly: GCF_015163595.1. Lineage (NCBI taxonomy): Bacteria > Pseudomonadati > Pseudomonadota > Gammaproteobacteria > Vibrionales > Vibrionaceae > Vibrio > Vibrio sp. OPT41. The sequence goes on along the minus strand of NZ_JADDYH010000014.1, from coordinate 655,094 downwards.
GTCGAAGATTAGAGGAGAAATCTCTTTTGGGTAGGTTTCTTCTAGACTCTTTTTATTACCAGACTTCAGCTCGGCTAATTCTTTTTGTAGCTTTGTAAGCGGACTCAATGACCAAGCAATTTGCAGTAAAATGACCGTAAGTACGCCCGCGAATAATAAACCCAAAATAAGCCAAAGTTGGCCGATTAACGTCTGAAGGGTATTTTTAATGGGCTCTTCGTCAATACCAATAATAATGTGAATAGAACCATCGTAATCAGGAAGATACAGCGCTTTTTCTAGCGTAATTAGTTTTTCGCCTCTTGCTCCATACGCATCTTTATCCAAACCTTTGTATTCGATTTTTTTGTCCCACAACGAACGAGAACGTTCGAGGCTTGCCTCTGTAGAGGCACTCCAATACAAACCACTGTAAGGTCGGTTAAATCGAGGGTCTGATAGCTGAGCTGAGAGTGAAAGATGCCCGGTGTTATCGACTTCTAACTGTGCTGCGACTTCATCCATAAAAATGCTGAGCTGTGAGCGAGTGTCATCAACCATATAGTTGTAGACCTGCGTCGGTATCGTCACACCAGCGGCGAGGATCATTGCCGTTAACCAAACGATCGCCGCTAAAACGAGGCGACTTTTGATACTCAGTCGTTTTATTGCGTTCAACGGTAGCCTGTTTCTATTCGGCATTTAATTGGTATCCCAACCCTCGGACAGTTTTGATGATCTTTGGTGCGATTTTTTTGCGAATTCGGCCGATAAAAACTTCGATTGTGTTGGAGTCACGATCAAAGTCTTGTTTGTAAATGTGCTCGACGAGTTCGGTTCGAGAAATCACTTTTTCCGGGTTATGCATAAAGTAAGCGACCACTTTATATTCTAGCGCCGTCAAGCTTACCGCTTGACCTTGCCACATGACTTTAGAAGTGCGTGTATCCAAGCTCAAGTCGCCAATTTGCATCACAGGAGAGGCATTACCAGAGGCTCTTCGCAGCTGTGCACGAATACGAGCGATAAGCTCAACCATTTCAAATGGTTTAGTTAGGTAATCGTCTGCACCTGCGTTTAAGCCTTCAACTCGCTGCGTTAGGGTGTCGCGAGCGCTTAAAATCACGACAGGAGTATTAATGTTTTCATCTCGGATGCCTTTTAGGACGGTAAGACCATCCAGTTTTGGCAAGCCGAGGTCAAGAACAATGGCGTCCCATTCTTCCGAAGTCGCGCGATACAGAGCGTCTATGCCATCTTGGGACAATTCTGGTACCCAGCCGGTACTTTCTAATGTTTCGATGATTTGCTCGCCTAAACGAGGATCATCTTCAACAACAAGTATTTTCATATTGATGATTCTTATTATGTTTGGATTTTTATCGAAGTAAGCTACGCATCGCGTCTGGATTACGCATTAGACAAGTTTAGTTGTTTTGCGGCTTTAACGCTTTGTTAAAGCTGCGACCTTTGATCTCAAGCATTTCCAGCGTGGCGGCGTCGTACTCAACTTTCAGGACGCTATTGTTGTACAGAATTTTCAATTCATACACCCAAGCATCATCATCTTCTTCAAGCTCGACCTTGATGATGCGGCCGTATAGGTCGTTTTCTACTGCGGCGTAAAGTTCCGAAAATGGTCGTATATATCCTTGTTGAACCGCGCGATAGACCTCATCTTGATCTTCATCGAATTCGATGCGTGTTCCTGGCTTTTCGACATCTTGCACGATGGCGTGGCCATTTTGTGATGTGTACTCGTTGCCATGCTTGGCAAAACTTGGTGCACACATGAATGTCGTGATAAGGCCGAAAAGTAACGCAGAATGTAGAGAAGTCGTTGCTTTATACATAGTCAAACCTTTTCTGGAGCGTTAGCCGCAGTATATCGGATATAGATGAACAGAGAGTGAATCAGCTAATTAAGTTTTGCCATGTGTTGTCGATGTTATTTCAACTCATCTTCAAAAATTTTATCTCGCAGCTTCCAAAAGCGACCAGATTTTCTAGCAATAACAAACTGAGGTAAACGGAAACGATGTTGATTGGCAACAACACGTGTCGGTGAAGCCTCTTCAAAAGGGCGATGCTTGTCTGCTAAGTGGGGGCGTACGAACTGATCTTTAAACGTTTGTTTTTGTTTTTTGGTACTCAATGACCAAAACTCATGAACTAACGCATTGCCTTCGCCTTGGTATGGTTCACCAGAATACGTCACCTTTAGCTGAGATTTACCATCACTGGACTTAAATACAGATAGGTCCATTTCTGTGCATTCAAAGATTAATGCATCTTTGAGATTAAGGGCTTCTTTTAGCTTTTTATCTGGGTCAACGAGCGTCGCATCACACTCATGACAAATTCGTGCAGCGATATCGTTGTCCGCACCACATTCACCGCAGTATTTGGCACGAAAACGGTAGCCACAGTGTTCACGTTCGCCTGTGTCTTCATCTTCAAAGTAACCTTGGCAACGTCTGCCAAAATGTTCAACCAAGAAACCGTTACTATCCAACTTACCCCAGAAGTTGTTATTGAATCCGCAAGCCGGGCAAGGAATCGTGATAATTTCACTGTCAGAGTCTGGTTTGGGATCACCGACTTCAGGTTGGTATAAATCGTAGCTGTTGCCTGCGTAATCAAGCACTAAACATTCTGATTTTCCGTCTGATAAGCGTAATCCTCGTCCTACTATCTGTTGGTACAGACTGACTGACTCTGTTGGTCGCAAAATCGCGATTAAATCGACATGCGGCGCATCAAACCCGGTTGTCAGTACCGAAACATTGACCAAGTATTTTATTTGACGATTCTTGAACGCTTGGATGATCGCATCGCGCTCCGGCGTAGGTGTATCACCAATGACGATTTCAGTTTCGCCTTCTGGCAATAAACTGTGTATCTCCTGTGCGTGTCGAACAGTTGCAGCGAAGATCATGACACCTTGACGTTCTTTCGCATATTGCATGATTTGCTCAACAATTTGTGGAGTCGCACGTTTGGCTTTATCGATCACCATGTCCATTTCTGCTTCTTTGTAGCGTCCGGTGTTAGCGGGCTTCAGCTGAGAGAAGTCGTAAGACAAAACGGGCGCATCCATCATGCGGGCTGGAGTGAGGAAGTTTTCGTCGAGCAAGTAACGGATCGGCAGTTCGAAAATACAATCGCGGAAGAATCGAGGCTCTTCGGTTCGCACTTGACCTCGGGTGTGATACTGATAAATCCAGCCCATTCCTAAACGATAGGGCGTTGCAGTTAGTCCTAGCACCTTAATGCCAGGGTTCAGTTCTCGTAAGTGAGTAATAACTTTTTGGTAGCTGCTGTTTTTGTCATCTGGCACACGATGGCACTCATCAATAACGAGCAGAGAAAACTGGTTTTTGAACGAATCTAAGTTACGTACGACCGATTGAACCGAAGCAAACACGACTTGCTGGTCAGTTTCTTTTCGTCCCAATCCTGCTGAGAAGATGGAACCTTTTAAACCATAACCTTCATACTTTGCGTGGTTTTGCTCGACCAGTTCTTTTACGTGGGCGAGGACTAACACTCGTCCTTTCGCAAGGCGAGCAAGTTCTGCGATCACCAAGCTTTTTCCTGCACCGGTTGGCAGCACGATCACTGCTGGTGTCGAGTGTTTACGAAAGTAATGAATAACGGCTTTAACCGAGTCGGCTTGATAAGGACGAAGTGTGTACATGAAAATATGTGAAATTGCTCAACTATTCGAACGAGGAACGCTATAATACCTGACTTTTATACCCAAGTGACCTTTAAACCAAGATTTAGAGATCACTTGGGTATAATTCAATGAGGTATTCATGCGTTTAGATAAATATTTGTGTGACGCTCTGGGTGCAACACGCAAACAGGCAACAAAGATCATCAAAAGTGGAGACATCACCGTAGACGGTGAGGTTCAAAAAAGTGGTGCATTTAAAGTACCTGAAGGTGCGGAAGTGATGTGGGAAGACCGTGTTATTGGTGCTCCTGGTCCTCGTTACATTATGTTGTATAAGCCTGCTGACTTTGTTTGTTCACATGAAGATGGCTACAACCAAACTGCATTCGCATTGCTTGATGAGCCTAAAATTGAAAACCTTCACTTTGCGGGCCGATTAGATGTCGACACAACTGGTTTAGTGTTGATTACGGATGATGGTAAGTGGTCTCACCGTATTACCTCACCTAAGCATAAGTGTGAGAAAACGTACCGTGTTTGGCTCGTCGATGCTATTCAGCCAGATTACGCGGAAAAGCTCGAACAAGGCATCATTTTGCGCAATGAATCAGAAGCAACATTGCCCGCTCGTTTGGAAATCGTGAACGAGGCCGAGAATGAAGTATTGTTAACTATCGTGGAAGGTAAGTATCACCAAGTGAAACGTATGTTCGCGGCGTTAGGAAATAAAGTTGAGTACTTACATCGTGAGCGTATTGGTTCTATCGAACTTGATGAGGCACTAGAACCAGGTGATTATCGCTACCTCACGCAAGAAGAAATTGATTCTATTTGGAATTAATTGTCAGCATGGGAAATTCTTTAGTTCCTAATAGGAACTAGTCTTTTGGTAGGAATTGGCTCAAAATAAATTTTCCTACCAAAATTAGTGCCTAGACAATTCCGGTGTGCTTACTCATCTCAGTGATATGCCTTTGCATTTAGCTGATGCATGCATACTCTTATTGCAAAGCCTTCGGCTACGGTGAATGGAATGATGGTGTCAACGCCATCATTTTTACTGCATTGTGTTTGTTTCCCATAAACACATTTCGCTTTCACATGCTTTTCTATGTCGAGTTCGTCAAGGTCACACCTTGGTACATATTTGCCCTTATGATTCTCGAACGTTGGATAGAACAGGTTTTTGGCTTCTACATTCAGCGATATGAGAACTTCCGTTATTTTCACTTTGTTCTGCAAGTATTGACGGTAGGGCTCCAACAAGAGGTAAAAGAATGACAGAAAAAGCTCAAAGTGCTCCGCAATCCCAAATCAGTTTTCTATTGTTTCTGGTACTAGGAGCGATTGGTGCTTTGACGCCTTTGGCGATCGATATGTATTTGCCTGCGATGCCGACAATTGCGAAAGATTTGGGGGTCGCGCCTGGCGCGGTTCAGATTACGTTGACGGCTTATACCGCGGGTTTTGCGATCGGCCAGTTAATTCACGGGCCGCTTGCCGATAGCTTTGGTCGCAGACCTGTGTTGATTTTAGGCGTACTTTTCTTCGGCTTGGCTGCTGTTGTGAGTGCGACAACAAATGGCATTGATGCGCTGACCTATGTACGTACGGCACAAGGTTTTGCTGGCGCGGCAGCGGCGGTCATTATCCAAGCTGTCGTGCGTGACATGTTTGACCGTGAAGACTTTGCACGCGCAATGTCCTTCGTTACTCTGGTCATTACTATTGCGCCGTTGGTGGCACCGATGATCGGTGGCCATCTCGCGATTTGGTTTGGTTGGCGTTCCATTTTTTGGGTACTAGCTATTTTCGCTGTAGTTGTGATTTTTCTCGTACTTTGGAAAATCCCTGAAACGTTACAGCCTGAAAATCGTCAGCCTCTTCGTTTCCGCACGACGCTGAGAAACTACGCCAGATTATGCTCCAATCCTGAAGCGATCGGTTTGATGCTCTCAGGTGCGTTTTCATTTTCCGGAATGTTTGCATTTTTGACGGCGGGTTCGTTTGTTTATATTGATTTATATGGTGTTCGACCAGACCACTTTGGTTACCTATTTGGTTTGAACATTGTGGCGATGATCATCATGACCAGTATTAATGGTCGCTTGGTGAAGAAAGTTGGTTCCCATGCCATGCTTCGTTTTGGGTTGTTCGTGCAACTTTTGGCGGGGATTGGTTTATTCGTAAGTTGGTTAATGGACTTCGGATTATGGGGCATTGTACCTTTTGTTGTGCTGTTTATCGGTACATTGTCGACGATAGGTAGTAACGCGATGGCGCTGCTTTTAAGTGGTTACCCATCAATGGCGGGTACGGCGTCGTCTCTAGCGGGGACATTAAGATTCGGTATCGGTTCATTGGTTGGTGCGCTGGTGGCATCACTGCCCGGGAATGTTGCTTGGCCGATGATCATCGTGATGTTTGCTTGTTCTGTGCTTTCAGCACTGTTTTATTGGACTTTAGGAAGAAAGGCGTAATGTCGAATTACACCAAAGAAATTCAAAACTTGGTTAACTCAGCACTTGAAGAGTTAGATCAAGAGCATCGCTCAGGTAAGTTAGCCAATGCCCCTGTTGCGAATAACCATTATTTAGTGCGTTGGGTAACAAAGGCGCTAAAATCACAACGTTTCGGACGTACGGTAGGCGATGACTTAACGCGTTGGCAAAAAGCAGGTCGCTCAAAGGGGAACGATGCTGGTTTGTTGTTTATCTTTAAACGTATTTCTGCTTTTTATGCGCAATTCTTCCCTGAAGGTGAAGACTCCAAAGTGTTCAAAGATTCCGATATTGAGTCTTTTCTTGATTTGATGGAGCAAGCAGGCTGGGAAGTCTCAACATCTGAGCAACTGATTGGGTGCGGCAAAGTACAAATCTTCACTGAAGGTCAAAACTCTTTAGCGTTATGTGCAGACCAATGCGAAAGCTGTTTTGATGGCGAGTTGCTCGTAAAGCCAATGAGTTGGTTTGTACGTGGCAATCATGCTGAGTTTGTTGAGAAAGCAGCGCAAGCGGGCTTTATGGTACATAAGGTAACAGACTACAAATCGATGGTGAAATACCATGGCGAGTACCTTATTTTTCCAGCAAACGAAGGCAACCAGTTAGCCGAAATTCCACTCTCGTTCAAAGCTGACTAAAGTGACATTTTGAGTGTTTAGAAGCCCCTGTTATTGGGGCTTTTTGTTTTCTAAACGGTTTGCTTCTTTCGCGATGGCTTTGACCATGCCTTTAAATATGAAAAGATGGGCTGGCATCATTGCAAACCAATAAAGCAGCCCAAGAAACCCTTGCGGGTGCCACCAGGCGGTAATATCCAATTCTCGTTCGTCACCGAGATCTTTGATGGTAATTTCTAAACGCCCAAGGCCTGGGCCTTTCATACCAAAAAACAGTGAAAGAAACTGATTATTATCGCAGCGAATCACTTTCCAAGAGTCAATAAAATCACCGACTTTAAGCTCTGGTCCAGGAGGAGAAACGCGAATCGGTTTTCCGCCACCAAAAAAGATATCGAGCCATTCACGTGTACGCCACAAGATGTTGGCAAAGTAATAGCCTTTTTCGCGACTCCCGATCTTTTGCGCCACTTTCCATAATGCCGCAGCGGAGGCATGAGTTTTAATGCTCGCTCCAGCTTGTTTTGGGTAATAGCCATATCCTGGTTGCCATCGACGAAGCGCTGCGGGTTCAAACCCCCAGACATTACTGCGTACAAATGTGCCTTCATCTTGAATGGTATCAGTTACCGCTTGCTCGTAGCTGATCAGCGTTTGAGGAAATCGTTCTTCAATCGCTTTGGAGTCTGCAATGTAGTCGTGCTCTAAGCCCGCAAGTAATGCTTTACCGATACTAGTTGGCACTGAGGTAACTAAACCTAGCCAGTACGATGCCATTTTCGGAGTAAGTAGCGGGGTCGACCACAGCCGATACGGCTTGTTCGTGATTCGGCAAATGACTTTGAACTGTTCGCGGTAGCTAAGTGTATCTGGCCCACCAACTTCATAAATGTGACTTTCTTCTGGAGAGGGGGCTTCTGCTAACTTCAATAAATAGTGGTTGAGATTGGGCAAGGCAATAGGGTTCGCTTTTGAGTCGACCCATTTAGGCGCGATCAAAATAGGTAAGTTGTAGACAAAGTCACGCATGATTTCGAAAGCGGCAGAGCCGGGGCCGATGATAACGCCAGCACGCAATTCAGTTACTGGAATACCAGACTGTCGAATTATTTTTCCCGTGGCTTTACGAGCGGCTAAATGGCGAGAGTTTCCGGTTTGAGGTTGAATGGCACTCAAATAGATAACATGCTCGACGGAGCTTTGTTCCAACGCATATTTGAAGTTCAAAGCAAGGTTTAGTTCGTACTCAACAAAGTCATCACCTTGAGCCATCCCGTGCACGAGAAAAAATACTAAATCAAAATCGTTCACTACAGCCTTCGTGGTCTCTGCGTCAGCCAAGTCGAGATACCTTAACGTTAAATTAGGGTGAGGCTGAGTTCTTGACTCTAAATAATCAATATGTCGCGCCGCTGCTGTGACGGCGTAACCTTTATCTAAAAGTAACGGAAGAAGTTGAGAGCCAATGTAACCCGAGGCGCCTAGCACCAACACCTTTTTCATTATCTGTCCTTTTATCGTTGGTGGAATAAACACCACAGAGTATAATCATGAGACACTTTCCCCATTCTATCAATAAGTTGTCGTTGGAGCGCTTGTGACTTTTCTTTCTCAACTCTCAATACACGCAGATAAAGCATTCTTACGTCGTTTATTTGCAATCGCGTTACCAATTACACTGCAAAGCATGATGTTTTCAAGCCGAAGCCTCGTCGATGTTCTTATGCTTGGTCAACTTGGTGAAGCAGAAATTGCCGCAGTTGGAGTTGCTGCGCGCGCGACTTTCGTCACCACCATTATGTTAGTTGGGGTGACAACGGGTGGTGCATTGTTAACCGCTCAATATTGGGGGGCTGGCGATAAAGTTGGGGTGCGTCGCAGTACCGCTTTAACATGGATGATCGCAATGATGTTTGCTGCGATTGCTGTTGCTTTGTTTGTTGTTTTTCCACAGCCCATCATGAGTTTGACTACCGATTCACAAGAAGTGATTGAGCTAGGGGCCAGCTATCTCATTATTTCGTCGGTTAGCATGTTTGCTGTTGCATGTGTGGCCAGTATGTCGGTGGGCCTAAGGGCGATGCACCAACCAGGCTTAAGCACTTTTTTTAGTGGTATAGGCATTTTATCTAATGTGTTTCTTAACTGGGTTTTAATTTTTGGTCAATTAGGCTTTCCTGCTCTGGGTATTACGGGAGCAGCGATCGCAACGGTAATCAGTGGCGCGATCGAAGTAGGTTGCCTGTTTGGTTATCTATGGTTGAAAAAACACATAATCGCATTTGGTTGGGATGATATACGCGCAGGATTGGTCTTAGATAAAATTACGCGTTTCTTGAGCCTCTCTTTGCCAACCACATTTAACTTCTTGGCGTGGGCTGGTGGGCTGTTTGCTTATCACGCCATCATGGGGCAAGCAGGCGTGCAAGGTTTGGCGGCGCTTTCCGTAATGACACCTGTTGAGTCGATCGCATTGGCGATGATGATTGGTTTATCGAATGCGGCTGCAGTTCTAGTCGGGAACCAGCTCGGCGCTCGTAATTTTGAACCCGTTTATTATCAAGCATGGGCTACGGTCATTTTGAATGTGCTTATCGCATTTGTGGTCGCCGTCTTGTTGATAGTGTCAAATCAATGGATCCTTAATGCGTTTAGTGCACTGACAACGGACACTCGCGAGCTAGCTGAACAGTTTATGGTGATTCTTGCGTTGGGTGTCGTGCTACGCTCGGTGCCGATGATGGCTATTGTTGGTGTATTACGTGCGGGCGGTGATGTTAAGTTTTGTTTGTATCAAGACATCTTGGCGCAGTGGGTGATCGGGATTCCACTCGCAGCATTTGCAGCGATTTATCTCAATTGGGACCCACAATGGGTTTACTTACTCTTTTTGACGGAAGAAGTTGTGAAGTGGGCGATTTGCTTGCCAAGAATGGTTAGCCGAAAATGGATGAAAAACCTGATTGGCCAGTAAGGAGGAACAGAGTTTATTTTGGCTGCAAAAATCTGCTCAAAACGTCAACAAAATTAGCAACAGAAAGTGAATCGAGTTGCATTTGTACTTCCATAGTGTGATCAAGCATTCAAAATACTTTCTACTAACAGGATTTTAGTGTAGATTCTGATCCCAATTTTTAAACACCATCCGAGCGGCATAATCAATGTTAAAACTGTCAGACCTATGTAAAGGCTATGTAGACGGGGGAGAGTTTCACCCTGTATTACAAGGGGCAGAATTAACATTGCAGCAAGGCGACCAAGTTGCTCTGATGGGAGAAAGTGGTTCGGGCAAAAGTACTCTGCTGAATTTAATCGCCGGATTAGATACTGCTGACTCTGGTGAAGTGCAGTTTCCAAATTTTGCTATGCATGAAGCACCGGAGCATTTAAGAACCCTTTATCGCCGCAACAATATTGGGAATATCTTCCAACAATTCAACCTGCTTCCTACACTTAATATTGCCGACAATATTCGTTTTTGTCGTCAGTTAAAAGGTCTGCCGGAAGATAAAGAGTTGTGGCGTCAAATTCTTTCTGCTTTGGACTTAATGCCATTGCTAGGACGTTATCCGGAAGAGGCGTCTGGTGGTCAGCAACAACGTGCGGCGATTGCTCGTGCACTCTATATGGAACCCAAAATCCTGCTTGCTGATGAGCCAACTGGTAGTCTAGATGAGCGAAACGCAGAAGCAGTAATGCGCTTATTAACGAGTCTCGCTCGCCAACTGGAGTGTACTTTGCTGTTAGTGACGCACAGTGAAAAAGTGGCCGCCCATATGGAAGGAAAGATTCGACTTCAAGGAGGGCAGCTACATGTTATGGCCCGTAGTTAAGGCACTACTCGGTCATTACCGTCGTTACCCTCTACAAATTATTCTTGTCTGGCTGGGATTAACTTTAGGCGTGTCCCTCCTTGTTGGTGTTACTTCTATCAACCAGCATGCAAAACAAAGTTATGCTACTGGGGAAAAGCTTTTCTCCAATCCTTTGCCATACCGAATCCGAACGAAGCACTCTGCCAATAAAATTCCTCAAGGTTTTTATATTCAGTTACGTCGAGCTGGGTTTAACCAATGTGCACCGTTTGATGTGCTTCATCTAGATGCCAAGACCGATATGAGCCTGATGTTGGTGGGGATAGATCCTGTCGCGATGATCCCACTACAACAAGGAAAATCGCTGGGTGAGATGCCGGTTTTATCACTAATGAAGCCTCCTTATCCTATTCTCGTTAGTCAAGATTTAGCCGCTTACATGAGTTGGCAGGATGGGGACTTCATTGAGATGAATGACGGAAGCCGTCTCGGGCCTATTCAAGTAGATAAGGACAAGATGCTTTCGGGTACTCGGTTGGTTACTGATATATCGTTGTTGCGTATGCTCAAGCGGAGCTCAGGTTTGTCTGCGATTTCTTGTGGCGAAATGCCAGAGGAAAAGCTGATAGCACTGAAAAACATGTTGCCAAACGGAATGACGCTCGTTAGGAATACGCGTACTGAGCTTGAGTCGCTAACTAACGCATTCCATATGAATCTCACCGCGATGGGAATGTTGTCGTTTTTGGTCGGGTTGTTTATTTTTTATCAAGCGATGTCTCTGTCTTTCATCCAGCGACAACGTTTGGTCGGTATTTTGAGACAGACTGGTGTTAACGGAACACAGTTAGCGCAAGCTTTATTACTAGAGTTGTCTTTGCTCGTCTTTATTGCGTGGGCGTGTGGTAACTTTTTTGGCTTGATCTTAGCAAATGAACTTATCCCAGCAGTGTCTTCGAGCCTGAGTGATTTGTATGATGCCAACGTAGGCTTAACCATAGGATGGTCATGGCAATCTAGCTTATACAGTCTAATCATGGCAGCGATGGGTGCGTTGATATCGTGTCTGTGGCCATTAATCCGTTTGCTGAAGTCACAACCAATCCGCCTTTCTTCTCGACTGTCGCTAATGCGATTTGCTGGAAGAGAGTTCTCTTGGCAGGCGCTTGCGGCATGTGCGTTTTGTGTCGCTGCAATAGCGGTATATCAGGCGCCGAAAACACAAGAAACCGGCTTTGCTATTATTGCGCTGATGTTGGTTAGTGTGGCGTTGTTTATGCCATTTATTATGTGGCATATGTTCCAAAGTTTTTCTTATACCATGCGATGGGTTCGTGTCCGTTGGTTTTTTGCTGATGCAGCAGCCAGCATGAGCTATCGCGGTGTGGCTACGATGGCGTTTATGTTAGCGCTGGCGGCAAACATTGGTGTAGAAACAATGGTCGGAAGCTTTCGAGATACAACCGATAAGTGGCTAAATCAGCGATTAGCCGCTGATGTGTACATCTATCCGACCAACAATTCAGCCGCTAGGATGAGCGCATGGCTCCAGAATCAGCCAGAGGTGAACTCGGTTTGGTGGCGCTGGGAAAAAGATATGCCGACCGAGCATGGTGCTCTGCAAGTTGTGAGTACGGGCTCTTCTGAAGGTGAGTTAGACTCACTTACCGTCAAGTTAGGTGTCCCAAATTACTGGTATCAACTGCACGCTACCAAGAGCTTAATGGTCAGTGAGTCGATGGCCTTGAAGCTGGATATCCGCCCTGGCGATTTCATTAACTTGCAAGAACCGCTTGGTGGTGACTGGCAAGTCGTAGGCGTTTACTACGATTATGGAAACCCATATAACCAGGTGATGATGTCGCACCGGAATTGGCTGTATGCATTTGCAGGTACGGGTAATGTTGGTCTTGGCGTAGTATTAAAAGATAACGTCAATGGAGAAGGGCTGAAAAATCGCTTAGAGAATGTATTCCGTCTCCCGCAAGATCGTGTGTTTGATAACGGTAATATTTATAGCCAAGCAATGAGAGTGTTTGATCATACCTTTGCGATAGCAGGAACCTTGGGCAATATCACGCTGATTATTGCAGTGTTTGGTTTATTCTTTGCGACGTTGGCAGGAGAACTTTCACGGCAGCGGCATTTTTCCTTATTAAGGTGCATGGGTGTGTCCGGAAAAGAACTTGTCGTATTAGGTGGTTTGCAGCTATTCGTCTTCGGAGCCATTTCTGCGATTATTGCAGTGCCGCTCGGCTTGGCGCTCGCACATTTGATCGTTGATATTATCATTAAGCAATCATTTGGCTGGTCTCTAGAGCTTCAAACGATTCCATGGGAGTATGCTCAAACCATTGCTTGGGCGATGCTTGCCATCATGGTTGCTGGCGCATTGCCAGTTATTAGAATGATCAAAAGTACACCGATGAAGTCATTAAGGGACGCGTTGTAATGAAAAAAATGGGCTCTAAAAAACGCTTGTTGGTTTCAACGCTCATTGTTGTTACGTTCGCTTTTCTGACTGGGGCTGCTTTTTACTCAACTTTTTGGTTAGAGGCGACAGCAACACGAGAAAGCGAACTTGATTCTATCTTAACGCGTGAAAATCAAACGATTTTCGAGCCTGTACTACCTAATGAGCATGTCTCTTTACCCTCAGACTTTCGCTTTCATCCCGAGTATCAGCATGAATGGTGGCACTACTTTGCGAAACTAAAAGATGAGCAAGGCAAGATCTACAATGTTCAATGGAGCTATTTTAGGGTTGCGACGGACGAGCGAGAAACCAGCGGTTGGCAGAACCCTCAATTGTACATTTCACATGTTGTCGTCAGTCATGGCTCGCATGTATGGAAAGAGCAACGGGTAGCTAGAGGTGGGATAGGCCAAGCTGGTATGATCAATCGTCCTTTCAGGTTATGGATTGATAATTGGACTTGGCGATCACTCGGTGCGACGCCTTTCCCGGGCAACTTGAATGTGAATACTGATACGTTTGGACTTGAGCTCAATACCATGACAAACGGCCCCTTTGTCGTGAATGGAGACAAAGGTTTCCAAGTTAAACATGCGTTGCAATCTGTTGCTTCTTTCAGCTTCAGTGCTCCATTTTTAAAAGTAAAAGGTAGCTTAAGCTTAAATGGTAAGCGATTCTCAGTGACGGGTTCTGCTTGGGCGCAAAAAGAGTGGGGCAGCGGCTTAATTGGTGAGGGGCAACAAGGCTGGGATTGGTTTGTTTTCAATTTAGATGATGGTCGAGCATTAACTGTTAGCCGTTATCGTCACCATGGGCAAACACCGCACGTGTTTGGCACGTTGTCGACACGCTCAGGTAAAGTCATCAACCTCTCAGACGATGATATCAGTATTAAACCAATGCAAGTGACCAGTTTATCCAATGGAAGAAGGTTACCTTTGCAGTGGATTATCAATATTCCGAAGCATCAAGTTAATTTGACTACCCGCATTATCAAGTCAGATATGTGGCTACCCTTTGTAATACCTTACTGGGAAGGGCCTACTTTAGCCTCCGGCTCCAATGAGGCTTGGGGCTTTATGCAGCTGACAGGCTATTGAGTTGTGAAGAAAACCACCCCCTACGGGTGGTTTTTTAGTGCGCGAAGCTTCCTAGCTTTTTCTCAAAAGTACGGGGTTATCATGATGGTACAAGCCGTGTTATGCTGATTTTCTCATCATCTTGATAAATATTTGGTGCGACAAAAACAAATACGATCTCCGATCAAAATTGAGTGTCATGTTGGAAAATACGATGTATAGTAAACTTAACATCGAAAAAACCGAAGTTTATACTCTGAAGAAGCGATTATTCTAAAGTTTTCGACAGCTATACACTCTTATCACTCTTTGTTAATCGTTTATTAAGATAATAAATATAAGGACGAAACCATGAACGATGTCATTCGTGACTTTTTCAAAATGGAATCAGCAGGTGGTATTCTTCTCGTAATTGCAGCGGCAATTGCGATGACCATTGCTAACTCACCGCTGGGCGAAACTTATCAATCTGTACTGCATACTTATGTATTCGGTATGTCAGTTTCTCACTGGATTAATGACGGCCTAATGGCTGTTTTCTTCTTACTTATTGGCCTTGAAGTGAAGCGAGAGCTACTTGAAGGAGCGCTAAAATCAAAAGAAACCGCAATTTTCCCTGCGATTGCAGCGGTTGGTGGTATGTTAGCCCCTGCTCTTATTTACGTTGCGTTTAATGCTAACGACCCAGAGGCGGTTTCTGGCTGGGCCATTCCAGCTGCGACGGATATTGCATTTGCTCTAGGTATCATGGCGCTACTAGGTAAGCGCGTACCAGTAAGCCTTAAAGTGTTTTTGTTAGCTCTCGCTATCATCGACGATTTAGGCGTGGTTGTTATTATTGCACTGTTTTACACAGGTGATCTTTCTAGCATGGCGCTGCTTGTTGGCTTCATCATGACTGGTGTCCTGTTCATGTTGAATGCGAAGGAAGTAACGAAACTGACGCCATACATGATAGTCGGCGCGATCTTATGGTTTGCGGTACTTAAATCTGGTGTTCACGCAACACTTGCAGGCGTAGTGATCGGCTTTGCTATTCCTCTTAAGGGTAAACAGGGCGAACATTCCCCACTTAAGCACATGGAGCACGCACTTCATCCATACGTGGCATTTGGTATCTTACCTCTATTCGCATTTGCAAATGCGGGGATTTCGCTAGAAGGCGTATCGATGTCAGGCCTAACTTCAATGCTGCCATTAGGTATTGCTTTGGGGCTACTGGTTGGTAAGCCTCTAGGTATCTTCACCTTTAGTTGGGCAGCTGTGAAAATGGGTGTAGCTAAGTTACCGGAAGGCATTAACTTCAAGCATATCTTTGCGGTCTCTGTGTTGTGTGGTATCGGTTTTACAATGTCTATATTCATTTCCTCTTTAGCGTTTGGAAATGTAAGCCCTGAGTTTGATACCTATGCTCGACTAGGCATCTTAATGGGCTCGACGACAGCCGCGTTACTTGGCTACGCGTTACTGCACTTTTCTTTGCCTAAGAAAGCGCAAGCGTAAGATACACACTGTTTAGTAAAGCCTCCCATTCGGGAGGCTTTTTTATGTCTGCAGATCGGCACATCAACCACTTCAGGGTGGTTACTTTTGTGACCAACTAAGGTCTAGCTTATGGAGTTGGGGCAAATCATCGAAAGAGGCGCTTGGTAAATCTATAGGCGAAAAAAAGCCCAGCCGAAAATTTGACTGGGCGGATACAAACATAGGAGTTAATAAGAAAAAAGCAGCAACGTAACAATTAGATGGAAACAAGTTTGACGGCCAGTGAAACTTCAAATGCCCTAACTGTTACGTATATTCAGACCGAGCCTTTTCCAAACAGTTCCATTTTTTTTCAAAAAATTTCTACTTAATGCTTTCTAGCTTCTTACACATCCGAAAGTAATAGAAAAATCGAGATGGATTACCAACTTGGCGAAGTTACTAACTTCTGTGTTTCTCATTTTATCTCCCCTAGAACCGAAGATGTATTTCATACTCTCTTCGCTCACTCCGAGCCGCCAACGCTATTGTTAGCGTTTCAATTGCGCTGGTCTGAGAAACTTGATCGTTTTCTTCTGACAAGCTTCACTGGAGTATTCGATTGAATTTCAAAAGATTAGATCACACCTTTTACTGTCTGGTCAGACCAATTGGTTAAAGTGTGATGTTAATCATTTGTTAATCTTAAGTTTCGGGAGTATATTTTCAAACAGTTGTTTAATACGAGTGATTAAAATGGCCCCGAGAACATCAACAAAAGAAAAAATACTCGATGTCGCAGAAGGACTCTTTGCTGAACATGGCTTTAATGATACTTCGCTAAGAACGATAACAGGTAAAGCTAACGTTAACTTAGCATCGGTAAACTATCACTTTGGCGATAAAAAAACGCTGGTTAGAGCGGTTTTAGATAGGTATTTAGAAGCACTAATGCCGAGCATTAAGACTTCATTAATTGAGCTAAACACGCGCGATAGCTACAACATGGACGATGTCTTTGAGTCATTGCGATTACCTTTACGTACATTAAATGATGTACGCCCAAATGGTACTGCGCTATTTATGTTGTTAATTGGCCGCGGTTATACAGACGTTCAAGGTCATCTACGCTGGTTCATTACCACCAGATACGAAGAGGTACTGAACCTTTTCACTTTCTCGATAATGAAGGCGAACCCGGAACTATGTGAAGAACAGTTGTTTTGGCGACTGCACTTCACGTTAGGAACCTGTGTATTTACGATGGCTTCAAGCCAAGCTCTTTCGGAGCTGGCAGAAAGTAAGTTTGAAAAGGAAGTCGATGTGAAATCTGTCGTCGATTTACTGATTCCATATTTGTCAGCAGGAATGTCAGCAAAGCAGTTGGCATAAGACAAATAAGAAAGTTAAACCAATAATAAGATTATACCCCGAGCGGTTACGTGAACAAAAGGATCTGAACTATGAGCTCTCTACGAAGAAAATGGATTAGTGACCCGGCTTTTAAAGTGTTCAAAAAAGTATTGCCACCTCTGTCTAGCACCGAGAAAGAGGCGATGGAAGCGGGTAGTGTATGGTGGGATGCCGAACTATTCTCAGGCAAGCCAAACTTCACAACATTGCATCATTATCCAACGCCTACACTGACGGCAGAAGAGCAGTCATTTATGGATAATGAGCTTGAAACCCTGCTAGAAATGCTTGATGACCAGAAGATTGTCAAAGAAGACAGGGATTTACCGCCTGAAGTATGGGAGTACCTACGTAAAGAGCGATTTTTCTCTTTGATCATCTCGAAAGCATATGGTGGTCGTGAATTTTCCGCTTTGGCGAACTCAACCATTGTTTCTCGTATTGCGACTCGAAGTATCAGTACCGCGGTATCGGTAATGGTACCGAACTCTCTTGGCCCTGGTGAGCTGCTATCGCACTATGGTACGCAAGAGCAAAAAGATTACTGGTTGCCTCGTTTAGCTGATGGTACAGACATCCCTTGTTTCGCCCTAACTGGCCCTGAAGCGGGTTCTGATGCAGGTGGCATACCTGATCAAGGCGTGGTTTGTTACGGCACCCATGAAGGCAAAGAAGTGCTTGGCGTGCGAGTTAGTTGGAATAAACGCTACATCACGCTTGCGCCAGTTGCGACAGTGCTCGGGTTAGCATTTAAACTGCAAGATCCTGAAGGGCTACTTGGAGACAAGAAAGAGGTTGGCATTACATGTGCGTTGATTCCCGCTGACCATGAAGGTGTCGAGATAGGCGAGCGCCATGATCCTCTGGGGTCTGCGTTCATGAATGGCCCAACTCGTGGTGAAGATGTCTTCATCCCTATGGACTGGTTGATCGGTGGCGCTGATTACGCAGGTAAAGGTTGGCGTATGCTGGTTGAGTGTCTTTCTGCTGGTCGTGGTATATCTCTTCCAGCGCTTGGCACAGCGATTGGTCACCTTACTACACGTACAACAGGTGCTTATGCTTACGTGCGTAAACAGTTTGGAATGTCGATCGGTAAGTTTGAAGGTGTTGCAGAAGCAATGGGGCGCATTGGTGGTCTTACTTACCTACTAGAAGCGACGCGTACGCTAACGACGACTTCTCTCGATATGAAAGAAAAACCTGGGATTGTAACCGCGATTGCCAAGTACCACATGACGGAAATCGCGCGTACCATTCTAAATGATTCGTTTGATATCCATGCGGGTCGTGCGATTCAAGATGGCCCAATGAACTATCTTGCTAAACATTACCTTGGTATCCCGGTTGCTATCACCGTTGAAGGCGCGAATATTCTGACTCGTAACCTGATGATTTTTGGTCAAGGTGCGACTCGATGTCACCCATATGTTCTAAAAGAAATGGAAGCAGCGGCGAATCCAGATTCTGAACAAGGTGCGAAAGAATTTGACAACTTACTCTTTAAACACATCAAGCACGCGCTCGGTAATACATTCGGTGCATTTGGTGCAGCACTAACTGGTTCTCGATTTGTTAACGCGCACATGAGTGGCCCAACGCAGCAATACTACAAAGACATTACTCGTCTCAGTCGTGCACTTGCAGTAAGTGCAGACTTTGCGATGTTAACCTTAGGTGGAGACTTGAAGCGTAAAGAAATGATCTCCGCACGTTTGGGTGATGGATTAAGCTATCTATACATGGCATCTGCTGCCTTGAAAAAGTATGAAGATGAAGGCCGTCAACAAGGCGATCTAGACTTCGTTCATTACGCTGTTCAACACTGTTTGTATAACGCTTCTAAGTCATTAAATGAGGCTTACACCAACTTCCCTGTGAAATACGTTGGCGGTGTGCTTAAGGGGCTATTGTTCCCGCTTGGTAATCATTTCAATAAGCCAAGTGATGAGCTGTGTGTGAATTTGGCTGAAGCGATGATGACGCCAGGCGCGCAACGTGATCGCCTCACGCATCTGTGCTACATCGGAAAATCAGAGGATGACAGCGTAGGCTTAATGGAGAATGCATTCCTTGCAATGTACGACATTAAACCTTTGGAGCGTAAACTTATGAAGGCTGCGAAGGATGGTAAAGTGGCTCGTAAAGGTCTGCTACATGATCGTTTGCAGCAAGCATTTGAAGCAGGCGTGTTAACTGAACAAGAAATTGATCAAATCATGGCTGCAGATAAATTGCGCTACAAGGCGATTCAAGTTGACCACTTTAGTCATGACTTTTCTGAAGTGCGAACTCATAGCCCAAAAAAGTCGCAGTTGAATCCGGCGGCATAATAGACAACTAATGTTAAGAAAAGCACCTCAATGAGGTGCTTTTTTGTATTCTTGGGGAGTGGATGGTGGGATAGTGCTCCAACCACTTGCCTTTTAAGAGCATTTTTACAGAAATTAGATGCGAAATCCCAACGAAACTTTTATCCTAACAAGGTTTTTTAAAGGAAGTTGAATA
This sequence comes from Vibrio sp. OPT41, assembly GCF_015163595.1. NCBI lineage: Bacteria > Pseudomonadati > Pseudomonadota > Gammaproteobacteria > Vibrionales > Vibrionaceae > Vibrio > Vibrio sp. OPT41. The sequence continues at coordinate 635,557 of NZ_JADDYH010000014.1, read as the reverse complement.
TGATCATCAAACCTAGAATTCGTGGATTTATCTGTACTACAACGCACCCTGTTGGTTGTGAAGCTAACGTAAAAGAACAAATTGCGTACACCAAAGCGCAAGGTCCAATCAAAAACGCACCTAAGCGTGTTCTTGTTGTTGGTGCATCAAGTGGCTACGGTCTATCTTCTCGTATCGCTGCGGCATTTGGTGGCGGTGCATCAACTATCGGTGTTTTCTTCGAAAAAGAAGGTACTGAGAAGAAGCCAGGTACAGCAGGTTTTTACAATGCCGCTGCTTTTGAAAAGCTAGCGCGTGAAGAAGGTCTGTACGCAAAAAGCTTAAACGGCGACGCTTTCTCAAATGAAGCGAAACAGAAAACTATCGAGCTGATCAAAGAAGACTTAGGTCAAATCGATATGGTGGTTTACTCACTGGCATCTCCAGTACGTAAAATGCCAGAAACTGGTGAATTAGTTCGTTCATCTCTTAAACCTATCGGTGAAACTTACACATCAACGGCTGTTGATACCAACAAAGATGTGATCATCGAAGCTAGCGTTGAGCCTGCAACAGAAGAAGAAATCAAAGACACTGTCACTGTAATGGGCGGTGAAGATTGGGAACTTTGGATCAATGCGTTGTCTGATGCTGGTGTTCTTGCTGAAGGTTGTAAGACCGTCGCGTACAGCTACATTGGTACTGAGCTAACTTGGCCAATTTATTGGGATGGTGCACTAGGTAAAGCAAAAATGGACCTAGACCGTGCAGCGAAAGCGCTAAACGACAAGTTAGCAGCAACAGGTGGTAGTGCCAATGTTGCGGTACTTAAATCTGTTGTAACTCAGGCGAGTTCTGCAATTCCTGTTATGCCACTGTACATCGCAATGGTATTCAAGAAAATGCGCGAAGAAGGTGTACACGAAGGCTGTATGGAACAAATCTACCGTATGTTCAGCCAACGTCTATACAAAGAAGACGGTAGCGCGGCAGAAGTTGATGAGATGAACCGCCTACGTCTGGATGACTGGGAACTTCGTGACGACATTCAGCAGCACTGTCGTGAGCTATGGCCTCAAATTACGACTGAGAACCTAAAAGAGCTGACTGACTACGTTGAGTACAAAGAAGAGTTCTTGAAACTATTTGGTTTCGGCGTTGAAGGCGTAGATTACGAAGCGGATGTGAATCCAGCAGTTGAAGCAGACTTCATTCAAATCTAATCGAATCACAGACTAGATAACCAATAAACAAAAGGCGCTCATTGAGCGCCTTTTTGTATTTCATAGTCAAAGTGAGTATTAACTTAGTATTATCAGAATCGTACCAGCTAGCGTCATTAAAATATTCGCAATCGCATAGGTACCCGCATAACCAAGGGCAGGGATGGTGGACTTAGCGTAGTCGTTAACGACATCCATAGCTGGAGCGCAAGTACGGGCGCCAATAATGGCACCGAAGAGCAGAGCACGGTTCATCTTGAGTACGTGTGCGCCAACTAAGTAAGCCAGAACTACAGGCACAACACTGACAATAAATGCCAAACCAATGACTTTTGGTCCTACTTGCGTTAGGTGTTCGAACATCTTTCCACCTGCACTTAGACCAATTCCCACCATAAAGAACATTAACCCTAGATCTTTGACCATATTCAGCGCCCCTTGTGGGACATAACCGAAAGTAGGGTGATTTGCTCGTAAGAAACCAAGCGTAATACCGGACAACAGAAGACCCACCGCATTACCCAAACTGAAAGACACCTGACCGAACGTCATTGTGATGAGGCCAAACAGAATACCCAAAATAAAGAAGCTACAAAAAGCGAGCAAATCGGCCATTTGACTGTGGATCGAGATGAAACCGATTTTTTCCGCCAGTCCATGTACTCGGCTTTTCTCGCCGCTCACTTGAAGGACGTCCCCTTTAGCGAGCACAATGTCTAAGTCCATAGGCATTTCAATCTGAGCGCGAACTACGCGGTTTAAGAAACAGCCAAACTCAGACAAATTCAAATCCGATAAACGCTTACCAGCGATAGCGTCACTTTTTACGACGATTTCTTCTTCAACGATGCGCAAATCAAGCAAGTTACGGTCGAATACTTCTTTACCATTACGGAAGCTAGGGTCTAAGCGAGCATGGCTGTCAGGGAAGCCAACCAGTGCAATTTCATCTCCCTCTTGCAAGATAGCATCACCATCTGGGTGGGCGAGAATACCATTGCGACGGATTCGTTCAATGTAACAGCCAGTTTGACGATAAATACCCAGTTCTCGCAAGTTTTTACCATCAGTCCAGTCAATTAGCTCTGGGCCCACTCGGTAAGCTCGAATAATGGGTAAATACACTTTTCTCTGGCTTGAATTTCCAAGGCCACGCTCTTGTGCGATTTGCTGCGCGGAATCAGAAAGGTTTTGTTTTTGCAGTTTTGGCAACAATTTAGCAAACATGATCATGCTAATTAAGCCGACCAGATAAGCCATCGCGTAGCCTACGGATAGATTTTCTAATACCAGAGAAAATTCCATATTCCGCGGTATAGTCGCAAGGCCAGAGTTAAGAGCATCTTGTGCACCAACCAGTACTGGCGTTGCGGTCAATGCGCCTGCCATCATACCGGCGGATAAGCCAAAATCGAGGCCGAAATAGTGACTCAAACCATACGTTAAGCTGACCGCAGACACGAGAACAGTCATGCTTAAAATAAAATAATGCTTACCATCTCTGAAGAATATACCAAAAAAGTTTGGTCCAGCTTCAATGCCAACGCAGTAGATAAACAGCATAAAGCCAATGGTTAAAGCTTCTGCATTAAATGAGAAACCAAGGTGGCCCATTACCAAAGAGGTAATAAGAACGCCAATAGAGTTGCCTAATTGTAATTTGCCAAATCGAATTTTTCCGATGGCAAGGCCAATGGCTAATACGACGAAGATTAGAAGGATAGGGTTTTGCTCAAGAAGGTATACGACGTCTATGTTCACTGTGTGGCTCGGTAGAGTGTGTGCCAAAAAAGATTAAGAACTGTGAATTGTAACTAAATATAGCAAAAAGATAAGTGAATTTTTTTAGGTTTTACCATTAGTTGACTTAACGTAATAACCAGCTGAAAAATAATAAAAAAGCCGCATGAAGCGGCTTTTTTGAAAACAGTCTTTATTACTCGTCAAATAGACCTAGGTGCTCTTTCGCGTATGCTTCGAATTCGTCGCAGCCACCGATGTGCTCTTGGTCGATAAAGATCTGAGGAACGGTTTCAACTGGTTTACCAACTGTTTTCTCAAGATCTGCTTTAGAAATACCCTCAGCGTGAATATCAACGTAACGGTAGTTGAAGTCATCACGTTTTGCTTTTAGCGTTTCTGCGTGCTCTTTTGCACGAACACAGAAAGGACATGCAGGGCGACCAAAGATAACAACGAACATAATCTTATTTCTCCTAAATCTATTCTTTTTTGAAAGCGTACAAAACATAGCGGCTGAGTGCGCTTTCTTTTGTTGGAGTAACTATGCCCGATCCAGATACGGAAATAAAGCGGCAATTACCTCTTGGTTCTATAGGTGAAATCTATCGAATAAAAACTAAACGCGCGTGCTTATTTTACGGCTCTGAAGTATGTGAAGTGACGCATAAAAAACATACATTCTAAAGGGTTAATGATGGCAAGGTGGAATTGGTCAATTTTTTTTGTTTAAAAAAATAGCAATCTATTTTGGCTATACGCAAATAACTTCAACTCTTACATAAGTGTTAAATCAGAGGGCGAGAGGTTATTTGGGTATATTCTTTTGGGAGGGTGTGTATGTTTCAGTTTATGACTGCAACAAGGATTATATTTGGTGAAGGTGCACTTCAATCTTCATTGTCCGTTATTAACCAATTTGGCTACAGTGTTTTGCTGGTTACTGGGCAGGATACCCAACGAGCCGCCCCCATTATCCAATATCTTAAAGCTCAAAATATGCGTTACCAGCACGTAGCTATCGTTGGTGAACCATACATCACGATGGTAGAAGAGACCGCAGTGCTCGGTAGAAAATTCCAACCTGATATGGTGGTTGCGATAGGTGGTGGCAGCGTCATCGATATGGGCAAAGCCTTAGCTGCCATTATTCCCAATCAAGGCAATGTTTACGATTACGTAGAAGTGGTAGGAAGAAGCGTCCCTTTAAAAGCAAAGCCTCTTCATTTTATTGCAATTCCTACGACAGCAAGCACCGGTTCAGAAGTGACCAGAAATGCTGTGCTGAAATCTGGACAAGATAAAGTGAAAGTGAGTCTTCGAAGCCCTGATATGCTCGCAGACGTTGCCATTGTAGACCCGACACTTACTTACGGGACCGACCAATACACATCTGGACGTGGCGCAATGGATGCGTTCACTCATTTAATGGAAGCGTATGTGTGTGGTGAGCCAAACCCTCTTACTGATATGGTCTGCGAAGAGGGGCTACGCCGTTTAAGCCGTTCAGTGATTGCCGCTTGTAAGCAAGATAATCATAAGGCGCGCTCTGATTTATCGTTCGCTGCATTGCTTGGTGGTATGGCGATTACTAATGCCAAATTAGGTGCTGCTCATGGGTTAGCATCGGCGTTAGGAGGCAAGTTAGACGCCCCCCATAGCGTTATTACGGCTCGCCTAGCTCCGCACGTGATGCAGGAGAACATTAACGCTGCTAAACTCGCGGGTAGGAATGATGTGATAAGTCGTTATCGTAAGCTGGCCCAATTAGTCACTGAGCGAGTAAATGCTAACGAACACGATGGAATTCTTTGGGTAAATATGGTGCTAGATAAGTTAGCGTTACCGCTACTGGCTCAATTTGGAGTATGCCAAACCTCTTTTGAGCAAGTGGCGAATGATGCGCTTAAATCAATGGCAATCAAAGGGAATCCTTTACCTCTTAATCAGGAACGTTTGATACACATATTGCAGCAAGTCTGTGATTGTAGTGGAGAGTGTGTAGCAGAGAGTGCACAACATGTCAGTTCTGTTGAAGTACTGGAATCAAGAACGGACTTATCGAGTGTCAACGACTTAGGGTGATTGCTCCCTTAGCAGCATTAAAACAAAAGGGGAGCCTTGAGCTCCCCTAGATAAAGTATTGACTAAGCTTTAGTGCTTAGTACTGGCTTAGTTTGTCATAGCGACTGTCTTTCAACGCATCTTTTACGCGTTTTAGGTTCTCACGGAAACCTGTACCACGGCGAAGAGTGAAGCCAGTTGCTAGCACATCAATCACTGTCATTTGTACAACTCGGCTTGCCATTGGCATGTAAACGTCGGTATCTTCTGGAATATCGAGCGTGATGGCCAGCGAGCTTGCCTTTTCTAGAGGAGAATCCTTCGCTGTAATCGCAATAACCGTTGCGCCATTTTCACGAGCAAGGTTCGCTATTTCTACCTGACTCTTTGTTCGACCGGTATGAGAAATAAGAACCACAACATCATTATCACTGCAGTTGATACAACTCATGCGCTGCATAACAATATCTTCAAAACAAGTAATTGGAATATTAAAGCGAATAAACTTGTTTTGTGCGTCTCGGGCAACAGAAGATGATGCACCAAGGCCAAAGAATGAAATGCGCTTCGCTTGCGTTAGCAAATCGACCGCACGGTTCACTTGCATTGGATCTAGGCTATTTTTCGCGACATCTAAACACGCCATCGTCGATTCGAAAATCTTATGGGTGTACGCGTCTGGGCCATCGTCTTCTTCCACATTACGGTTAACGTAAGGGGTGCCGTTGGCTAGGCTCTGTGCCAAGTGAAGCTTAAAATCTGGAAAGCCCTTGGTGTCCAGACGACGACAGAAGCGGTTTACAGTGGGCTCACTAACGTCGGCCATTTTAGCCAGCGTTGCAATGCTTGAATGAATTGCAGTTTGTGGAGACGCCATAATTACTTCCGCAACTTTGCGCTCTGACTTACTGAAATTCTCCAGGTTTTTTTGAATTTTTTCTAATGTATTCATAGTGTTCACGAGGGTATAGAGAACAACTCGCTGGCTCTGCTAACGAAAGGAAACACGAAGATTCCGGAGTAGAGTGGGGCGTTAACGAAAACAACCAGCGCCATAGAATCAGTATAAACCTGATCTTCAATCAGTCTAAACCAATAACGGGTACTATTTAGTGAGAATTTGACAGGCCTCAAACAAAATGTTGTAAAAACTACAGAATTGGATGTGTAAACGAAGTTTTGTTGCGCTAGTCGCACGATAATGATGTTTGAGTTACATCAAAACGAAAAAAAATTTCAAATTGATGTAACTCGATCTGGCTGTTAAGACGATTGAATATCAACAACCAGCTGTTGAATTCTTTTCATCAAATTTGGTGCTTGCTTGGCGATTTCGCGTTGTTCATCAAGCACTGAGCTCAAAATTTCTTTTGTGGTCAGTGGATTTGCCAAAACCACTCGAAACACTATCGTATTCATGCGTTGCCATTGGTCTGGGTTCAGTCTTGTACGTGAAACGAACGATTTGCCCGTTTCGCGCTGACGCTTTTGAATAAACTGTGTTAACTCATTGATCAGCTCATTCAGTTGTTCTTTTTGTGAGCCTTCTGCTTGTGCTAATGCTTCACGGATGAATGGCGGCAAATAACGGTATGTGAGCAGACAAAGCTCTGGTTCAGAAACTAACTCGAAATCATCTTGCTGTTTGATTAAATCCGCAAAGTATCGAGCTTTTTCAATGCTTTGGTCAATCAGAAGCTCGTAACCTGGGCGACTTATGATGTGCATTGCGGCGTAGACCAACATCGCCATGCCCGAACGTGAGCCTTCTAGTGTATGGCTGCCTAGGTCTTTTGAACCTTTGCGCAATATATATTGAGCGTGATGCTCTATGGATTTCATTGCGTCAGGGTCTTTGAACAGAACCATACCAGCGCCCATCGGGATATAGAGCTGCTTGTGTGCATCAATAGTTACTGAGTCTGCCATTTCCACACCTTTAAGAAGATGACGGTGATGGTTAGACATCAGTGTTGCGCCACCCCATGCGGCATCCACATGGAAGTGACAGCTGTGAGCTTGGCAGACTTCAGCGATTTCAGGCAATGGATCAACATTACCTGTCTCTGTTGTGCCAGCCACACCAATAACAGCAATAGGCTTGATGTTTTGTTTTTCGAGCTCAACAATTTTCGCTTTCAGGTCGTTGACAATAATACGGTTGTTGGCATCGGTTTTAACCGCAACCAAGCCCTCTTGGCCTAGCCCTAATACATCGGCTGCTTTCTTAAGGGAGTAGTGACCACGCTCAGACACTAGCACCGCTAAGCCATCATAGCCATAGTGCTTCATGGCTTTAAAAAGGCCTTCCTTTTCAACGCCTTTAAATGAGCCATTGGCTCTTAACGCTTTGTTACGTGCTACCCAAAGCGCAGTGATATTGGCAATGGTGCCGCCGGAACAAAATGCGCCTAATGAGTGGTTTGCACTGTGCATCCACTGATTGTAAAACGTATCATTCTGACCATATATCAAGCGATGCAGCATACCCAAAACTTGACGCTCAAGTGGCGTAAAGGCTTTGGAAGTCTCTATTTTTACCAGGTTTTGGTTTAAGGCGATCATGATCTTTGACAGTGGCATCAAGAAATAAGGCAGTGCCGATGTCATATGACCAATGAAGCTTGGTGAAGATGTGTGAACTGAGTGCGACACCAAAGTGTCGAGTAAGTGCTCTGTATGATCTGACACGAACTCTGGCTGCTCAGGAATCTGAGCAGAAGAAAAGTCTTTTTCGATTTCGCGTAAAGGCTTTTCTTCTGCCACGATGTGTTCACGAAGAAATTGATTTAGATTTCGCGAGAGGCTCTCGTCAATTTTAGTTAACGTTGAGTCCGGACCTTCTGGGACAGTGAAGATCTTTAGCAAGCTCTCAAAGCTAACATCAGCGGTTTTTTGTTCCTTAACCATAGCAAAGAATCTTTGTAGTTATTTTGGTAATGCGAGCGGCACAATCTAAACTAAAACGGGCGCAAAGTCCCGTTTTAATTGTTGAAACCCAAGTTGTAGAAATGAAAATTTTAGGTGAAGGTTACGATATTCACATTAAAAAATTCTAGATTGAGTACGTTAAAACATTCTAGTGTTTTCGAATGCTAATCAACGACTAATGCGAGCAATCTTAGTCACATTTCTGCTTTTCAATCTTTTCTATTGACTGATTGTACTTATTAAGTGCGGTATCAATTTGTTGGGGATGACTAAGCAGATCAGCGAATGCTGAACGAAGCTCGTAGTTTTTTGGGTGGTTAGTTGATTGACGGTCGCTAAATGTCTGTTTTGCAACTTCACCTAACTTATCGCTTCGGGTCGCTAACTGCTTAACGTCATGTTGCTCTAGTTTTAACCATGCTTCGATTGGCTGTTCCGTCGCAACGCGGCTAGGGTCGTTCTCTAGAAAGTAGTGAACCGCTTCGCGGTTTAATTCAAAGTGATGTTTACGTCCATCCAAGAACCATTGACTAACTTCTTTCAGATCTGGATATTGGGTAACCGTCAAATCAACAAGATCTTGATACCACTGTAGTGAGGCATCGACGTAGCCATCGTATTTGCTAGCAAGACATTGTTGATCTGCGGCAAGCGTAAAAGTTGAGCTTGTAGCGAGGAGCGCTGCAACGACAAAGCGTTTCATTCTTCTTCCTTCTGGTTGTTATCCCTTTATTAACGCAATGCACATCAGTTGATGTTTCTCCCTTCTTTCTATTTGGTCGTGACAAATCGTTGGGCTGAATGACGAAAAGAAAGAGGGGTCTTGCCAAAAAATATTGACCACTTTGACGTTAACTGGGTATTTAAATTTTTGCCGTATTGTAATGGATGTTAAAGCGAAAACCTGAGATCTAGCTAGCAAGTGATACAAAGAAAAGCATCATAACTGGTACCAATAAACTCAAAATAAAGCCGCTAACGATAGCAACAGGAACACAACGCACACCACCGGTAGTTTGAATAACGGGTAGGGTGAAGTCCATTGCTGTTGCACCGGCATAACCAATTGCGGTGCACGGATAGCTACGAATAAAGAGAGGAATGGCAACCAGTGCGACTAACTCTCTCATCAATTCAATCAAGAACGACGCGCCACCAAATACCGGACCAAAAGCGTCACCCATTAAAATACCTGCGAGTGAATACCAGCCAAAACCTGAAGCCATTGCGAGTGCTTGATAAAGAGGAAGATCCAAAAGCACCGCTGCAAGAACGCCACCAAGCATACATGTTGCGATGACAACAGCCGCAATGGCCATTCCTTGTTTATTTAATAGGATTTGACGCAGAGTAAGTCCACTATTGCGCAGCTGAATACCAATAAAAAATAGAAGTAGAAAGAGTATCCATTCGCTTGCTGTATCTACCCAACTCAAATCAATGGGTAACAGCAGGCCAACCACTAACCCTCCGCCAACGACCACGATAAGCTTAACAGACTCTAAAGCCATCGAAGATAACGGTAGTTTCTTTTGATTCTGATTGGTCTGGAGTGGAACAATTTTATCAATAATAGGCAGAGCCAACAGGTTGCAGGCACTTAGACACAAAAAAAACGTACTCGCATAGAGGAGAATACTTTGTAAGTTGCTGCTTAAATTATCGAGCGCCGCCAAACTAAGACCCATCAACGACAAAATGACGTAAATAAGGTAGGACGTTGACTGATTGATCTTCTCCAATAACGAAGATCGAGATATAGGAATTAGATACCCCACCACAAGCGGAGCGAAAATAAATAGCATCCCTGAAAACATAAAGCTCAATGATTCCTTTTTGAGATAACATCAACACGCATAAATCAAATTATCTATCGGTTGAAATTAGAGACATTTCACCACATACAGCTCAGCCTTGAGCGAATCGTTTTATCACGGATAAGGTATTATCAGAAAACGATAAATTACAAACCGCTAGCATTGAGTACAGCACGGATTTGATCATTGAAGTCAGTATCACTCATGTTACTAAGTTCATACAAGACTTCTGCACCAGTTAAGTTGAATTCAACTTCATGTTCGTCAATGCGTTCATCGTGATTGCGGAACATCAATAAATGATGCGCAATTCTAGCGATGTCGAGATAACTCACTTCTGGTCGCGTTAATTCGTATTTTTCGTTTGAGGATACTTCTCTGAAGTCGTTGTCAAATCCCCAACGCTCTAGCACTAGTTTACTTGTGGCAGAACAACGTGTTTGGAAGATTTGCAATGCAATATCTGGGTCTAAGTAATTGCCCCTATCTAAGTACAAGTGGTACTCATTAATTAGGCAAAATAACCCTATATCGGCTAATAGACCGACCAATAACGCCTTTTCTTGCTCTAGATGACCATAAGTGCCTGGCTCGTGGCTACGAAACGATTGAACCAACATCACCATGACGGCACCGAGCTCACGAGATATCGCGGCACTCTTCACCAAGATGGCATTGCATTCTTTAGTGAGATTAACTGAGTGTTTAAGTTGCTCAATCGCTTGTGCGGTAACAATATCACGTACACGAAGTATTCCGAGACGAGATACCGCTGTAGTTAAGTCGTTGCAGGTGATATTTCTGCGATTGAAAATCACAGAGTTAGCGACTCGTAAAACGACCGCTGCTAATCCGGGATCTTCCAATAAACAGTTAGCAACATCGGCAATCGTGGTGTGTTCTTCGACACATAACTGCTGAATTTTAAGCACGACATCAGGAATAGGAGGTAACGAAATCTTACCCGTGGAGATGGACTGTTCTACCAGCTGAGCAAACTCGGATTCCAGTGCGTTTATAAGCTTATCTTTATTATTTGGCAGCCAAAAAAATGATAAATGTTCCATTGTGACGCTGTACTTGAGATCTTTCGTACAGTGTACCCTTACAGCGTATTCTTTATCAATTAAATGCGTATTATGTGCCCGTAATTGCCAGCGAGATCATAATGATGGCGCGTTTTAGGCATGCTATGCGTCAAAAAAATATCACCACACGAACAATAAGTGTGAAACTAGTCACGTATGCAGAATTTATACTTTTTTATATGTGACCTATGTCCTAACTTATTTTTCAACGTTAAGTATGATTAAGCAAGTTGGTGAGCACAACTCACAAAAATATCGCCAACAAATCGACATTTATAATTCGCTATAAGCTGCTGTTTATCTGGTGACATCGCTAATCGGGGTAATTTATTCAGATTAAAGAGGTCAATGGACATGACAGACCAAGCTTTTTTTAAATATGTACGCACCTTCAGTGAGTACCAAAAACGTTCTATGTTCGGTGGTATTGGTTTATTCACCGATGATGCTATGTTTGCGCTTGTCAGCAATGATTGCTGCTACTTACGTGGTGGTAATGGGCTAGATGAAGTGTTTACTCAACTGAGCTGTGAGAAGTATAAGCACGTCAAAAAACAGACGACGGCAACCGTAAATTATTATGATGTAACCGATTTATTCGAATCCGGATATATAGGGCTTGATGAACTGGTACAGAAATCAATTGAATACTCAATTAAGGAACGGAAATATCAAAAGTCCTCTGCCAGTAGACGCTTAAGAGACTTACCCAACATGCAGCTAACCCTTGAACGTATGGTCAAGAAAGCCGGTGTTGATGACGTAGAAACCTTTTTAGAACTTGGACCTGTAAAAGTCTTCAACAAAGTTAAAACGGCTTACGGTAATGATGTTGATGTAAAGCTACTGTGGAAATTTGCTGGTGCAACTGATGGCATACATTGGAAACTGATCCAAGAGCCGCGTAAAAAACAGTTATTGGCACTGTGTGACTAAGCGAAGCTGATCGCACAATGATTGACTCGTTTCGATGGAGTTAGCGGGTCGTAAAGGCAAGTGTGAAAAGCGGAAAAAGGACGTTGAAGTTTTTTACCACTTCATTGAGTTAGTCATTAAATTAGACAAAAAAACCGAGGCAGAGACCTCGGTTTTTGTTTTTTAATTTGCTCTTTTCTTACAGCACAAATCTTAAAACTTAAAACGCGTAGTGAACATTACCTGATCACCGTAAAAATCGTTGATACGTGCTTCAGCACCCAAAGAGAAAAGCTCTGTTGAGTGGAATCGAGCGTAGGCAGAGCCAGTCCAATCGTCATCGTTATCGATAGAAACGTAGCCGACTTTGCCGCCTACTTCTAATTGAGGGCCTAACCATTGGCGAACACCTAAGTTAAGCTCCATACCAACATCTGTGCTGCTCTCATTCGAAGGTTGTACAACGCGCATTAGCATTTCACCAGTAAGATCTGCCCAGTTGTTTAGCGGAGAATGGAAGCCAAAGCCTGCAGCTGAGTCAAAATCACTTTCAAACTCAGAGTCAATACGAGCAATAACATGCGCGTTCGGGTGAATTGATTTGCTGAATCCAGCACCAAATGTCACAGGACTTGCGCCAATACGTGCTTCGAAATAGTCGTAGCTAAAGTTGCTCATAGTTGCTGGCGCATTGCGATCGTTTGCAGCTAGGGCATGGCTTGATGCCACTAGTAAGGCAGCGGCTAATAGTGTTTTACGCATAACTAACGATAAACCTTGTTCATTATTTCCATGGATTCAAGCAACCACTTGAACCGTAATCTGATTTGTCCGACATCATAATAAAAAGGAAGGTCGACGACCAACAAAAATGTGTCGATGTTTTGTCAATTAACTTAATAGTTCCTTGGTTTAAGCAAAAACTACGCCATATACGTAGTGTCCGAGAATTTCACTCGGACAAGTAACGATGTTTTTCTAACCTCATTCGACTATGCGAGGTTAGGTGGTGCAATGAGCATCGTTGAGTTCAAGTTAGAACCAAACACTTTATTACTCGCCAAAGCTTGCTCTTCTTTCTGCCATGGCGTTGAGGATTGCCTCAGAATCAAGGATTTGAGTCCAGGATAGCAGGTTATCATCATTCTCAATCACAAACGCGGTAAGCTGAGACACGATTGCTTTTCTCAATGCTTCACCTTTCCAAGGTTTGGCAATGTAATAATCGAGACTCGCGTTATTTACGGCTTCTACGGTGTCTTCCAAACCAGCTTGTCCTGTGAGTAAAACTTTGCGCGCTGCTTTTGTGTCACCATTTTGACTGAGTTCGATTAAGAAGCTGATCCCAGTTTGTTCCGGCATAATGTGGTCACATAAAATGAGCGCAAGCTGAACTTCTTCTTCCGCCATCTCCTCAATCACTTGCCGAGCTTCAGTCACCGATTCCGCTCCTTCGACGACAAAGTTCTCCTCGAAGGGAGCAAGATCTTGGAGCACGCTATCCAAGACTTCTCGTTCGTCATCGACACATAAAATTAGATACTTGGTCATGTTTCATCTCCTTCTTCGATGACTGGTAACCAGACGGTCATTCGTGTGAACTGGCCGATCTCTGATTCGACGTCAATCCACCCTCTGTGTGCTGTTACGATTTGCTGGCAGATGGACAGCCCGATGCCTAAGCCAAAATTACCTTCTTTTTTTGTGGTGAAGTTCAGCTCGAAAATGGCGTCTCTTTGCGATTCAGGAATGCCACATCCATTATCTTCAAATGAGATAACGGCATAATGTGTGTGCTCTTTTTCTACAAGGCGTGTTTGTATGTTTAACACACCTTTCTCTGGAAATGCGTCAATGGCGTTAGAGACCAAGTTCGTCCACACCTGTTGGAGTGCGATCGGTTGACAAAGGATGGAAGGCAAGTTTGCATAGTCGGTTGAAACTTGGTGCATTTTTAATTTGTTCTCGAAAATCACCAAGGTGTCTTCAATGCCCTCATGAATATCGGCATAGTGCAGGGTCTCATCATCTGACCGAGCATATCCTTTCAGGCTTTTTACCATATCAGCAATTCGTGCTGCACAGACATTAATTGAGCGAAGTGTAGAACCTGCTTTGTGGTATTGCTCTAGTGTATTGAGAGCATGATAAGACGCTTGCTGCTTTCTCGTTAGTTGGGTAAGTAGCTCGTGATCGGATTCTAAACCAAGGCTCACCACTTTCTTTGCCAACGCTCGGTCTGGAAGAGTATGGCTAAGCGCTTTTACGCGTGATCTGAGCTCGGCGGTTGAAGCGGGTTTTGAGGTTTGCGCTTTGTTCAGTAATTCAATGCCTTTGGTTTGTATATCGGAACTGGGCGCATCGTTAAGTAATCGTTCTAGTGTATGCGTTAAATTCTCTACGCCTCTTAATATCGCGGCTACTGGATTGTTTAGTTCGTGGGCCACTCCCGCAACCAATTGACCAAGCATCGCCATTTTTTCTCTTTCAATGAGCTGCTGGTGGGCTGATTCTAAAGATTCGAGCGTTTTTTGAAGTTGCAGTTTGGTGTTGATGCTTCTTTGCAATCGGCGGTTGAAGTGGCGTAAGAGCAAGTTTGTAAAAAGAGGCAGTAAGTTTGAGTCGCTTTGCATCACTTTATTGAATACGTTGCGATCGAGTTTGATAACTTCTGTTTTGGTTAGTGTTAGAGCTGTCGAGAAAGAACATTCCCCAGTAACAAACGACATGCCTCCGACAATATTCCCTTTGTTATGGCGTACAACCTCTCGCTGCATGCCTTGCTCATCGCGCTTGTACAGAGCCACTTCACCTTCGGTGATAAACCACAAAAAGCTATTTGGCTCGCCTTCCACGGTTAACAAATGTTCAGGTGAGTATGTACGGCACGCTCTTGTTTCGTCATTATCTTTGAAAAATTGCTGGAGAGCGGAGATCACTTGCTCGGCTAACTCGGCATCAGACATCGAGTGGTAGTCGTGTAAGAATCCGGCTTGATAATGGCTCATCTGGTTATTGATGTGCGCTCGCAACAAGCTGTGATGATCCAATATCTGACTGTAACTTAGCAGGTCTTCTTTGCCATTTCGCAAGATAAATTGGGTCAGCTCTTTTTGCACTGTGTTAAATAAGACGTGATCTGGCAAAGGTTTAGTGAGGCAGTGGTCGAGCCTGCCCTCATTAACGGCAGTGAGAATTGCCTCTATATCAGACGAGCAGCTAATAAGAATTTTTCTTGCTTGCTCGGTATGTGGCATCCGGTCTAAACCAATAAGAAAATCCACGCCGTTAAAATGAGCGTGATGGCTCGCTATAACTAAAGCAACAGTCTGTTCTCTTTCTTCTAGATACTCTAAAGCGCTTTGAGCCTCTTCTATCGATTCGACAGAAAATATATCAAACTTACTTGAGAAGGCAGACAGCTCCAATCGAAACTGTTCAGCACTGATTGGGTTGTTGTCGAGACACAACACAGCATAACGATTCACAGATGTTTTAGCTCCGGTTAAAACTTCGCCACGCAAACTTTAACAATAAAAGGACATGATGAGTGGGAGCCAAGTATGATTCCTGATTAATGGACTAGAATAAGCATCAATAGTCTGATTTGTCTCAATGTTTTCTCCGCAGGTGGTTTGGGGTAGACTGACCGAAAATATCTAATAAGTGACGTTATGCAAAATCTTAAAAAAATCGGCGCCATTGGTGGTGCTATCTCATTAGCGCTGTGTTGGCCATTGGCTGTCGGACAAATTGGTCAGTCCATCATTGAAGATGGTATTACCAATATGAATGATGAAATGATTAAAGGCGAAGTGGTCGAGTATCAGCGTGGCTATTTGTCTTCAGTCGTGCTGACTCGTTATTCAGTTGTTGATCCTGAGCTTAAAACGCAGTTAGAGCGTGATGGTATGCCAACGACGTTTGACGTAACCAGTGATGTTAGCCACGGTCTAACAAGCCTAACAGCAGATTCAAAATTGGTGGACAATGACTTTTTGCCTCTCACGATGCATAGCCAGACTCAACTAAATGGCAATACAGTATTTATCCTCGACCTAGATAGTTGGCATTATCGTAACGAAGCGCAAGGTGTTTCTGTTTCTACAAGCCCTGCAAAAGTAACAGGTGATGTGACGGTGTTGGGTGATCTCAATTACCAAGTTTCTGTTCCTTCTGTTCAAGTGGATTTTGAAAACGGTGAAGAGCTTCATCTGAATGCATTGACAGGGCAAGGTAAAGGAAAGCAAGCAAAAGGCTACTGGTTAGGCGAGCAGTCTTTCTCTCTAGAGAAGCTAGATGTGGTTGATGCGAACTTAACGCCTATCTTTTTGATTGAAAATGCGAGCTACCGTGGTAACACTACGATGAGTGAGTCTGGTGATAAGCTGAACAGTCAATTAAACCTAGATGCTAAGAAATTACGTTTAACTGATGGGACGGATGTCGATAACTTTAAGTTGGATTTCTCAATTGCAGATGTGGATAGCCAGTCTTTTGATCAAATTATGTCTATCTATCAAAGCTCTCCTATGTTAGATGAGCAGGAAATTGCGAGCTTATTGCCGCATGTCGATACGCTGTTTAGCAAAGGTTTTGATTTATCCGTGAACGAGCTTTCACTCGCGTTCGGTGACGGCAAGTTCCACAATGAGTGGCAACTATCCATCCCTGAAGGTACTGAGCATATTTCTCAAGATCCAATGAAGTTGGTGACGGCCACTACTGGTGAACTTAGCACTTACTTCTCTGATGAATTAGTAACGCATTACCCATTTATTCAAGAAGGGATTGATGAGCTCCTTATTATGGAGTTGATCGAAAAAGTAGAGGGCGGTTATCAATTAAAAGCAGAAATTGGTGAAGGCAAATTGAAGTTCGAAAATGGGCATGAGTTCCCATTGGTGGCTCTACTTATGCCTGCTTTGATGCAACAACAGTAATTCGTGTTGTTGCGAATTTGTTCCAATTCAACGCTTAGTCTTTAAAAAGAGGTCGTAAGACCTCTTTTCTTGTTTTTATCACTGCGAAAACGTGATATTAATTTCGTAATATTTACATAGCAGGAGCAATGAGCATCATGGAACAAAATACGGACAACGTATTTAACTTCAGTGCAGGGCCAGCAGGTCTGCCTAAAGCAGTTATGCAGCAAGCACAACAGGAACTAATCGATTGGCAAGGTCTTGGCACTTCGGTCATGGAAATCAGCCACCGAAGCAAAGAGTTCATCAAAGTTGCAGAAGAAGCCGAGCAGGATTTACGTGATCTTCTGAACATTCCGGACAACTATAAAGTGCTGTTCTGCCAAGGTGGTGCTCGTGCTCAGTTTGCTGCTGTTCCTCTAAACTTACTTGGTGATGCCGATACGGCAACTTACATCGATGGTGGTTATTGGGCTGAAAGCGCGGTAGCTGAAGCGAAAAAATACTGCGAACCAGACGTGTTTGATGCAAAAACAGAAATCAACGGGAAAGTCGCGGTTCTACCTGCAAGTGAATGGAAAATTGCTCCAGAAGCGGCTTACGTTCACTTCTGTCCAAATGAGACCATTGATGGTATTGAGATTAACGATCTTCCTATCACCGACAAACCGATTGTTGCTGACATGTCTTCGACAATTCTTTCTCGTGAAATCGATGTGTCTAAATACGGTGTGATTTACGCGGGCGCTCAGAAAAATATTGGTCCTTCCGGCATTGCTATTGCTATCGTGCGCGATGATTTATTAGGTATGGCGAAGCAGGTACTACCAAGTATTTTGGATTACACTGTTTTGGCAGAAAAAGAATCAATGTTCAACACACCACCAACCTTTGCATGGTACCTGTCTGGTCTTGTTTTCAAATGGCTGAAGGCACAGGGTGGAGTAAAAGCAATTGAGCAAGTGAACCGCGCTAAAGCCGCGCTACTGTATGATTACATCGATCAGTCTGATTTCTACCGTAATGGCGTGCACTCAGCAAACCGTTCTTTGATGAACGTGCCATTTCAACTTGCTAAGCCTGAACTGGATGCAACCTTCCTTGAGCTAGCAGACTCTAAAGGGCTGAAAGCGCTAAAAGGTCATCGAGCAGTTGGTGGTATGCGAGCATCCATTTATAACGCAATGCCGCTAGAAGGCGTTCAAGCGTTAGTAGACTTCATGCAAGAGTTTGAGAAAAACTACGCGTAAGCTCAAACTGATAGTTGTTCTCCAAAGCGTCGATATTGCGGCGCTTTTGTTTATCTCAACTCACATCATTCCAGGAAGGTAAAATGACCAAGGCAAATATTGAAGCGCTGACTAAGCAGTTCCCACTCTTGGCAGCACTTATTGATCTTGAAGAGGTTTGTTGGTTCAACCCCCATATCACTTCCTTGGAGGAAGGCTTACCTCATGTCGGGTTAGATGAAAAAGATATTCAAGCGGCGAGTGAACGGCTAACACGATTTGCGCCTTATTTGATGAAAGCGTTTCCCGAAACGGAAACGTCGCGTGGCGTTATTGAGTCCGCAGTGGTGGATATTCCCAATATGAAAGTGCGTTTGGAGCAGCAATACGACACGCCAATATTGGGCCATTTAATGCTCAAAAAAGACAGTCATTTGCCAATTTCTGGTTCGATCAAAGCGAGAGGTGGTATTTATGAAGTGCTCACTCATGCAGAAAAGTTGGCGTTTGATGCCGGCTTGCTCTGTGAAAGCGATGATTACAGCAAATTGTTCAGCAATGAGTTTCGGCAGTTTTTTAAGCAGTACAGTATTGCGGTTGGCTCAACCGGCAATCTTGGTATGTCCATCGGCATCATGAGTGCGAAGCTGGGTTTTTCAGTTTCAGTCCACATGTCTGCGGATGCGCGGGAATGGAAGAAAAATAAGCTCCGGTCGCATGGTGTTAATGTCGTAGAGCACCAAGAAGATTATGGTATTGCTGTCGAGCAAGGTCGTAAAGAGGCAGAAAAAGATCCCAACTGTTTCTTTATCGATGATGAAAACTCACGGACGCTGTTTCTAGGTTACTCTGTTGCGGGTGAGCGTCTTAAGCAGCAATTTGATGACTTGGGAATCGTGGTTGATGAGCATCATCCATTGTTTGTTTATCTTCCTTGTGGTGTTGGCGGCGGGCCTGGTGGCGTGGCATTTGGCTTGAAGGTAGCATTTGGCGAGCATGTCCACTGTATTTTCGCAGAGCCAACGCACTCACCGTGCATGCTGTTGGGCGTACATACAGGCTTGCATGACGATATTTCGGTGCAAGATCTGGGTATCGATAACATCACCGCCGCTGATGGTTTGGCAGTCGGGCGTGCCTCGGGATTTGTCGGAAGAGCGATGGAAAGGCTACTTGATGGTTTTTACACCATTGATGACGCTCGTATGTATCACCACTTGGGTGAGTTAAGTGAACTGGAAGGTATTAATCTAGAGCCTTCTGCATTAGCCGGTATGATTGGGGCAGTGCACGTCTCGAATAACCATGCTTATCAGTCTCGAATGAAATTTGACGAAGAAAAACTCAAAAACGCAACACATCTTGTTTGGGCAACAGGTGGGGGCATGGTTCCGGAAGATGAAATGGCGGCTTATCTCAAAAAATCTGGTCGGTAAATCAGCACTGTATACGTGCTTAATTAGGTAACTAATAATACAGGAATAACAAAAGGGCTCATCGTTTGATGAGCCCTTCTCGTCACTGAAAATCGAATTATAGAGATTGTAATAGCTGGTAGTAACGACCTTTTTGAGCGAGTAGCGTTGGATGGTCGCCTTGTTCGATGATCTCACCTTGTTCCATCAAACAGATGCTATCCATACTTTCTAACTCTATCAGTCGGTGTGTAATGAATACTACTGTCTTATTAGCAAAGTGTTCATTGAAAAGCGCCATCACTTTTTGTTCCGTACGCTTATCGAGGCCTTCAGTCGGTTCATCTAAGAGTAGGATTGGGGCATCACGTAGCAATGCTCGAGCAATACCGATTCGGCGTTTCTCACCACCAGATAACTGACGGCCGCCGTCGCCTAACCAAGCGTCTAACCCCGGCTCTTCAAGAAGTCCGCCAAGCTCGACTTTTTGTAAAATAGTAGACAGTTGCTCATCACTTGCATCCGGAGCGGCCATGAGTAAGTTGTCACGTAGTGTCCCGTTTAGTACATCTACGCGTTGACTGACCACAGTCATTGCTGCCCGCAGGTCCGACTCGCTCCAATCTTGCAGTTTTGTACCACCGATTCGAACTTCACCTTGGTTAACATCCCAGTAGCGGCAAAGAAGCTGAATCAGTGTTGATTTACCTGAACCTGTTTGACCTACAATTGCAGTTTTAGTGCCCAACGGTAGTGAGAGTGACAAGTCTTTCAGTACCTTTTGCTGACCGTCAGGGTAAGTAAAATCTATGTTGTCGAATTCAATGTCTAACGTTGTGTCTTTATGTCTCGACTGCTCAGGGAAGACAACGTCAGGTTCAGCCAAAATTACTTCATTTAAACGACGAGCAGAGGTCAACGTTTGACCGAGATACTGGAATGCGCCCGCGATAGGCATCAGAATCTCAAAGCTCGCCATGGTTGCAAACGCAAACAGCGCAATCCAAGGATCAGGAGCACGACCACCTACACCGTCTGCAGCAAACCAAAGCATCACAACCAGTGTAAGGCCGTTCACCAGCATAAGCAGGCCTGAAGCCATGCCCGTTAAATTCGCGTTCACAAATTGGTTAGACAGCAACTGCTTCTGCTTCTCTAGAATGAGATTACGATAACGTTCTTCTGCTCCAAAGATACTCAGTTCACTGTAGCCTTGAAGCCAGTCCAGTGTCGCCACTCGCAATTGCGCTTTATGATGAGTGAGATTCTCGCCATTGTTTTTACCCAGTTTATAGAACAGTACTGGCCATACAAACAACATGACGGTAAGAATCGAGCCAAGCAGTAGGGCGAGATGCCAATCAAAGAAAGCCAGGACAGCCGTTAAACTCAATATGCCAAAAACACCAATCACGACAGGGCTGATAAGTCGAAGGTAAACGTGATCCATCGCATCTACGTCCGCTACTAGGCGGTTGAGCAGATCGGCATCACGCATCGTAGAAACACGACCCGGAATCAGTGGTGCAAGTTGCTTAAAGAAGAAGATACGTAGATCGGTAAGCAGCTTGAACGTTGCATTGTGGCTAACGACACGTTCTCCCCATCGACCTGCGGTTCGAGCCATTGCAGCGCCGCGTACCCCGGCACCTGGTAACATGTAGTTGAAGGTCTCACGAGCAACCGTCAAGCCTGCCACCGCTGCGGCTGAAATAAACCAACCTGATAGCGTTAATAAGCCAATAGACGCCGCTAAGGTCAGAAATGCCAGTAGCATACCTAGCGAAAGACCAAACCAGTGTTTCTTATAGAGTTTAAGATAAGGGAGTAAATCACGCATCTAAGTTCCCCTTGTCTGTTTCACGTTGTGCGAGGTTCGCTTCCAACATGTCTTTAAATAAGCCATCTTCTGTCGACAGTGTGGCGTAATCACCACGTTGAACAATCTGACCGTCCTGCATAACAAGAATTTGCGATACGTTTTGTAAAGGCGCAAGTTGGTGAGTAATCATCAAATTCGTTGTGGCATACGCATACTTGTTAATGCCTTCCATCACGAGTTTTTCACTGCGAGCATCTAAGCTTGCGGTTGGTTCATCTAACAACCAAAAACGACCATTTTGTAGCATGGCGCGAGCCAGTGCTAAACGCTGCGCTTGGCCGACAGATAAACCACCAGAACGATCAGATATCGGATAATCCAACCCATGCATTTCAACAAATTCAGCAGCGTGAGAGTCATTCAACACAGAATGTACGTCAGCATCCTGAATATTGTGCTTACCTAGTGTGATGTTATCTCGAATGCTACCGTGTAATAGCATCGGGTTTTGACCAATCCAGCTTACTGCCTCTCGCCATGTGGCTAGATCCAGTTGCGACAATTCGCAGCCATTAATTTTTAAGCTACCTTGATAAGGCATGAAACCGAGGATTGTGTTTACCAAACTTGTTTTACCTGCGCCACTTGGTCCAACCAACGCTGTACTTTTGTTGGCTTCAAGAGAGAAGGATAGGGGACCTGCGAGCTGCTTACCTTCCGGACTAAAAATGGTTAACTGGTCCGCTTCAATATGGATAGGGCTGTTTTTATCTAACGCTTGGGTACCATCTTTGATTTGATCGACTTCCAAATCCAGAAACTCGACAATGCTTTCTGCTGCGCCAACCGCTTGCTGTTTCGCATGATAGAACGTGCCCAAATCACGTAATGGCTGATAAAACTCTGGCGCAAGAATCAGAATGAACAAACCAGCAAAGAGCGTAACACCTGTGCCGTAGTAGCCGAAGTCCAGCTCCCCGATATAACTAAAGCCAAAGTAGACAGCGGTAATTGCGATAGAAATAGAAGTAAAAAACTCTAACACCGCAGAAGACAGAAACGCGATTTTCAGAACGTCCATGGTACGAGTACGAAAGACTTCTGAAGCCCCCTTTAGCGTCTCAGTTTCAGATTTTGTTCTATCGAATAAGCGAATGGTTGTCATTGCTTGCAAGCGGTCATAAAAGTGACCCGACAAACGCTGCATCGCTTTAAAGTTTTTACGATTTGCTTCTGCGGCTTTCATCCCAACCAGTGCCATGAAAATAGGCACTAGTGGTGCAGTGACTAGGAAGATCAAGCCTGCTGCCCAGTTTACTGGGAATACGACAACCAAAATGATGAAAGGCACTAGTACCGATAATGACATTTGAGGCAAATAGCGTGAGAAGAAATCTTGCATATCTTCTACCTGCTCTAAGATGAGCGTTGCCCAACTGCCAGCGGGTTTGCCTTTGATGTAAGCTGGCCCAAGTTTATGAACTTTATCTAAAATGAGTTGGCGAATATAAACTCGAATTTGCTCCCCGCAACGGTAACCGGCAAGCTCTCGACCCCAGGTACAAGCAGCTCGACCGATAACCGTGCCACCGAGCCCAACAAAATGCCAAATGAGGTCTGCTTTGTCGACTTGGTCAATGATTAACTGGTGCAGAATGGAGGCGAGCAGGGCTGCTTGAGCCAATAAAAACACGCTTGAAAGTACGCCTAGGCCTATCGCAATCATAAGCCAGCGCTTGGCTAACTTACTTTGTTGCTTCAGCCACTTATTCAAGCTGCTTTGCTTTTTCTTATCCATCGTGAAGGCTTAATGATAATTGTTTTAATGAGGCGGTAGTATACAAAAGAAAACCCAGCGGGAATACCGCTGGGCTTTAAGGATATGACACAAATGTGAAAAGTTATTTGTCACCAAGTGAGTCTAAGAAACGTTCAGCATCTAATGCAGCCATACAACCTGTACCTGCAGAGGTGATCGCTTGACGGTAGTTGTGGTCCATTACGTCGCCAGCTGCAAATACACCTTCGATACTAGTTTGTGTTGCGTTGCCTTCAAGACCTGATTGAACGATGATGTAGCCATCTTTCATGTCTACTTGGCCTTCAAAGATTTGTGTGTTTGGCTGGTGGCCAATTGCGATGAATGCACCCATTACATCGATATCTTCTGTCGCACCGCTGTTCACGTCTTTAATGCGGACGCCCGTTACGCCCATATCGTCTCCCAGTACTTCATCGAGAGTGCGATCGGTATGAAGAACGATATTACCGCTTTCAACTTTATCCATCAGACGTTTCACAAGGATCTTCTCTGCGCGGAATGAATCGCGGCGGTGGATCAGGTGAACTTCTGACGCAATGTTAGATAGGTATAGCGCTTCTTCAACAGCCGTGTTACCACCGCCCACAACTGCAACTTTCTGATTACGGTAGAAGAAACCGTCACAGGTTGCACAAGCAGAAACGCCGCGACCTTTAAATGCTTCTTCAGACTCAAGGCCAAGGTATTTTGCTGATGCGCCGGTAGATATGATTAAGGCATCACAAGTGTACTCACCTGAGTCGCCTTTTAAACGAAATGGGCGTTGTGATAGCTCTACTTCATTGATGTGATCAAATACGATTTCAGTTTCGAAACGCTCGGCGTGTTCTTTCATGCGATCCATCAATGCTGGACCTGTCAGTCCCTCAGCATCGCCTGGCCAGTTTTCAACTTCAGTTGTGGTGGTTAGCTGACCACCTTGTTGCATTCCCGTCACAAGCACAGGGTTTAAGTTTGCACGCGCTGCGTAGACGGCAGCTGTGTATCCTGCAGGACCAGAACCAAGAATTAATAATTTACAGTGTTTTACGTCGCTCATTATGGCTCCAAAAAGGGCGTAACATTTCCCTCGATTGTATGGAAATTCTTAGTGCTTTAAAAGCATAAACAACGATTGTGATCGAATAATTGGTTATAGATTAGAACCCACTAAATATTGATAGAGAACGTTGACTTCTAGCATAAAATTCTATTCGTAGTAGAGAAGTCTAGTTTCAAATATTGTCAAAGCGTAAAACTGAAACATGGCTCTGTTTTTGTGGTTTTATTTGGTTTGTTATGTTGTTTTCGTCGTTTTGTTGAAGCTATCAACGTTAAAATCTGGTAATTGCAGAATATTTGCGTAACCTAGTGTGTAAATTAAATGTTAATTAATGTGCCTCATTAAAGGAGCAAATGATGTTACATTCACGTGAGAATACTCTACATTTAACACAGCTCAGCATGGCAGCAATTGAGCAGCTTTCCCCATCGTTTGAAGAACTGCCTCGTACCGAACATGCAGATGGTCAGTATCGACTACGACGTTATTCTGTGGTTGGTTTTGATAACGGCAAAGTCATCGACTTAAATAAAAATAGCTTTGTTCAATCCTCTGATATCAACCGATTTCAAGGTGATGTAGTAAGACAATTCGAGCCAATTGAGAAGGATATTCTTACCAGCGATGGCTTTCGGGAAATGTGTGAATTGTTTGTCAATGTGAATCATCTGCCAAACGGTCAAGAAATAGAAATTCACCAAATCCGTATCAGGGCACTGGAAGAAGAAACCCAAGTAGCACCTGAAGGTGTGCACCAAGACGGTTTTGATCACATTGCAATGGTTGGTGTGGGACGCCATAACATCATCGGTGGCGACATCATGCTGTACAGCAGCCATAACCAAGCCCCATTTTTCCGTAAAGTGCTAGAAACCGGAGAGGTCGCAATCTTGGCTGATAGCAAGCTGTGGCATAACGCGTGCCCAATCCGCTCTGTTATTGATGACGAAGCGGGCCATATGGATGTATTTGTACTTACTGCTACGGATAAGCGTAATGAACTTCAATCTTAATCAGATCAGAGAGCAATTTCCGGCGTTGGCTCAATACCACAACGACAAGCCCGTGACGTTTTTTGATGGTCCAGGTGGCTCACAAGTGCCTCAACCAGTACTAGACAGCATGGTTGGGTATTTAGGTCGTTTCAACGCTAACTTAGGCGGGCATTATTTTTCTAGCCAAGTGACCGTTGACGTAATGCAAAATGCGCGTGAGTCGGCTCAGGCGCTACTTAATGCCCCTTCATCTGGCAATATTGTCTTCGGTGCCAATATGACCTCACTAACCTTTCAGCTTAGTCGCGCGATTAGTCGAGATTGGCAAGCAGGAGATGAGATCATTGTCTCCGCTTTGGATCACTATTCAAATGTATCCAGCTGGCAGCAAGCGGCAGAAGATAAAGGCGTTACGGTTCATCAAGTTCGTATCAACGAAGAAGATTGTACGCTGGATATGGAGCATTTAAGCCGCCTTCTTTCTGATAAAACGCGCCTTGTCGCTGTGACTTATGCATCGAACACGACGGGTTCTATTGTGGATGTACAGCAAGTAGTCAGCATGGCGCACAATGTTGGGGCACAAGTTTATGTGGATGCCGTCCATTATGCGCCTCATCATTTGGTTGATGTTCAAGCGTTAGGTTGTGACTTTTTAGCTTGCTCAGCTTACAAGTTTTTCGGACCGCACGTTGGTATTGCTTACATAGCCGATCAGTGGCTCCACAGTATTCGCCCTTACAAAGTCGAGCCTGCCACTAATATAGGCCCAGGTCGATTTGAAACAGGAACGCAAAGTTTTGAAGGTCTTGCTGGTGTCGTTTCTGCGGTTGAGTATCTGGCTCAATTTGGTGAAGTCGGTTTACCTCTTCGCCAACGATTGGAGCAAAGCTACCAACTGTA
This sequence comes from Vibrio sp. OPT41, assembly GCF_015163595.1. NCBI lineage: Bacteria > Pseudomonadati > Pseudomonadota > Gammaproteobacteria > Vibrionales > Vibrionaceae > Vibrio > Vibrio sp. OPT41. The sequence goes on along the minus strand of NZ_JADDYH010000014.1, from coordinate 609,647 downwards.
TGAACAACATGAACAGCGCTTGAGTGAGCGTTTCTTACAGCGTTTGAATGCATTAGATGGTGTCAATCTATTCGGTATCGCAAAGGAAGATAGCCAACTCCGCACGCCAACTTTTGCGCTAACGTTTGACCGATATTCTCCAGAGTTCATCGCGAAAACACTGGGTGAACATAACATTTGTGTATGGAATGGTCACTTTTATGCGTTGGGCTTAGTTCGTCAACTTGGTTTAGAAGAATCGGGTGGTGTAGTGCGAATTGGTTGTATGCATTACAACACAATAGAAGAAGTCGATATGTTATTCGATGTGCTAGAAAGCATCCTTGACGCATAACTAACGATTTCTTCCTAATAGAAAAACAAAAGCTCGAGTCAAACTCGAGCTTTTTTCGTTTTTATTTGAATCAACGCGTTTTACAAGCGATTACTCACTAACTTCAACTTCATAGGAAGTGAATTTTCTTACATTAATAACGCCAGTATCAAAGATGAGGTATTGACCTTTAATGCCTTGCAAAGTGCCAGTAACAACCGGGTTTTTATCGAAGTTATGCGAAGTGATCTTCGTTGGGTGCTGTTGTACCGGGTAGCTAAGGTCGGTAATGCTTTCGTTTAATACTTCAATGGCATCTTCGCCGAATTGCTGTTTTATCTCGGCAATTTTCTCTTCGACTAAAGGCAATAGCTCAGCAAAACGGTCCTGCAATGCCATAGGTTCACCGTCACCTTTAAGCAGTGTGCGCCAATTGGTCTTGTCTGCGATATGTTTCGCCAGTTCAACTTCAATTAAACCGGAGATATGGCGAGTTTTTACTTTAAAAATTGGCAAGCCCTGAGTCGCGCCTTGGTCAATCCAACGAGTCGGGATTTGAGTATGACGAGTAATACCAACTTTTAAGCTGGATGTGTTGGACAGGTAGACAAAGTGATCCACCATGCAATTCTCTTCACCCCATTGTGGTTCGCGACAAGTCCCTTGATCGTAGTGGCAGGTCTCTGGCTTCATGATACACATGTCGCAGCTTGCTAGCTTTTTCATGCATACAAAACAGTGGCCTTGCGAATAACTCTTTTTCGTTTTCTTTCCACATGAGCAACAAAAAATATTGCCAGTGTGAGTCAGTGTGAGCGTTTTACCCAGAAACGGAGTTAAGTCGATTTCTTCCTCACCGACAGGAAGACGGTAGTTGACGGCACCGTCCAGAGAAGCACGCATTTTGTTTAGCGTGCCAGTTGCAATTAATGACATGACATTACTCATTATTGTGTTTTTGCACAGTATATACTGAAGTGGAGAAGAGATGCAGGGTTGACAGGAGCTTTAAAGTAAATGTCTTGCACTAAATTATTATGCATCGTGTTTTATTTTCTAAAAATTATGGCTGTGAAATGCTTCGCAAATAGAAGTTGAGCTGCACTTTTTAGAAATTTTAAAACGTGATAACGGTTCAAAATCCGTTACTATGTGTCGAAACTAAGAATTGAATGAGAAAGTGATTTTATTTCTTGATAAATCACCTTGATTTCATTTTTTGAAATTATTGAACCTCACGTATTGCATATAATCTCAGCAGGTCACTTGCCCATGAAGTGGATCCATAACTTTATCTTTGCTCTTTCTATTTGCACTATCAGCTTGGTTGCCCTTTATAGTGTGCTTGGCGATACGCGAAAGCTGACCATTACACCTGAGCATTTCAATATCTATGCAACTAAAGATGCCAGTGAAGGAGGTGTGAGTGAGGCTGATATCACATACGATCGGCAAAGCCTAGTTCTTAGCTGTGAACTAAAGCAGAGCTCGTATGCTTGGCCTTACTGCGGAATCTCGGTTTATACCGATTCAGCAACGCCAACACAGGGTATTGACCTTTCCAACTACCATACGATTCGATTGAAGGTGCGATATGAAGAGGCAGGAATAGGGGCTAACCCTAGCCACGACCTACGTTTGTATCTTCGCAATTATAATTCTGAGTATTCCAAGCCGGACGACGAGTACACCATTAAATATAATGGCATGCAGTTTTCTCCGTCGGGTTCGAGCGATATTGTCGAAATTCCGATTAAAAATCTTCAGGTGATGACCTGGTGGTTAGCGGATAACGGAGTCGCGATTGAGCACTCTGCACCTGAATTTTCAAACATCACACGTATTGATATTGCAACTGGGTCTGGTGCGGCACTTGGTAAACATAGAATTGTGATTGATAAAATTGAGTTTGAAGGCGCTTACCTTGCGCAAGAAACATTGTTGTATGCATTATTACTCTCTTGGATGGCGCTTGGACTGGCTTTTTCACTGCATGAGTTACGAAAAAATAGAGTGGCTTATGAAAAAGCGCAAAAGCGTCACCGTCATTTGGAAAAGGTGAATGATACTTTGCGAGCTCAAAACTATGAGTTTGCAGAGTTAGCGCATCGAGATGCTTTGACGGGCGCGATGAACCGATATGCTGTGCAACACTGGCTGGAACAACAATCTCGTCAGGTTCGCTGGGGGCATAACACCTTCAGTATTCTCTATTTGGACTTGGATAAGTTTAAAAAGGTGAACGACAAATTTGGGCACCAAATGGGGGATGACATATTGCGCGAATTTGTCATGGTGGTAGCGACTTCTATTTACTCAGACGATCGACTCGTTCGTTGGGGCGGCGAAGAGTTTGTCGTATTTTGCCCTGATACCAATATTGAACAAGCGCTAGAGAAGGCAGAAATGATTCGCAAAAATGTGGAGGATCATTTGTGGGTGCACGGTGAATCATTAACTTGCAGTATTGGCGTTGCCCAAATGCAGAATGAACGCGTCTCAGAAACCATGGCGAGAGCTGACGAAGTGTTGTATCAGGCGAAGCGCAATGGTCGCAACCGAGTGGAAGCTCATTATGGTTTACTTGCTTGCGAAAAGAAGCAAGCCTGATAGTCGTTCACTAAAAGGAAAGAAAAAAGGTGGCCAACTGGCCACCAAGAGGGAAACTGCTGAACACCACTTAGGGGGGGAAGTTTGGGTTATCGATACGATTACCGTGAGCAGCAGTGTAATGCTAATCGAACTTGCTATTTTTACCAGAACAACCAAGCGAAAAGCGTTAGTGCAGCAATACAGGCAATGTTTAATACGAAACCAATTCGCATCATTTCTTTTTGCTTGATATGACCCGTACCGAACACAATCGCGTTTGGAGGTGTTGCAACTGGTAACATAAATGCACAAGATGCAGCGACGGCAATCAGTGCAGAGAGAATAACCGGAGACATGCCTAAGGCTTCTGCAATGGTCGCAAATACAGGGACAAGTAGCGCAGCACTGGCGGTGTTACTCGCAAACTCAGTTAAGAAGACAACAAAAGCAACCACTGCAAGAATCGTTAAGAGAATACCGGCTTGCTCAAGGAAGCCTGACAAGCTATGAGCTAAAAATACGCTTGTTCCGGTTGCTTTTAGGACGTTACTCAGACAGATACCACCACCAAATAGGATTAACACACCCCAGTCGGTTGTTTTCTCAATATCTTTCCACTCGACGGCGCGAGAAGCACCAAGTAGAAGGATGGCGCCAATAGCTACAAGAGTATCGAACTTCGCGAAGCCACCCAGCATAGCGTTAATAGGCTTACTGAATATCCACAACGTCACGGTCAGTAAGAAAATCGCCAACGTAATCATTTTGCCGTTTGTCCATTCGACTGGTTGATGGTCAAGGTCAAACTTGTGGCTAAGGTCAGGCTTAGTCATCGTGTACAATACGAGGATAGCGATTGGCATTAATACTAGGGAAATAGGTACACCAAACTTCATCCATTCAGTGAAGCTAAGGCCAACTTCAGCTGCTGCAATTGCGTTTGGTGGGCTACCAACCAGTGTTGCAATACCACCAATTGAAGCACTGTAAGCGATACCGAGTAGAACAAACAAAAAGGTGTTGTGGTTTTTCTTAGCGTCTAGCTTTGTCATCACACCCAGCACAAGCGGTAACATCATCGCGGCGGTGGCGGTGTTTGAAATCCACATTGACAGGCCAGCACTCACACCAAATAGCATGAATACAGCGACAGACATTTTTCCTCTTGCCAGCAATAGTACTTTATCTGCAATAGCTTGATCTAACTTTTGTTTATGTAGAGCCGCAGCTAGTGCAAAACCACCCAAAAATAGAAAAATGATGGAGTTGGAAAAGTTATTCAGTGCGGCTTGAGTGTTGAACACACCCAAAAATACCGCAAGTAGTGGTATGAGCAGCGCAGTAATGCTGACGTGAATCGCTTCGGTTAGCCACAAAATAGCAACAAAAACTAAGATGCTCAGGCCGGTTACTACTTGTGGTTCAAAGGGTAAGGTATTAAACAAGATAATGAACAATAGGATATTCGCGTTCAAAATCATGCTGTTGCGAGTGAAGAACCAATTCTTCAATGTCACAGCGAGTGCGGTCATGGGTAGTGCTCCTTTTGCATTGCCTTTTGTCGGTTTTTTTATGGCAAAGTAACTGACTTGTAGTTATTTATTGATGAAATGTTACTTTGAATGCGAAAAAGAGTTTTGCCTGAATCGTAGAGCAAATTAGAAAGTGTGATGTTGAGAATTGGAAATGGGTAGAAAACTACCCATTTGTTTTATAGAAATGTTACTAGGCTTGTGAGCCACGTTATTCCTCTATTCGACGGGGACTTGAAGAGGCTCGTTAGCTGCTTTATTTGGCTCTTTTACTGCGACGATAGGTTCTTGAGGGCCAAGAAACTTAGGCTGCGTATTGATAATATACAGGTCTAAAAACGCTTTCACACGGGCTAGCAGTTCTCGAACACGCATCGATGTTTTTTGCTTGTTGGCCGTCGGCCCTGCTACCGCGAGACACTGTGCATCAATGCTGTAAGCATCAGCGATGAACAGTGCGCGTTCGCAGTGAAAGCGTTGAGTCACAATCAGAAATCGCTCCGAAGCAAAAATTTTTTTTGCTCGTACAATCGAATCTAAGGTACGAAAGCCAGCATAATCAAGGTGAATCACTTCTTCAGGCACGCCTGCTTTAAGTAAGTCGCGTTTCATTGTCCACGGTTCGTTGTATGAACGGTGGGCGTTATCACCACTCAATAAAAACTGTTTTACTTTACCTTGGTTGTAAAGCTCAATCGCCGCATTAATGCGATGAGTGTAGTAAGTGTTGAGGATCTTTCCGATGTATTTACTGGTACCAAGAACTACGGCAACCTCATGTTGAGGGATTTGCTCGTATTCAGTGAAAATGCTCTCTTTGGCTTGTAAAACCACCCACCGGTCGATGGCAATAACAGAAACAAGCAGACTAAGTGCAGAGATCGACAAAATCAAAGCAAATCGCTTCCAGGAAAATTTCAGCTTCCACTTTGATCTTATGCGAGAAAATAACAAAACGTTTTATATCCTTAACTAAAAATGTAGTTCTCATCATATCTGATAGAAACAAAAAGAGAGAAGCCCATTTATGCCAAAATCTGGTTAGGATGATAAAAAAATAAAAGCCCCTACATGGTAGGGGCTAATTATTAAACGAATTGTCTCAAGCTTAGAACGCAGTGCGTTTGTAACGGCGGTAAACAGGTTGCCAGAACGACTGTTCAATTGCCACGTTCAATGCTTCATCAGTAATTTCTAATGCGACACCTTGTTCAATTGCCTTTTTACCAACGGCAAATGCGATTTTTTTCGATACTAAGTGGATCTCTTCTAGTGGTGGAAGTAGAGCCCCACGACCGTTGATTGCTAGAGGAGAACATGTTGCGAGCGCGCGGCTTGATTCCATTAGCATCTCGTCAGTGACACGTTTTGCATTGACAGCAAGTACACCAAGGCCAATGCCTGGGAAGATGTAGCTGTTGTTACATTGTGCAATAGGGTAAGTGCGACCTTCATGAACCACTGGCTCAAATGGGCTACCTGTTGCAACCAGTGCTTCACCATTTGTCCAACGAATGATGTCGTTCGGTGTCGCTTCCACGCGGCTTGTTGGGTTCGACAATGGGAAGACAATCGGACGCTTACAGTGTTTATGCATTTCTTCGATGACTTCTTGGCTAAATAGGCCAGGCGCACCAGAAACACCAATTAGTACCGTTGGCTTGGCGTTACGCATAACATCGAGTAGTGAGAAGCCATTTCCTTCATTTTCCCACTCTTTCGTATTGGTATGCTTTTGCACCAAGCGTTGTTGGAAATCAAGAAGGTTAGGCATGCCTTCTTGTAACAGACCCCAACGGTCAACCATGTAAACTTGTGAGCGAGCTTGCTCGTCAGAAATTCCTTCCGATACCATTTGTGCGATGATCGCTTCTGCGATACCACAACCAGCAGACCCTGCGCCTAGGAAGGTAATACGTTGTTTAGAAAGCTGAGTTCCTGCTGCTTTACAGGCGGCAAGTAGAGAGCCAACAGTAACAGCTGCAGTACCCTGAATATCATCATTGAAGCAACACACGCGGTCTTTGTAACGCTCTAGAAGAGGCATCGCATTTTTCTGAGCAAAGTCTTCGAACTGGATCAAAGCATCAGGCCAACGGCGCTGTACCGCTTGGATAAACTCTTCTACAAATGCATCGTATTCTGCACCCGTAATACGAGGATGACGCCAACCCATGTACATCGGATCAGCTAAGCGTTGCGGGTTATTGGTACCCACATCAAGCACGATTGGTAGCGTGTAAGCAGGGCTGATACCACCACACGCGGTATATAGTGACAGTTTACCGATAGGAATACCCATGCCGCCGATACCTTGGTCACCCAAGCCAAGGATACGTTCTCCATCTGTCACAACAATCACTTTAACGTTGTGGTTTGCTGCGTTGTTCAGCAAGTCGTCAATACGGTCACGGTTCGGGTATGAAATGAACAGACCGCGACCACGACGGTAAATGTTAGAGAAGTTTTCACATGCTGCGCCAACAGTCGGCGTGTAGATGATAGGCATCATCTCAGAAATGTGATTTTGCACTAGGCGGTAATACAATGTTTCGTTGGTGTCTTGGATATTACGCAGATAAATGTGTTTATCCATATCGCTTTCGAAACTTTTGTATTGCTGGTAGGCACGTTCCACCTGCTCTTGGATAGTTTCGGTCGACTCTGGAAGCAGACCTTCTAAGTTGAATGAACTACGTTCTTCAGCAGAGAATGCACTGCCTTTGTTCAAAAGAGGGGTTGCTAAAAGAGCCGGACCCGCATATGGAATATATAGTGGGCGTTTATCGTTGTTCATTGGGTGCCTTATGTAGGGTTGAAGGATGCGCACCAAATTTTAACGGGTTCACTATTTAGTTGTAAACATGCGTTGATGCACATCAATGTAATGTCGCAAAAAAATTCAGATACCGACGAAAATATCGGCAATATTGGTTGTTTAGAGATACCTAAAGCAGGATTTTTTTACTTGGGTATAATGTTTTGCATCATCAAATCAAATCCAATTTCTATGTTTCAACTACCTATCGACAGCCTGCAAGCTGAGTTTGACCATCATGTAAGGCTTAACCATCTTGTGGTGGAAGCCGAAACCGGGTCGGGTAAATCTACCCGCTTGCCCATGTGGGCGGCAAAACACGGACGCGTTCTGGTTATTGAACCACGTCGAATTGCTTGTACCTCGCTGGCTGAATTTCTTGCGGAGCAATCTGGAGAGCCAATAGGTCGCAAAGTCGGTTACGCGATCAAGCTTCATGCCTACTTTGATGAAAAAACCGAAGTTGTATTTGTCACTCCGGGGGTTGCACTGCGTTGGTTTTCGGAAAACAAGCTAGCAGACTTTGATGTCGTGATAGTGGACGAATTTCACGAGCGACGCTGGGATATTGATCTATTAACCGCCATTTTGAAGCAAGGAAATCAACATCGATTGATCGTCACTTCCGCTACCTTAGAAGGCGAAAAGCTTGCTCGTTACCTGAATGCTAAGCGTCTGCGTTCGGAGGGACGTTGCTTTCCAGTCACGGTGACACATCGTTCCACAGACAGCCGCTATTTACCGAACAAAAAGGGATGTGAACAGGAGGTTGTCGGAGCGGTAAAAGAAGCACTGGAAGATGAAGGTGGCGATATTCTTGTTTTTCTCCCAGGACGCAAAGAGATCACCCAATGTGCTCAGATGCTACAAAGTTGCGGCGATGTCATGGTGGTTAAACTTCATGCCTCGGTCAGTGATGAAGAACGACATCGTGCGCTGACGGTACAAAAGCAACGGAAAGTCGTATTGGCAACCAACGTCGCGGAAACCTCTCTGACCATTCCTAATATCCGTGTGGTAATCGATAGTGGTTTAGAGCGCAGAACTGTACAACGAAATGGACGTACAGCACTGACATTAACCAACATTTCTAAGGCCAGTGCCGCGCAGCGAATGGGGCGAGCAGGTCGCGTTACCGAAGGGGCTTGTATTCGTCTATATGGTGAGCACGCGCCTTTAGAGTTGGTGACACCTCCAGAATTACACAGAGAAGAGCTCGTCGAGCCCATGCTGGCAGCGGCTTGTTGTGGGTACCGTCTCTCAACACTCGATTTTCTCGACTCAATTCCCCCAAAGTCGCTAGAGGCATCTCATTCGACGTTGTTATCCATGGAAGCGATTGATGAGGATGGCAATGTCACGCAGCACGGGAGAAAAGTATATCCACTACCTATTGATGCACTGTTTGCCGATCTCGTTACCAGAATTCAAGCGAAGCCAGAGAAGGAAGCAATGATTGATTTGGCTGCCGCCTTATCTGTGCCTGCGCAGCTCTATCAGCGACAAAGTGGTGAAGTCGCTGAGCTTCTATCTCAAGATGAGCCATACGGATGTGATGCCTCTTTACTGATCCGTTTGGTTCGGGGGGAGCAACTCTCAGGCATTATCATTGATGCTAGCGCGCTCGAAGAGGCACAAGGTTTAGCGAAACAAATGCGAGAAGTGTTTGAATTGCCGGAACTTGACGTTGCCTCTCGATATAAACGTGAAGCGCTCTTTTTCTCCATCGCCTCATTGCACCCTGAGCTTGTGTTTGTCCGACGAGCTCGTCGAAGGGATGCTCTAGGAAATGGCGTAGTCGAGATGCTGGTTGGGCGTAACAGCCGCTTTCCTGATAAAGAAGAAGCGGCCATCGTGCTAGATAGCCATAGCGTGCCAGGACGAGGTGTTAAGCAAACACTAAACCTCGCATCGGTTATGATGCCTATCCCGCTGACGTTATTACGCGAACTTGAGCTAGGGGAGTGGCAACAAGGTGAGACGAATTATGAAGAAGAGACCTCAAGAGCAACGATGCACTTGGTCTACGCCGGGCGAATAATCTGTACTGAACATCAAGCGTTAAAAGGTGATGTGGCAGTTCAGTCTATTGTCGAAATGATAGAAGACGAGACACTGTTACCAGGTTTTGCTTCTCAAAGAAAACAGCAAATCCAACACTGGAAACTCTACAACGCATTGGGCCTTAATGCCGAAGGAGAAGAGGTTAACGACTTGGCCTCCTTGACATTTTCTAGCTGGTTAAAGGATCAGTTGGAAACATTAGGCGTTGAAAACACCGATGATATGGCGTTGTTTGAACCAGAAGACTTAAAATTTAACGGTGTTCCAGAATGGGAATACGACGATTTCACGGAGCAGTACCCTTTAGAACTTTCGCTGCCAGAACTCCAACTAGATGTCGAGTATTACGCGTCTCGTAAGCTGGTACAGGTCGTTTATCGAGAGGGAAACCGTAAGGGAGACCCGAAGCGTTGGGAGCTGCCACGTTGGGCTGGTTGGAAGATACAGTATAAAAAGGCCAGTCGAGTGATTGATGTAAAGTAGGTCGGGGGATGACGTTGTGACAAGAATTGATATTTTCTTGGTGAATCTATAATGATTTCATATTGATATCGTTACTTACGTGTTGTTTTTAGTTTCTTAATTGAAATATTAATCAATTGAATGCTTATATATGGCGAAGCTGTACATCAGTTGTTACAAAGCTGGTTTTAATATTTCCTTTTGTATGTAAATTAGGGCATAAAAGACGAATGTTTTATATCCCATTGCTATATCAAAACAGTTGAACGATATTTGGTATATCTCATTTTCGAGTGTCGGGGGCATAGAATGGATCAACAAGGAAAGACGTGCATTGAATTCGACTACACTAGCTTTTTAGGGGCGACAGGTAGTAAAAAATGGACCTTCTTAGAGGCATTTGCCACCATCGCGCCTATTTTCGGTTTGATGTGGAAACAGAACATTGCGGAATTGAGCAAGCCTGAAGATCGGTTGTGGGATGCCGCATTAAAATCGATGTCTTCTCGTAAAAGTGATGAATCCAATTTGGTCCGCTTAACCCAGTTAGCTAAACATGAAGGGATCAATGAATTGCGAGTCGTTATGCCATATTCGCTCGATGTTCAGCAAATCGAGTACATAGAATCTCGCAGTCAGTTGAAGGTGGATACGTCAGAACAAGATGTCCTTAACATCAAGTTTTAGGCTGAGCATTTCCACTTCATCGATGTACCACTTAACAATAGTGCAATGAAAAGCGACCTCAAAGTAGGTCGCTTTTTTATTTTGAGGTTTTTGTCACAGGTCTTAGGAAATGTGATGAATATAGAGTATTTGCACTTAAATTAACAAAAATGTAACGTTTGGAAATGCAATTGTCATAACTAGCTTCTAACTTTGTGTTTTTAGGACAAATTACCGACTAAGTGGTTGGTACTGTAAGTTCGAATTAACGTCCCTTATTGGCACACAAGGATGATTGAGTCACCACGTCATTTGGGCATAAAAACAAACACAATAAGAAAGGAAGTCAATATGTCTTTGTCTCGTCGAGACTTTATGAAAGCTGCCTCTTCAACGGCGATTGTTACCGGGCTGGTGGGCTGTGGTAGCGATGCTAGTGAATCTGTTGCGGTTACCTTTGAGCACGGAGTGGCGAGTGGAGATCCTACTCAAACACAAGTAATCATTTGGACTCGTGTTACAACCTCAGCGAGCTACGCAGATGTAAACTGGCAAGTTTCATCTAACGAAAATTTTACTGATATCGTGCAAAGTGGCACTTTTGCCACAGACACGAGCCGAGATTTCACGGTAAAAGTCGATGTTCAAAATCTCAACGCAAATTCTCGTTACTACTATCGATTCATGGTTGGTGATGTCACTAGCGAAGTCGGGCAAACTCAAACATTACCAGAAGATGGTGTAGAAAAGGCATCCATGGCGGTTGTTTCTTGTGCAAACTATCCTGCTGGCTATTTCCATGTGTACCGAGAGATTTTAAATCAACATGAGCAAGACCCGTTTGATGTGGTGCTTCATCTCGGTGATTACATATATGAGTATGGTGCTGGTGGCTACGCTAATGAAGATGCTGAGGCACTAGGGCGAGAGCCAAGCAAAGGCACTGAATGCATTACCTTAGATGATTACCGAAAACGGTATGCGCAATATCGCCAAGATGCTGATCTGCAAGCGTTACATGCGAGCCTACCAATGATTGCAGTCTGGGATGACCATGAGCTTGCAAATGATAGTTGGAAAAATGGTGCGGAAAACCATCAAGAAGAGGAAGGCAGTTTTAATGATCGTCGTGCAGCTGCGGCTGCCGCGTGGACAGAATGGTTGCCCGTTCGTGAAAACACTTTCTCAAACATGCTGATTTACCGTCAGTTTTCGTTTGGAGGTTTAGTCAATTTGATGATGCTCGACACGCGACTTGTGGGGCGTGATAAACCGTTGGATTATTTCTCGCTCAGCTCACCAACGATGGAAGCTATTGGCGGTTTAGTTGCTCAGTCGCGCAGTCATGACCGAGAGCTGTTAGGCGGTGACCAACTCGCTTGGCTGATGGATGCGTTCAGTACGCACGACGCAACTTGGAATGTGCTAGGGCAACAAGTGTTAATGTCTCGTATGGAGTTGCCAAGTTCGGTTATGACCGCGATGTTTCAATTGTTTACTGCCACTGAAGAACAAAAAACAGAGGCGTTATTAGCGGTAAACTCTGCGATTACGGGTTATCTCTCTGACCCAAGTTTAGATACCATTGCTTTGCCATATAACCTAGATGCATGGGATGGTTACTACGTTGAGCGAGAGAAAGTTTATCAACTGGCCAAAGCCAGCAGTGGTAACTTTGTCTGCTTGGCAGGAGATACGCACAACGCATGGGCAAGTGAGCTTAAAGACATATCTAAGCATCCTATCGGGGTAGAGTTTGCGACTAGCTCTGTGAGTTCCCCTGGGTTAGAGGCCTACCTCGCGTTAGACCCTGTTGCGATCGCTCAAATGGAATACACGCTGCCGCACTTAGTGTCAGAATTACAGTGGGCAGACATCAAACAGCGTGGCTTTATGCGCGTTACTTTTACGCCCGACAAGGCAGAGTCGACCTGGTATTTCGTATCAACGATTAAAGACAAAACATATCAGGTGACGACCAAGTCAGCCTCTACAACAGATGGCACTACGTTAAATATCGGCTAAGGTGAGCCTAATACGAAAAAAGTCCGCAGGCTAGTGCGGACTTTTTATTGGAAAGCGTTTAGCAATCTAGCGACAGTGCTAGTCAATCAATCCGTATTCTTTGCTCAGAACCTCGATGATTTCCGCTTTCGGATTCTCACTCAAATGAATCGGCTTGCTTGTAATCTTCTCGGCAATACCAATGTAAGTGCTCGAAATCGCCATCAAAGATTCGACGGGCAAAGCATTATCACGAGCGAGAGCTTCGCGCTCAGGCATACGTTCTTTGTTTAGCAAGATATCTGGGTCAGGGAAGTGGTTAAGTAGGAACTGGCGGAAACCTTCTTTTGAGTTCTCTACGATGTGACCTGCTTGGTACTCTTTAGCATCCCATATACGAGACGAGTCTGGTGTACCCACTTCATCCATGTAAATCAGCTTTTCATTGCCAGCAGCATCATGAACATAACCAAATTCGAATTTGGTATCGACAAAGATTTGGTCGATTTCTTCTAACGCTTGGCTGATAACGTTAAAGCCTTCTTTCAGCAATTTTTCGTAGAGTGCGATATCGTCAGCGCTTGAGAAGTTAAATGCTTCGTAGTTGTCTACGATGTTTTGACGAGTAATATTTACGTCATCCGCTTCTGGCACACCGGGAATGCCTTTTAGAATGCCTTTTGTGGATGGGGTCATTAGCAACTCTGGCAGTGCTTTGTCTTTTCCTAACCCTTCAGGAAGTTGGATTCCACAAAACTCGCGCTCGCCATTTGCGTAAGCGCGCCACATCGAACCCGTGATGTATTTGCGGCAGATGGCTTCGATTTTTACCGGTTTGGCTTTTTGTACAATCCAAACAAAAGGGTGAGGAATGTCTAGAATATGGCTATCTGCTAAGCCATTTTCTTTGAACAGTTTGAACCAGTGATTAGAAATCGCATTAAGCGCAGCCCCTTTACCCGGGACACCATTAAGACCACCTTCAGCATGCCAAATACAATCGAATGCAGAGATTCGGTCGCTAATCACCATGATAGCCAAAGGCGCATCTGGAGCGACATTGTATCCTTTTTCTTTGATCAGTCGGGTGCTGTCTTCTTCAGTTAACCAGTAAACTGAACGAACTTTTCCACTATGAACGGGTTTATGGGTGCGAATTGGCAGGTCGTCATTGACGGCAAGTACTTGATTAGCAAGGCTCATTGCGACATTCCTATCATCTTAATCAAACGTCAGAAAGAGAAGATATTCAGCAAAATGTGGGCGCTGAATAAATCGAATGTGGGCATCATACCAGAACTATTTTAACTCGCCAGAGAAAAAGCAAACGTTTGCCTGTTTTCTTTAATACAAAAAAAGCCCCCTTAAAAAGGAGGCGAGATGCAGGATGGATAACGTCGAACTTATTAGTGGTACTTATTAACTCTGCCTTCGACGAAAAAGACTTCACACTGATAGCGCTGCGCCATGTCGCGCAACATAGATTGATTCATAAGTGCAATTTTATTGGATGCGACAACAGCACTGGCATTGCCTGAGCGGATGGCTTTTATCACGATCTCGACTTCTGAAAGCTGTTGAGAGGGCTTCATTTGAATAACGTTTTTACAGCAAATATTAGAAGCAGTGAGTTGTTCAAAGTCTGGACGAGGGCAGTCTGCTGTAAACAAAATCCATTGTTTCTGCTGCGATAAAACAGCCAGCTTAGATAGAAGCTGATCCGAAACGGCCATGGGCTTAGTTGCTTGTGCCAATACGTTGTAACGAGAGTATGTATGAGATTGACTTTGTAACTGCATCTTACTGTTCCTTTATACATGCTGTATGTGTATACAGTAGTTTGTTTTGGTGACCTGATCAACCAGTTTCTCAAAAGTTATTTGCGGTTTTTTGAGAAGGAAATAAAAGGATTTGATTCTAAGTAATTGAATTTATGTGGTTGTTTTTCATTTTTGATATGTCTAACATCAATTTAAAAATGTGAGGTGAGTAGAAAACTGGACGAGAGACATACAGGGGTTTACTACTGTATATACAGGTGTTTTTCACGGACAATGGTTTGTATACAGTGGGAGAGGGCTGATAACCGATGCGACGTGCTATGTAAGATAGGAGGGAATACGAGATAGAGATTGGAAATAGGGCTTGGCCGATCAAAAAAGCGCCTTAAGAGGCGCCTTTGAAAATCAGTTCCGTTGATTCCGTCTTGCTTAGCTCGCTCGTTGCAAGCGTTCGCGCATTTGTAATTCGCCTTGGTTAAATAGGCGCACGTCGATTTTCGCCATGTCGTAACAAGCTTTACATGAGTAGTGGTGCTTGCCATCTAAATAATCGTGACGAGTTACAAGGCTAGGTTTTTTACACCAATCACAGGTGCCTTCTTCAGTGAACATTGATTTTCTCCCCACCTAGATTAATTTGAGTCGTTAGGTGTTATTTTGCGCCGGGCATTATGGCATAAAAGCGCGACTTAAGTTAAATGTCTGTTAATTTGTTTGAGAGGGAGATCGATTGCGGCGCTTGATTATATAGGTCTAAAAGCATGCTAGCCAAAGTATCCTGACCTATTTTTACTGTTTTGTAACATTTTGTGAGACGAGCTTAAAGGCATGATTGAGTCGCTTCATTTCTTCTTCACTGCCTCTTGTGTCAGGATGATAAAGCTTTGATAGCTGTCTATAGCGTAGCTTGATTGCTTGTAAATCAGGGATGTGTTGTGGTGTGTAGCCAAACATAGCACACGCGACGCTTAGCTTATGGTTCTCTGCCTGGGTTTTGGATTTCTTAAATTCTTTGAATACTTTCTCTAGCTGGCGTTTCAGTTGCTTGTTCGTAAACTCTAGCTCTTTTATTTTTTTCGCCATTCGTTGATTTTGGCTTTCCTCTTTGGCTTCAAGCGCTTTTCTATTCTGCTTAAGTTTCTTGATTACGAGAAAACTTAAGCCGCTGATGATTAGTATCGCCGCTAGCCAGATCAGCCATAAAAACTGCGAGTGTTCTACTTTGGGGTTTGCAACTGCGCTTTTCTCTTCCTGTGCTTGCTCAGCCTTTTTATCGAGCGACTTTATTTGCGAGACTTGTTTAGCTCGCAGTTGGTTGAAGCGCTGCTCTAACAGTTGATTATAAGCTTGTTCTGCTGCTGGATTATGCTGAGAAGCCATTTGATACAAGGCTTCAGTCAATTGAGAAGTTGTGACCTTATCTGGATTGCGCTGAATAAAATCGGCGAGAAGAAAGCCACGATCGGTTGGGTCATTGAGTGCGATAGAGGTTAGCCAATATAACGCTTGTGTTTCATTTTTTTCGCCATTTATCCCTTTAGCAAAGTCGTTCGCGAGCTGTTTTTGTGCAGGGAGGTAACCTTGGTTGGCGGATTGCTCTAGCCAGTAGCGCGTTTCTGGTGAGGCTTCAGCTTCGTTTGATGCCAATAATTGTTGTGCGTACTCGTATTGTTCGATGGGGTCATTTGGAGCTTGAGAGGCAAGTGAGTAGCCAGAAAAGCTGAGGCTAAATAAGCAGAGTAGGGCAGACGTTTTGACAGACATTAATATGTCAGGCCTAACGATAATGGTTAGGCCTGCTCCGGTAATTTTTTATTATTACCGTTATGGTGCAACCAAATTACTTCAGTGGCAAGATCTGGATTTCAACACGACGGTTGCACGCACGACCTTCAGAAGTTTGGTTTGAGCAAATTGGGTTACGTTCGCCGTAGCCGCGTGCAATTGCACGACCAGGTGCAACGTTTTGAGATACTAGGAATTGACGTACGGACTCTGCACGGCGCTCTGACAACGTTTGGTTGTATGACTCACTACCTGTGCTATCCGTGTAACCATCAATAACGAGACTGGTATCTGGGTACTCAACTAGGATGCGAGCAACACCGCGTAGAGTATTATGGATACTAGCATCAAGCTGGTAAGAGCTTGAAGAGAAGCCGATACCGTTTTCCATACGCAGTAAAAGCTGATTTTCACCAACACGCTGAACTTGTACGCCAGAGTTTAGCAAAGCGCGACGTAATTCCGCTTCTTGTTGGTCAAAGTAGTAACCAACGCCAGCGCCAGTCGCTCCGCCTGCGGCTGCACCAATGAGTGCATGCTGACGACGTTCTTTAGCATCATCACCCGTTGCTAGGCCGATTGCTGCGCCCGCGATCGCACCAATAAGCGCGCCTTGCGTGGTGGAGTTAGTTTCGTATTCACCCGTTGTTGCATTTTGGCGTTGAGTGGCTTGACAGCCAGTAAGAGCTAGCACTAGAGCTAGTGCAATAGGCATCTTTTTCAAGGGAAATCTCCGTATAAAACTGAGGCGAAACCATGCCTCATAATGGGATGCGAATTATGAATAAACAAGCATTAATATTTGTTATGAGAAAGTAAGATTGATAAGAGTTTATGTAAGAAAATTCCTATCAATACTGCCAAAGCTCTCAAAGTAAGCCCCATAGACATCGAAGTCATTGCTGCTTATGTGAATCCTTTACTATTCTGGCTATTTCGATGAATCGCCCAACATTTTACGTGCTTGTTCGCCGCCCACTCCACGGTTAACTGAAACCTTTCTACCTTTCTTTAAGCCCACTTCGTAGTCTTCAGTTAGGTTTTTCATCGCTTCTTTCAATTGCTTCTTGAACGTTTCGCGGTCAATGTTTTGGAATTCTTTATCAATATAGTCATTAATTTTATTGGCCGACTCTTCATCTGGAGAAATAATTGGCAATTTTTCAATCGCGCCTTCCACCCAGCCAGATACAAATGAGTTCACACGGCGAGTCACTTCCTGAGAAGAGGTGCCGGTGCCAGCAAAGCTGTTTCGGAATTGTCCGGTACTTTCGTTCATCTCGCGATAAACAATATCGAAAGCAAATGCAGCAAAAATAGCGCGATCTGCTTCACCGATAAATTCGACACGTTTGAGCCCTTTGTGATTCAACAATACTGCTTCGACACCGAATTTTGTGTTAATGCCGCGAATCACTCGCAATATGGTAGAACTGATGTTCGCTGGTAGCAGATGAGAAGATTGTGTTTTTCCCATTCTGATGAACTCAATATCGTCTTTATCGAGACCATATTTAAGCATGAGGCGATGTGCCATTTTGATAGCATTGGCAGCCTCATTAACATTAGCGGAATTGCCCAGTTCTAAGCACTTGGCGATTTTTTTCAGAGCTTTTTGTTTATCCATCGACAACCAGTAACGAAAGCAGAAAATTTATGAAGTCAGACATATTACCTTTTTTGACATAAAAACGAAATACAAGGTGGGACTGAAGATAATTTCTGCACATAAAAAGAAGCCTCGCATTAAGCGAGGCTGGCGTTTTAGTTCGTCGTAATCAGTATGAAGTCGTACTTGTGTCTAAGAAGCCATTCTTCATTAAGATTCGTTAGAATTACAACCCGAGCTGGTTGAGCAAGTCATCGGCATCATCGTTTGATCCCGACGATTTAGATTCTTTCTCAGCCAACTGTTTACGTGTTGCCTCTAAAATGTCGTCTGGGTTTTCGTCTTCAGCAACTTCAAACTCTTCCAGTTGGATGAACTCAGTTTTATCCATTGCTAGCTCGAGATAGAAAATATTGTTGTTTTCGGTGGAGAACGTCACTCTGCGCGCTTGAGGGCGGTCAAGGTTGGTATCAACTTGTAAGATAACTTGCTTATTCAGCGCCAGCATTTTTGGTTGGTTTTGTGTGATGTTCGTTTGCAGGTCTTTACGAATTTTATTAGTGAAGTCTCCGACCAGTTGATTCATGAGTTCACCCAGAACATCGCCTACCTCGTCAGAAGTATGAGATATTGCCAGTTCTTCTTCTGGCATGCCCATATTACGCATGTAGTTGGTGTAGATCTCCAGTGCGGCTTTTGCCGTAAAATTAATCACAACTAGCCCGGTAAATCCGCCATCAAACAGAACAAAACAGCCAAAATCTGGTTTGAGGCTAGTCTTGTGGATTTTTTGCACCATTGCTGAATAATTTACTTGAGAAGATGTCGCCGAAGTAAGTACGCCAGAAACAGACTGGCAAAGTTTGAGAAGGATATCTTCAGTGGTCACAATTTTATTTTTTTTCATTCTGAAAACTCATCTAGAAACGCGATTCGTTCCCCAATGTAAGGCATCAAGCGTGAAAAAATAAAGCATAAGTTTAATTATTGTATCGAGATTCTGATTTGCTCGTCTTTTTAAATGTTGTAAAGTGACGAAATTCAAAGAATATTACTTCACTAACTCTTTTGTGGTGTTATTTTTCGCTTAGCGCCAATTTGTATGAGAAGTGAGCAAATAATTACACAACCCGCAGCTGATCGGATCAGCGTCGTAGGGGCAGGAAGCAAATGTTACCAAGATTACACTCGCAAACTGATGTCGATCCTCTTGTTCTTAGTTTTCTGAAAGAGCTTGAGCACGCCGGATTCACTGGTGATATCGAAAGCCAATATTCAAGTCGACTAGCGGTTGCCACTGACAACAGTGTTTACCAGCAACTTCCTCAGTCTGTCGTTCATCCCAAAACGACAGAAGATGTTTCTCTCCTCGGGAAACTGAGCAATAAAGAAAAGTACGAACGAATTACCTTTTCACCTCGTGGTGGCGGCACAGGGACCAATGGTCAGTCGCTTACCAAAGGTATTGTGGTGGATATGTCTCGTCACATGAACAAAGTGCTTGAGATTAATGAGAAAGAAGGCTGGGTTCGTGTACAAACTGGTGTAGTGAAAGACCAGTTAAATGACGCTGTTCGCCCTTATGGCTACTTCTTCTCTCCAGACTTATCTACCAGTAACCGTGCAACGATTGGCGGCATGGTCAACACCGATGCTTCTGGTCAAGGTTCTCTGAAATACGGAAAAACATCCGATCATGTTTTGTCGCTACAAGCGGTGTTTGCTGATGGTTCAATTTTAGAGTCGGACTTGTCTCATGGTTACCCAAAAGAAGGCGAGTTTGCTGCCAAGGCGCTACGTGTAACGGAATCCGTATGTCGTGAAAAACGCCAGCAGATCGTAGATAAGTTTCCTCCTCTTAACCGATTTTTAACGGGCTACGATTTAAAAAATGCCTTGAATGAAGAAGGTGACCGTTTCGATATCACACGAGTACTGTGCGGCGCTGAAGGTTCATTGGCATTCATTACCGAAGCGAAGCTTAACCTGACGCCAATTCCGAAAGCGCGTACTTTGGTTAACGTTAAATACAACAGCTTTGATTCTGCACTGCGTAATGCACCGTTTATGGTAGAAGCGAAGGCGCTGTCTGTAGAAACCGTTGACTCAAAAGTGCTTAATCTCGCGAAGCAAGATATCGTTTGGCACACCGTGAGCGATTTACTTACCGATGTTCCAAATAAAGAGATGCTTGGTATCAATATGGTGGAATACGCAGGTCAGGACGAAGAGGAAGTTGCTGCTCAGGTTGCAGCATTGACCGCCAAGCTCGATACCATGTTGGAAACAGAAGAAGCGGGCATTATCGGCTACCAAGTTTGTAACGATGTAGCGAGCATTGGGCGTATTTACAACATGCGTAAAAAAGCGGTGGGTTTGTTAGGCGCAGCAAAAGGTCGTGCTAAACCGGTCGCATTCGCTGAAGATACCTGTGTGCCACCAGAAAACCTGGCGGACTTCATTGTAGAGTTTCGAGAACTGTTAGACAGCAAGTCTCTGAATTACGGCATGTTTGGTCACGTCGATGCTGGGGTGCTTCACGTACGTCCTGCGTTGGATTTGTGTGACCCGCACCAAGAAGCATTGATGCACGAAGTTTCTGATGAAGTGGTCAAGCTGGTGGCGAAATACGGTGGTTTGATGTGGGGTGAACACGGCAAAGGTTTCCGTTCAGAATATGGCCCTGAGTTTTTCGGCGACGAGTTGTTTACTGAACTGAGACGTGTGAAAGCGGCATTCGATCCACACAACAAAATGAACCCGGGCAAAATCTGTACACCGCTGGATAGTGATGCAGAGCTTGTCAAAGTTACCGATACCAAACGTGGTTACTATGACCGTCAGATTGACGTTCAAGTACGTGACAGCTTTAAACAAGCGATGGAATGTAACGGTAACGGTTTGTGTTTTAACTACGATACTAGCTCGCCAATGTGTCCATCGATGAAAGTAACAGCCGATCGTCGTCATTCACCGAAAGGTCGTGCGGGTTTGGTTCGCGAGTGGTTGCGTCAGCTCACTGAACAAGGCATTGATATCCTTGACTTAGAAAAGCAAACACTAGAAAACAAAACATCAATCAAAACCATGATTGACCGCGTACGTCATTCTATCAATCGTCGTCACGAGTATGACTTCTCTCACGAAGTGTATGAAGCGATGAATGGTTGTTTGGCGTGTAAAGCGTGTGCGAGTCAGTGTCCGATTAAAGTCGATGTTCCGAGCTTTCGCTCGCGCTTTTTAAACATCTATCACTCTCGTTACCAACGTCCTGCAAAAGACTATCTGGTTGCCAACATTGAGACTATGCTGCCGATGATGGCGAAAGCGCCAGGTGTCGTAAATGGTGTTTTGAAGCAGTCGTGGGTGAAAAGTTTAACGGCATCTACGGTCGGGTATGTCGATGCGCCGTTGTTATCAGTACCCACCTTGAAACAACGAGTAGAGTCGCTGACAACGCCTTATGATCTGCAAGCGCTCAGTGGTTTGTCTTCGTCTGAAAAGAGCAAGCATGTTTTAATTGTTCAAGACCCATTCACTAGCTACTACGACGCTGATGTCGTTGAAGACTTCGTTAAGTTATTGAAAAAGCTGGGTATGCATCCGGTACTTCTGCCGTTTAAGCCGAATGGTAAAGCACAACACATTAAAGGGTTTTTACGTCAGTTTAAGGACACAGCAGCCGACACAGCGAAGTTCTTGGCGATGGTAGCGGATTTGGATATCCCATTAGTTGGCGTCGATCCTGCTTTGGTGCTGTGTTATCGAGATGAATACGCTGAAGTGCTTGGCAGTAAGCGAGGTAATTTCGATGTACTAACAGCCCACGAATGGCTTTACCCAAGACTAGAAGCGTTTGAAAGCGGAGAGCATAAGGCGCAGGAACCTTGGTATCTGTTTGCGCACTGTACTGAAAAAACCAAAATGCCCAATGCGGAAAAAGAGTGGGGCGCTATTTTTGCTCACTTTGGTGCAGTTTTGAATACGGTACCTGTTGGTTGTTGTGGTATGGCGGGTACGTTTGGTCATGAGGTTGATAAGTTGTCGATGTCGAAAGACATTTACAATTTAAGCTGGAAGCCGAGCTTAGATAAGTTGGATAACGAGAGATGTTTGATTACAGGCTATTCTTGCCGCAGCCAAGTTAAACGCTTTGAAGGAACGAAGCCCAAGCATCCCGTTCAGGCATTGTTAACTTTGTTGTAATCGGACTAGATCAAGCCCAGTTTTACTGGGCTTTTTAGAAACCGTATTTAGACCCTTTCAAAGGATATGAATCTTGAGAAAACTTGAACTCAAAGTCCCACCTGTTGTGGTGTTTTTGCTAGTCATACTTTTGATGTACGGACTTAAAGTTTTGACGCCGAGCATGAACATTCGAGTACCCTTTGTTGAATTTGTAGTAGGTGTATTAACTTTGTTGTCTGGCTACATGGGCATTGCTGGCGTGTATGAATTTCGCAAAGTAAAAACCACAGTAAACCCAGTAAAACCTGAAGCGGCATCTTCTGTTGTAAGAACAGGTGTGTTTGCCTTTTCACGCAACCCTATGTACACGGCATTATTGCTTCTAATCATAGCAACTGGTTTGTGGTGGCAGCACTTGAGTGTGGTGCTTTGTGGCGTGATATTTGTCAGTTATATGAATCGGTTTCAAATCAAGCCTGAGGAACGCGTTTTAGAGCGATTGTTTGGTGAAGAGTATGTGGATTATAAAAACCATGTTCGTCGTTGGCTCTAAGCATTGCGTTTAGTTTTGTTTGGATGAGACATAAAAAGAAAGCCCAACGGTCGACGTTGGGCTTTCTTTTAGTAAACACTTTTTTTGTGCGCTTCTGATAGGGCAGTCGACTAGGCTGCCTTAACGAACTTTGCTAGGAATGCATCCTTACGTTCATTAAAGCGGCGTACAAGGTCGTCAACCGCTTCTTGGTCATATGGCTTCAAGCCACTTGCAACCATGCGCTTAATACCTTTACCAACGACTTCACCGTCTTCTTTAAACGCAAAGTTTAAGGTGACTACACCTCGTTTTCCTTCTACGTCGAATGTTGCGCCAGTGAAATCCACCTCTGGATGCGTAAGGTCTAAGCGTGAAAATTCGACTTCCATGCTTTCATAAATAACTAATGGACGCTGGCAGTTAATCATCATTTGCTTCTCTTCCATAAGAGGAACCATGATGTGAGGGAAGTTCATACCAGAAAATTGCACGTAATTTGTCACTACATGCTCAATAAATGCCGGATCGTGGTTAGTTTCACCTTCACGGGACATGTGTAAGTATTCTTTACCTGCCTCGTCAACAACAGCGCTTTCTTTGTCACACTTATTTTCAATATGAAGTGCTACACCATCGTTTACCATGCCAGAGAAGTTAAAACGCATCTTTTGGCTAACGCCTTCTTTACTAAGAAGCACAGCGAAAAGTAAATCTCCAGGGACACAAAAGCGTTTGTTGTCTTCATCATGAATTGGGTTGTAGTCACCTGCGACACGTTTTGCAAAGTGGCTTGCTTGTTCGCGAGTGAACTGAAACTGGTGATTAGTGTTTGAAAAATAAGGTGTTAGAAACATAATTTTTACGTAGTAACCAAAACTGTGTGGGATTATATGCGAATATCTGCGTAGCAATGGTCCATCCAGTGAAAACTTCACCGTATCCTAACAATAAGACACTATTTCGGCGGATAAACCGTTAAAAACGCATACTTTAGCAACGCTTTTATTTGTGAAAACAATAAACAACGACCTTTTCGCTCGCCTATCTTTTAAAGTATAGCCATCAAAGTAGACAGGCGTTCATAAATAGTGCCATCAACATGTTTAATCGTATGTAAAAAGGCTCCACGCTGAACGTAGAGCCTTCAAGTCATTATCTGTTTATTCGATGAAATGCCAGTTATGCTTGGTTATTGAACACTTGGTAACAAGCTCTCTGGCATGAGCGTGTTGTGGATAGCCAGCTTAAGCAGAGTATTTGCCTGTTCAATGTCTGGAGCAAAGTAGCGATCTTTATCGTAGAACGATACTTTTTCACGCAACATTTGTTTCGCAATCTCAATACGCTCAGAGGACTTGTTTGGTGCTCTAAAGTCTAGGCCTTGTGCTGCTGAGAGGTATTCTACCGCCAGAATACCGCGAGTGTTTTCGCCCATTTCTTTCAATCTGCGAGCCGCGAATGTTGCCATTGACACGTGATCTTCTTGGTTTGCAGATGTTGGCAAGCTGTCTACTGACGCTGGGTGAGCGAGTGTTTTGTTTTCACTTGCTAACGCAGCAGAGGTAACCTGAGCAATCATGAAACCAGAGTTCACACCACCATTGTCGACTAAGAACGGTGGCAGTTTTGATAGCGCGCTATCGATAAGTAATGCCATACGACGTTCAGACAAGCTACCGATCTCGGCAATCGCAAGTGCTAGGTTGTCGGCTGCCATTGCAACAGGCTCCGCGTGGAAGTTACCGCCAGAGATGATGTCACCATCTTCAGCAAACACCAACGGATTATCTGATACGGAGTTCGCTTCTACTTGTAATACTTCCGCCGCATTGCGGATTTGCTGTAAACACGCGCCCATCACTTGAGGCTGACAGCGCAAAGAATACGGGTCTTGTACTTTTTCACAGTTAGTGTGCGAATCACCTATTTCACTCGATGTGTCTAACAAATGACGGTATGCGAGTGCTGCGTCCATTTGGCTGCGATGACCACGTACACGGTGAATGCGCGGATCGAATGGACGTCGGCTGCCGAGAGCGGCTTCAACAGACATTGCACCACAAACGGTTGCTGATGCGAAAAGGTCTTCCGCGATAAACAGGCCTTCCAATGCGAACGCTGTGGATGCCTGAGTCCCATTTAGTAGCGCTAAGCCTTCTTTTGGCGCCAGAGTGATAGGCTCTAGACCTGCGATTTTTAATGCTTCTTGCCCGGAAATGATTTTACCGTTGTGGCGAGCTTGTCCTTCTCCCAGTAATACAGTGCTCATATGGGCTAGAGGAGCTAAGTCACCTGATGCGCCAACAGAGCCCTTTTTAGGTACACAAGGGTAAACTTGTGCGTTGACTAGGTCGGTCAGCATATTAATGACTTTTAGGCGAATCCCAGAAAAGCCACGAGACAGACTATTGATTTTTAATACCATCATCAGACGAACCGTTTCATCTGACATAAACTCACCGATACCTGCCGCATGAGAAAGAACGATACTGCGTTGCAGTGTTTCTAAATCTTCTGGTGCTATTCGTGTGTTAGCCAATAGCCCAAAACCAGTGTTAATTCCGTAAACCGTTCTATCTTCCGCGATGACTCGGTCTACGACCTGTGTGCTTTCTTCAATGGCCGGAATGGCTTCAGGATCCAAAGTAAGGTTGACTGGTGAACGGCTCACTTGGCGTAGTTCGTTTAAGCTAATATGACCCGGCTTTAGCGTTAAATTTAACATCTCTTTCATCCTTACTTGAGCTTCTTCAGTTCTTCGTTGAGCATTGGCAAATCTAGCCCTTGCTCTGCTGCACATTGTTTAGCGATATCGTATCCCGCATCAGCATGACGCATCACGCCTGTTGCTGGGTCGTTATGCAGCACGCGGGCAATACGTTGTGAGGCATCTTCACTGCCGTCACAGCAGATAACCATACCTGAGTGTTGCGAGAAGCCCATACCTACGCCACCACCGTGGTGCAGTGAAACCCAAGTTGCGCCGCCCGCCGTGTTGAGTAGCGCGTTTAATAATGGCCAGTCTGATACGGCGTCAGAACCGTCCATCATACCTTCGGTTTCACGGTTCGGGCTTGCTACAGAGCCAGAGTCTAAGTGGTCTCGACCAATGACAACGGGCGCCTTAAGTTCGCCATTTTTCACCATTTCGTTGAATGCTTGACCAAGACGCTCACGATCTTTAAGACCAACCCAGCAAATACGCGCAGGTAAACCTTGGAACTGGATGCGTTCGCGAGCCATATCTAGCCAGTTATGTAAGTGCGGATTATCTGGAATTAGCTCTTTTACTTTTTGGTCGGTTTTATAAATGTCCTCAGGATCGCCAGAGAGAGCAGCCCAACGGAAAGGACCGATACCTTCACAGAATAGAGGACGAATGTAGGCTGGAACGAAGCCAGGGAAATCAAATGCGTTTTCTACGCCTTCTTCCAAGGCCATCTGGCGGATGTTGTTACCGTAGTCGAGTGTTGCGGCGCCGCGATTTTGCAGCTCTAACATCGCTTGAACTTGCACAGCCATGGATTTTTTCGCTGCTTTTACGACCATTGCTTCATCTTGCAAACGCATTTCTGCTGCGTGAGACATGCTCCAGCCTTGTGGTAAATAGCCATTGAGCGGGTCGTGTGCAGACGTTTGGTCTGTTACTACATCAGGCGTGATATTACGTTCTACCAGCTCAGAGAAAACGTCTGCTGCATTACCTAGTAGACCAACCGATACTGGTGTGTCTGACTCTTTAATGATAGCTAGCGCTTCATCTAAAGAAGTCGCTTTCTTATCGACATAGCCTGTACGTAGGCGGTAATCGATACGTGACTCATCACACTCTACTGCAATCATGGAGAAGCCCGCCATTGTACCAGCGAGAGGTTGAGCACCACCCATGCCACCGAGACCACCTGTTAGAATCCAACGGCCCTTTGCTTCACCGTCAAAGTGTTTTTTTGCAACAGATACGAACGTTTCGTATGTGCCTTGTACGATACCTTGCGAGCCAATGTATATCCAGCTGCCAGCGGTCATTTGGCCGTACATCATCAAGCCTTGTTTATCGAGCTCGTTGAAGTGTTCCCAGTTTGCCCAATGCGGAACAAGGTTTGAGTTTGCGATAAGCACGCGTGGGGCATTTTTATGAGTAGGGAAAACACCAACAGGCTTGCCTGATTGAACTAAAAGCGTTTGGTCATCTTCGAGTCTTTCAAGTACTTCAACAATCTTGTCGTAACATTCCCAGTTTCGCGCTGCTCGGCCAATGCCGCCATATACAACCAGTGAATGTGGATGTTCTGCAACATCAGGATCAAGGTTGTTCATCAGCATACGAAGAGGGGCTTCGGTTAGCCAAGATTTTGCGCGCAGTTTATCTCCGTGAGGTGCACGAATTGTTCTGCTTGTATCAAGTCGTGGATCTTGTCCCTGGCGCTGTGTCATTTCAGACTCCTTTAGTTTCTCGTGATGACCAAGTACTTGCTTGGTCGTAATAATCAGTGGCATCTGGGATGCATTATGGTTTGTGCTGTTTTTCCGCCATTGCGTTGGCGATATCCCAACACAAACGGGCAGCTAATCGTGCTGTTTGACTATCGACGTCATAATTTGGGTTGTATTCGGCGATATCAGCCAGCATTAACTTATTTTTGTAATGAAGAATTCGATCTAAAAAGGGGGCAATTGTGTCGTAACTCACTCCCCGAGCTGCTGGTGCGCTGACTCCAGGTGCGGTTGCGGCAGGAAATACATCCAGATCAATGGTCAAATAGAGGTGGTCACAGTCGTCAATAAAATGCTGAAGCTGAGTTAAGTGATAACTGTGGTTTAAGTAGCAGAGCTGATTGTCCTCTACATACCAAACATTTAACGCATCTGCTTTTTCAAATAGCGCTTTAGTGTTGCTACTGCGGCTTACACCAATACAAGCGTAATGAAAGTCCCAATCGTTACGTTGACAAAAATGATGAATTTGGTTGAAGGGTGTACCAGAGCTCGGTCTTATGTCGGCGAGGTTACTCTCGAATGCGCGCAAATCGAAATGCGCATCGAAATTGATAATGCCGATTTTAGGCTTCTTCTCTGGATGGTGCGCTTTAAAATATTCCGCTAAGCCGGAAAACGAGGCCCACGCAATCTCATGCCCACCACCCAGCACGATGACTGGCGTATGGGGCAGTGCGCTTGAAATGGTTGCTGCACATAGAGCTTGGCTCTCTTCCAGTAAGTCGTCTTCACACACCACAGTACCTAAGTCATATAGTGGGGCGTCTTGGTGCCATGCTAAATTAGCGAGTGCTCGTCGGATTAAGTCTGGCGCTTTTTTCGCGCCAATGCGTCCTTTGTTTCTCGCAACGCCAGCGTCGGTAGCAAAACCGAGTAATGAGACGCCATGCGCAACGGCACTCAACTCATCTGCTTTTTGGCGTTGAACAACGTGATGAATTCGCTGACCAAGCTTGCCGTCCTCGGCATCATGACGGCCTTGCCAATGAAATAGGGGAGAGTGTAGGTCGAATTGAGACATATTATTGGCCTCCGTGTGAAATGTATTCACCATTTACTATACGACCTACCAGACGTTTTGCTCCGACTTGATAGCTTAAATCCGCAGGGCTTTCGATATCCCAGATAGAGAAGTCCGCATCAAACCCTACTTTGATTTCGCCACGTGAGTTTTGATAACCCAGAGCTTTGGCTGCATGTTGCGTTACACCACGCAGTGCTTCTTGCGGTGTAAGGCGAAATAGCGTGCACGCCATATTCAGCATGAGTGTGAGATCAGAAAATGGTGATGTACCTGGGTTGACGTCCGTAGCAATTGCCATCGGCACGTTATGCTCTCTCAATAACTCAATCGGTGGTAACTGAGTCTCTCTTAGAAAATAAAAAGCGCCAGGCAATAGAGTGGCGACGGTGTTTGATCGAGCAAGTGCTTTAACACCTTGCTCATCTAAAAACTCGATGTGATCCGCTGACAGACCGTTGTATTGCGCAGTGAGGGCTGTACCACCGAGATTAGAAAGTTGCTCAGTATGCCCTTTAACCTTTAAGCCGTGGCGTTTTGCAGCTACAAACACTTTTTCTGTTTGTTCAAGATTGAAACCAATCGATTCACAAAAAACATCGACACTCGTAGCTAATTCTTCCTTTGCGACAACAGGGATTATGTCCTGACAAATGTGCTCAATATAATCATCTGCACGACCTTGAAACTCTGGCGGAATAGCGTGAGCGGCGAGAAGTGTAGTGGTGATTTTAACTTTGCGCTCTTGCTCTAGCATTTTGGCGGCACGGAGCATTTTTATTTCATCATTCAGTGTCAATCCATAGCCAGATTTCACCTCGACAGAAGTGACGCCACTCGCGAGTAACCCATCTAAACGTGGTAACGCTAACTCAACTAGTTGTGCTTCGGTTGCAGAGCGTGTCGCATGTACCGTTGAGAGAATCCCGCCGCCTTGTTTGGAAATTTCTTGATATGGCACGCCGTTTAAGCGCATTTCAAATTCGTTGGCACGATTGCCCGCGTAAATAAGATGAGTGTGGCAGTCGATCAAACCTGGCAGAACTAACTGGCCTTGAAGATCGATACTCTGAGGGTAATGTTGGGCAGACAACAGAGACTCGGTTTGCGGTGCGTCTTCACCAATGGCACAGGTACTGATCGCAACGATTTTTCCAGATTGAATACCAATGCGCGCTGGAGGCGTTGGAAGGTATCCGCATTCTCCCGATTGCATGGTAACTAGACGTGCGTTTTCAATCAGCAAATCCATGTTTGTGTCCCTGTGTTTATTTGTATCATTAAATGTATATACAAATAAATAGAGCAAAATAAGAACACTGACAAGATTGATGTTGCTAAAATGTGATCAAAACGTAGATCTAGAGGACAAATCTTGTCCTTAAATGAGCACTTTTGAGCTCAGCTTATATTTGTTACCAGGGTGATAAAGTAGGGCGGTACTGACTAACTTATCTTGGCTCCACGTTCTGCGATTCAAGAGAAGGCAAGGTTCATTGGCTTGCATTTTTAAGTCTTGCTTAATACGGCTTTCAGGCACAATTGCCTCTACAGTATGTTCTATCGCGCTGAGTGGGCAATTATCTGACAGGTATTGATTTGGAGTGATTTGTGTGAAGTCTTGATTTAAATAACTCGGGGCATATTGGCTATTCACCCAGCGGAGCTCCAATTGAATCGGCGTTTGGTCTTCATAGTGAATAATTTCACTGTAAAACACTGTCGTGCCTAACATAACGCCGAGTTTTGTCGCAATGTTGTCATCTGCTTTTATAGCAATCTGTTTGAGCACTTTACTGCCATACTTTCGCCCTCTATCGCTGACTTCTTCGGCAATGTTTCGAATGTCTAGCAGGGGAGATTCTGACTTTTCACCAGGATCACACACGAACGTGCCTAAGCGTGGGCGACGTTGTAATCGGCCCTCATTAACTAAATCCCGAATTGCTTTGTTCACTGTCATTCTACTGACACCAAATTGCTCGGTAAGCTCAATCTCGGTGGCGATGCGATGACCAACTACCCACTCTCCAGCATCAATTTTATCCAGGATAAATTGTTTAATTTGAATGTAGAGTGGTGCAGACATAATGATTTCCCTTTATTTGACTATACAAATACTGCTTAATTTAGGTACAAATTGCAAACATTTCTCGACGAACGTACCGCTTAGTGACCGAGCAATCCTATTGAAGGGCTGAATGACTCTTACTGCTGAGCATTATTTGGATTGATGATTGAATTCAAACATTTTCTTGTGGTCTATTGCTTGCACAGCAGAAAACAATTGTGTAAACAAACGATTATTAGAAGAAAAATCGCTAAAAAAGGAAAAGTATGTTTAAAAAATTGAAAGCATCACTGGGGATCGGCTCTGCAAAAGTAGATACCATTTTGGACGAAATGAGCGTGTTTCAAGGAGCGACGCTGAAAGGGCATGTTCATATCAAAGGCGGAGACGTCGAACAACAAATTGATGCTATTACGATTAAATTGAACACGGAAATGAAAGTCGAAGTGGATGATAGCGTAAGTTACCAAACCTTCACTATTGATCAATTGAAAGCAGTTGACCCTTTTGTGATTCAACCTAATGAAGAAAAGCAGGTTCCGTTTGAGCTAAAACTGCATGATGAAACGCCAATTACTGCGGTTAGCGCACTTAAGAATCAATGTCATGTTTGGGTCGAAACGACGTTAGATATTGATTTTGCGATTGACCCGCGTGACCGTGACTATATTGAAGTGAAACCACTACCAGTAGCATCTCGGGTTATTCAAGCGATCGAGCAAGCTGGCTTCACAATGGTTAAAGCCGATGTTGAAAAAGGCTTTTTGCGCGGTGGCTCGTTTGCCTCTCGCTCTGGTATTTATCAAGAGCTAGAGTTCCGTAACAACGGCTTTATCTCATCAAAAGAAATTGAGCTCTCTTTTATTCTGGAAGGGCAGGTCATGCATTGTTTGGCAGAGATTGACCGTTCGCTCAGTTTGGCTGGTGACCAATATCGCTCGTTTACGTTGCCGATCAATGCAACCGATGCTCAAGTCGCAGCCGCAGTTGCACCAACGCTAAATCTATAGCTCTCATCAACTTGATGAAAATATGTACCGATATCCTATTGTGAAAGCGATATCGGTACTGTTATCCATGTTTCTTGCGTTCTCTACGGCTAAAAACTCAAGCGCTGAATTTTCCATTAGATATCGATAGCCTAATACCAGTTCATTAGAGGCATCAGCAAACTCTGTGGGCCCTTCTGTTGAGCCTTGATACCAATGATATTCCAACATCAGGTGATGGTTATCCTCTAAGGCATAACGGTACCCACCCGCAATGGCAATCGTATTATGTCGATAGGGCAGATCGAGCAAGGCACGGTCATCCGAGCGAAAAGTCATGCCAATCATCGAATAAAATGCATGAGCATCACTTAAGTAGCTGTAGTTTAATTGGAAGCCTTGCTCGAAACTGCTACCTTGAAAAGTGCCGTGAGCCACATCGTTAAAATACAAACTGCCGCCAATCGATAGGCCGTGATGTTCATTTTGGAACACTTGATACTGTAAGTAAGTAGATAGGTTATTGGCCAGTGTTTGTCCTTCGAAATCATCTTCAAGCACATCATATTGCGGCATTGAAATGTAAAAACGATCTCTGTCTACTTTATCCCGCCCATTTTGTCCGATACCGAAAAGTTTATGGAAGCTTTTCGTCAGTCCATCTAAATGGTTGTCAGCGGCAAAGACCCATCGATAGTTGAGCTCCAACTGCCAACGGTTGCTGACTTGCCATTTGCTGCCTAATTCGATTTGATTGTGGTAATAATCCAGTGCGTATTCATCAGTATGAGCCCAAACACTTGCCACGGTTCCTGAACCATAGGCTTCGACAAAACCATAGGGCAGACTATGTCCTGAACGCAGTATGTTGGTGTGACTAACCACTTGCATTGGGGATTGTGCGTAAGAACGCAGCGGGCCATATAAGTCATTTGATGCGAAGGCTTGCAAAGAACATATCGAGGTGCTTAGAAGCACCATAAAGCGCGATTTGAAATAGACCATGATGAATACCTACATACAAACTACTCTATAAAACAACTATATACCTAAATCGCACGTTGAGCTCTCGCCCAGCGTGTTAGGCTTTGTATCGGTTCACACGTAATAGGGGATATTGTAATTTGTTGTGTAAGTTCATTGAGGGGCAATTCCATTCATCAGCTATGCGGTCTCTTAAAAAAAGCATGATCAGATTGTAGTGACGGGTCTGCGGTTAAGTTCTTATGACAAAACAAAATCGCGCTTTGCATTCTAAATGTGAGCTAGGTACAATCCCATTTTCGATAACGGTCCGGTATTCGTGTTACCGAGAGGCCTTTATTGACTCTCAACTATTTTCAACAAATAGCTTCTAATTTGAATAACATGTGTTGCTTGGTGTGCAACACCACTGTAAAGGACATAGCATGCCTATTATTACTCTTCCTGACGGCAGTCAGCGTCAATTTGACAACCCAGTTTCTACTATGGAAGTTGCGCAATCGATCGGTCCTGGTCTTGCAAAAGCAACTATCGCTGGTCGTGTAAACGGTAACCGCGTTGATGCGTGTGATCTAATTGAAGAAGACGCAAGCCTTGAAATCATCACAGTTAAAGATGAAGTAGACGGTCTAGAAATCGTTCGTCACTCTTGTGCTCACCTTCTTGGTCACGCTCTTAAGCAGCTTTACCCTCAAGCTAAAATGGCGATCGGTCCAACCATCGACAATGGCTTCTACTACGATATCGACTTAGACGAATCTCTAACGCAAGAAGATCTTGAAAAGATTGAAAAGCGTATGAAAGAGCTAGCGAAAACCAAGTACGAAGTGGTTAAGAAAAAAGTAAGCTGGCAGGAAGCGCGTGATACGTTTGAATCACGTGGCGAACCATACAAAGTGGAAATCCTAGACGAAAACGTATCTCGTGATGATCGTCCAGGCCTTTACCACCATGAAGAATACATCGACATGTGTCGTGGTCCTCACGTTCCTAACATGAGCTTCTGTCAACACTTCACTTTGCTGAATGTTGCAGGTGCTTACTGGCGTGGTAACAGCGACAACAAAATGCTTCAACGTATCTACGGTACGGCTTTCCACGACAAGAAAGCACTGAAAGCGCACCTAACTCGCCTAGAAGAAGCGGCGAAGCGTGATCACCGTAAGATTGGTAAGCAACTCGACCTATTCCACATGCAGCAAGAAGCACCGGGTATGGTGTTCTGGCATCACAATGGTTGGTCTATCTTCCGTGATCTAGAAGTATTCATCCGCGCTAAGCTAGATGAGTACGGTTACCAAGAAGTGAAAGGTCCACTTATGATGGACCGTGTTCTTTGGGAACGCTCTGGGCACTGGGACAAATACGCTGATGCAATGTTCACAACTTCTTCTGAGAACCGTGAATACGCGATTAAGCCAATGAACTGTCCAGGTCACGTACAGATCTTCAACCAAGGTCTAAAATCGTACCGCGACTTACCGCTACGTATGGCTGAGTTTGGCTCATGTCACCGTAACGAACCATCTGGTGCACTACACGGTATTATGCGTGTACGTGGCTTTACTCAGGATGACGCTCACATTTTCTGTACTGAGAGCCAAATTCAAGAAGAAGTAACAAACTGTATCAAGATGGTGTACGATACGTACCAAACATTTGGTTTCGACAACATCGTAGTGAAACTGTCTACTCGTCCAGAGAAACGTGTAGGTTCAGATGAAATCTGGGATCAATCTGAAGAAGCATTGAAGCAGTCTCTTGAATCGATGGATATTCCATACGAAATTCAAGAAGGCGAGGGTGCGTTCTACGGTCCTAAGATTGAATTCACACTATACGATTGTCTAGACCGTGCGTGGCAGTGTGGTACTGTCCAGCTAGACTTCAACCTACCAGGTCGCTTAGGTGCAACTTATGTAGGTGAAAACAATGAACGTCTTGTACCGGTAATGATTCACCGTGCGATTCTAGGTTCACTAGAGCGCTTCATCGGTATCCTTATCGAAGAATATGCTGGTTTCTTCCCAACTTGGTTGGCGCCAGAACAAGCAGTTCTTATGAACATTACTGATAAACAGTCAGGTTATGTTCAAGAAATAGTACAAAAACTACAAAAAAGTGGAATTAGAGCTAAAGCGGACTTGAGAAATGAGAAGATTGGCTTTAAAATCCGCGAACATACTTTGAAGCGTGTACCGTATATGCTTGTTGTTGGTGACCAAGAAATGGAAGCTGGCGAAATTGCAGTGCGTACTCGTAAAGGTAAAGATCTTGGTAAATTTAAAGTGGATGATTTTATTGCATACATCCAAGACGAGATCTCTAGCCGTAAGCTCAATCTGGAGGAATAAGCTATTAAAGGCGGAAGACGTGGCCAACAGCCGGTAAAACAAAACCCGCACCGTATCAACGGTGAAATTCGTGGTATTCGTGAAGTTCGACTAACAGGCGCTGACGGTGAATCAGTTGGTGTTGTATCGATTCAAGAAGCCATTGCAGCTGCTGAAGAAGCTGGTATGGATCTCGTTGAGATCAGTCCTAACGCCGAGCCACCTGTTTGTCGTGTGATGGACTATGGTAAGTTCCTCTTCGAGAAGAGCAAAACTGCTAAAGAGCAGAAGAAGAAGCAAAAGCAGGTCCAGATCAAGGAAGTAAAATTCCGTCCTGGAACTGATATTGGAGACTATCAGGTAAAACTACGCAACCTGACGCGTTTCCTTGAAGAAGGCAACAAAGTGAAAGTAACAATTCGCTTCCGTGGCCGAGAGATGGCACACCAAGACATCGGTGTTGACGTTCTAAATCGTCTTAAGGAAGATACTGCAGAAATTGCTGTAGTTGAATCTTTCCCTAAGAAGATTGAAGGTCGCCAGATGATCATGGTGCTAGCCCCTAAAAAGAAGTAATTAACGGCTCATCAAGTAATTAAAACCTAGCCGCTTTCCTTTCGATAAAGGCATAACGGCTGGGTTTTGTTCGCCCTAATTACGTTGTTTATTAAACCTACTCAATGCGGAGTTATTCATCATGCCTAAGATGAAAACCAACAAAGGTGCTGCTAAGCGTTTTAAGAAAACTGCTGGTGGTATTAAGTACAAGCACGCTACAAAACGTCACATCCTGACTAAGCGTACTACTAAGAACAAGCGTCAACTACGTCCAAATGCAATCCTTCCAAAATGTGAAGTGGCTGCAGTAATCCGTATGTTGCCATACGCTTAATTCTTTTTAGTTATCAATCGTTTAGTTTAGGAGAAGCATAATGCCTCGCGTAAAACGTGGTGTACAAGCTCGTGCACGTCATAAGAAAGTTCTAAAACAAGCTAAAGGTTACTACGGTGCGCGTTCACGCGTTTACCGCGTAGCTTTCCAAGCAGTTACTAAAGCTGGTCAATACGCTTACCGTGACCGTCGCGCTAAGAAACGTCAATTCCGTCAACTATGGATTGCACGTATCAATGCGGCATCTCGTCAAAATGGTCTATCTTACAGCCGTTTCATCAACGGTCTTAAGAAAGCATCTATCGAGATCGACCGTAAGATCCTTGCGGACATCGCAGTATTCGACAAAGCTGCATTTGCAGTTCTAGTTGAAAAAGCGAAAGCTGCTCTTTAATTAGCAGTTTAGGATTAAGAGAAGGAGAGCATTAGCTCTCCTTTTTTATTGCTAAAATTTATACCCAAATGACTTTTAGCTTGGCTATTTAGAGTATTGTTTATCAGTCTTCTCAATTTATTGGTTAGCATCTTATGTTAGTTATAAGGTAGCTTGGGTATAAATTTTTACGTTTATAAGGGATTAAAAATGATCTACACAACGACCGAAAGCATTCCTGGCCAGCAGATCTCTGAAATCAGAGGGGTTGTAACTGGTAATGTTGTTCAATCAAAGCATATTGGCCGTGACCTCATGGCGGGTATCAAGAGCATTGTTGGCGGCGAAATTCGTGGTTACACGGAAATGATGACCGACGCGCGTGATATTGCTATACAGCGCATGGTGGCGGACGCTGAATCTAAAGGTGCCGATGCAATTGTAGGGATTCGATTTACCACAAGCTCAATCGTAGATGGTTCTTCGGAAATTTTGGCATTTGGTACTGCAGTGAAACTAGCGGACTAGTCTACTTGAATAGCATTGCAAAAATGCTAATAGAGAGCGGTGAATTATTATGCATTTACCGTTCTGTTCCTTTTAGGTTAATTATTCTAGATTTTTGCAGAGCGAATAGATTTATATTCTCAACTTTACGTTACTATTAAAATTAATCACGATAATTTAGAGTGATTGCTTTACTTTTATTTTGCATATTATTTTATATCTATAATGAAATTGAATTCATATTGAATTTTTCATTTGTTGTGTGAATTCTACTTTCAGTATATTAATTCATGTTTTTCTTATAAAAATATGAACTTATACCTTGCCAAGCGGTTCTAAATTGTTACAAATACTATACAGCTGTAACATTGCCAAAAGGAATTGTAGATGAGAGATCTGACTCCCGAATACTTGCTAGCCGCATTACGCCAAGCGATTAAAACAAAAGGGCTAACATATCGAGAGCTATCTGAGAAAATGGGTATGCCACTATCTACCTTTAAGAGACATCTTACAAGCACGAATCTCGCTTTAGATAAGTTGCTGGAATATTGTAGAGCGGTTGATTGCACGTTAGATGAACTACAAAAGCTCGCAAATCAATTGCAAGGTGAAGACGAGGATTACTTTAGTCGTACGCAGGATGAGGTATTCTTTCAATTCCCTCACCTTTACGACTTTTATCGTGAATTGAGAATGCTTCGAGGTAAAGACGGTTATTCTATTTTAAAGAAAAAGTATGACTTGTCTGAGCAGAGCATGTCTGATTACTTAAAAGCATTAGAGTTGTTGGATCTCGTTTACGTTGATGAAGATAAAAATATAACGCTGCACGGGCCTTTATATTATAGCTATGCAGAGAACTCCAAGCTCAACGACAAATATACAGAAATCATAAAAGAGCAGACGACTACCCACGATAAGTGTGTTCGCGTTGCTTTGGCGCGTATGAAAATTACCGAAGAACAGCTTTTGTTACTGGAAGATCAAGTCGCAAAGACCGTCATCGATTTTCATTCCAAAAATGTTGTAGCAGAGAACTTTAATGTCTCTGATTTTACTAATATTGTTCTACTTGCTGGGCCACATCAGCCAGTCACATTCTCTGACGGCATTATTGAGACAGAGGGGCGATTTATTGATGATATTCGTTATGCCATCGCAGCTGCAGGTGATAAGCCAAGCCTATCTATATAGATTTTGAGCCTTTTTTGAAGAGAGTTTCTGAAAGGGCGTTGCAAAAGAAAAAGCCTAAGACAGCAAATACTTTGTAAGTAGGGCATTCAGCGGTGTTTGCTCTTAATTCAGACTTAAAGTGTTTTGGGCTTATTTCGAATAATACCTGTTCAGCATCTACTTTCGTTATTTTTAACATGCTGATTTCCTTCGTTGTTCCTCCCAAAGCCTCTCTCGCTTCCTCTACAAAGAAACCATTCTCGTTGAACCAAGCATCCTGTAGCTACTTGGGTATGCATAATTGGTAGCTATTTATCTTCTAATTATAAATTCATACTTGAAATGTTTGTTTTTTGATCTATTGTGACGAAGTGTCATTTATGACGGTTCGTCAACTTTAGTTGCGTTCCTGTATTAAAGAATCGTGTTACAATTATTGGGAGTGTGTTGGTATACGGATCAAAGGATTATGTTTAACTTTCGCTGTAAAAAATATAGCAAGCAAGACGGATGTCGTGTGTCTTCAGGGCTAACAAAAAAGCAACAGGCGATTGCTGATCGTGAGATAGAGCTTATTCAATTGGCTAAGTCTTTAGTTCAAGAGCAAGGCTTTGCCAACTTAACGATGGACAAGCTTACAGCGTCAAGCCCTTATTCTAAAGGGACGATCTACAATCATTTTTGCAGCAAAGAAGATGTGATTCTTGCGCTTTGTATTCATTCGCTGAAAAGCGAAGCAATATTTTTCGAACGTACCGCCAAATTTAATGGCAATACCAGAGAAAAAATCATTGCGATGCATGTAGGTTATCGTATTTACGCTCGTATGGAGCCAGTACTATCAACCTGTGCGATTGTTGCAAAGACGCCTTGGGTTCTAGAGAAGGCTTCGCCTAAACGTGTGAATGAACTGAATAACTTGGAAGAACAAGTAATAGATGGTGCTGATGCGCTAGTGAACAATGCGGTAGAATGTGGTGATCTTAAGTTTTCTCCCGCAATTGGTTCAGATGCTATTGTATTCGCCAACTGGTCTATTGCCTTCGGTTCAAACGCTTTGGCGCAAAATGCATCGAACAGTCGATGTATTCAGCGAATTCAAGACCCATTCTCAGTACTGCACAACGCGAATATGTTACTTGATGGTTTAGGTTGGTCGCCTTTATCTACAGAATGGGACTACCGTAAAACCTGGCGTCGAGTGGAGCAGGAGTTATTTAGTGAAGAGCTTGCTTATTTAGAGTCAGTGAATCGCTAATAAACTGGAAAGGCCAATCTGACGTTATGGTTGGCTTTTTTATCGCACTATTGTGACGAATCGTCATTAAATCTCGAAGGTTGGCGTTCAGCCAATGATCACGAGAAGCATAGGAAGTTACTAAAAACTAACTTATGTAGCCAAATTCATTCGATCTAAAGTTTGCATGTCGAGTTTGTCTGGTTATTTACAGCATTTGCTGTTTTTTTAGTTTTTAAATTTGACGAAACGTCACAAAAGGAGAGTGTGATGCCACATCACAACGTTCAACAATACGCCCGTTCAGGGTGGGGTAAGCTACCAACGAATTACAGTGTATTGGTGATGCTTGCTACCGTTTTATTGATTGTCATAGCAACCATTGGAGGAAAAAATCTTTACTTTAGAGGAGATTACGACATCTTCTTTGATGGAACAAATGAGCAGTTACTTGCGTTTGATGAAATTCAAACCACCTTTGCAAAATCTGACAGTCTTGCTTTGGTTATAGCGCCAAAGAGCGGCACTGTTTTTACTCCTAGCACATTATCTCTTATTCAGCAGATCACTGACGAGGCGTGGCAAGTTCCATACTCGACCCGCGTTGATTCCCTCGCCAACTACCAGCATACCGAAGCGTTTGAAGATGATCTTCTTGTCGAAGATTTACTGTATAGCGAATATGAATTGACACCTCAACGAGTAGAGAAAGTCAAAAGTATTGCGTTGAGTGAGCCGGTTTTGAAAAGTTCACTGATTTCTGAAAAAGGAGATGTCACGGTCGTAAACATTACGGTCCAACTCCCTGAAATAGATAAAACTGCTGAAGTACAAGAGGTGGTTGCTTACATAAACGGAATGATTGAGCGTTATCAGCAAGTGTACCCAGACACGGAATTCCATAAGGCTGGTATTATTGCAATGAACTACGCGTTTATGACCGCAGCCCAAGATGATAGCGCAACATTAGTGCCTACTATGTTACTAGTGATATTGGTGTTTCTGACCATCATGTTGCGCTCATTGCTTAGCGTCATCGCGACACTCATCGTTATTATCGGCTCGGTTATGGTTACAATGGGCTTGTCAGGATGGGCTGGTATGTTCTTAAGCACGGCGACCGTTAATGTGCCTACCTTGGTGATGACGCTTGCCGTCGCAGACTGTGTACACATCATCGCGACAATGCGTCAGTCTATGCAAAACGGCTTTAGTAAAGCCCACTCTATTGAGCGAAGTATTGCGCTCAATTTCATGCCTATCTTGATTACCTCCATTACCACCGCGATCGGCTTTTTAATGATGAATATGTCGGATTCTCCAATCCTGAGAGATTTCGGCAACCTATCAGCCCTTGGCGTCATGGTTGCTTGTTTCCTTTCCATCACGTTACTTCCCTCCTTGCTTAATATCCTTCCGGTTACGGTGAAGTCGGATACTTCTGATGAAAGAAAGCACTTTATGGATCATTTAGGAGATTTCGTGGTGTCAAAGCGACATGCGTTATTGCCGTTGTCGGTGCTTGTTATTGTCGCGAGTGCGAGCTTGATTCCGCTGAACAAAGTCAATGATGAATCCGTCGAGTACTTTGGCCATAGCAATGAATTTCGCCGAGCGGCTGATTTTATGGAAGAGCGAATCAGTGGCATGGCGAACATCAGTATCGCGATAAAAACCAACGAATCGCAGGGCATTGCCGATCCTAATTTTCTCAATTCCGTGGGTAAATTTACTGACTGGCTAAGGTTGCAGTCAGAAACGGACCATGTTGCGACCTTGAGCGATGTTTATAAGCGCCTAAACAAGAACATGCATGGAGATGATCAGGCTTATTACTCGCTCCCTCAAGACAGAGAATTAGCGGCTCAATATCTGCTGCTTTATGAAATGTCACTACCGTATGGTTTAGATTTGAACAACCAAATCAATGTAGATAAGTCGTCGATCAAGATGGTTCTCACCGTGGAGAACTTGGGCAGCGTCGAGCTTGTTGATTTGGAAAATCGCATTTACCAATGGTTTAACGAAAACGCGCCTCAATATGATGTTGTTGCGTCTAGTCCTTCACTGATGTTTGCGCATATTGGTGAAACGAATATGGCCAGCATGCTGTCAACCTTGCCCATTACTCTTGTCTTAATCTCTGCATTACTGATCTTTGCCTTGCGTTCGTTCAAGCTTGGCTTAATTAGTCTTGTCCCGAATATTGCTCCTGCGCTTATTGGTTTTGGTATTTGGGCGCTGGTTTCTGGCGAGATTAACTTGGGATTGTCTGTCGTTGTGACATTAACGCTTGGTGTTGTTGTCGATGACGCCGTTCACTTTCTTTCTAAATATCAACACGCTCGTAAAGATGGCCACAGTGCGGAGCAAGCGGTTCGCTACGCCTTTCGTACCGTGGGGCGCGCACTCTGGATTACGACGGTCGTGCTTGTTGCTGGTTTCTCTGTTCTGGCGATGTCGAGCTTCCGTTTAAATGCCGATATGGGACAGCTGAGTGCCATTGTCATCTTTATTGCCCTTGTTGTGGATTTCATCTTCCTACCGACTCTACTGATGTTGTTTGACAAAGGCGTTTACGACGAGGTGGAGCGCCGAAATAAGCTTAAATCAACTGACTCTCAAACCAAGACTGTTACTCAGTCATAACGAATTAAAGGATCGAACATGAATTTAGTAAAAAATGCCTTAAAAGTATCAGTACTTTCTGTCTCGCTTATTATGAGTCATGCGGTGTTGGCGGATGAAGCCAAAGGACTAGAAATTGCCCAAGAGCGCAAAGCCCGTGATGAAGGGTGGGGGGATTCTGTTGCTACGATGCAAATGATTCTGCGAAACGCGCAAGGAGAAAGCAGCACACGTTTAATGCGCTTACAATCACTCGAAGTTGATGGCGATGGTGACAAAGGGCTCACGATATTTGATGAACCGAGAGATGTAAAAGGCACGGCGTTTCTTAACCATTCTCATACGGTGGGTGCCGATGACCAATGGCTTTACCTTCCTGCACTGAAACGTGTGAAACGTATTTCCTCGCGTAACAAATCAGGTCCTTTTATGGGCAGTGAATTCGCGTATGAGGATCTCAGTTCCTTTGAGATTGAAAAATACCGTTTCAACTACCTAAAAGATGACAGCATAAACGGGCAAGATGTTTTCGTCGTAGAGCAAATTCCGACCGATAAGAACTCAGGTTATACCAAGCAAACGGTATGGTTAGATAAAGCGCATTATCGTCCACTTAAAGTTGAGTTTTACGACCGCAAAGGCTCTTTGTTAAAAACGCTTTCTTTTTCCGATTACAAGCAATATCTCAACCAATATTGGCGAGCGCATACTATGGCGATGACAAACCATCAAACAGGAAAAAGTACTGAGCTAACGACTAGCGAAATGCGTTTTAACACTGGATTACAAGACAATGACTTTCATAAGAATGTGTTGAAGCGAGTGAGGTAGTGGAGGAAAAATGAAGCGATTAAATGCTGGGTTGTTGCTTAGTGCAGCAGCCTTTTTTTACTCGATGCCTCTGACTGCCGTCGAGCTTGCAGGACAAGTCAATATTGAGCATCGTCAGTTTTTTAAAACGGGCTCTCAGGGTCAGAGCAAAGCGCAAACGTCATTGGTTTTGCAGCCAGAATTTTACTGGGAGATGCAAAATGGTGATGCAAACTTTACTTTCACACCTTTCTATCGTCTGGATGGTCTAGACGATGAGCGAAGTCATGGTGACATACGAGAGGCACTTTATCTGACTTATTGGGATGATTATGAGCTTCGAGTTGGGATTAGTAAGGTCTTTTGGGGAGTGACTGAATCAGCCCATTTAGTTGATGTAGTAAACCAAACAGATGCCATTGAAGCCGTCGATGGTGAAGATAAACTCGGTCAGCCGATGTTACATTTTACCTCTTTCAAAGACTGGGGCACCGTCCACGCAATGTTGTTACCTTACTTTAGGGAACGAACGTTTGCGGGTACAGATGGCCGCTTGCGAACCGAACCCGTTGTCTCTGATGATGCTATCTATGAATCAAGCAGAGAAGAGAAGCACGTAGATGTGGCTTTTCGATATTCGAAAATGCTTGGCGATTGGGACGTAGGCCTAAGCTATTTATATGGAACAAACCGGGATCCTTACTTTCGTTTAGAGTACGGAGAATTAAAGCCTTACTACGCTCTGATGAGTCATGTCGGTCTGGATGTGCAAGGAATTGTTGGCGATTGGTTATGGAAACTAGAAAGTGTTTATCGAGATAGCGCTGATAATCATGTCGGTCTTGTGACGGGTTTTGAGTATACCTTCGTCGGTGCATTTGACACGGTTTGGGATGTGGGAGTTATTGGTGAGTACCTCTATGACAGTCGTGGGAACAACGCACAAACTATCGGTCAAAATGATGTGTTTGCAGGTATTCGTTGGGCGCTCAATGATGAGGACGGAACGGAAGTATTGACGGGAATTACGAAGGATTTAGATAACGATGATGTTTACAATGCTAAGTTAGAAGCATCGAGCCGAATATCGAATCACGTTAAGTGGCAAATTGATGCTTGGTTGTTTAAAAATGAAACACCAAATGATTTGCTCTACTTCGCTAGAGATGACGATTTTATCGAGCTATCTATTCAATACTATTTCTAAAACAAAAGGGCACAACTAAACGGCAGATTAACTAAAGATGACATTTTTGACGTTTTTGTGCTCTTTTTATTCAATAACCTCTTCTTTTCGTAATTCAATTTGGCATTGGTGCCCGGTTTGGCTACTATGTACAGCTATCAAAAAACCAATCACTCCCTTATGGACACTACCTACAGGTAGATGAGGAAACGATGCAACATCTAGAAGAGATCATTGCTAGCGCGAGCACTGCAATTGAAGCTGCCGAATCGCTAGTCGCACTTGATGAAGTGCGTGTTCAGTATCTGGGTAAAAAAGGTGAGCTAACTGCTCAACTTCAAAGCCTAGGCAAACTACCACCAGAAGAACGCCGTGAAGCTGGTCAAGAGATCAACAAAGCGAAAGGCGTAGTTCAGCAAGCTATCGCAGCTCGTAAAGATGCACTACAACGTGCTGAGCTTGAAGCGAAACTAGCAGCAGAAACAATCGACGTAACACTACCAGGTCGTCGTATTGAAAACGGTGGTTTACACCCAGTAACTCGTACTGTAGAGCGTATTGAGAAGTTCTTTGGCGAACTTGGTTTTAACACCGAGGCTGGCCCAGAGATCGAAGATGCATTCCACAACTTCGATGCGCTAAACATCTCAGCTGATCACCCAGCGCGTACTGACCACGATACTTTCTTCTTCAACCCAGACTTGATGCTTCGTACTCATACGTCAGGCGTACAGATCCGTACGATGGAAAATGGTAAACCACCATTCCGTTTCATCGCACCAGGCCGTGTATACCGTAACGACTACGACCAAACGCACACGCCAATGTTCCACCAAGTGGAAGGCATGCTGGTTGATGAGAACGTAAACTTTGCTCAGCTGAAAGGCATCCTGCACGATTTCCTATGTAACTTCTTCGAAGAAGAAGTAGAAGTACGTTTCCGTCCA
Organism: Vibrio sp. OPT41; assembly: GCF_015163595.1. Lineage (NCBI taxonomy): Bacteria > Pseudomonadati > Pseudomonadota > Gammaproteobacteria > Vibrionales > Vibrionaceae > Vibrio > Vibrio sp. OPT41. The sequence goes on along the minus strand of NZ_JADDYH010000014.1, from coordinate 565,647 downwards.
TCTTACTTCCCATTCACTGAGCCTTCAGCTGAAGTAGACGTGAAAGGCAAAAACGGTAAATGGTTAGAAGTACTAGGCTGCGGTATGGTTCACCCGAACGTGCTACGTAGCGTAGGTATCGATCCTGAAAAATACTCTGGTTTCGCATTCGGTATGGGTGTTGAGCGTCTAACAATGCTTCGTTACGGCGTGAACGACCTACGTGCGTTCTTCGAGAACGATCTTCGTTTCCTAAAACAGTTCAAGTAATCCAGAGGGTTCATCAACATGAAATTCAGCGAATCATGGCTTCGTGAGTGGGTAAACCCTGCGGTTACTACTGACGAGCTAACTCACCAAATTACAATGGCCGGCCTAGAGGTAGACGACGTTCTTCCTGTTGCTGGTTCTTTTACTGGCGTTAAAGTCGGTCACGTTGTTGAATGTGGCCAACACCCAGATGCAGACAAACTGCGCGTAACTAAAGTTGACGTGGGTGAAGAAGAGCTTCTAGACATTGTTTGTGGCGCACCTAACTGTCGCCAAGGTCTGAAAGTAGCAGTCGCAACAGTTGGTGCTGTTCTTCCAGGTGATTTCAAAATCAAAAAAGCGAAACTACGTGGCCAGCCATCTCACGGCATGCTTTGTTCGTTCACTGAACTAGGTATCGACGTTGAGTCAGACGGCATCATGGAACTAGCAGAAGACGCAGTAATCGGTACTGATTTCCGTGAATTCCTAGGTCTAGACGACGTAACAGTAGACGTAGACCTAACAGCAAACCGCGCTGACTGTTTCAGCATTCGTGGTCTAGCTCGTGAAGTTGGCGTACTAAACCGTGCTGACGTGACAGAGCCATTAGTAGAAGCAGTTGCCCCTTCAATCGACGATAAAGTGTCTATCGAAGTGAAAGCGCCAGCTGCGTGTCCACGTTACCTAGGTCGTGTAGTTAAGAACGTAAACGTTCAAGCTGAAACGCCACTATGGATGCAAGAGAAACTGCGTCGTTGTGGTATTCGCTCTATCGACCCTGTGGTAGATATCACTAACTACGTTCTTCTAGAGCAAGGCCAACCAATGCACGCATTCGATCTAGCGAAGATCGAAGGTGGCATCGTAGTTCGTATGGCTGAGCAAGGTGAGAAGCTAACACTTCTTGACGGCAGCGAAGCAGAACTAAACGCAGATACACTAGTAGTAGCGGACCACAACAAAGCACTTGCAATCGCAGGTATCTTTGGTGGTGAAGAGTCAGGTGTAACAACTGAGACTAAAGACGTTTTACTAGAGTGTGCATTCTTTGCACCTGACCACATCCGTGGTCGCGCTCGTAGCTACGGTCTGCACACTGATTCTTCAATGCGTTTCGAGCGTGGTGTGGATTACGCACTACAAGTAAGCGCAATGGAGCGTGCAACTCAGCTTCTAGTTGAGATCTGTGGTGGTGAAGTAGCACCTGTTGTTGCAGTAGAGTCTGAAGCAGACCTACCTAAGCCAAACAAAGTTGCTCTACGTCGTACTAAACTAGACAACCTACTAGGTCACCACATCGCTGATGCTGACGTAGTAGAAATCCTAGAGCGCCTAGGTTTGACTGTTGAAGCTTCTGAAGAAGGTTGGGTGGCAGTAGCGCCAACATGGCGTTTCGATATCGCTATCGAGCAAGACCTGATTGAAGAAGTTGGCCGTATCTACGGTTACGACAACATTCCTAACCAAAACCCAGCAGCAGCACTTAAGATGCACAACCACGTTGAAGCGGATCTTCCACTGAAACGCGTTCGTGATCTTCTTGTTGACCGTGGTTATCACGAAGCAATCACATACAGCTTCGTTGAGCCTGAGCAGCAAAAGCTAGTTGTACCTGGTGTTGAGCCTCTCGTACTTCCAAACCCAATTTCTGCAGACATGTCAGCAATGCGTCTTGGTCTTATCCAAGGTCTGTTGAACACGGTTGTTCACAACCAGAAGCGTCAACAGCCACGCGTTCGTCTATTCGAATATGGCCTACGTTTCATCCCATGTGAATCTGCAGAAAACGGCATGCGTCAAGAGCCTATGCTTGCAGGTGTTATTGCTGGTACTCGTGGTGAAGAGCACTGGGATATCGAAACCAACACTGTTGATTTCTTCGACCTTAAGGGCGATCTAGAAGCGATTCTAGAGCTATCTGCGAACGAAAAAGCGTACTCTTTCGCTGCACTGTCACCTGAAAGCAAAAAAGCTAACCCAGCACTTCACCCAGGTCAATCTGCGGCAATCATCGTAGACGGCAAAGAAGTGGGCGTGATCGGTACAGTTCACCCTGAGCTTGAGCGTAAGTTCGGTCTAAACGGTCGTACTATCGTATTCGAAATCGAATGGTCTGCAATCAACAGCAAAGTGATCCCAGAAGCGGTAGCACTTTCTAAATTCCCTTCAAACCGTCGTGATATCGCGGTAGTAGTGGATGAAGCTGTTGCATCTGGTGACATTGTTAACGCTTGTCTAGAGCAAGGTGGCGAGTTCCTTAAAGATGCGAAACTGTTCGACGTTTACGTAGGTAAAGGCGTTGAAGATGGTAAGAAGAGCCTAGCAATCGCTCTGACTCTACAGTCACTTGAGCGTACGCTTGAAGATGCAGATATCGCTGGTGCGGTTGACGCTATCGTTGCTCACGTTTCTGAGAAGTTTGGTGCGTCTCTGCGTGACTAATCTCGCGTAACGTATCTTCTTAAGAAATGAAAACCCTGCCAGTTTGGCAGGGTTTTTTATTTTTAGGATTACCTTATCGTTGTTCAAGTTCCTTACTGCTCGCACCATCCCTCATTACTTTAAAATACTAGACCAAACTAGGGATGGCCCTTACCCGAGATTAGGAACGTATTGTTTTTCAGCTAATACACGCTAACGATAGCTTGTTGGCGGTTAGGCAGCGAGTGAGAGGGTATAGCTAAGCAGAAGAGGTAGCGTAAGAATGCTGAAAAAGTTGCCAAATAGTACCATTGACGCCACTTTCATGGGTTCTATATTCAGCCTTTCCGCAAATAGGTAATTCATGACGGCTGGCGGCAGCATTGTGAAGAGCACCATCATTTGCAATTGCATCGTTGGAAGGGGAATTAACCAATAAATAAGTGCAAAAGCGACAGCACCAGTTGCCAGTGACTGCACGGTACACAACACACCAATCTTTAAACCGTCCAACCTTAAATGACACATTTGTGCCCCCAGAGATAAAAGCATCACGGGTACGGCCGCTTGCCCAAGTAGAGCCGTGGCTTCGTATAAAGGCGCCCATGCACCCACATTTGACACGTTGAGAAACAGAGCCAGCGACGCTGCTAAAAAGATTGGCATCTTGACTATTTGCTTAAAAGGGTTGCCATGACTAAGCAGCATTACGCCTAAGCTGATATGCAAGCATGCTGACACGACAAATAAAAGCACTGCTGACGACAGCGCAATTTCTCCAAACGTATAGGTAAACAAAGGAATAGCTAGATTTCCGCTATTGCGAAACATATGTGGTGGCGCCCAGGTTTTAAACGAGAGTGACGTCCATCGACATACCGGGATCATGAGTAGTGCGGGAATTAAAACCGCGACAATTGCCGCCAAAAGAAGCGGCCCCTGATTTGAATCGAGCGGCATGCTAACGAGTGACGAAAATACCAGTGCTGGCGTAAATACCTCAATATTAATGCGGTTTATTGGGCGAAAGTCAGGCTTGATGTAACGACCGACCAAATAGCCAACTCCGACAAGAGCAAAAACAGGGAAAAGAATATTTATGATTTGATTAATCATGGTCGCCTAGAAGCAGTGTAAGAAGCTAATGAGGAAATACACGAACTTCCACATTATCAATCTTTATATATGGCGTCATCGTTAAACAGCGAGAAGCGTGGGTTTAATCAAGCTTTCTAAGCACAGTTGCAAAGTACAGGTGGTCATACCTTTTAATCTAATTGTTACGTATCGAGTTACATACAAATCACTGAATTTACGACAAGTTCTATGTCAAGTGTCTGTTAAATAACCAATATCTGATATTTTTATTAAATAGTGTTTAATGTTGATATTTAAACTACTTTTAGTTTTATAATCTGGATGTTTTTCCTGATAAAGATGAAACAAAAACAAAAATATCAAATTCCTGGCGTTTAACAATAATTTACGTAGTGCTATTCCTTTTGTTCGCCAAGAAAAAAGTTGGCGAAAATCATAAGCTTGTCATACACTTCCTGATGTAACCCCGATATGTTGTTGAATTGGTAGGGTAAAACTGCTCTGGCGCTACACTAACGTAGCATTGTTTAACATAGCTTTGAGGAAAGTTTTATGGCGCTCACAAAAGCCGAACTGGCAGAAAACCTGTTTGATAAATTAGGATTTAGTAAGCGGGACGCCAAGGAAACGGTGGAAGTGTTCTTTGAAGAGATTCGTAAGGCACTGGAAAGTGGCGAACAGGTAAAACTGTCAGGTTTTGGTAACTTTGATCTTCGTGACAAGAATGAACGACCTGGTCGTAACCCGAAAACTGGTGAAGATATTCCAATTACTGCTCGACGTGTAGTGACTTTTCGCCCGGGTCAGAAGTTAAAAGCTCGTGTAGAAAACCTGAAGAAAGTACAGTAAGCCGAATAAATGGATCACGCTAAGGCGTGGTCTTTTTTTGCGTAAAATTCGTGTGCATACAAATGAAAACCACCGCCATGCGGTGGTTTTTCTGTTTATGAGAGACGCTTAATGATATCGGTTACGCCGCTTCTAGATGCGTTGTTAAGTATGGTTGCCATGCTTGTTGGTACAAGTTCTTAGACTGTGTACGCATGTTGCGAATAGAGGCAAGCTCTATTTCGCTTAGCTCACGTTTTTCCAACATCGCTTGACGTTCTAGTTTCTGGATTTTTTCGTATAGGTCGTGTTCGGGACCGCTTTTTACATCTGCGATTGCTTTCAAGTGCAGTTGAACTTCGGCTACTAGGTTTGTTTTTGGTAAACGAACGAGCAAGTTCAAGTCTCTATATCCTGAAGGGCCAGGTTTTTTGAATCGATTTTTTACTTTCACAATCGTTGTTTCACGCTCTAACGTTTCATAAATGGAGACTAAGCTCGCGACGTCTTCAGCTACAATCGTTGCACGTGCTAGGTCAGTAATACGTTCAACTTTCCCATCTAACTCTAAAGCTATCTTTTCTTCTGCTCGTTGTTTGGATTTCACGCCTGCGAAGTATGGCTGAGCGTCATTAAGAAGTGCGGTACTCTTACAGATAGTTTCAAGTTCAAATTGTGCTTGGTGAGCTTTGCTGTAAAGGATGTCGAAGTCAGAATATGGCTGAGTTGGTGTGGTGTCGATTGACTGAATGCCATATAAACCGCTAAGGCTGTGTTTAAAAAGTTTCGAACAAACTTCGTTTTGGCTGGTTGAACGATTTTGTTCGCCATTAGGCGCAGGGGTAATTGGAAGTGCGGCAAATGCCGGTGCACGGCTAAGTACCAAAAGCATCAATGCTGTAGTACGAAGAAATAAGCTCATTCACTCTCCTTAACTTGCTTGTACTTAGAAAATAGGGAACATAAAGGTCGCTAAGTTCGGCAAATCAGGTACTAACTTATAAATGGGGCCATTACGAAAGATTCCAAGGTTTCAGTTTTATCTTGAAGTAGAATCATGCGTTAGATCACCATTTCTCTTTTCTTTATTCTGATTATCAGATAAAGGCGCGTCTCCTATGAGACCGATTACATCCTATCACCGCAGTATTAACCAAAGATGAACGGCATAGACAAATTGAAAAAAAACGTTAGTCTTACCTCTCAAAATGAAAACAGCCGACAAGTAGAAAGTAAAATGAGAGACCAAGAATTTTGGCATAACAAATGGGCCAGCAATCAAATCGGATTTCACTTGGAAGATGTAAACCCGCTATTACCAGTATATTGGAAACACACTAATCCAAAGCGTGAAGATAAAGTGTTAGTTCCTTTATGTGGAAAGTCAGAAGACTTGATTTGGCTAGCGATGAAGCATGATTCGGTTGAAGGCGTTGAGCTAAGCCATATTGCTGTGCGTGCCTTTTTTGCTGAACATTTTTACACGCCAACGGTAACGCCTCTTAATGGCATGCACGAGCTTTATCAATTTGATGAGCTCTCTATTTATACTGGGGACTTTTTCACTGCACCAGTATCTCAAGCCGATATCATTTATGATCGCGCCGCGTTGGTTGCTTTACCGCAAGATATGCGAGAGGAGTATGTAGAGCGTCTCAAGCAACTTTTGAACCCAGGCGGTCGTATTTTGCTTGTTACACTCAACTATCCTCAAGAAGAGATGGCGGGGCCTCCATTTAGCGTGCCGGTCGAAGAGATTGAGCAGTTATTTTCAGGTTACAAAGTTACTTGTTTGAACGTAGATGAAGCTGACGAGAATCATCCTAAAATTGCGAAAAAAGGCTTAAGTCGCTTCTCTGAAGAAGTGTACTTAATCGAGAGTGAATAGGCTCTCTTCGGTTTGGAACACGAAATAGCGCAGCAATTTGAGCTGCGCTATTTTTGTATGAGTGGTTCGTATTTAATAAATGATATTCACTTTTGAAGCACTTTCAATAGCATCTTGAACGGCTTCTTCGGTGGTTTTTCGTCGCGTAAGGACAACACCTAAACGGCGGCGACCATCGATTTCTGGCTTACCGAATAGACGAACTTGTGTTTGAGGTTGAGCTAAAGCTTTGCTTAGGTTTTCAAAGCGAATGTTTGTGGAAGTCCCTTGTCCAAGAATAACAGCAGACGCAGATGGGCCATATTGCACAATATTATTAATTGGCATTCCGGTAAACGCGCGCACGTGGAGAGCAAACTCAGACATTTCCTGTGAAATCATTGTAACCATACCCGTATCGTGAGGGCGAGGAGAGACCTCATTGAAAATGACTTTATCGCCTTTAACAAATAGCTCTACACCAAAGATGCCGTAGCCACCGAGCGCGTTTACCACTTTCTCAGCCGTGTATTCAGCTGCTTTTACTGCGTTTTCTGACATAGTTTGCGGTTGCCATGATTCGCGGTAGTCGCCATCTTCCTGACGATGACCAATTGGAGCACAGAAATGCACACCGTCAACGGCTCTGATGGTCAATAAAGTGATTTCGTAATCGAAGTCGATAAAACCTTCCACGATAACGCGACCTGCACCCGTACGCCCGCCTTCCTGAGCGTAATCCCATGCTTTTGTAACGTCGTCTTCGGTCTTGATAACACTTTGCCCTTTACCTGAAGAGCTCATCACAGGCTTCACCACGCACGGAATACCCACATGCTCAACCGCGGCTTTGAAGTCTTCAAAGTTATCTGCAAAACGATAAGGTGAAGCCGTCAATTCCAGTTCTTCTGCTGCCAAACGTCGGATACCTTCACGATTCATTGTTAGCCTGGTTGCCTTAGCGGTTGGAACAACATTCAGTCCTTTTTCTTCAAGCTCTACCAGTTTGCCGGTTGCGATGGCTTCAATTTCTGGTACGACGTAAGTAGGTTGTTCCTTCGTAATAACTTCTTCTAAGGCGTTCCCATCTAACATGTCGATAACATAACTACGGTGAGCGACTTGCATCGCTGGAGCATTGGCATAGCGATCACAAGCAATCACTTCTAAACCAAGTCTCTGGCATTCAATGGCGACTTCTTTACCGAGTTCGCCAGAGCCTAAAAGTAATACACGGGTAGCATTTGCGCTAGTTGCAGTGCCAAACATAGTGTTCCCTTACAAAATAGAGTGATGAGACAGAAATTGCAGGAGATCATACTCAAGTTTCATGACAAAGCAAACGTTTGCTTTTGGTTTTTAGGTAATAAAAAAGCTCTACATGTTGTAGAGCTTTTTGTTGAATTTGTCGTTTATACGTTGACAAAACTAAGCGGAATATCTGGATTCAACGCTTCCAACGTTGATTGCGTATCGGCTAAGTGACTGATCTTACCTTCAGAGTTTTCTACCAATGCAGCGGCTTTGATGCTGTCAAAGGTTTCACCCGCAAGTAAAACTTGGATTAGCGCAACTTGTAGCGGTGGCAAGCTAGGATTAAACGCTGCATTTTCTGCATAAGCGCCTTGGAATACACGGCCGCTAGTCATCTCTAATGCTAAACCACTCAAGTTGTTGGTGTATGGAGAGTGGCTCATGTTCATCGCTTCAACTGCACTTTGGATGAGTGCGTCTTCATCATCACATGAGAATTGGTGTTTAACTTCTGCCATTAAGCCGGACTCGATACCGAGATCGTTTGGTCCAAAGGCTTCAGGCAGGTATTCATGAAGTGACTTTTCTTCGCGTTCTGGGAGCTGGATTTTAAGCTCGTTTGCGGTAGATAACTCATTCATGAACTGGCGGCAGTGACCACATGGGCTGAAGTTGATAGTGATATCCTTAACACCACGTTCGCCTTTCATCCAAGCATGGCTAATCGCAGACTGCTCTGCGTGAACCGTTTGACCCAACTGTACACCAAAGAATTCCATGTTGGCACCGAAGTAAAGGCGACCTGAAAGACCACGAACGATAGCGCCGACATAAAAGTCAGAAAGGGGAGCATAGGAGTACGCTGCGGCAAAAGGAAGTAGCGCAACACGAAGCTCTTTGTCTGATAGACCGGTAGCTGAAAGCAACTGCTCAAATTGTTGAACTGAAAGCGTAGCATCAAAATCATCAGCTTGGATGATAGGAGCAAGTTGTTTGGAAAGTGCTTCTGGAGCGCCTGCTAGCGCCTGTTCAATGCGACTTTTCATGTTGAATCCTTGTTATTGCATGGACAGTTATTCTATGTGAAAGATAGAAATGTTCCGTGCGTTAGATCACGATAAATAATGCAATTGATAATTCTGTTACATAATTAGAGTGAGCTCACACATGTATTCGATTGCACAGGTGTGAAGCGTTATCTCCGTCTCACAATTAACCATATCAGTATATATTCATATGACCAAGGAGCAGGAGTATGTTACCAACGCGACTTTTACCGCTATGCTACTTTATACTTACGTAATCTAGAGCGAGTGGTAGCAGCTAGAATGCTAATGCTATGAATGTATATCTCAGTCAAGTCCCTTCACGATATTACTGGGTGAGTTTGATAGATAAGATAGGGTTTTGAAAAGGGATAAGTAAGAAACGGAAAGGCTACGGCCTGCCGGAAGGAGGGCAGACCGAGAGCGCTTAACTATTGATATAGCCAGACCGCCAAAGCAAAAAAACTTGGAGCCAAAATAGAAGTTATGATCCCACATAAAACCAATGCGAGTGATGAGAACGCGGCATCTATGGGCTGTTTCTCTGCACAAGTAGCGGTGCCTAAGGCATGAGAGACTGTACCCATTGTCAGACCACGTGCAATCGGGTGTTTAATTCCAATTAAGTTGTAAATTGGGTATGCCAAAATCGCGCCCAATAAACCAACAATCAGAACCAAGATCGCCGCAACGGCAGCTTCACCACCGAGGTGACTCGAAATTTCCATTGCTATTGGCGTAGTGACGGATTTACCCACTAGACTTGCGATTAAACTGATATCTGCTTTGAAAGCGACTGCGATCAAGGTGGTTGTCATCATCGACATCACACTGCCTACTGTGCAAGCGAAAGTGATGATTCGCCAGTTTGCTTTAATTTGTGGTAGTTGTTCATATAGTGGATAAGCCAGAGCAACTACAGCAGGTTGAAGCAAAAAGCTAATTCCTTCGTTATCCGCATAATACTTTTCAAATGGCACATTTAAGTAAGTAAGCAAAGGAATGAGCACTGCGATACTGATCAGCAAAGGGTTTGCTAGAGGATTGTTCACTTTGATTGCGATTTGGCGAGCGATAAGAAAAACCGCAATGGTAACAACTAACCACATATCAGTGTTTCTCCTTTAGCAAGTAGTCCAGCAGCCAAGCGAGGCTGACTAGTACAATGAGTGAGCCTCCAACTGCGCTGGCAATGATAGGGAGGGCATTAGCGAGTAGCATATCGAAATGTTGCATTAATCCGACGCTAATAGGAACGAACAATAAGATCATATAGCGGATAAATAGCGTGGCGCCCGGTTTGACCCAGTCGACTTTTACAAGCCCAAGAGTCATGGAGAAAAACAGTACGAGCATACCGATGACACTTCCTGGAACGGAAACGCCAGTGAACTTTTGAATGGTAATTCCGATGCCAAGTGCTCCCATGATGAGGAAGATTGAAATGAGCAGTTGGATCAGTTGTAAGAATCGTTCTTTAATCATTTTGACAGTATATAAACAACAAGCACACCATAAGGTGCGCTTGTATTAGGAGGAGTTAGGAAGCTAAGCTCTCTACATAACGGTACACGGATTTTAATATCGCAATCTTCTTTTCGTCACTTTCATGTTCGTGAACTAAGTTTTCTAAATTCAGCATGTACTCTTCAATTTGGCTTTCAAACACTTCTCGACAGTGTAGTGCCCAGCGTCTTTGTTCTTGCTCGTCTAATGTGCCTGGGAAGTTACGCGCACGATAGCGGAACAATAGAGGTTTAATACGCTTGTCATCAAATTCAATGTCTAATGCAGCAAGATTATTCGGGTCGGTTTCTCGAATGATATCCATAGCTGCGCGATCAGCCGGAGAAAAGAACCCGTCGTAAAGCTGTGTATCGACGTCATCACTTTTATCGAATTTACGCTCGACTGAAAAGAGGCTAATCAGCTTTTCTCTAATTTCAGGATGTTGGCGCAACAAAGCGAGATTAGCGAGACATTGCTGGCGATCAATGCCAATAGACTCCGCATTTTCAGCCGTTAACGTTTTTGCAGGGGCGAGAATAGGGCATTTGTTCAAATGAACTAGTTTAACTGGCACTGGTAGCAATTCACCAAGATCTTCGCGCTTAGTGTAGAGTCTTTCGTGCAGCTCTTCTGCGGATAGCTCAAGAATAGGTTGAGGGTCTTTCGCTAAATCGATGGTGATAACGGCGTTATTATTGGTTGGATGCCAAGCAACAGGCACAATCCAGCTAGTGTACTGGCATTCGCGCCCTAGCATGCCTGAAACGTGCATCAACGGTGTCATGTTGACGATGTCGACTAAATCATTGAGCTTGCGCTTTTGGCGCATAGAAAAAAAGTAATCAAACAATTTTGGTTGCGCTGCTTTTACTTTCTTTGCCATTTCGATAGTCGCAACCACATCTGCCATGGCATCGTGCGCGTTACTATGCTCTATGCCGTTAGCCACAGACAAGTGTTCTAATTTAAAGCTAGTGAAGCCATCTTCGTTTTCTGGCCATTCTACGCCTTCTGGGCGAAGGGCATGGCACGCGCGTAGTACATCGAGTAAATCCCAACGTGAGTTACCGTTTTGCCAACTCCATGCGTATGGTTCGATAAAGTTGCGATAACAAGTATAACGGGTCACTTCGTCATCAAAGCGAATGCTGTTGTAGCCTAAACTGGTGGTATTTGGTCTCGCGAGTTCAGTGTGAATCTTAGCGATAAACTCTGGCTCAGAAAGGCCTTCTTGAACCGTTTTTTGCGGAGTAATACCAGTAATAAGCGCAGCTTCAGGAGACGGAAGATAATCAGCCGGTGGTTGACAGTACATGACTAAAGGCTCGCCGATGATATTAAAGTTTTCATCTGTACGAACACCAGCAAACTGGCTTGGGCGATCTTTCGCGGGGTTGGTTCCCCATGTCTCATAATCAAAGAAGAAAAAAGTGGGCTGATTATCTTGGTGCATTCTGCTTACCGTTTACAAAACCGATGACAGTATTAGACCATTCAACGCCTTGACTAGCAACGAAAGATGCAAGTTGAATTTTTGAAAATGAAAAAAGCCGATGGCGAACCATCGGCTTGATATTTTATGTTTTATCGCTTTGGAAGGAATTTGAGTTCTATGCTCGTGTTTCTTCCAATGTTGCTTCACTTTCTGGTGACTTCAGCACTCGGCTAGCAATTGTACCCGCAGTCATTGAGCCTGAAACGTTTAGTGCGGTACGTGCCATGTCAATCAGTGGTTCAATAGAGATAAGCAGTGCCGCGATGGTCACAGGTAAGCCCATTGCAGGAAGAACAATCAAGGCTGCAAACGTCGCACCGCCGCCGACACCTGCAATACCAAATGAGCTGATGGTGATAATCGCAATCAATGACAGGATAAAGTGTAGATCAAGTGGGTTGATGCCCATTGTCGGAGCTACCATCACTGCAAGCATTGCAGGATAGATACCCGCACAGCCGTTTTGGCCGATAGTGGCACCAAACGATGCTGATAGGTTTGCAATCGCTGGTGGTACGTTAAGCTTCGTGATTTGCGCTTCTACGTTTAGTGGAATTGTTGCTGCTGAGCTACGAGATGTAAACGCGAAGGTCAGTACAGGCCAGATTTTCTTAAAGTATTCCGCAGGGCTAACGCCGACAAAAGAGACTAATACGCCATGAACAACAAACATCAGTGCGATAGCAACATAAGACGCCACAATAAAGCCAAGTAGGTTTAGGATGTCGCCTGCGCTTGATGTCGCTACCACTTTTGCCATCAGTGCTGCGATGCCGTATGGCGTTAGGGCCATGATCATCTTCACTAGTCGCATAACGATAGATTGAGCAGCTTCTACGAAAGTACGAATCGGTGATTCCAACTCTGCTTTTTCCATCATCACTTTACGAGCGGCGATACCAGTTAACACGCCGAAAATCACAACAGCGATAATTGATGTCGAGCGAGCACCTGTTAGATCAGCAAATGGGTTGGTTGGAATGAAGCTAACTAGCATTTGAGGAATAGTTAAGTCACTTACTGTACCGGCACGGCTTTCTAAAACGGCGATACGAGCGGTTTCACGCGCACCTTCAGTTAACCCTTCTGCTGACAGGCCAAATGTCGTTGTCACCAAAATACCGATAATTGCAGCAATTGCAGTCGTTACTAGAAGAACAGAGATGGTCAGGCCAGAAATTTTACCTAAAGATCCACCTTTCTCCAACTTAACAACTGCAGAGATCATCGATACCAATACTAGTGGCATGATGACCATTTTCAGTAGACCAACGTAGCCACTGCCTACAATGCCTACCCATTCAAGTGTTTGAGCAATTGCGCTGTTGCCTTCACCGTGAATGAGTTGCAAAGCAAGACCAAAAAGAGAACCGGTAACAAGACCGATCAAAACGAGACGTGAAAGAGTGTGTTTCTTTTGTTGCTGATTAAATAGAAAGAACAATATTCCAACAAAGACGGCTAGAGAGGCTATCACTGCAAAATTCATAATTTGACCTTATCAACCAGCCGAAGTGGCGGTTGTTTTTTATACGGGGTTTTATACGGATTTATTTATGGAGCGTAAGATAACGCTCGTGATATAACTTTAAAAATGACAAACGGGTATTAGCTAGATCTAAAATGAATATAAAAACGAGATCTAAGTCGCGTGAGAGTGTGAATTAGCACGTTAATTGTACAAAATGGTTATTCGTAGTGATGCAGTAATTCACGCATTTCTTTCCTTTGTAAGTAAACCACCGAGTCTTCTTGATAACTGAAAAGTTGATAAATCATCGCTTTGGCGACATCTTCTGCTCGAATAGGTAAAAAGTTGGACAGTTTGCCTAGCATAAGTGGGCGAATTACCTTAAACAGAGTTTGTACTAACTTCTCGTCCATTCTTGGGTTTTGACGTTGACCAACAAGCGGGCCTGGGCGAACAAATACGATTTCCTCAAAATCCATAGCTTCGATTCGTTGTTCCATTTGTCCTTTACAAGCTAAGTAATGGGATGGCGATTTACTATTTGCACCGAGGCTAGAAACAACCGCAAGGCGTTTGACTCCGATTGTTTTCATTTGTTGGGCGACTTTGCACACCAGATCAACATCTACTCTACGCAAATTATCCTTACTGCCTGCTTGCTTAAGGGTCGTGCCTAAACAGATAAAGCCGATGGTTGGTGTTGGTTGGTTCTCATCCCATTGGTGGATAGAAAGGTCTGCATCAATGAGAGGAATAAGCTTGTTGTCCACATCTAGGACGCCATCGAGTGGGCGGCGAGAAAGATAATATAATGTTCCAACACCTGATTGATTTATGAGGTTTGCAATGACTTTTGAGCCTACTAAGCCAGTTGCACCGGCGATGATTGCGCAGGTGTTGTTATCCATATCTTTTCTCCTATATGGGAACATAGTCTAAGCTATTGTAGCGGATTTCAACGAGTTACTTATAATCTCGTGCAAGAAAGGTGAGACGCTCTGCGAACTCGGCAGACTATCCTGAGATAAACTTGATTAGCGCTGCCCCAATTGGATGCAAGTGTATACAATAGTGGGCGCGCAAAAACTGTCGCTGAACAAGACCTCTTGAACAACAGAACACCTCTCACCCAGACAACATCAAAGGAACGTAAAAAATGGATGACTCTTTTGCTGCGGAGATACAAGCACGCATAGATAACAAAACCAAACCCGTCGGTTCTTTAGGCTTATTGGAAAAGGTGGCACTGCAGTTAGCTCTTATTCAAAGTCAGAATAAACCTCAGCCAGTTGATTCCATCGCTATCTGCAAACCGAGCATGCTGGTATTTGCTGGAGATCACGGCGTTGCAGAGGAGGGTGTGAGCATTGCGCCAAGCGAAGTCACTCAGCAAATGGTGGCTAACTTTCTCGCTGGCGGCGCAGCCATCAACTGTTTTTGCGACATTAATGGCATTCAACTCAAAGTAATAGATTGCGGCATGTTGGCTCCTATTGATGTGCTGGTTCCAGAATTTAAATCCCATCCCAACTTGGTTGAACAACGGTTGGGTAACGGTACGGCTAATTTTTCTAAACAATCCGCGATGTCCCCAGAACAAGTGGCGTTAGGTTTAGAATATGGTGCGAAGATTGCTGAGCATACCATTTTGCATGGTTCAAACCTCTTAATGTTCGGCGAGATGGGCATCGGTAATACCAGTTCGGCCTCAGCACTGTTATCGGCGCTGAGCTCATTAGATATTGATTATTGTGTTGGCGTTGGCACCGGAATCAATCAACAGCAGTTGAGCCGCAAATATAAACTGGTAGCACAGGGGGTAAACCGATGTCGAGGTCTTGATACCAAAGCGATTCTCGCACAGGTTGGGGGTTTTGAAATCGTACAAATGGTGGGCGCTTTTTTAGAAGCCAAGCGGCTTAAAACTCCAGTTTTAGTGGATGGGTTTATCGTATCGGTAGCGGCTTATATTGCGACGTTGTTAGACGAAGAAACGCGTGAATACATGTTGTTTGCCCATCGCTCTGAAGAAAATGGACATAAATTTGTATTGGAACATCTTAAAGCAGAACCTCTGCTCGACCTTGGTTTACGGCTAGGGGAGGGAACAGGAGCCGCTCTTGCCTTACCCTTGTTAAAAGCTGCCGCTCAGTTTTACAACAAAATGGCGAGCTTCGAGAGTGCAGGAGTTACAGTATAGTGTCAGTCCCTGATAATTCTGAGAAAGTCACGCCGTCATCGTTAAGATACCAGTGGGAGTTATTTCTATTAGCTACCAGTTTTTTTAGCCGCTTACCCGTGCCCCAAGCGTTGCCTTACAGTGAAGAACGCATGAATCAGGCAGGCCGTTACTTTGCGTTAGTTGGTCTCGTGCTTGGAGCACTTTGCGCTTTGGTATTCTCGCTCACCTCAATTTTTTTCCCAGAGTCGGTTGCCATAGTATTAACGATGGTGTTTAGCTTATTGTTAACTGGGGCTTTTCACGAAGACGGCTTGACCGATATGGCGGATGGCATTGGCGGTGGCATGACCGTAGAGCGACGCCTCTCTATTATGAAAGACAGTCGTATTGGCACTTATGGTGCCGCCACTCTCATTATGGTGTTATTGGCTAAGTATGTTTTTTGGAGTGAACTGGCTAACTTGCCGCACTTTTGGTTGGTCATTGTCGTCGCTTACACCGCAAGCCGAGCACTAGCAGCGACGCTTATTTATGACATGCCTTATGTCAGTGACAGTGATACGTCGAAAAGTAAACCGCTAGCAAGTCGCCAGTCTTCTCTAGAAGTCTCCATTTTGTTGTTTACTGGTGGCGTAACATTGCTTGTGCTTGGTATCGCGGATGCGATCTTGATATCGCTTGTTCTCGTGGTATTTCGTTTGATGTTCAAACGTTGGTTAATCAAGAGAATTGGCGGCTTTACGGGGGATTGCCTTGGCGCAGCGCAACAGTTGTCGGAGCTGCTTATTTATCTCACTATGATTGGGTTGTATCACTCCTCATGAAGCAATTGATACTCGGTGGCGCGCGCTCTGGGAAGTCGCATTTGGCAGAAAAAACAGCTAAGCAATTATCGGTCGCTTCTCAGCGAGCATTACACTATGTTGCAACCGCGCTGCCATTTGACCAAGAAATGCGAGAGCGAATAGCGCATCATCAAAAGCAACGCGGGGGCGAGTGGCAAGAGCATGAATGCCCCCTTCATTTATCTGAGTTACTGACAAATTTCGCTATCACCGATGTTGTATTGATCGACTGTTTAACCTTGTGGCTCAACAATTGGATATTTGAGTTAGGTGATGAATGTTCCAATGAGAAGCTAGAAGCAGAAATTGAAAAGCTTATACAGGTGGTACGTGGCTCAGATGCGACGTTAATATTCGTCTCTAACGAGGTTGGAATGGGCATTGTACCTTTGGGGGCGGTTAGTCGTTATTTTGTGGATAATGCAGGACGGATGAATCAAAAACTAGCCAGTGTTTGCCATCGCGTTACCTTTGTTGCTGCTGGTTTGCCGTTGGTTCTTAAAGAGTAGGATGGAACAAAATGAAAACACTCAATATCTATCTTGTGCGTCATGGAAAAGTAGACGCTCCACCAGGACTCCATGGCCAAACAGATGTAAAAGTTACGCCTGCTGATCAAGAGAGTATTGCTCGGGCTTGGGCCGAGAGTGGACGAGGTGTGGGTGGAATAATTTCTTCTCCGCTTTCACGCTGTCAAGAACTGGCAAACATCATTGCTGAACAGCAATTATTACCAGTAATGACGGATGAGTCTTTAAAAGAGATGGCATTTGGTGATTTTGATGGTATGCCTTTTGATATGCTCACTGAGCAGTGGAAAAAGCTAGATGCTTTTTGGCAATCGCCAGCACAACATACGTTGCCGAATGCTGAGAGCTTAAGCACATTTTCTGAGCGCATATGTCGCGTTTGGTCTCAAATCATCAACGATATCAATGACAATCTACTTATCGTCACGCATGGTGGCGTCATTCGTATGATTCTTGCTCATGTATTGGAGTTAGATTGGCGTAACCCAAAGTGGTATTCGACGTTGTCGATAGGAAACGCTTCTGTCACGCATGTAACAATTACCATAGATGAGCAAATTTACGCCTCGGTGCGTTCGATTGGCGTACCTCTTTTAACTCGTTAATTTATTTATAAATATTAAAATGCCCAGAACGATATTGCTTACGGGCATAGTCACGGAAGATGTCAGTGGAAGCCCATCTGCTAGGTGCAGGAAGCGAAAATTGACTCAGTTACATAAAAAGGAAATATAGAAATGACAACGCCGAGTTGGGATTTGTCCATCGTTTATAACGACCTTTCTGACCCACGAATTCAAGACGATATTGCTCTTGTGGAACAATGTATTGATCTTTTGAATAAACAATCAGCAGATTGTGGCAACGTAGAGATCATGCAAAATGCGATTTTGACCAATGAAGCTGCGAGTCGTTTAGCGGGCACAGTTGCAAATTTTGCGAGTTGTTATGCTTCTGTTGATGCAACAAACGCCGAAGCGAAATCGTTACTTGGTAAAATGACCCGCATCTTTTCGGAGCTTTCCCAAGCGTTCAGTCCCTTTGATTTGACACTAACGCATGCCGACGAAGAGTTTATCTTGCGCGTGTTAGACCATGAGAATCCTGATATCAGTGGGCAAGCTTTTTCTATCTTGAATTCTAGAAAGTTGGCGGATACTCGTCTTAGCAACGCAGAAGAACAGTTACTGGCTGCGATGAGTGTGGATGGCAAATCGGCTTGGGGTAACCTATACGATAACCTGACTGGCTCATTGAAAGTGAAGCTTGAGTACACAGATGGTAATAGTGAAGAGCTTGGGTTTTCTCAAGCGGCAAGCATTCTTTATGGTTCTGAATTCGAGCGTCAAGAAGCCGCGTGGCGAGGCGTACAAGATGCAATGCAAACGCACCAAGAATCATTCGCTGCGATTTTGAATGCGTTAGCAGGATGGCGCTTAACTGAAAACAAAAAGCGTTCTACGAAGCGTGAAGTTCACTTCCTAGAGCCGAGTTTGCATGGTAGCCGAATCCAAGCTAAAACTTTAAATGCGATGATGACCGTAGCCAAAGACAGTCGAGCTATTGGTCAGAAAGCGGGTTTATTGATGGCGCAAGTACATGGTCTGGATGAGATGAAACCTTGGAATCATCTGGCGGCTATGCCTGCTTTGAGCGGTGAAGCGAAGGTTTACGACTTTGATGAAGCGATTGAGGTTATTTGTGAAGCATTTGAAACAGTAAACCCTGAGATGTCGGAATTTGTCCGTTTGATGGTACAAAATGGTTGGATTGATGCCGCGCCAAATGCTAACAAGCGTCTTGGCGCATACTGCACCAAACTGCCAGCAACGCGAACACCACTTGTGTTTATGACTTGGAGTGGCAGCCGTTCAGACCTTATGACTCTGGCACATGAACTTGGCCATGCGTTCCATAACTGGGTTATTCGTGATTTGCCACTTTGCCAAACTTACTACCCAATGACGTTAGCAGAAACCGCCTCTATCTTTGCAGAAAACATCGTTCGTGATCATTTGATTTCGAAAGCTGAGAGCGTTGATGAAAAGCTCGAGATGTTGTGGGAAGAGTTGTCATCGGCGCTAGCTTTAATGATCAACATTCCGGTTCGCTACGAGTTTGAAAAATCGTTCTATGAACGCCGCCAGGATGGAGAGTTAACCGCAGATGAATTCTGTGAGTTGATGTCAGAAACTTGGAAAGAATGGTATGGCGACGTAATGAGCGAACCGGATCCGTACTTCTGGGCAAGCAAGTTGCACTTTTCTATTGATAGCGTGAGCTTTTATAACTACCCATACCTATTTGGTTTCTTGTTTAGCAAGGGTATCTATGCACAGCGAGAAAACAAAGGCGAAGCGTTTTACACCGATTACATCAATTTGCTGCGCGATACAGGCTGCATGATGGCGGAAGATGTCGTCGAAAAGCACCTGTCGATGGATTTAACCCAGCCAACGTTTTGGCAGCAGAGTGTTGAGCTAGTGCGTGAAAAAGTCGATGAGTTTGAGCGTTTGCTCGCACAGCGCGGCTAAGTTTTTCGCAGTGTTGATGCATAATCTGCTTTATAGCTACAAAAATTTGATCAAATCATAATGATCTTAATCAGGGCTGTGGTAAAGTTCACAGCCCTAACACTTTGTAATTGTTTGAAAATTAAACGCCTCAATGCTTGATTTGAGTGCCTGGCGCGAAAAGGCATCGGATTTTCGAGGGAAATAGTGATTTCTACTCATAAGTGAGATCGCAGCAACAAAAATCCTTTGTACAATTTATTAACATATCCGCCGTGCTATTAAGGAGTAACGCATGACGAAGTCTCTCTTTCGCCAATCGTTTTTAACTGACACGTTAGATGTTCATATTGATGTTGCACCAGCGGAGCAGGTGCTTTCTAGCGGTGTAAAACTTAAACTCTATCAGCGTGGTGTATTAGAAGTAATCCCTGCGAATTATACTCAGGATACGAAGAACATCATCATCTCTTGTGGGGTTCACGGAGATGAAACCGCACCGATGGAGCTGGTGGATTCCATTATTCAAGACATAGAATCTGGGTTCCAGACGGTCGATACCCGTTGTCTGTTCATTATCGCTCACCCAGAATCCACTCTGGCGCACACGCGATTCCTCGAAGAAAACCTCAACCGTCTGTTTGACGAAAAAGAACATAAACAGACAAAAGAGCTTGTTATCGCCGATACACTTAAGCTGCTTGTTCGAGATTTTTATCAGGATACCGACCCGACAACACGCTGGCACCTTGATTTACACTGCGCGATTAGAGGCTCGAAGCACTATACGTTTGCAGTAAGTCCTAAGACTCGTCATCCTGTGCGCAGCAAGGCATTGATCGATTTCTTGGACAGTGCACACATTGAAGCTGTGCTCCTGTCAAACTCACCATCGAGCACGTTTAGCTGGTACAGTGCCGAGAACTTTGGTGCGCAGGCTCTCACAATGGAGCTTGGACGCGTGGCTCGTATTGGTGAAAATGACCTCGATAAACTGACCGCGTTTGATTTGTCTTTACGTAATTTGATTGCGGAAACGAAGCCAGAACACCTACCAAAACCATGCATTAAGTATCGCGTAAGTCGCACAATCGTTCGTTTGAACGAAGACTTTGACTTTATGTTCGACGATAATGTTGAAAACTTCACCTCATTTGTTCACGGCGAAGTGTTTGGTCATGATGGCGACAAACCATTAATGGCGAAGAATGAAAACGAAGCGATTGTCTTCCCGAACCGCCACGTCGCAATAGGTCAACGTGCAGCTCTGATGGTTTGTGAAG
Source organism: Vibrio sp. OPT41 (assembly GCF_015163595.1). Lineage (NCBI taxonomy): Bacteria > Pseudomonadati > Pseudomonadota > Gammaproteobacteria > Vibrionales > Vibrionaceae > Vibrio > Vibrio sp. OPT41. The sequence goes on along the minus strand of NZ_JADDYH010000014.1, from coordinate 545,074 downwards.
TGAAAACCCGTTTTGAAGAGGGTGAGTTGGTTTACGATTAATCCAACATTGCTTTGAGAAGTTAATTGCAATTTACCGAGGCTTAACTGTAAGGTTAAGCCTCGTTTGTTTTTATCGGCCGCTATGGATTTTCAACAACTTATCCTGAACAAGGAACGACGCTGGCAACGTAACCTGATAGTTATGTCGATCGTGCTCGCTGTACTCTCTGCCATTCACTTGATGGTCGGAGAAATTTTCCTTTCTCCTTTTCAATCCTTATCTGCATTTGAACAGAAGTTATTGGTGGACTTGCGTTTACCGAGGTTAGTGTCTGCGGCAATTATTGGTGCTGCGTTAGCGGTATCTGGCGCGACGTTACAAGTGTTGCTTGGGAACGTGTTGGCTGAACCTGGCGTGCTCGGTATATCTGGTGGTGCAAGCTTAGCAATGGTCTTAATCATGTTCGCGTCACCTGTTCTTCCTACCCCGATTGTTTTTATGTTGGCAGCGATTGCAGGCTCGATGGTCTTCACGTTTGTTTTGGTGGCGATAGCAAGGGCAATGCACCTGACGACGGCTCGATTGCTTTTGGTTGGGGTCGCATTGGGTATTTTATCGAGTGCGATTGTGACGTGGGCTTTTTACTTTAGTGATGATCTTAGCTTACGCCAACTGATGTATTGGTTAATGGGCAGTATTGGCGGTGCGAGTTGGTATCAACATACCGTTACCTTGGTGATGTTACCGGTGCTCATCTGGTTATGTTGTAAAGGCAAATCGCTTGATAGATTGATGCTGGGTGAGATTCATGCGACCCAATTGGGTGTCGATGTGCATCAAATGCGTTGGAAATTGATCCTCGCCATTTCTGTTTTGGTGGGTAGTTCAGTCGCTTTGGGTGGCATCATCAGTTTTGTTGGTTTGGTGGTGCCGCACTTGTTGCGTTTGGCTTTTGGTACGGAAAACCGTTATTTATTGCCACTTTCTGCAATATCTGGTGCTGCGTTGCTTGTATTTGCTGACATCGGCGCAAGACTGTTATTGGACTCCGCAGAGTTACCTTTAGGTGTCATGACAACATCGATTGGCGCACCTATTTTCATCTGGATGCTGGTGAAGAGTCATGATGCACGTTAAACATATGTCGGTTGGTAGTCGATTATTGCCTCTTTCTTTTGAATGCAAAGCTGGCGAAATCGTACATATCGTTGGGCCTAATGGTTCCGGTAAGAGTACTTTATTGGCTGCGATTTCTGGTACGTTAAGTCACCGAGACGGTATGAGTGGTGAAGTGTACGTTGGCAACAAAAACTTGCTTACTTTACCGTTGTCAGAGCAAGCTCATGTTCGAGGTTATTTGTGTCAGCAATCGCGCCCAGCGTTTAATGTTGATGTGTTTCAGTATCTCGCTTTATCTCTGCCAAGTGGTGCTGAGATTGCGGATATCAAAGTGCGTGATGCCGTCAATATGGTGGTGGAGCTGGTACAACTGCAAGATAAGCTTCATCGCAGTATTCAAACATTATCCGGTGGTGAGTGGCAGCGTGTCCGATTAGCAGGTGTATGTTTGCAGGTGTGGCGTACCATTAATCCTTTTTCGCAGTTTTTAATTTTGGATGAGCCAGCAGCACCGTTAGATATTGCGCAAGAGGGTCTGCTCTATCAATTGATTAACGCTATGGCGGCGCAGGGAATTGGAGTATTGGTTGCTAATCACGATCTCAATCGCACATTAAAGCACGCAGATAAAGTATTGCTGCTTAACAACGGTGTGCTGCACTCATCAGGAAATGCCGATACTGTGCTAACGGAAGAAGCTCTCGGGGAAGTGTTCAATACTCAAGTCAAAAAGGTCATCGTAGATGAGCAACCTTATTTAATCTTTGATTAGTATTTAGGGACAATAAAAAACGACCTACTTGAGGTCGTTTCTTTAATCGAGAAAGCCAAACTTAACGCTTACTGAGTTAACGGTTTTAGATCTGCTGGGCGGTAGTAAACAGATTTGAGTACTTTGCCTTTACGAATGGTTTTACCTTCCGATACGAAATCTTCGGCGCATTTCGCGATGATGTATTCACCTTTCTGCACCGCCATCAACTTGATGCCTTGTTCTGCGTAGAATGCTTCTGTTTCTGAGTACTCTTGCTCGTTACGGCATACTTTGCTCATGTTGCTTGAATGTACTTCATCCCAGCAAGGAATAAACTCGATACCACGGTTTACCGCAACGTTTAATAGAAGATCAATTAAGTAGCTGATCGCCAGGTTGTCTTCTACTTTGCTGTGGCCAAGATGAACGAGACGGCCCATTAATACATACACGCTGTCTACGATGGCATCTGCTTGCTCAGTTTTACAATCTGCTTCTGCTAGCTCTGTTAGCTCTTCGATCGCCAAAGAGGTATGTAGTGTATCTGCTTGTGCATCAAGGCTTGCAGCGTCTGCGACTGGTAAGTCGAACGTACTACGGAACTCGGTGATATCACGGTATAAGTGATCAAAAATCTCTTGGGTTAGCTTTGACAGTTGCATTCTAATTTCCATTGAATCGATTGAAGCGGCAATGATACCAAACCGCACTTTGAACCCCAAGGGCATTGCATCTAACTGGTGATAAATCTGCCTTTGGGGAATGGTGGTGCTTAACGAAATAGGTAAGGGAACAGCTTTTTACGTTCTTCCTCTGAAAGGGCGGAAACACGAGCGATGTTCGTATCGGGAATGGATTCAGGATCAGGATAGTGTTTTAGTACCTTTTCCATACTCTCTTCGCGAATCAAATGGAAGATCGGGTAAGGAGAACGATTGGTCAGGTTTTCGTCGTCTTCAGGCCTTGCGCCGCCAAAACAGTAATCAGGATGGAAAGTCGCTACTTGGAAAATACCTTCCCAGTTTTGCTGCTTAATTAATCCTTCAACCCAATCTATGCAAAAGTTGTAGTCCCAGAAATCTTGTAGCATGTTGGGAACCACAACCAACGTGGTCTCAAGTTGTTCGGGCTCTGTGTTACTCAGCTCAATCAGTTGCAATAAAATATCTTCAAGAAGCGTTTCTTCTTGAGTCGCTTCACTAACAAAGATTTTGATTTGTTTATTACGTTGCGGCTTGGCAGCAAACGGACAAAGGTTGAGACCGATTACTACATCGTTGAGCCATTGATCGACCTGTTGAGTGATCGCTTCGATATCTGTGTTTTGTGTTGAACGCGTTGACATACGACTTTCTGGTTTTTATTAAAGTAGCGCAAGCATAGCAGAGTTGGTTATCCAAGTAACCAGAGAGGTATTACGCAAATGAGCGTACCTTAGCTACTCTTTAAACTCGCAGCGTCAGGTGTTTGGTCAGTGTGCTTTCTTTCGGCAATGTGTTTCAAATACGCAATCGCAGCAAACATCGCTAGGTAGACTGCGCTTCCCCCCATAAGAACACTCGACCAACCACCATGTTGCCAACAATAAAGAAGTAAGAATCCTCCCAAACTACCGCCTACATAGTAGTGTACTAAGTAGAGCGCAGTCGCGGTGGCTTTGGCGCGAGTGGCATTCTGACCGACCCAACCGTAGGCGAGGGTATGAGTAAAGAAGGCACCAAAACTTATCAGCAACAACCCAAATAGCATTGCAGTCAAGCTTTCAACCGCCGCAATCCACATCCCCGTCATGCTCACTATCGCGCCCAAGAACATGCCGAGGATTGATGAATAACGTTTACTCCAGTGGCCTGCGCAACGAGAGGAGAAAGTTCCTCCCAAGTAACAAATAAAGATCAGTGAGGCCAACCCGACGGGCACATTGTGAGGTTCACTCACCAGACGGAACCCCATTACGGAGTAAAGGTTGACGAACAAAGCAAAGTTGAGTCCTCCTATCAGCATCGCGAACCACACGCGTTGGTTTTTAAAATGACCAATAAGCGCACGATTTTGATGGCGCAAGCTGCTTGATGACGGGGTGAAGTTGCGCTGTGTTGGCAATAAATAGTGAACGCCAATGACACCAAGAAGAGTGAACACCATCATAACTTCAATGGCAACATCAACATTGAAATTGTCCGCCAATAAGCCGCCGCTAATACGTCCTGCAATACCGCCTAATGAGTTAGCCGCAATGTACGTTCCAATTGCCATCGAGAAAGCGTGCTTGTCGAGCTCTTCTGCCATGTAAGCCACGGCGACCGCAGCAAAAGCGGCGAGCGCGACACCGATCAGTGCTCGACATACCACCAAAAACAGGAATGAGTCACCAAACAGCATCAAAGCGGAAAGGGTAGGAATCGAAAACAGACCAGCCATCATGACTGGCTTTCGTCCCACTGATTCTGACAACACAGCCATCGGAACGAGGCTAAAAGAGAGAGCGAGTGTTGAGGCCGCAAATAACCAGTTCACTTGCGTTTCTGAGATCGTGAAAATTTGGGCAAAAGTGGGCAGCATTGGCTGTAGTAGGTATAAATTTGAAAAAACTAAGAAGGAACCAAGCGCTAGCGAGAGCGTAATGCGTTTGTATTCCGGTGTGCCAAAACTGACCATGAATCCTGCCTAATGTGAGCAAATGGAGAGACTGTGATCAATCTATCAGTTCGTTATAAATTAAAAAAATATATTAAAAATATGGACACCATATATTTTTGATCTAATGGAATCGAAACAACTTAAACATTTTCTGGCGGTCGCTGAACATGGAAATATTACCCATGCGGCGAAAGCCCTGCATATTGCCCAGCCCGCATTAAGCATTTCTATCAAAAAGTTTGAGCAGTCTTTGGGCGTTACCCTATTTCGCCGTGATGATAAAAAAATCAGCTTAACGAAAGAGGGCGAAACGCTACTTATACATGCCAAGCGGGTGATTCAACAGTTGCACGACGCGCAGCTCGCGATTGATGAGTTGAAAGGCTTAGCGAAAGGCGAAGTAAGGCTCGGGACGCCATCAATGATGGGCAGTTATTTCTTTCCACGAATTGTGATGGCGTTTAAAAGCCAGTTCCCGGAGTTAAAATTGACCTTGGTCGAAGCTGGGACTCAATCGATTCGTCGTATGCTGCTCAATGGTCAACTCGATATCGGTGTGATCAGTTGTGATAACGTGCCTGATGACCTAGAAACTGACCATTTGTTTACTAGCCAAATGGTCGCAGTTGTTTCACCTGAGCATGAGTTAGCCCAGCGAGACGCTCTTACTTTTGATGAGTTCTTTGAACACGATTTGGTTATGTTTCAGCATGGCTATTTTCACCGTGAATTTTTGGATCAGGTGAGTGAGGAGCATGGGTTTACCATGAAGTCATCATTCGAGACCAACTTACTGCCTTTGATTTTGAGTATTGTGAAACAAGAGTTTGCGATTACCGCGTTACTGGAATTGGTGACTCAACATGAGTCGGGCGTTGTTGGCCTACCGTTTGAACCACCCGTTACGCTGGATCTGGCACTTGCTTGGCGCAAGCAGGGGTACTTATCAATAGCAGATCGAACGTTTATCGACTTTATCAAGCGCTACGTTTAAATGCAGCGCAGATTCATCGTCCGAGCACTAGTCGCCTTTGTACATCTTCTCGAAGTTCTTTGGGTTCCAGCCAATCATTACCCGATCACCAATTTTTAAAACAGGCACTGAACGAGCACCAAGCGCATCAAGTTCTTTGCGACCGCGTTGCATCTTAGCATTGCACAAACGATAGTTAATATTTTTCGAATCCAGATAACGTTGAGCATCTTTGCAGTGAGGGCATTTATCTTTGACGTAAAGAACGACACGTTTCATTGAATTTCTCTCCATTATCATTGGGAGGCGAAGTTTAACGGCCTTTCGTCATAAATGAAAGGCGAAAGCTAAGGTGAAACTGTCCTTTATCTCAGGTATATTGAGCGCCTTTATTTTGTCATAACAGACGTTAACTCTATGCATCCGTCACTTCGATACATTCAGGGCTACCCACAAAACATCGTAGAGCAGGTGAGCTCATTGATAGCGAGTGGCATGTTTGTTCCTTGGTTCGAAAAGCGTTATCCCGATAGGCACCAAATCAAAAGCGAAAGGGCGCTCTATGAGTACGCCATGGCAATCAAAAACCGCTACATGAAGAAAGCCGCGCCAATCAGTAAAGTTGTCTACGATAAGAAAATTCACGCCGTAAACAACGCGCTTGGTTTGCACAGTGTAATCAGTAGAAACCATGGCGGTAAGCTGAAGTCGAAAAACGAGATTCGCATTGCCAATGTATTTAAGGATGCGCCCGAGCCACTATTAAGAATGCTGGTGGTACATGAGTTGGCGCATACTCGTGAGAAAAACCACGACAAGGCGTTCTATCAGCTATGTTGCTATATGGAGCCTGAGTATCACCAACTCGAATTTGATGCTCGTTTGTTTATGATTTACCTCGATTTAAAAGCGAATTTGAATGAAGAACAATAATCACAACGCGAAGCAAGCAAAGCCAAAGACTTCAATGGCGGGTCAGAATAAAGACGCGAATAAAGCCAAGCCGAAGCGTGTTAAAGACAAAGTTGCGCGCAAATCCTCGCAGCCTGCAGGAAAGAGCGAAGTCGAGTTCATAAAAATAGCGAAGAATGGTTTGCATGAGCGTAATGTTCATCGAGGTCGTTACGATTTTAAAAAACTCGTGGAAAGTGAACCACAGTTAAAGCCATTCGTTATCAAAAATCCGAAAGGGGAAGACTCCATAAACTTCTCTGATCCTAATGCTGTTAAAATGCTCAATAAAGCATTGCTTGCTGCGTATTATGGTATCGAGTTCTGGGACATTCCCGACACCTACCTTTGCCCACCGATTCCGGGCCGCGCTGATTACATTCACCGAGTGGCAGAACTACTTGATGGTGAAGTAAAAGGTCAGTACGCGCACCAAAAAGTGAAAGCGTTGGACATTGGCGTGGGAGCAAACTGTATTTATCCGATTGTTGGTGTAACAAAATACGGTTGGCACTATACGGGCAGCGATGTCGATCCAAAATCCATCCAATCGGCTCAAACGATCGTAGAGCACAATCGTGTTTTGACGGGAAAAATTGCACTGGTACAGCAATACAATGATGCCAATATTTATCGAGGTATCATTCAACCGAATGATCGTTATGATGTGACGACATGTAATCCGCCATTCCACCGTTCGGCGGAAGATGCCGCTATGGGCAGCCAGCGTAAAATCGATAATCTAAAAGCAAACCAGCGCAAGAAAGGGCTAAAACCTCAAACCGCACAAGTAAAGACAAGTAAGCCCGCGTTGAATTTTGGCGGTCAAAACGCTGAATTGTGGTGTGAAGGTGGAGAAGCGGCGTTTATCCGAAAAATGGCGAATGAAAGCCAAGCTTTTGCCGCGCAGGTCTTGTGGTTTACAACCCTTATATCCAAAAAAGACAACGTTCGTCCGATGCGCAAGCAGCTTGAAAAATTGGGTGTGAAAGCCATTCGTGTGGTTGAAATGAGTCAAGGGCAGAAAGTGAGCCGCTTTGTAGCTTGGTCATACATGGATAAGCAACAGCGCAAAGCATGGATTGAACTAAAGTAACGTTGACCGTTTCACACTGAACAATAAAGTAGGAAGCCCGCTGATATCAGCGGGCTTCTATTTTGGGAGATCTAAAACTTAATGTTGGGCTCACAATCTAGTGAACTGAGAGAGACAAAAGTATCTGTTTTGGCATAGTACAAGCCACAGGTTTCACCTCTTATCTGCAACGTATATTGGTCTGGAAGATCCTTATAGCTGCCATCCAACAGTTGATTGTTGTTCCCTTTTACTCGTCCTTTTTCAATCAACAAATGCGGTGAAGATTCAAATACGTTATTTGCGATTCTAGGTGCTGGTGTCCCTTGGATTTCTGCGATCGCGTTTTGAATTTCTATGACTGTTTCCGGAGAGTTCTTTTTACTCAATGCTTCAACGGGTTCTTGTGACATAGCTTGACATCCTATCAAAGAAATTGAAGTGCCTAGGAAAAGCGCCACCCGAATCAGCATTCGTAAAAAGCTAGTTGATCTCAACATGAATTGCCTCTGTTCGTAGCGGAGAGCGAAGATCGCTTAACTCCGGAGATGAAATGTTACGCGGCATGGCGTTGAAACTTGAAGGGGATACTGGCGGACAGGTTCCAGTTTCCATGTAGTTTAGTGCCGCAGAAAGCATACCTTCAGATGGATCGCCTAATGGTTTTGTTAGGTCGTCATTGACCCAGCAACCTTCCACTCTATTGTCTAAGCCTAGCTCGGTATTGATTTGGCTCTTTGGAGTAGGAATAAAACCATCAGCGAAGTCGCCAAATTTTTTCTCGTTCGCCGACTTGAACTGAATAGTGTAGTACATAGTGCCGCAGTTTTGTTCTGGTGAGAACCCATACGGTTTACCTGTGGTTGTTGAGCCTATTTGGATAACCTCCACATCAATGCCGCGCAAAGCGTTGATTAGCAGTTCACTTGAGGAAGCCGTGCCTCCTGAAGTCAGCACATATACGCGCTTTTTGTTCAGTGTCGGAAGCACTTGGTCCGAATATTTCTGTGCTGCCCAGTCTATTGCTAGATTTGTAAAGCGATAGATGTTATCCCCATCTTTAATGGTACGCATCACTTTGTCATTGTGAATCAACTCACTGAAGACTCGGTTCTGACCAGCACTGCTTAGCATGTAGCCTACTTGCGAGGACTGAAGGACTAAGCCACCGCCGTTGTAACGTAAATCAACGACGATCTCGTCAACATTCTCTGCTGAGAGCGTACTGAACGCCTCAATAAGCGGGGCTTGAGCGCTTGGTTCAAAGGAGTTGTATTGCAGATAGCCGATCCGCATACCATTGTGTGTAATCACTTTGGCATTTTTAACTGGAGAGGTCATGACATCAGAGGCGGTAAGCGTCACGGTTTTCACTAGACCGTCGACACTCTCAAATGTGAAGGTGTAATCTTGATTGATGTCAGGGTTAAAGAGCGTTTTATTAATAAAATCAATGTCGGACTGACTACCGGTGTTAACCACATCAATATTATTGATTTTCAGAAGCTTATCACCACGAGCAATGCCGCTTCTATCAGCTGGAGAGGCTTCTTCATTGTAGGAAATACGAACGTCTCGAGGTTGTACGCCACGTAAGAATGCCCAGTTGAAACCAAATCCAGCAACTAAACCGGATTGCGATGATTTCATCTCATCTTCATAAGGGACGGTAAAATGGAAGCGATCTTTGGGTTTACCCGTCGCGGTAGTAGCAGAGGTGACCAGCGTATTGAAGTAATCAGTAACAGTTTTGTAGTTTGCTGGATTATTATCAGGAACCTCGTCATACCATAGGTACGTTTCGTTAGTAAAAGCTCTTAAAAAGAGTTTTTCGTGCAATGTAGAGCCCAATTTATCTGGATAGGCGGCATAGTTGTCATATGGGTCCAGTCCGACGCGGGGCGTTTCACATTGGTTGATAAACGTTTTCGACGGTTGGCTATAATCACCGGCTTTCCATGTTGGTCCAGTTGCGCTGCTAGTTGACGGAGTAGGTGATGAACCATCACCGCCGCCACCGCCACAGCCTTGTAATAATGCGAGAGTGACTGCCGTTGCTAAAGAATACTTAAATTTCACTTTTCTATGTCCTTATAAATAATAGAATTATAATTATGTGTTTTGCTTTTGTTTTTATTAGCTAGGTGAATGTATTAATTTAATTTGTTCGTCTGCAAATTTATAGTTAAATAGTGTGAGGTAAATAACGTAAAAAAGTTGTCTTTTATACTTAAGCTAAATTAGTCATTACTTAAGTTTTCTGTCTATTTCAAAAGAGCTAACAAGACAATTAATAAGTGTGAAATTAAGACAAGTTCTTAGTTGACTAAGCGATGCTTGCTAAATAAAAATCAGAATTAGATTCAGGAAACGCTTTGAATCAATAGTTTGGTAGGGATATATGATGTTATCTGGGGTTTGTTTGATTTATTTGTCTGATGCTTTAACTTAATTTAGTGAGTTGAGCGACGTGCTTTAATAGGCTTCCGTCAATGTTAGGTAAATCATCAGCGAAAAATATCTGAGCACCGGGAGTGCAGCGCATTAATATATTTATTAGTTCACCTTCATTGTTGGAAGTGTTAACTGCGTTAAGTTTCGCTAATTTATTACAAAGCTCGTCCTCTATTTGCACTTTCTGCTCTTCGGTGAGCCTAATGCGACCTATACATACGCCTGGGTTGATATCATGAGAAAGCGAATCTTGTTGAAATCGCTCTTTGAATAAGGTGTCTAATGCCGTACCTTCTTCCATAATAAATCGACGACCAGAACGGTAAAACAAGCCGTCTCCGAAGTTTTCGACATATCCTAGAATTTCCGCGATACGCAAATAGAATCGTAAGCTTGTATCAGAAAGTCCGTAAGTTTGGGCTATCTCTTGCGGTTTAATATCACGAGAAGTCAGCATATAAATAAAATCAAGTAAGTAAGGATGCTCAACGAAAAGGGCGCTCTCTTCATCTGTTAGCATTTGCTCGTTTTGGTGCTGAAGCTCGTTGGCTAAGGTTGCGAGTTCGATGAGATCGGTATTCAGGTAGTTCAGATAAATAAGTACTTTATCCAAACCTAAAGCTGGATTATGTAGGTGGCGTTTAATACTAGATAAAGGGATGCCACTTTTCTCTGACAAGGAATTGTAGCAAAGCCCTTCTTCTTTAATCTTTTGTCGTAGCGCTGCAAGTAAAAACTTTGGTCCAACATTCATCCTTGAATATCACCTTATTCGTTATTCCGTTTACTGGCTGATATTTTGCCTTTCAAGCAGCAGGTTTCGAATCGCTGTGCCTGCTTCTAGAATGTGCTTTTTCAGTAGGTACTTGGCGCCTTCGATATCGCGATTTTGGCACATTTCAAACAAGCTTAAGTGCTCTTCTTCTGCCTTTTTAATGCCTGTAGTAAACAATAGCTGCATGCGTATGTATCGGTCACACTTTGTGTTCAGGTTGTAAATGACGTCCATAGTTTCAGGCATGTTGGCTGGCGCATATAGGGCTTTGTGGAACTCGTAGTTGTAGTTGCTCCATTCTTCTACTTCGTCGCCACTGTTCACTACTGACTCGAAACGTTCGCGAACTTCGCGCGCGCGTTCAAGGTCAGCGTCTGTCATATTTTGAATCGCGCGCTCTAAAATGTGGCATTCCACGACAGCGCGCAGTTCAAATAGCTCATTGATTTTCTCTGGAGATAGCTCAGTGACCGTCGCACCTTTGTGAGGTTCAAAGCTAACGAGTCCTTGTGCTTCCAATTGAACTAACGCTTCACGCACAGGAATTCGGCTAACATTAAACTCTTTTGCTAACGCATCTTGACGTAAAGGTTGACCAGTTTTTAACTCGCCCTTCAAGATCTGAGTTCGAATTGCTTCCTCAACGAGCTGAGTGCGCGTTTTAAAAACAGGTTTCTGTGACATTGAAGTCTCCCGTGAAATTAATATTGTATCCAATCCATTTTACTTTAGTAGTTTATTGTTTTTCTGGCACAAACCAACTAGGAAAGAAGGTTTTGAGAAGTAGAGTGAAATAAAAGGCATCAGTTGATGCCTTTTTGAGCCATTTGGTGGGCTTATTGGGACACACTGCCATCTATGGCGCGTTGGATACCCAGTGGGTTCGACGCTTTTAATGAATCCGGCAATAAAGATTCTGGCAAAGCTTGATAAGAGACCGGACGCAACCAACGATGAATAGCCTCCGCACCGACAGATGTTGAGGCAGAATTGGTTGAAGCCGGATATGGTCCACCATGAACCATAGCGTAACCAACCTCGACGCCAGTTGGCCAACCGTTGAATACAAGGCGTCCGGCGATTTCTTCCAAACTTGGAAGCAGTTGCTTGGCTTGTTCTTCGTCTTCAGCGGTAGCGTGAAGGGTTGCGGTGAGCGATCCAGTCAGTGAATCACTCAGTTTCAACATGTCATCGAAATCTTCACAGATTACGATTAACGATTGAGGACCAAATATTTCTTCCTCCCATTGCGGGTTTTCACGCCAGTTTTTACTGTCCGTCACGAACAGTGCTGGTGAGACATTGGTCGCTTCTGCTTGTTCAGAACGAGTGACGTTAATGCCTGTTTCGGAAGCTCGCTTATCCACTTCGGATTCATACGTTTCTCGGATTCCTTGCGTTAGCAAAGTGGCCGTTGATTGTTGTCGAATTAACCCTTGAGCGATTTCGATAAAGGCTTGCGTTTCTGGGCTATTCAAGACAAATACAACGCCTGGTTTTGTACAAAATTGTCCACAGCCCAAAGTCATAGAAGCCACAAATTCTTCAGCCAATGATGCGTTTGCCCGTATGGCTGAAGGGAGAATAAATGTTGGATTAATCGCCCCTAGTTCGCCATAGAAGGGGATTGGCTCTGGTCTTTGCTGGGCTAGATTGAACAGCGCACGGCCACCACCGACTGAACCTGTAAACCCAACCCCTTTAATTTTTGGATGGGTAACGAGTGCTTGGCCAAGTGCACGTTTGTTACCTTGCAATAGCGTGAAGATGGCTTGCGGTAAGCACTCTTTCTCAAGTGCAGCCTCAATACACTCAGCAACAAGTTGACTGGTGCCAGGGTGGGCGGTATGGCCTTTTACAATCACAGGGCAGCCAGCAGCCAGTGCCGAAGCCGTATCACCACCTGCAGTAGAAAATGCGAGCGGAAAATTAGACGCACCAAACACGGCGACAGGGCCAATTGCGATTTGTTGACGGCGAATATCTGGTTTTGGCAGTGGTTGACGGTTTGGGTTTGGCGTATCGAAGATTGCTTGATAGTGATTACCCGAGCTCACAACCTCGGCAAATAGTCGTAATTGGTTGGCGGTACGTCCTATTTCACCGCTTAAACGTGCTTCGGGAAGGGCAGTTTCTAAATGAGCACGAGCAACGATTTCTTCACTCTTCTTTTCCAATTCAGAGGCGATAGAGCAAAGTAAGCTCGCTCGCTTTGCATTGCTTAGTTGGCGAAACTCACGCGCAACGCTTTGGGCGGCTGAGGCTGCTTGATTAACTTCTTGCTCCCCATGCACCGGAAACTCTGTGGGTAGAGGCTCACCAGTAAAGGCGTTGACTGCGTAAAAAGTGGTTGGTTCTTGTGGGTTCATCATTCTTCCTTACTATCCTTATTACTTCACTTCAAATCCGTACGCATATGGGTCTTCATCGTCTACCCATATCGTGTTGTGACCGTATACTTGTGCCCATCCTTCAATACTTGGCAAAATAGCGGCTTTGCCATTCACTTCGGTAATGCCTTCTATACGTCCTTGAAATAGGCTGCCGATGATACTTTCGTGAACAAAGTCTTCCCCTTGATTGAGTTTGCCTCTTGCATGCCATTGCGCCATGCGTGCACTTGTGCCCGTACCACATGGCGAGCGATCCAACGCTTTGTCACCGTAAAACACAGCATTTCGAGCGGTGGCGTTTTCTTGTGTGGGCTCTCCGCTCCATAGCACGTGAGAAACACCGCATACTGTAGGATCTTCTGGATGTACGCACTCAACCGCTCTAGATACCGCTTCGCGAACTTTTGGTGAAAGCATCAAAATTTCATCTGGAGAGTAGTGTTCAAGTCCGGCGTAGCTTTCTTGAGGATCGACGATTACGTAATAGTTTCCGCCATAAGCAACATCGACAGTGAGCTCACCTAAGCCCTCTATGTCCACGGTTACGTCTTGGTGGGCAAGGTAAGCTGGTACGTTAAATATCTTCACCGACGTGACCTTGTCACCTTTTGTTTGGTAGTGCACTTCGATTTGTCCTGCTGGGACATCAAGTATCAAACGGCCTTCTTTTTTGGGAGTGATAAGGCGATTCTCGATAGCGGTAGTGACGGTTCCAATGGTGCCGTGGCCACACATTGGTAAGCAGCCACTGGTTTCAATAAACAGAATTGAAGCGTCTGCGTTATCGCTGCAAGGAGGCAAGACAACTGACCCCGACATCATTGAGTGTCCGCGAGGCTCAAACATGAGTGCCTGACGAATCCAATCATAATGCTCAAGAAAGTATTGGCGCTTTTCGCTCATGGTATTGCCTTCGAGTGGAGGCACACCGCCTGCGACCAGCCTAACTGGGTTGCCGCAGGTGTGGGCATCAATACAGAAAAAAGTTCCTTGTCTCATTTTTCGCTCCTTGCTGAAAAAATGGTTGAATTAAACAATAGTGATGTTAACGTAATGTAAAATATATTGTATACAATCTACGTTTTCAAGTGTGACTCGGAGCATATTTATGTTGGTCAAGGATGAAACCAAAAAGGAAAGGATCGCCGTGATAGGTGCGGGGATTATTGGCTTATCAATTGGATTGAAGTTGCAGCAGCAAGGTTATCAAGTCACGATTTTTGATCCCAATGGCGTGGGGAATGGATGCTCTAAGGGAAATGCAGGTCATATCGCGACTGAGCAAATCTTCCCTCTTGCAACGCCAGCGCTGCTTCCACAATTACCTAAAATGCTGCTAGATTCCAAAAGTCCGGTTTCGATCCGTTGGCAAGATATTCCAAACACAATCGGGTGGATGATTCGTTTTCTATTACAAACCAAGCCATCAGCCGCGGAGCGGGCAAAAAACGCGATTAAGAGTCTTAACGAGCGGTCAGTGGCAAGTTGGCGTGGCGTGCTTGATTCAATCGGAAAAGCGCATCTAATAAAAATGAATGGTTCATTGCTCACTTTTGAAAACGAGAAACTGTTTCAGAATTATCAAAGTACGCTTAACTCACTGGCTAAAAACGGTGTGACGCATCAAGTTTGGACACAAGAGGCGATTCGAGAGCGAATACCTGATCTCAGCCATAAGGTTCGTATCGGAGTCTTTTTTCCCGAAACCGGTCATACGCTAGACCCTTATCAGCTCTGTGCTGAGCTAAGTGAAGCTTTTGAAGTTCTTGGCGGTAAGGTTTTACAAAAAGGTGTATCTGCGTTGGCGAAAAATGGCGATGTGCTGGTTGAGTCTCAAACACATTCATTTGACCGAATCATTGTTGCCGCTGGTGTACATTCTAAGCCTTTGATACGGCAACTAACCGGAGTCAAAGTGCCTATTCAAGCCGAGCGTGGTTATCACCTAATGGTGGATGACAAGCGTGATGTACTGCCATTTCCTATTAGCTCTGCCGATAGAAAATTCATCATGACTCCGATGTCAGGTGGGCTACGCTTGGCAGGCACTGTGGAGTATGCCGATGTAGAATCACCACCCAATATGAAACGTTCAGAAATGCTTTTTCAGTTAGGTGATGAGATGTTTGAATCGGGGTTACATTCACTCAAGCAAGGAGAAAAGTGGATGGGTAATCGGCCTTCAACAGTCGACTCGTTACCGGTTATTGATAGCATTTGGGATGGAAATGTATTACTGGCATTTGGCCACCAACACCTTGGATTAACTCAAGCGGCGATTACGGCAGATCTCCTTTTAGAGCTTATCGAAGGAAAGCCGACATCGATTGATCTTTCACCTTTTTCATTACAACGATTTGCCTGAAAAATTTAATATTAAATATTGTATAAAATATATTAAATGCTAATGTTAACTTAATTTTAACAAAAACTGGTATCCAACAGCCGTACTCGGATGCCTCCAGAAAAACAACCAAAAGGAGTAAAACGTGTCACGAATGACCAAAGCACCATTGGCGCTGTTGATCTCAGGAATGCTGTTGGGGACCTCTGCTTATGCTGAAGACAAATTGACGGTCGTATCTTGGGGTGGTGCATTCACCAAGAGCCAAGTGGAGGCATATCATAAGCCTTTCATTAAAAAAACAGGTGTTGAGATCGTATCCGAGGATTTCAGCGGCGGATTAGCCGAAATTAAAGCACAGGTGGAAGCGAACAATGTGCGCTGGGATTTGGTTTCTCTCGACAAGCCGGACATTGTTCGTGGTTGTGCAGAAGGGCTATTAGAACCAGTGAGCCCAAGTATTTTGCCTCCGGGAGCTGATGGAACACCAGCACAAGAGGATTTTATTGATGGTGCGATTCACGAATGCGCAATCAATACCATCGTTGTGTCCACTGTATTAGCGGTGAACGAAGACGCGTTTAAAGGTAAGGCTTTGCCAAGCAAGTTGACCGATCTTTTTGACCTAAAAACTTTTCCAGGTCGACGTGCATTGCAAAAACAACCTCAGGGCAATCTTGAGTGGGCACTATTGGCTGATGGTGTAAAGCCAGAAGAGGTCTACAGCCTGCTCGAAACCGAAGCGGGGCGTGAGCGTGCTTTTGCTAAGTTGGATACGATCAAATCAGAAGTACTGTGGTGGACAACAGGTGCCCAGCCACCTCAAATGCTTGCAGACAAAGAAGTGGTGATCGCCTCGGCGTTTAACGGCCGAATCCACAATGCCCGTAAAGATGAAGGTCAACCATTTCGGATTATATGGGACCGTCAAATGGGTTACATGAATGGATGGGCGATACCTAAAGGGAGTGAGAACACAAAGCTTGCATTGGACTTTATTGCTTTTTCTTCAGGAACAAAACCATTAGCTGATCAAGCTAAGTACGTTGCCTATGGGCCTACGCGTAAGTCGTCTTCGGCGGAGGTGAACCCAGACATTTTAGCGAACCTTCCTACCGCACCTCAAAACTTCCAAACCGCCTTCCTGATTAACGATGAATGGTGGTCAGACTACGCGGATGAACTCAATGAAGAGTTCAACACCTGGCTGCTTAACTAGGCGTTAATTTTTGTATGGGGCCGAGTTTTCATCCATAAGCGAGGTTCCGTACTTTTCCTCAACTGTATTTATGTTTTCGGAGAAATGATGAAAGTCATCGAAGCACAGCAAGTCGCGCAATGTTTAACAATGAAGTCTCTTATTGAAACGATGCGTGAAATGTACTCGCGGCCAGCAACAATACCTCAACGCCGAGTCATGCCCTTAGAAGAGGGAGAATACGAGGCGTTTGCGCTACTTCCTGCTTGGAACCAGGAGTTAATTGCGGTGAAAGCCTTTACGTATTTCCCGCATAACCCCGAGCAAGGAAAAGATACGCTTGCATCTAAGCTGCTTGTTTTTAGACGAAACGATGGTGAGCCGCTCGCACTCGTGGACGGTAAAGTTTTAACGTTTTGGCGCACCGCCGCAGCTTCTGCGTTGGCAGCGGACTATTTGGCGCGTCCCGGTGCTGATCGTCTGTTGATCTGCGGAACGGGCAATCTTGCGCCTTATTTTGCGTGGGCATACGCTGCGGTTCGCCCACTTAAGCAGGTTTATATTTGGGGGCGTAACTCAGACAAAGCCGAGGCGACGGTAGATGCCATTGTGTCATCTTCAGAGTATCAATCGCTTCCTGATGAGCGTCGGTTCCGTGTTTCAGTCGTAGAAAAAGTGGACCACGTTATCAAACACGTTGACATCATCAGCTGTATTACCGCATCAGCAGAGCCTTTGTTTAATGGCGCAGACGTGCTGCAGGGCACCCATATTGATTTGGTCGGTAATCATGATTTGGACAAGCGTGAATGCGACTCTAAAGCAGTGCAACGAGCACAGGTGTATGTTGATAGCCGTATTAATGTATTAGCCGAAGCGGGCGATCTTCTCATTCCAATTCAAGAGGGCGTGTTCACTTCAGACGATATCAAAGGGGAATTACCGCAGCTTTGCGCCCAACAAATCTCAGGACGTCAAAACGATGAGGTCATTACTTTATACAAATCAGTTGGCAGTGCTTTGGCTGATTTGGCCGCTGTAAAGGCGGTGTTGTTAGAAAATGGCATAGATAGCCATGTCTGAGCATTTTCGCTCGTTCATTTAAATTGCATACAATATACATATAAGGAAGGTAGTTCATGAAAATTGATTGGAAAGGTGTTTATCCGGCGGTCAGTACGCAATTCCGTCAAGATCAGTCAATCGACTTAGACGCAACGCAAACTGTTATAGATAACCAAATTAAAGATGGTGTGAATGGCATTATCTGCTTGGGTACTGTCGGTGAGAACTGTGCGTTGTACCCGGAGGAGAAACGCCAGGTCTTGCAAGCGGCAAAAGAAGTCGTAAATGGCCGTGTGCCTTTGATTGCTGGTACAGCAGAGTCTATTACCACAGCAGCTGTTGATTACATGCAGGATGCGCACAAAATTGGTATCGATGGTTGTATGGTGATGCCTGCCATGGTTTACCGCACGTCTGAGAGCGAAACGTTCGAATATTACCGCACGCTAGCAGAAGCAACGCCAGAAATGCCAATCATGATTTACAACAACCCGGTTGCTTATGGTGTCGATGTAAACCTCGATATTATGGCGAAACTGGCTGAGTTTGAAAGTATTGTAGCTATCAAAGAGTCGACCACTGATACTCGTCGTATCACTGAGCTTTACAATAAATTTGATGACCGCTTTACCGTGTTCAGTGGTGTTGATGACATCGCTCTTGAATCATTGATGCTAGGTGCGACCGGCTGGATTTCTGGTTTAACCAACGCATTCCCAGAAGAATCCGTCGCGATTTATAAACTGGCAAGCCAAGGTCGTTATGCTGAAGCGTTAGAAATCTACCGTTGGTTCTTACCGCTACTGCGTTTAGACACCATTCCTACGCTGGTTCAGTGCATAAAATTGGCCGAGCAAGTCTGCGGACGTGGCTCTGAACAAGTTCGTGCGCCACGCCAACTCTTACAAGGTGAAGAGCGTCAACAAGTCATTCAAATGGTTGAACATGCGTTAGAAACCCGCTTAGACCTATCCAAATACAATCTGTAATTGTGCTGTTTAGTAGAGCGTTAACTGACGCTCTACTCATTCGTAATATTCAAAAAATGAGAAGAGGGAAGTCATGAGCACGGAAAACAAGGACTATGTCAGCTTTCAACACGTTAAGAAAACCTACGATGGCACGAATTTGGTGGTGAAAGACTTCAACTTAGATATTACTCCTGGAGAGTTCGTTACTATGTTGGGGCCGTCAGGATCGGGCAAGACCACTTGCTTGATGATGCTAGCAGGCTTTGAAACTGCGACCGGTGGAGACATTTATATCGATGGCGTTCCTGTCAATCATCTCGCGCCGCACAAGCGCGATATTGGTATGGTGTTTCAAAACTATGCGTTGTTTCCACATATGACCATTGCTGAGAATCTTGCGTTTCCTTTAAAGGTGCGAAAACTCGACAGTGACACGATTCAAAGCAAAGTTCAGAGTGTATTAGAAATGGTCGAGCTTGAGCATGTTGCGACTCGATACCCGAAGCAGTTATCAGGTGGTCAACAACAGCGTGTTGCGTTAGCGCGAGCATTAGTGTTTGAGCCTAAACTCGTGTTGATGGATGAACCACTAGGCGCGTTAGATAAGCAGCTGCGTGAGCAAATGCAGATGGAAATTAAACATTTGCATGAAAAGCTTGGCATTACCATTTTGTATGTGACGCACGATCAAGACGAAGCTCTCACTATGTCCGACCGTATTGCGGTTTTTAATCACGGCGAAGTGCAACAACTCGCGACACCAACCGAGCTTTATGAATCTCCGAGTAATACGTTTGTTGCGCAGTTTATCGGAGAAAACAACCAACTCTCAGGTTTAGTCAAAGAGTGGAACGGAAAGTATTGCCAAGTGCTCGTTGGGAAAGAGTTATTTACTGCGAAACCTGTCAGAGTCTCTGAGCAAGGGCAGAGAACAACACTTTCCATTCGACCAGAAAAGATTGTTATTCAACCAGAGAAAGCGTCTTGTGAGAACCAAGTCTCGGGCGTCCTACGAGAATTGATTTATCACGGTGATCATTATCGTCTGGTCGTCGAAGTAGAGAGCGTTGGTCACTTCATCGTTAAAGTACCTAACGATAATCGTAAACACTTGCAGTTAACGCCTGGCTCAATTTGTCGTATTGGTTGGCAAAGTGACGATTGCCATGCTCTTGATGGGACACAAACTCAAAGTAGCGAGGTAGCAGCATGAGTCGAGAGCTAACCGCATTAGATTCTGTATTGGAAATCGAACGCCAAGTTCATGAGCAAGAAACCAATTTGAAAGCGCAGTTGCAAAAGGCCGAGCGCCGAAAAAAGCTTCGCTCCATTATGCTCACAACGCCATTGGTGTGTTTTATTCTGCTTACGTTTGCTTTTCCTATCCTCGACATGCTTTATCGAAGCGTGGATAACCGAGAAATATCCCTGTCACTACCACAAACTATTCAAGCCTTAGAAAGTTGGGATTATCAAGGTCAGCCTCATCAAGAAGTCATTGAGGCATTCTCTGTTGAAGTACTTGCGCTTTATCAAAGCAAAGAGCTGCCGAAAATAGCCAACCGGATGAATATTGAAGAGTCTGGTATGCGCAGTTTACTCATGAAAACCGGCAGAAAGTTGTCTCGTTTGACGTCGCTGCCGAGCTCGGTGACACAGTTGGCTAAGCTGGATAAGCGATGGACTAATCCTAAATATTGGGCGGCGTTTAAGAATCTTAGTGGCGCATTAACATTCAGTCACTATCTTGCAGCGCTAGACTTGCAAGTGAATGAGTTTGGAGACATTGAGCCCCAACCAGAAAAACGCCAAATATACGTCGACCTTTTCTTTAAAACTTTTTGGATGTCTATTTCAATCACCTTAATTTGTTTGGTGATGGCGTACCCCGTTGCTTACCTGCTTGCCAATTTACCTGATAAGCGCGCGAACTTACTTTTAATTATTGTGCTGCTGCCATTTTGGACATCATTGTTAGTCAGAACCACGTCTTGGATTGTTCTGCTGCAAAACCAAGGGGTCATTAATGATCTCCTTATTTGGTCGGGTTTTACTTCTGAGCGAATTCAGATGATTCACAATACCTTCGGAACGGTGGTGTCTATGGTGCACATTCTGTTGCCTTTTATGATCCTGCCTCTGTATAGCGTAATGAAAGGAATTAGCCCAACTTATTTCCGTGCCGCTCGTTCTCTAGGCGCGACGCCTTTCATTGCGTTCATCAAAGTTTATATGCCGCTTACGTTACCGGGGATAGGTGCGGGGGCCTTGCTTACTTTCATTCTTTCTATTGGCTTCTACATTACGCCCGCTTTGGTTGGTGGAAGAAGCGGACAGATGATCTCCAATATGATTGCCTATCATATGCAGACATCACTGAACTGGGGGATGGCTGGCGCATTGGGTGGACTGCTTTTGTTCGTTGTACTGGTTCTGTTTTATATATTCAACCGTGTGGTTGGTATTAATAACCTTAAGGTAGGAGGATAACCATGGCATTACCAAACTATGCATCAAAAGTAGAGCGAGTTGCTTACGCAGGTTACTTAGCTTTTTGTGGGTTGGTGCTGTTCTTTTTAATCGCTCCAATTCTGACCATCATCCCGTTATCGTTTAATGCAACGCCTTACTTTACTTTTACCGAGGGGATGTTAAACCTTGATTCGGAAGCGTATTCTACTCGCTGGTATCAAGAAATGTTTACTAGTGATCAGTGGCTGTTGGCGCTGAAAAATAGCACGTTCATTGCTTTTATGGCGACACTCGTTGCAACAGGGCTGGGAACT
Source organism: Vibrio sp. OPT41 (assembly GCF_015163595.1). Classification (NCBI taxonomy): domain Bacteria; kingdom Pseudomonadati; phylum Pseudomonadota; class Gammaproteobacteria; order Vibrionales; family Vibrionaceae; genus Vibrio; species Vibrio sp. OPT41. The sequence continues at coordinate 523,594 of NZ_JADDYH010000014.1, read as the reverse complement.
CTGGCGGCGTTGGGTTTAGCAAGTAGTAACTTGCCTTTTCGCAATACGATTATGGCGCTGTTGATCTCGCCCATGATCGTACCAGTCATTATCTCTGCTGCTGCGATGTACTTTTTCTACACACGCCTTGGCTTATCACAAACTTATTTAGGCGTCATTTTGGCACACGCTGCGTTAGGTACGCCTTTTGTCGTCATTACCGTTACTGCGACGTTAAGCGGCTTTGACCATAGCTTGGTAAAAGCGGCGGCTAGCTTAGGAGCAAACCCTGTTTATACTTTCAGACACATTACCTTTCCTCTGATTCGTCCGGGGATGATTTCTGGCGGCTTGTTTGCTTTTGGCACTTCGTTCGACGAGGTTGTGGTGGCGTTATTCCTGACTGGGGCAGAACAAAAAACCGTTCCTAGGCAGATGTGGTCAGGAATTCGAGAGCAAATCAGTCCGACTATATTGGCGGTCGCTACGTTGCTGATTTTTATGTCGGTGTGTTTGCTCGTGACTTTAGAAGTTCTACGTAGGCGTAATGTACGCATTCGAGGCATTCAAGAATAACCAAACTTTTTCTTTGTTGCTCGCTACGCACTTTTGTTTAGGGGCTCCTCAATTTTTGACCAAATGCGCCTCATTGTAGGCGCTTGTCTTTTGTGTTTATCATCAGCGATGACTGACATGTCACTCCTGTAGATTAATGCCAGCCTGCTCGAAACGTGCCAAAGGCGACTTGTTTGATCGCTGATACCAACTAGCTGGCATGTTTGGTTTAAGTCGGGCTTTCTCTTCCTTGCTAATCACAACATAGTGCAAAAACGCATTAAGTGTGGTTACCATCACGTTAAACGTCATTTCCCCATCTTTGCTGATGGATTTCAATAACCCAACGACGGTTTCCTCAGAGACTAACGGTTCAACCACCGCCTTTTTTCGCTCTTTTATTGATGTTGAAGCGGGCAGTCTTGCACGTGCCGTCTCCCAACAAACTTTGTTGGTTTTACTGACAAGGTTGTGCTTGTAGCATTAGTAACTGAATAAAAAGCGTGGCAGGTTTTGCCAGCGTTCGGCTTGGACTTCTAACCAAAGATGTTGTAGCTCAATATCAGCGTCGGTCATAGGAGTTGTTTAGCAAAAAGAAAAGAAACCATTTTATCGCTTTTGTGAGGAGCAATAAAAGATATTTGAATGGAAAGATAAACAACTAGTTGATCAATATTACTAAAGCAAATCGATTTCTGGCAAGCTCGTGCAACGGCAACTCGAGTACCAAAAACTGACACCGTCACGTTCAGTTGTTAACAAAATGTTTCATCTTGTCTTGCGAGTAGATTATATGGAGATGCTCTTGCAGTAATAAGGGCAGTGGCGATGCAAAAGACGTAATGCATTTAAGGAAAACTCAATATAGAAGAAATTAGATGGAACTGAAGACTTTGAGTGTCGCGATTGCGACAACATTAACCAGCACTGGCGTATTTGCGTTAAGCGAGCCAGTTTCTCAAGTTACAGAGCAACATGCACATTCGGCTCATACACACGGTGTTGAATCCAATCGAGTTGAATACCAACCAACCGCAACTCTCCCTATTCAGCCCTCCAAGGCAACTCGAGTACAGTCACTTGAAAGCCTTGATGAGTCGAGCACTGCTTGTGATTTGGAAGCATTGGTTACCGAAAGCAGTAACCAATTGATCAGCGAAATTTTAAGTCAGGGCGCGACGTGCGTGAACCAGTTATTCTCTGCTGAAAGTCGGATTCAGGAGTCGGTATTTAGCTCCGATCATATGTACAACATTGCGAAGCGCACTACGACATTGGCGAAGGGGTATACAGGTGGCGGGAGCGATGAACTCGAAACGTTTTTCTTATACTTGCGCGCGGGTTATTACGCCGAGTTTTACAATGACAACATCTCATTTATTGAATGGGTTACCCCAGCGGTGAAAGAATCCGTGGATGCGTTTGTTAATAACGCAAACTTCTATGAGAACAGCGACCGTCACGGCAAAGTGCTTAGTGAAGTCATCATCACTATGGATAGTGCGGGCTTGCAGCACGCGTACTTACCGCAAGTGACCCAGTGGCTTACACGTTGGAATGATCAATACGCCCAGCACTGGTATATGCGCAATGCAGTTAACGGTGTTTTCACTATTTTGTTTGGTGGGCAGTGGAACGAGCAATTTGTGCAAATAATTGGCAACCAAACGGACCTTGCCAAAGCTTTAGGCGATTTTGCTCTGAGGGCATCATCAATCGGTGCTGAAGATGAGTTCATGGCCGCGAATGCGGGGCGAGAGCTCGGGCGTTTGACCAAGTATACGGGTAACGCGAGTTCTGTTGTGAAGAGTCAGCTGAGTCGAATCTTTGAACAGTATGAAATGTATGGTCGGGGTGACGCGGTTTGGCTTGCGGCGGCGGACACTGCCTCATATTACGCAGATTGTAGTGAGTTCGGAATTTGTAATTTCGAAACTGAGCTAAAAGGCTTAGTGCTATCGCAAACTTATACTTGTAGTCCAACAATTCGAATATTGTCCCAGAATATGACGCAAGAGCAACACGCGGCCGCATGTTCTAAAATGGGTTACGAAGAGGGTTACTTTCATCAGTCATTAGAAACTGGTGAACAGCCAGTAAAAGATGACCACAATACTCAGCTCCAAGTCAATATCTTCGATTCAAGCACCGATTATGGTAAGTACGCAGGGCCAATTTTCGATATTAGTACTGACAATGGCGGTATGTACTTGGAAGGCGATCCTTCCCAGCCGGGGAATATTCCCAACTTTATTGCTTATGAAGCCTCTTATGCGAACGCGGATCACTTTGTCTGGAACTTAGAGCACGAATACGTGCATTACTTAGATGGTCGATTTGATCTCTATGGAGGGTTTAGTCATCCAACTGAAAAAATAGTGTGGTGGAGTGAAGGCATTGCAGAGTATGTCGCTCAAGAAAATGACAACCAAGCAGCACTTGAGACGATTTTAGACGGCTCGACATATACCTTAAGTGAGATTTTCGAGACTACTTATGATGGGTTTGATGTCGATCGAATTTATCGTTGGGGGTACTTAGCTGTACGTTTTATGTTTGAAAATCATAAAGATGACGTAAACCAAATGCTGGTGGAAACACGCCAAGGGAATTGGAGCAATTACAAAGCAACGATCACCCAATGGGCGAATTTATATCAAAGTGAGTTTGAGCAGTGGCAGCAAGCCCTTGTCTCAAATGGTGCACCTAATGCAGTCATAACCGCAAACAACAAGGGGAAAGTCGGTGAAAGCATTACATTTAGCAGTGAAAACAGTACAGACCCAAACGGGAAGATCGTCAGCGTCTTATGGGACTTCGGTGATGGCTCGACAAGTACACAAACCAAGCCGACGCACCAATATGGGAGTGAAGGGGAGTATTCGGTCAGTCTAAGTGTGACAGACAGTGAAGGCTTGACGGCAACCGCCACTCATAGTGTTGTTATCTCAACGTTGGGCGGTAATGACACATTGCCACAAGACTGCGCGGTGCAAAGTAAAGTAAGCGGTGGGCGCCTAACAGCAGGAGAGCCTGTTTGCTTGGCAAATCAACAAACCATTTGGCTGAGCGTGCCAGCGGTGAATGAGAGCTCAAATCTGGCGATAACGACGGGGAACGGTATGGGCAACCTAAAGCTTGAATACAGTAACTCTGGTTGGCCGGATGGTGCTAATCTTCACGGGTGGTCAGATAATATTGGTAATGGAGAGTGTATTACGTTGTCAAATCAGAGTAACTACTGGGGCTACGTTAAAGTCTCTGGTGACTTTGAGAATGCCGCCATCGTCGTTGATTTTGATGCTCAGAAGTGTCGTCAGTAGGGCATTTTAACTGCATCATTTTAATTTAATTGATCGCCTCGCTAACATTGCGGGGCGTTTTTGTTTTTCACGCCGTTATCTCTATAAAAAACCAGCCCGAAGGCTGGCAAACAAGGAGTTTGAGATGAAAATGAAAACGTTATAAAGCTTGCTGATATCCTATTTCTCAATAAGTTGGGTTGTGCGTTGAAGCCAGTTTTTATCTTGCGTATCAAGAAAAGGGCTAAGTGCTTGATAGACTCGTGAATGGTAATGATTGAGCCAGTCTAGCTCTGCTTGATCTAGCATTGATAAATCAAGGGCGTTGGTCGCAATTGGAGCAAGAGTGATGGTCTCAAAACCGTAAAACGTGCCGAACTCATTTTGTTCTACTTCTACAACTTTAAGAATGTTCTCTATTCTTACCCCGTACTCACCTTCGCGATAAACGCCTGGCTCATTAGTAATGACCATACCCGGTTTTAGTTCAACCTCGTGGTGGCTTTGCGAGAAATTTTGTGGGCCTTCGTGAACATTCAAGCAAATGCCCACGCCGTGTCCAGTGCCGCACTTGTAATCAATACCATGTTGCCATAAGACGCCACGCGCCATGATATCAAGATTGGCACCCGTAGAGCCTTTCATGAATCGAGTCTGAGTCAGTCGGATGACCGCTTTGAGCACCAAGGTATAATCTTTGCGCTGCTTAATGGTCGGTGACCCGAAGTGGAAAGTACGGGTGATGTCTGTTGTCCCGCCAAGGTATTGGCCACCAGAATCGACGAGAAAGAAGTTGCTTTCATTGGCTGCCGCATTGCTTTCTTCATCGGCGGCATAATGCATTTTTGCCCCGTGAGCTGCGAAGCCTGCGATAGTGCGGAAACTGTCACTCACATAATGTCGGGTTTGACGGCGATAGTGATTCAGTTGTGCCTCAGCAGACAATTCTGTAACGAGTCCGCTTGGAACTTGCTCTTCGAGCCAGTTCATAAACCTTACGATTGCCACACCATCATCTGTTAATGCCTGTTCTAGGCTAGTTAGCTCGGTCGCATTTTTTATGGCCTTCATTGCCGTTACAGGGCAAGCCATTGGCTTTAGATTCACATTCCCTTCAATCGAACTCACCAATAAGCTGTCTGTGTGGGTCGGGTTAAAAGCGAGCGATAATCCCTCACATTGCTGATTCAAATACTGACTTACGTAGTTGTAATGGCGAATGTGTACACTCTGATCGGTCAGCGCTCTTTCAACGTCTTGAGGCAGTTTGGCTTTATCAATAAACAGTGTCGCAAGTGATTGCTCTACGACTAGATAGGCTTCAGAAACTGGGCAGTAATTCGTATCACCACCTCGAATATTCATTGTCCACATGACATCATCTAGCGTTGACACTAATAAGCTATCTACTTGGTTCTCGGTTAACCAAGAACGGATTCTCGCTAACTTATTTTCAGTGTCAACGCCAGCAAAAGCGGTGGGGTGCTCGAATACGGGTGCACTTGGGCGAGGTGGTCTTTCAAGCCAAATCGGTGTGAGTAAATCCAGGTCGAGAATGATCTTAATGTTTTTCGCTTCAAAGGTTTGTTTGAGGCCTTGATAAAAAGCGTAACTGATGGCGCGCCCGTCAACCGCGATAATACTGTTTTCTGGTAGCGTGGTAGCCAGCCATTTGGCAACTGTCGGCGTTTCTGGTTGTTTGGCTTTAAACAGTTCAAGTCCTGTGCCGTGTAACTGTTCTTCAGCTTGAATATAGTAACGACCATCAGTCCACAGGCCACCACCTTGTTGGGTAATGACGACATCGCCTGCTGAGCCGGTAAAACCTGAAATCCAGCTTCGCGCTAACCAATGATCCGCTGAGTATTCACTGTTATGTGGGTCATTGTTGGTCACGATATATGCAGACACGTTGTGAAAGGACATTGCCTCACGCAATAACGTAAGGCGTTGGTTTACTGAGTTAGTATTGTTCATTAAATGGTTCCTAAAGTCATATTTGAGCAATAGATATGATGCTGCTCCGAGCCTGTTTTTATTGGGTTCTGTTGCCCGCATACTTCTGTTGCTTCTGGGCATCGAGTACGAAAAACGCAACCGCTCGGTGGGTTAAGTGGAGAAGGAAGATCGCCGGGCAATAGTTGTATTTCACGGTCACGTGCTAATTGCGGATTAGCTATCGGGACAGCAGATAACAGTGCTTTGGTGTAGGGGTGTTGAGCATCATCAAATACTTGATCGTAACGTCCTACTTCCATAGGTTTACCAAGATACATCACCATAACGCGGTCGCTGATATGGCGCACCACGCTTAAGTCATGCGCAATCATCACCAGTGTTAACCCCATTTCTTGTTTAAGATCATCTAGAAGATTGATGACCTGAGCTTGTATGGAGACATCTAGTGCACTAACGGGTTCATCACACACGACCAAATCTGGATTGAGAATTAATGCTCTGGCAATGCCCACACGCTGGCATTGACCTCCGGAAAATTCATGTGGATAGCGGTTTCGCTGGCTCGCCAAGAGACCCACTTTATCCATCATAGCGATGACACGCTTTTCTACCTCTGCCCGTTTAAGCTTTGGCTCGTGGGTGAGCAGTGGTTCGGCGATGCATTCTGAGATGGTTAACCTCGGATTCAAACAAGCGGATGGGTCTTGAAACACCATCTGAAATTCTCTGCGTCGAGAGGAAAGCTCTTTTTTACTAAACCCGAGCATGTCTTGACCTTTCCAAGTCAACTCGCCATGTGTAGGTTCAATTAAGCGAAGTAAGGCGCGAGCAAGTGTTGATTTTCCGCAGCCTGATTCCCCCACAATGCCAAGTGTCTCACCTCGGTAAACATCTAAGTCGATACCATTGACCGCTTTCACGATTTTACGTCGACTTGGAATAAGATGACGTGAAACAGGAAAGTGGACGTTTAAATCACGAGCAGACATGAGGACTTCTTTTTTATTCATAACGCCTCCTTAAGCTTTTATTTGAATGGGAGTGATAACACTGGGTGCTTTAACGTGACAGGCAATGGACTGGCTCGTGTTTAATGGAGAAAACCGTGGGGTTTCGTATTGGCAACGCGTCTCTCGATGCTCGCACCGCTCTTTAAACGGACACCCTTGATGGTTAATCAACGCACTTGGTGGGTTACCTGGGATGGTTGGTAAACGCGGCATATCTTCAGTGATGGAAGGAATCGCCTTTAGCAGGCCTTGAGTGTAGGGGTGCGCAGGTTGAGCGAACAATGTCTCGGTATCTGATTGCTCCATTTTTTGACCACCATACATGACCAATACGCGATCACACATCTCGGCGACGACGCCCATATCGTGAGTGATCAGTAAAATAGCCGTATTGAACTCTTGTTGTAAGTCTCGTAATAGCGTCAAAATTTGAGCTTGAACGGTTACATCTAACGCGGTGGTTGGTTCGTCTGCAATTAACAACTCGGGCTTACACAACAAGGCCATCGCTATCATGATTCGCTGACGCATTCCGCCAGATAATTCGTGAGGGTATTGATTCATCCTAGTTTCGGGAGAGGGAATACGCACCGCATCCAACATGTGAATCGATTCAATTTTTGCTTGTTTTCGGGTCATTCCTTTATGAATCATGAGAACTTCACAAAGCTGTTTGCCAATTTTCATAAATGGGTTGAGTGACGTCATCGGATCTTGAAAGATCATTCCGATTTTCTCTGCACGGATGCGGTTGAGCTGCTTTTTAGACATCGCGAGTAAATCATCACCGTGGAACATTGCGCTTCCAGACACGGCGCCGTTATCCGCGGTTAACCCCATTAATGCGAAAACAGACTGGCTTTTTCCCGAACCTGATTCCCCAACAATCCCAAGAGTTTCGCCCGCTTTAATCGAGTAGGAGAGATTACTGACCGCTTGCACTTGCCCATCTGGCGTATCGAAGCGCACGTTCATGTTTTCAATAGATAGCATGGGTTTGTCCTTATCGGTCTTTCGGGTCAAGAGCATCACGCAAGCCATCGCCGATGAAGTTAAAACAAAAGAGGGTGGCAACTAAAAACAGAGAGGGAAAAAGCAGCATCCACAATGCAACGTCAATCGTTTTTGCGCCTTCGGAAATTAGGATTCCCCAGCTCGTGTCTGGTGGTTGAACACCAAGCCCTAAGAAGCTCAAAAACGATTCGAACATAATGAATCCTGGTACCATTAAGGAGGAATAAACCATCACGATCCCAAGCACATTAGGCAGAACATGGCGTCGGACAATTGTCAATTTAGAAACCCCAATAGAGTGTGCGGCTTCGATGAACTCTCGCTTTTTTAGACCGAAGGTGACACCACGTACAACACGGGCAATGCCCAGCCAAGATACCATTCCGATCACGATAAAAATCAGGTAGATGTTGTTGCCAAAAAGGGTAACAAACAGGATAACCATAAACATAAATGGCACCGAATCGAGCACCTCAATAATGCGCATCATTACGCTATCGACAACGCCGCCAAGATAGCCGGAAATACTTCCCCAAATCGTACCAATAACAACGGCGACTAAGGCGCCAACAAAACCTACCAAAATAGAGAGCCTGCCACCTTGCATCGTGCGAGCGAAGACATCTTGCCCGAGATCATCGGTACCAAAGTAATGGCCACTGCTCAGTGAAGGTTTCCCTAGCTCGTATGGATCGATGAGCACTTCCCAGTCAATTTCATCATGGCCAAAAGCGGCAAGAGAGGGGCCGAAAGTGATGCATAAGGTAATGAAAGCCAAAACATACACTGATGTCATCGCGGCTCTGTTTTTACGAAATCGAGTCCATGCATCCTGCCAAAGACTGCGACCTTCGACGGCTTCAATATTGTCGACGACTTGATCTTGAAGAGCTTGTGTATCCAGTTTTTTGATCGTTAACATACCGGACTCCTAAACGCGTATACGAGGGTCGATAATCGTATATAGCAAGTCGACCACAAGGTTAAAGAAGATAGTGAGTGAAGCGACAATCAGAGTAATGCCCATTACTAGGCCGTAGTCGCGGTTGAGAGCCCCAGACACAAAGTGTTGTCCCATGCCACCTGTACCAAAGAAAATGTCGATAATTACCGAGCCTGTCACGACAGACACAAACGCAGGGCCGAGCATCGCAACGACGGGAATCAGGGATGGTCGCAAAGCGTGATGGAATAAAATGTAGGTTGTGGACAAACCTTTGGCCTTTGCCGTTCGAATGTATGGTTGGTTGAGTGTTTCAATCATTGCGCCACGCATGACGCGTGCAATACTCGCAATGGAGCCAATCGCTAGGCTGAGCACGGGAAGAACAAGAAAAGCCAGCTTTCCTCCTTCCCAACCACCAGCAGGGAACCAGCCGAGCTGAATAGCGAAGAGCATGACTAAAACTGGAGCAAGCACGAAAGCCGGAACTACAACTCCAGTCATCGAAAGTGTCATCAGGCCGTAATCTAGGCGGCTATTTCGGTTCAATGCCGCAATGGTGCCAAGCAACATGCCAAGTGGAACGGAAATGCAAAAGGAGAGTACGCCTAATACTGCTGAAACTGGCCATGATTGTGCGACGAGCTGTGTAACACTGAAGTCTTGATAAACGAAGCTCGGACCGAGATCTCCTTGTATGAAATTACCAATGTAAATCCAAAACTGAGTAAGGAAGGGCTGGTCCAAATGGAATTTTGCTTCGATATTCGCACGTACCACCTCTGGCATAGGCCGTTCCATATCAAATGGCCCCCCTGGTGCAATGTGCATCAGCCAAAATGATACGAGTGCGATGAATAGAAGCGTGGGGATAGCGATAGCTAATCGCTTAACAATGTACCAAATCATGATCCATCATCCTTTGGTCGTCCGAAATCACTTCGAACGGTTATGAATAAAAAAATGGCCTGAGCTCAGGTTGCCTTCTCCACCGAGAGATATGAGGAACGACAAGTAAACATTGAACTTGCCGACTCAGACCGAAAACATGCTTTTAGTGGGCTTTCACATAGACATTCTTGCGGTAGTACGACGACTCAGGGTTTGTCAGTTCGTAGCCGCCCACATAAGGCTTGATGAGGTATTGATCGTTACCCGGACGATAAATAGGAATAATGGCCATGTCTTCAATCAGCATGCTTTCTGCTTGTAAATACAGTTCTGATGGGTTGCTCATGGTCTTTGAGCGAGCCATTAACTCGTCGTATTGCGGGTTGTTATAACGAGAATCGTTGTACTCGCCACTAGAAACGAAGATATCCAACCATGTAGAGGCTTCATTGTAGTCGGCCGTCCAGCCGCCGCGAGTAATGTCGGTCGGCTCTTTAAGTGCGTAGAACACTTTCGGTTCTAGCTGTTTTATCGTGACTTGCGCACCCAATCGGCTTTTCCACATGCCTGCCATGGTGGTTGCCATTTTTACGTCCATCGAGAAAGTTGGTACGGTAAACGTTAACTTAAGCGGATTGCTTTTATCGTATCCAGCTTCTGACAGTAATTGCTGCGCTTTTTCGATACGTTTATGGCGGTTCCAAGTTGCGAACTCAGGAGTGTGAGATTTAAAACCATCTGTTTGAGGTGGCACAAGGGTATACATTGGAACCCCACCGTTTCTCAAAATAGCACTCGTTAACAGTTGACGGTCAATGGCATATGAGAGGGCTTTACGAACCCGCACGTCTTTTGTTGGCCCTTGTTGAGTGTTGAGGTAATAGAATGTGGAGCCAAGAGACGCACTGGTGCTTGCCACTTCTTGTGGGCGTTGTTGAATTAACTTTTTCTTCTGAGCGGCAGGAATGGAAACCGCTTGGTCTATCTCACCAGCTAGGTAGCGGTTTAGCACTACGTTTGCATCACCAATTGGTAGCCAGGTGACTTTTTCCAGCACTACATTGCTTGCGTCCCAATAATGTGGATTTTTAACCATCACCAGTTTTTCGTTAACTTTCCATTCAGAGACAGTAAACGCACCATTTGTAACGATATGCTCAGGCTGGGTCCAACGGTTGCCATGTTTTTCAATGGTCGCTTTATGAACGGGGGCAAGCACTGGATGACTTAATAGTTTCGTAAAGAAGGGAATAGGCTCTTCGAGTGTTACCTGGAACGTTTTTTCATCCAGCGCCTTCACGCCCAAGGACTCGGGTGCGGCGTCGCCTTTCATAATGGCTTGCGAGTTTTCGATATTTGGAATGGCCGCAAACCAAGCGTAGGGTGAAGCAGTGCTTGGATTCAGTAAGCGTTGCCAGCTGTAGACAAAATCTTGTGCAGTGACCGTTTCGCCATTTGACCATTTTGCATCACGTAAGTGGAAGGTATAAACCGTATTGTTGTCATTGACTGACCAAGACTCAGCAACACCAGGAATGGTTTTACCTTGCTTATCTTGAATGACCAGACCTTCAAACAGGTCTCGACCGAGATTGAAAGCGGGCTCTGCGGCTTGCTTGGCTGGGTCAATAGAAGTAACTTCAGCCCCATTGTTTAGCGTAATTTCTTGTGTCTCATCGAGGGTCACACTTACGGGATACGGCGCGGCATAGCTTGATGTTGCCAGTATTGGACTCATCATCGACGCTAATAAAAGCAACTTAGGTAATTTCATCCTTGTCTCACTCTTTTCATCCTGAAAGATGCCAAAAATGTATATTGTATAAATTGTCTACACAATCGAGTTTTAACATTACTGTAACAGGGTGTCAGGTATTGAGCTGTCTGGTCTCAAAAAGTGAGCTAGGGGAATTTCTTTGAAGATCTGATATCAAGTTGGCATGACGGGAAGTAATTTTGCTTCGATACAAATTAAAATCCCCTTCAAGCACAGGCTAGAAGGGGAAGATAGTCAGTCTGCTCTTCAAAAGGCACGACGTTAACTGACTAGGAAATGTTTCACGAACTCAGTGATTTTGACCATATCACTTACCGCGATAAACTCTTCTGTCGTGTGTACTTTTGCCATGCCAGTTGAAAGATTGACCGTTGTGAGACCTTTCTTGTTAAAGTTGTTGGCATCGCTACCGCCGCCAGTGCCTTTTGTGAAGGCGTCAATTCCCAACTCTGAAAACGCTGCTTTTATAGCGTTTACGTGCGGGTGGTTTTCTTCAATAACAAAAGCGTCGTAGGCTCGGCTAGATTCAATGTCGACTTCTGCACCGTGTTTTTCACAGACAGACTCTAATGTTGAGATCATATGATTGACCTGAGCATCTAGTTTATCGCCATTCAGGGAGCGTGCTTCTGCCACGATTTTTAATTCAGGCATAACAATGTTTGTGGCCTGACCGCCATTCACTATACCGATGTTGGCTGTCGTTTCTTCGTCGATGCGAAGCAGCTTCATTTGGTTGATGGCATCTGCCGCCACCATGATCGCACTGATGCCTTCTTCTGGCGCAAGCCCTGCATGTGCTGGTCGACCTTTGATTGTTGCCACGATTTTTTGCTGGCCTGGGGCTGCGGTCACAATAGTGCCAATAGGGCCACCCGTATCTAACACGATTGCTTCCGTTGAAGTGACGTGTGACATATCGAAGTATTGTGAACCGAATAAACCGCCTTCTTCATACACGGTGAAAGCAAGTTCTAACGTTTTGTGCTCAAGGTTTTCCGCTTGAATACAACGAACGGCTTCCATGATGGCAGCAATACCAGATTTATCATCGCCACCAAGAATCGTATTGCCTTTTGAACGGATAACGCCGTCTTCGATGATTGGCTCAATGCCAATGCCCGGTGTGACTGTATCCATATGACAGCTCATTAGGATAGAGCCGTCTTTTTTGCCGTCTAAACGGGCGTACACGTTAAAGCCGTTAGAAATGTGCTTAGGTACTGGAAGCTTGTGCACGGTAAAGCCTAGGTCGCCTAGCTGCTCTGCCAGTGTTTCTGCAATTTGTTTTTCGTTTGTTGATTCGCTATCGATACGTACCAGTTGGCAAAAATGTTCAACTAAGCGTTCTTGATTGATGTGTGTCATTAGAAGTCTCTTTTTCTGATCGAGCGTGAAGCCTTGTGGCTCGGCTCGATAGGGAACAGAGCACCACTTATGGCACAGTTACTTTTAAATAAAACTGAGGTGAATCAATAAAGGGGTATCCATGACACGATTCTGACCGATGAGCCTTTCGAACTGTATGAAGCGTCACGAAACATTACTTTTGATGTTTTGCAGGAGCAAATGAATAAATCGGATAGAGATAGGGTGCAATAGATTTTCCATACCCTTTTACTTTTTGAGTTACGTTGCCAAGATAAAATGCCAAAGTAACAACTTGTTTACATTTTATGTGTTGGCGTAAAGCCGAAAATATCAATCTAATATATTGAAAATAAGCAGTTTATTTGATGTTTACGAAAGTAGATTCGACGCGCCTCCTGTGTGTAACATATATTTTACAATTATGCGTAAAAATCGCCAAGGTAAAGATTTCTCCCCACGTATTCCAATTTCTCAAGACCTGCGCCAAGTTAGAAAAATAAGTCCAAACAAAAGCTACTGAGACAAGGAGAAAGTCATGGTTGATGCATATAACCCACTAGGAACAGACGGATTTGAGTTTGTTGAATATACCGCTGCTGACAACAAAGGCATTCAACAGCTTAAAGATCTGTTTATATCGTTAGGTTTTGCGGAAATTGCAAAGCATCGCTCAAAAGAAGCGTGGTTATATCGACAAGGTGACATTAGCTTTATTGTGAATGCGCAGCCGCATAGCCAAGCTGAGGGATTCGCCAAAGTTCACGGTCCGTCAGTTTGTGGCATGGCATTTCGTGTGAAAGACGCCACCGTTGCTCTGGCGCATGCGTTAGAGAATGGCGGTAAAGAATATAAAACGGAAATTGGGCCGATGGAGCTTAGCATTCCTGCTATTTATGGCATCGGTGAAAGCTTGCTTTATTTTGTCGACCGTTATGGAAAGCAGAGTATTTATGATGTCGATTTTCGTTTTTATGATGATGCTGATGAGCGTTTATCAAAAGCGAATGTTGGTCTTTACGAAATCGACCACTTAACGCACAACGTTAAGCAGGGCAACATGGATGTCTGGTCAGGTTTCTATGAGCGCATTGGTAACTTCCGCGAAATTCGTTATTTCGATATCGAAGGTAAGCTGACTGGTCTTGTCAGCCGTGCGATGACCGCACCTTGCGGCAAAATCCGAATTCCTATCAATGAGTCGTCAGATGATAAATCGCAGATTGAAGAGTTTATCCGTGAATACAATGGCGAAGGTATTCAACACATCGCATTGACCACAGACGACATCTACGAAACGGTCAAAACATTGCGTGAGCGCGGCATGGACTTTATGCCAACGCCAGATACTTACTACGAGAAAGTCGATCAGCGTGTTGAAGGCCATGGTGAAGATGTAAGCAAGCTTCGTGATTTGCAGATTCTTATTGATGGTGCGCCAACGAAAGATGGCATCTTGCTACAAATCTTTACTCAAACCGTTATCGGCCCTGTGTTCTTCGAAATCATCCAACGTAAAGGCAATGAAGGCTTTGGCGAGGGTAACTTTAAAGCGTTGTTTGAATCGATAGAAGAAGACCAAATTCGACGAGGAGTATTGAGCGATGCATAAATGGATCACATTCCCTCACCGGGAGGGAGTGTGCTCTAAACAAGCGCATGCTGACTTCCCGGAAGAGGCAATTTATGAACGTGAGGCAGGTCGAAGTGGCTTCTTCGGCCCCGCAACACATTTTCATCATCAACATGCCCCAACGGGGTGGTCTGAGTGGGAAGGCGAGCTACGTCCACGAGCATTTGATTTTAATCTAGTCGAGAAAGCCAGCCATATTACCCCTTGGGCAGTCCCGCATCTATTACACAACGCGAATTGTAAAGTTCGTGTTTGGCGTATGGATGAAAAAATGGACTTCTTGGTGAGAAACGCGGATGGCGACGAACTGCTATTCATCCACCAAGGTACGGCAGATCTCTACTGTGATTATGGTCATTTGAAAGTGAGTGAAGGGGATTATGTCATGATCCCGCGCTCAACGAGCTGGCGTTTAGAACCAAGCGAGCCGATGTTCATTCTGATGATTGAAAACACCGATGCGGCCTATACATTGCCCGAAAAAGGCATGGTTGGAAACCACGCGGTGTTTGATCCAGCGGTTTTAGAAACGCCGTCGATCAACGATCAGTTCCGTGCTCAATATTCTGAGAATCAAACACAGGTTCAGGTGAAACGCCACGATAAAGTCAGTGTTATCACTTACCCATTCAACCCGCTGGATGCGATTGGGTGGCATGGTGATTTGGCGGTAGTAAAAGTGAACTGGCGTGATATTCGTCCACTTATGTCACATCGTTACCATTTACCGCCTTCTGCACATACTACATTTGTAGGATCAGGATTTGTGGTGTGCACCTTCGTTCCTCGTCCAATTGAAAGTGATCCTGGAGCGCTCAAAGTACCGTTCTACCACAACAATGACGATTATGACGAAGTCTTGTTCTACCATGCAGGTGACTTCTTTAGTCGTGACAACATTGAAGCGGGTATGGTGACATTCCATCCAGCAGGTTTTACACATGGCCCTCACCCGAAAGCTTTCAAGGCAGGGCGAGAGCATAAGAAGACTTTTGCCGACGAAGTCGCGGTCATGATTGATACGCGTCACGCACTTCAGTTTTCGGATGAGCTGGAAAAAGTAGAAAACAAAGAATACGTCTATAGCTGGCAAGAGAAGTAAGAGGCAAGGATGAAATTAGCAACCAAGAAAAATGGCACTCGTGACGGTTTGTTGATGGTCGTGAGCAAAGACTTAACGCGCTGCGTACCTGCGACAGAAATTTTCCACCCTATGAACTTAGCACCGACGATGCAGGTGGCGCTTGATAACTGGGATACGCTAGCACCACAACTGGAAGAGCTATACGTTGCACTGAACAATGGCACGGTTGCAGGGTATGAAGAGTTTGAAGCGCACTACTGTGAGTCGCCGCTTCCTCGCGCTTATCAGTGGGCTGATGGCAGTGCTTACGTAAACCACGTTGAGTTGGTTCGAAAAGCTCGCGGCGCTGAAATGCCAGAGAGTTTTTGGACGGACCCGTTGATGTACCAAGGAGGCTCTGATGCCTTTATTGGACCTTGTGACAACATCGAGTTTGCGAGTGATGAATGGGGTATTGATTTCGAAGGTGAAGTTGCTGTGGTAACTGGTGACGTACCAATGGGCGCGAGTGTTGCAGAGGCTCAGGAGTCGATTCGTTTGATCATGCTGGTGAATGATGTCTCACTGCGTGGGCTAATTCCCGCAGAATTAGCTAAAGGGTTTGGTTTTTTCCAATCTAAACCTTCTTCTGCGTTTTCTCCTGTGGCAGTAACACCAGACGAACTAGGCGATGCGTGGTACGAAAACAAAGTGCATTTACCATTGGTCTCGACCTACAACCACAAGCCGTTTGGTCGCCCGAATGCAGGTATCGATATGACGTTTGATTTCGCAGACTTAATTATTCACGCGACTAAAACGCGCCCGCTATCTGCTGGGGCGATTATAGGCTCAGGTACGGTATCCAACAAGCAGGGAACGGAACATGGCACTTCTATTGAAGAAGGTGGCGTTGGCTATTCATGTATCGCGGAAGTTCGCATGATTGAAACCATTCGTGATGGTAAGCCGTCGACTAACTTCATGTCGTTTGGAGATTCAATCAGATTGGAAATGTTCGATGCGGATGGCAACAACATATTCGGCTCGATTGACCAACAAGTTAGCCAATATCTCAAGCACTAACAATGCTGGTTGGGAGACGATATGAGCGATAGCATGATTTTATACGGATACTGGCGATCATCGGCGGCGTATCGTGTGCGTATTTGCTTGAATCTTAAAGAGTTATCGTATGATTCAAAATCGGTACACTTGGTGCGCAATGGTGGCGAACAACACAGTGACGAGTACCATGAGTTAAACGCTTCTGAACTGGTTCCTTTGCTGGTGGATGGGGAGGTTCAGTTAACCCAGTCACTGGCGATCATTCAATACTTAGAAGAACACTACCCGGATGTCACTGTGATCCCCGAGCAAACGCCGCTTCGATACCAAGCGCTAGCTTTGGCTCAGGATATTGCAATGGAGATTCATCCCCTGAATAACTTAAGAGTTCTACAGTATTTAGAGGGGGAGCTAGCTTGCGAACCAGAGCGCAAAGTCGCTTGGATTCATCACTGGATCCACAAAGGTTTTACAGCATTAGAAGAGAAACTTCAGAAGCATCGTAAACTAAATGGTGATTGCAAGTTTAGCCTGACAAGCTCGCCATCTATTGTCGATATTTGTCTGGTACCACAATTTTATAACGCACAACGCTTTGGTGTAGATACCTCTCTTTATCCAACCATTAACGCTGTTGTGCAGTCATGCAATCAACTGCCAGCTTTTATTGATGCGATGCCAGAGAATCAGCCAGACGCTAATAGTTGATTCTTAGCATACATAATGTATTAACAAAATTTAAACGAGCCAATCCAAGTGTGTGATTGGCTCGTTTTTATTGGTGAGCAAAATTTTCTGTTTCTCGCTATCGTCGTGGCGCCTCAAAATTGCGAGGTTTTGTTGCTCTGCATAACATTTCCATTTACGCTTTGAGCAACGAGTTGTTTTGGATGCACTTTATTTATGACCAACATTTTTATCATTGTTGTTCTTCTGGTTTTATTCTTCTTTGTTATTCAAAAGTACGTGATTAAGCACGATGACACGCGTGATTATCCTTATCGCTCGAAAGGCCCTCTGCTCAGAGGTCAAGAGGGTGCGTTCTATAATGCGTTAAGAGCGGCGGTAGGGGAGCATGCCGTAGTATTCGCGAAAGTAAACATGTCCAGTTTGGTTACGCCAAAAGAAATCAAAAATAAGAAGCAGTTTTTTGTCGCGAACAACCGTATATCTCGAAGCTATTTTGATTACGTTATTTGTGACCCAAGGACACTAGAGCCGCGCGTTATCGTTGAATTGGATAATGGGCAGGAGCTAAACAAGGGTAAGATAGAAAGACAAAAGTTATTGATTCATGTTTGTAAGACGGCCAACCTGCCTTTAATTGGCGCTTCGATAAAGCACAGTTATCAAGTTGGGCGATTACGTCGTTTGCTTGCGGCACACATTGATTTGATTGAGCCCGATAAAGAAGTGCGTTTTTGTAAAAAATGCGGCAGTCCGATGATCATTAAAACCGCAAGCCAAGGTGAGTTCAAAGGGAGACGTTTCTTTACTTGTAGCCGTCAGCCGAATTGTACATACACCGAAAATTATAACGTTGTGTTTGAGGCGGACGACTAAACACGACAATTAACCAGCAGAAACAAGGGGCTTTGATTAGAGATGATCAAAGCCTTTTTTGTATCAGTCATCAAGGCAGGGCCTATACTTTGAAAAAGAGGGCAGAATAGGGCAGCCATATGCGATACGGATGGATTTTATCGGCGTTGTTCATCGCATCGAATGTTAGTGCGATACCTAATTTGAAACCACTGGAGTGTGAATTGACAGAGACACCCCAAGATCATTTCTTGTTTTACCGAGAGCAAATGGTTTACCACAGTGAGCAGTTTGTCATATTTCAAAACTTCAAAGGCAGGGTGAGCACTCAAGTAGACGTCAAAACAGGAGAGTTGATCCGTACAACCTATATCGGCGAACCATTTAAACCTAAATATCAGATTTTGTTCGGCACTTGCCCTAAGGTATCGCAAACCTTACAGATTTGGATGCTCAGTGAAGTGCCTTACGACAATTAAGTGAGATAATAAAAGTTATATAGATCACACTTTTAAACCCTGCAGGCTCAGTCCTTGTCGATAAAATCATCTGAAAACGCGTGTTGAGTTTACATTTTCGCCAAACGGTTCAAAGTTGGTAAATTTGTGCTTGCACCGTCGTTCGCTTATAGCTAATATCCTCGTCGTTCCAGAGAAATGCGTCCGTAGCTCAGCTGGTTAGAGTATCGCCTTGACATGGCGGGGGTCGGTGGTTCGAGTCCACTCGGACGCACCATTCTGAATTGAATGGTTAGGAACATAAAAATTTGGGTCCGTAGCTCAGTTGGTTAGAGTACTACCTTGACATGGTAGGGGTCGGCGATTCGAGTTCGCCCGGACCCACCAAATTTTAGAAAAGCCCACCTTTTGGTGGGCTTTTTTGTGTCTGTAATTCATTAATACTCAAATAAAACTACTTCTTTTCTTGTCCTTGTTTTTGCTCTGCGTTAGCCCCTTGTTAAAGATAAAAGCGCACTACCTGATCCGCAACACAACCTCAAAACCCTAAATGCCAATGCATAAGGTGCATACGCTTCAAACCCACTAGAGCCGTCTATAAATTGTGTTGCGTGCCACTTGCTGTGGCACTAGAGACACTGACTACTAATCTAAATTATCTGGCGTGTGAAGATTAGTGCCGCATATTGTACATTTGTAGTCACCAGTCGCTTCGCCTTCCATTAATGAGCCAATTATTGCTGCAAATAGACCAGAGAAGAAACCTTTAGCTTTTTTCTCGGTCTTTTCCTGTGCTTTAGAGAAGCTTTCGTACCGATGTAGCGTTACTTCTTTACAATTACAGCAAAACGCTCTTGTCTCTTCAGAACCGTACATTTTTACCAATTGATTTACTCCCTGTAAGTTAATTTCCCCAAGTGGCGTTATGTTCAAGGGTAAGTCACACAAGACTGGTGTGTGACTTACCCTAAACACTAAAACTAACGTAATGTAAAACACCACATGTTATGAATGATTATTTAACGCCTTGTTATCCGAGCTTGCTAACTCTGCTGATTGAATAGTTGTGGCAATAAGCTCTTCAAACAGCTCTAATTGCCCAGCAGGTATCAATTGATTTTGTATAGCTTTTCGTTTGTTTGAGTCAAATAGCCGCTCTGTTAACCAACCAATTAGATACATCAGTGAAAGGCAGCCACCGGCCGTCGCTACATTACCGTCTATCACGAGAGGCAGATCCTGAACATCTCCTCCCATACTTTGTAGAACAGCCTTTGCATCTGGGTTTGTTGTTAATCGCTTGCCTTCTAGTAAACCGAGTTCATGGAGGATGAATGATCCCGCACAAATCGAACCTATTAGCTGCCTATTTGGATCAAGATTCAACGCTGACATAAATTCAGCATCTTTTAAAGCGGCTGGAATACCCCGTTTGCCGCTTGTAATAAGAACGACATCTTGATTCGTCACCTCAGAAAGGTGTCCGTCTGTTTTAACTTTCATACCGAGGTGGGAATGATGTTCAGATTTAGTTCCAAGTATACTTACTGTCCAACTGTCGGTTGTGCGCCCTAGCAAGTCATACATAAGAAAGAAATCGACATCCGTGAAATCATCAAATAAAACAACGCCGATTTTATACATAACATTTATCCTTTTGGACTTACTCGTAAGTCGCAAAATGTGTAGTAGGAGGGGAGGGGCATTCAATACGCAAGCTTCTGCTGAGCACCTTAAACACCAAAGGCGGTGCAAACTAACAATGCCATGTGTACCAAATCCCTATTATAAAACTTTGTTATGTTTGTTTTATGAGCCCGCCCAGAAAAACTCAACCCTAATACCACTTGGGTCGTAACACATTAAATGTTTTGCGGGTCCTGTTTTAACAAGCTCGGGACCAAACTCAATTTCGATTCCCGACGCCATAAATTGATCACGCAACTCATAGAGTTGCTTCTCAGTCTCTACGAGTAAAGCTAAGTGATGCAAACCAATATTCGTTTTTCTGTCAAATGGAGTGGCGGCATCAGCCTTAGCCGCCCATAGTGTAAGCATGATATGCCCATCACTCACAAATATTGCCGGGTAGCCTGGATTTCTTTTTACTTCACTCCAACCTAATTGTTCAGTGAAAAACTTCGCGCTTGCTTCTAGGTTAGATACGGTTAAACCTACGTGGTGTATGCCTTTTGTTAACACAGTCACTTTGTTTCCTTACTCGTTTTAATGGCTATCAAACAAAGATAACTCGATAAAAAGTAAGCATCAATACACATATATTGATTAACTTCGTCAATCTATTCGAATACGGTAATCCAACTGGAAACATAACATTGTAAACAAGAAACCCAATCTTGAACTAAAAATTAAACTTAGAGTTCATTCTTAAGTACTGTATTAATCAAATACATTAATAGCCATAATATTTAAGCCAGCCTATAGGGCATATCATTCCATTAAAGGTTTGAATGTTCTTATCCAAGCTAACGTCTTCCAATTTGTAACAGTGAACAACATTACTAGTCGAAGTAGATGCTGGTGTTGAATACGTTACAGGTTTAGAAGCGTTTGCTTTATGTATTTCATGTGCTCGCTGCTGGTCTATCGCCACTTGATTCTTATGATTGTTAACTTCTCGCAATCCAGATTCTAGGGGTAGGTGCCAATCCTTACATGTTGTTCCTAAACCATCATTCTGAGACTGATATTCTGATAACGCTACACGAGCTTCATTTACAGACTGATCGATATCGGACTGATCGACTAGCCAAGTAGAAAAAGAATAGTTAATGGCCTCTCGATAGGTTTGATAATACGTTTTCAGGTATAGGCTGTAGCTGGCTTTGCGTAGACTGGCAAGCGGTTAGAAGAAAAGGGACAGGGAGTAGTTTTAGAAAAAATTTTTGGTTCATTTTAATCTTAAAATTAATGCAATCTTTTTCATTATCATAATACAGGACGATTGAAGAAAGTAGCATTTCTATCAGTAAGGGAATGTGGCTAACGCACTGATAAGGTGTGAGCAAAGTGATATCAAAGCCCTCAACACACCTTAACTACGAATACTACCGCATAACAAAGATGCTATGCGGTAGCGGTAGTATTCAGGCTTGAACAGTTTGTCGCACGTTGCTCTCGCCTGACAGCACGGAAATTCTCTCAAAATCTCGACTCGGGAAGTCAGGATCTACGTACACAAACATACGACTTATCATTTTTCCTTCAAACTCAAATACACTACAAAAACGCCCTGTGGAAACTTTGTTGTCCGGCCAAGAGGTACCATCACTCATTACGCCGCCTTCCTGTCCTTCAACAATCACCTTGTTTCCAGCAGTCGTTATTTGAAAGCCGTCTATGTCGTGCCAGATACTAATCAACGAGCTACCAATCCTATTGCCAAACTCCACTAAGGCACTCTTTCCTTTCGCTTGCCCAAATTTAGGAAAGAAAAAATCAACATCCTCTGAGAATAGATCCAGATAGCTAGGATCACCGGCATCTATTTTCTCGAAATACTTAACTACTAGCCCAACTAAATCGTCTTTTTCCATACTTATTTCACACCCATATAAGCTTTACGCATAACCTGAACGCTTGCATCTTAAACACAGAGTACATTTAAACTGAAATTGCCAAGAGTTGCGAATCTTATTGAAGTGCTTTGTTAGATGTAATCCGTTTAGCCTACGTATACACCATTGAAGTACTCGACGCGTTCTAACGTCATTCTTAACTTACATTCTTCAATCTGGACACCTTGCCAGGGTGAGGGCGTAGAAGACAGGCCCGTAAACTCACATTCGGCGTCTCTGTATTTTAGCCAAGCTCTTTGGGCCTTTCGAAATGGCTCTACCAGTTCGGTCTGAGACCATGTTTCCCTTAGTGCTTTTTCTTCCTCACCTATTCTAGCGATTGCTTCCTTGTAACTTTCGTTAAGCTCTTTATCTGCAGATTCCATTTTCTTTTCTACACACTGATAACCAGCCATAACGCCACCGCCTTTTACTTTGCAGGGGTCTTCAACATCATCAGAGGCCAAGCAAGGTAAAGAAACCAACGCAAATATCATAAGTAATTTGTTCAAAATTGCCTCCAAGCTCCGAGTGCTTGTTAAACCGTTATCAGCTATTTTTCCTTTTTAATCATGCAGCTTTTTGTCTGTGCCTTCAAAGATAAAATAGAAGGTTAGTGATTCTAGTGCCTAAACAGAAGGTCAAAGAAGATTGATACACGGGTTAAATGACGCCGTAATCTGAGTTATTTTTAGTGGGCGTTTTGTGTCAATCTTTTCTGTGGAATCATTAGTTTGATGGCGTCTGAGGATGTTAAGATGACTCCCATTGAATTTATTATCGCCCTGAAACACCTAGGTTGAATTAAGTGGTGACTATTCCCCTCCAATCATGGAGTTGATTCAAAGGTAGGGCGATAAATGTTGCGATTCGTAATAAAAATTTATGCCAAGTGCAGTTCGCTATCGCGGCTTATATTGAGTTGGGCAATAACCTCTAATGATGTCTGAGTTTCGTAGCTTGTTGTGTTTTGTATTGCGCCCCGAAACCCTTTTACGCCACAATTTAAAGCTACTTGATTTGAGCCTGCTACGCATAAACTGAATCACGTCGGATTCATTCAAACCAAATTGAAATTCGATAGCCTCAAATGGGGTGCGGTCTTCCCATGCCATTTCTATTATTCTTGACTCAGTTTCCGAGGTCAGTTTCATTTCAAATAACCTATTTTAGAAAAGAGATTTCTACGACGGAAATTGAGTCTTGGTTCAAATGTTCTTATATGCGTGCTTAGTGTTTAGCGACTTAACACCTACAAAAACTTCTCAATGAGGACTTCGTCTACGTATTTCCCACGAACTTTTGCATGCTTCTTCGCGGTCCCTACGATTTCGAAGCCTTGTTTGAGATAGGCTGATAACGCTCGCTCATTATCGCCGCGAACGTACGCAAATAGTTTTTCGTAACCCTTTTGTTTGGCTACTTCGAATGTCGATTTGAAAAGCTGTTTAGACACACCTTGGCCACGAGCACCGTCACTAACAAACGTACCAATTATGCCAACATGGTCAAAAGCTTTTGTATATTGTGCAAATGGCTCGATATTTTGGAAACCTATGACTTGTGAGCTATTTTCGGATAAAGCGACTGTAAACACGCCCCGTTCTGGGAAATGAGTAATGAACTCTTTTTCTTCTTCAGGTGTGAAAGGCGTATCTAATACAGTGTATAGACCTTCAATAATGATGGGGTTGAGGACGTTTGTAATGCCTTCAGCATCACCTAAAGTTACCTGACGTACAATTAAATTCATGCCACTTATCTCCTATTAAAATTAGGGCTGTTTTGTACATGAGTTGGAGACTTGCGGCAACAAGTAACGTCATTAAGTCGTAAAGAATATACCTATTACACTTAAACGGCGGTTAATAGTGCTGATTGTTACTTTAGTATTTCTGATATATCACTTTTTAAGTGACGGCTTAACTTCTACAGAATATTTCCACATCACGACCCCGTTTTCTACAAGATCATAACTCGCGCTTTGACCCTCGGAGTTGAGTACAAATACCGGCATTTCCATCCTTGACGTAGCGCCATCTCGGTTGCATGACATGGTAGCTTCAAGCTGTATGCTATTTTTGCTCGGTTCTGAAAGGGTTCCTAAGTACGTGCAGCCGTCGACAAAACTGGTTTTGCTTTTTCCTTTAGAGGATATTTCAAAAGTCGGAAAAATGAATGTTGATTGAGGCTCTGTTACTACCACATTTACTTGATAGTTCGTCGCTGAAAAAGCATTGAAATGAGCTCCAAGCATAAGTAAGAACAAGATTTTTGATTTCATAAACTCTTCTTTATTTCGATATTACTAGTTTGGTTACGGCGCTATTAAGGTGACCACTTAATCTAAAACTTTACTGCGTAAGCATTAAAAAGGATACAAAGGTAGAGTAGTTGAATATGGTTAATCGGCCGTAAATAGTTTTATTAAGCGATCTTACATACCTAAAAGAGGTAAGTTCTTTCGCTTTTGATAGGTTAATGCTAATTCTAAACAGCTCTTGATTGAAGCTTCTGGCAAAGGAGCTGATAAAGATAGAATTATTGCTCGATTACCCTGAAACTCAAGTGAGTCACTATACAGTTCGCGGAATGTGTCGACGAGCTTAGTTTGGCAATTAAAGAACAGATAATAACGACTAGGCGTTTTCTGTTTCCAATCCATCCTTACCGGGCTACCTGTTTTCACACTGTAGCTTGGCTCTCCCCATTTTAG
Source organism: Vibrio sp. OPT41 (assembly GCF_015163595.1). Classification (NCBI taxonomy): domain Bacteria; kingdom Pseudomonadati; phylum Pseudomonadota; class Gammaproteobacteria; order Vibrionales; family Vibrionaceae; genus Vibrio; species Vibrio sp. OPT41. The sequence goes on along the minus strand of NZ_JADDYH010000014.1, from coordinate 498,738 downwards.
AGATTCTTCAACTTCCCCCAGTTTTAATTCAGAAGCGATAGTTAAGACGATATTTCGTAGCTCTTCTATCCGAATACGCACATGTTTTGGATACTCATCAAATCTTGCCTTCACTGCATGGTTCATTGGTATCTCCTATAAATAGCGCTGTTTTGGGGTGAAGCCCAAGCGTACTTTGGCTATGTAGCAATTACGTCATAATGTTATTAATCAATAAATCTAGCACATAGCCAAAATACTAAGCGTAAGGGTTTCCCTCGGTTACGTTTAGGATGCTCTGGGTGAAAACATGATGATTGACATGCCAAGCATAGCGACAGAAACCCCCACTATGTCCCAGAGCGTTGGTCGAACGCCGTCGATACACCACAACCATAGAATTGCGACAAAAATATAGACACCACCGTAAGCAGCATAAACTCTGCCAGTAGCGGTAGGATGTAAAGATAGAAGCCAAGCAAACATAGCAAGGCATAGCGCTGCCGGTACCAAAAGCCAAACTGACTTATCTTCCTTTAACCAGAGATAAGGTAAGTAGCAGCCTAATATTTCTGCAATGGCGGTTATAAAGAAAAGCCCAATGGTTTTGACTTCAGTCACTTAAACATTCCTATCTTTATCTACAAATATATGATGCTGGTTAAATGGGCAATTGCTCGGCTCATTACATTTCGCCCAGCTTAATCTTGGATTGAGCCTCACTCACGGTTTGTTTACCGAATAACAAATCCATCATCGAAATGATTCGTTTGTTGTCTTTACCCCATTTATCTGGATTCGCGCTGTTTGGTGCTTTAAATTCAACTTGTCCTACTTTTTCGTTATTTTTGTAGGCTTTGATCTGAGCATCAGCGATAAATGTTCTAAAATCCCAGCTCCAGCGTGATACGTAAGTAAGTGTCAGCTCAGAGCTAACAGGAGGAGTGCCGTCGCTTACGACTGTGCATTTATGGGCGGTATCCAAACACCAGTCTTGCATCGAATCTAAGAAAACATCTCGCGTGGCGTTGTCTTTTACGATGGTGATTTCCTTGCTCTGATTTTCTTTCGAGATTGTTTCTACCGTATACTTTGGTGCCGCACATGCGGCTAATAGAATAGGCAAGCTTAGAATGATGAGTTTTTTGTGCATCTTATGTCTCTTTTTTAAATTTATATATTCAAACAACTTCAAGATACTGAGTTCAACGAGAATAACTAACAAGCATGGCAACAGTTATTAACAAAACCTTTAGAGTCGAAGGGTTTGTTTCGGGAGTATGCCAATGTCTCGAAGCAAAATAATTAGTAAGAGATTGCTATAGCGTTATGTTAACTCTTGAACTTATGTCCGTATCAATGTTCAGAATTCTTCGCATTGAAGTTTTTGAAGTGCAATTCTAACGGAATTTTAAATTGCTGCATAATGCTCAATTAAGAGGAATAGGGGAGCTTATCGTTAAACATAACGTGTAGTTCTGTAAATTGCCCCCTAAGACTAAGCTAAAAGGGCCTAATGTTATAAAATAGCTTCTTGTCTATTCTGTTGTGTGAGTTTTCAATGTTGTCTCATACTAGCCACTTAAAAGAGCGCTGTAAGAACTCGTCTGCATTATCAAGGACGATTTCGCCGTGAGCCATAACCAATATATTAGGTTTCCAAGACAGCAATTTATTTAAGTGTTTTCGAGCCTCTTGTTTGCTAAACATAAAACTTAGGCGCCAATCCAAAGGCATTTTTCCATTCGGAGCAAGAATACCGGCCCCTTTAGCCACAAACCGCTGCCAGTAGTTAAAGTTCTGGCCAGAAAAATTCTCGACGAGGTCAGTAACAATTAAGGTCTTTGAACGTCGATGATAAAACACACACTCTTCCATTAATGGAGAGCCAGAAAATAGTTCTTGTTCAATCTCAGAGTTCCAAGCATTACCGCCTTGGTTAAGTGAAGCGTGAAAGTGTATATCACGGCACTTCTTAATGACTTCATCTGTGCCATAAACTTCTGCGCTAGGATAGGCAGATACCCATTCAGATAAGAACAAGTGGTGTAAATGATTAGGAGCGATTAAGTATTTCACTTGGCCTAGATTGTTGATTTGCTCTCTAATCGAATTTGATAACTTAATTGGACTATGAATCCAAAGGCCACCATCAGAAAGCCTAACAATAGTCATACGAGTGGTGTATGGGAGTCCTAAGAATTGGACGGGATCTCCGTCAAATATCCATATCTCATGGGCTAACTTTTTCATGTCTCTCCAACCGTTAACACTGTATTAAGGCGGCATTTAAGTTACTCAAAAGCTGCCTTGTTGCACAATAAACGCTTCGCTAAGCGTAAACCAAAAATATTAGGTTTACCAAACCCTTATTGAGTGCAGCTGTATATCTTTGAGTATTTTTATACTGAACGGGCGTAAAGTAGTTTTAAGAGGATCATTTGACTTGATAGAACAAAACCCCGCTATTTTTGAGCAGGGTTTTGCAATTAGATAAAGGGGCTAACCGATGATGAAGAAGAAAATCGCGGTTGCAACAATACCAATCAACGCATAAGGAAACTGTGTGGTTGCGTGTTGCATTGCTGTACAGCCCGAACCTTGTGCAGATAACACGGTTGAGTCACTAAAGAAACAAGAGTGGCTCCCTGCCGCTGATGCTGAAAGCAGCGCTGCAACGGTTAAGTGTAGAGGCACACCAAGCTGTTCGCCCAAAGGTAGAACAATTGGCATCGCTACTGCAAACGTTCCCCAAGACGATGCCGTTGCAAATACCAACGCGCCCGTAATCATAAAGATAATCGCCGGGAAGTAAGACGCTGACAGGTAAGGGCTGACGGTCTCAATGACATACTGCGTGACGCCCAATGAGTCGTTGACCGATTTCAACATGAAACCACCAATAACGGTCGCAAGCGGCAGTAGCATAACCTTAATGCCATCATAAACAGCTTCGAACATGTCGTTCATCGAGATCAGTTTTTGTGCGCCGTAAAAGCTAATAGTAAAGATTAGCGCGACGAAAACACCAGCAAGTAGATCGATACCAAAGTACCAACTTGCGGCAACGAGTACGATCATCGGCAACAAGAAGTTGACAAGGCCCATGGTTGGGTTGGTATGTGCAGATACATCGGGACCAAAGTCGACATCTGTTGCACCGTCTGGACGAACTTGACCATTCTTCGCACGCTTTTCTGCCTTTTTCATCGCACCTAGATCTGGGATCTTTTCCATTGCAACCAGCAAAACAATCACCAGCGTTACCCAGCCGTAAGCCATGTATGGAATAGCTTCAATGTATGCTTTGATACCATCTCCCGCTTCTGCTACTCCGTTTGCTTCTAGCAACGAACTGAAGAAAATTGCCCAAGTGGAAATCGGTACGAGGATACAGATAGGCGCGGCGGTTGAATCCACAAGATATGAGAGCTTTTCACGCGAGATTTGGTAGCCGTCCGTAACTTTTTTCATTGAGGAAGAAATTGCAATCGCATTCAAATAATCGTCGATAAAGATCAGAATACCTAACGCAAAGGTCATCAGCATCGATTGCTTACGGCTTTTTACTTTCGTGACCAACATGTCGGAGAAGCTTAAGATACTGCCGCCTTTCTCCAAAATAGCAATTAGGCCGCCCATCAAACCACAAACGAGGATGATCCAGGCAATAGTTTCATCCATCATTACACTCATGGAAATATCAACAATCTGTTCTACCGCTTCAGTTGGGTTAAGCAGAAGAACACCGGCAATAGCGCCGCTAAAGAGGGCTTCCACAGTTCGGTGTGTTGTCAGCGCAAAGACCAATACCAACGCCGTTGGTAAAAGACTCATCCATCCGTAGGCTTCGCCTTCCTCATGGTTCAAACCGATTGTGGTAAAAAAGACAAACGTCGCAACCGAGATTAAAGAAACAATAATGTGTTGAGAGTTGATTTTAAGAGGCGCATCCAGCGCCTTGGTCTGCGTAGTCATAAAGTTCATTTCCTTTGTTTATGCCGAGTGCAACATCCAGTCGATTTCCAATGGAGTAATCGCTCGCTCAAATTCTGCGAGTTCACTCTGTTTGCAAGCTAGATACAAATCGATAAAATCTCTTGAGATGTATTGAGCTAGCTCACTGTGCTCCAGTCGCTCTAGAGCTTCTGACATACGCAGAGGTAACTCAATTGCATCATCACTGAGAGTCGGTGGACATTGATCTTTGGTGTAGCTTTCACTCGCTAATACTGCGGAAAGTACTACTGCAGCGAGAATGTATGGGTTAACGTCAGCGCCTGCTATACGATGCTCTATACGGCGATTTTTGCTATCGCTGATAGGCACACGCAACGCAACACCGCGGTGGTTTTCTCCCCAATCGGCTTTGGTCGGGACGTAAGCGCCAGGAACAAAGCGACGGTAAGAGTTAACGTTAGGACAGATTAGGGCCATGGCATCGGATGTTTGTGACAGCATCGCTGCCATGGTTTGATAGAAGAAGGCGCTCGCTTGACCGTCTGATTGGCTAAAGTGGTTGTTACCATCTGTATCAACCAAGCTGAGATGAATGTGCATGCCATTACCCGCTTGCTCACTAAAAGGTTTCGCCATAAATGTGGCGTCAAATCCGTGCTGATGAGCGACCTGGCGAATCAAGCGTTTTGCGATGATGATTTCATCACATGCTCGAAGTACATCTTTAGAATGGTTGAAGTTGATTTCGAACTGCCCTGGGGCCGATTCAGATAGGGCTCCGGAAGTGTTTAAACCTTGTTCTAATGCAATTCGATTAAGGTCGGCCAAGAAATCAGCGTAGTCATCTAGTCCATCAAGGTCGTAAACCTCGGTATCTTTTTCTCGAGTTTTTTTCGTGGGGTTAATTGCCGTTAATGGTTCGCCATTTTCGCCGCGGGTTTTGTCTATTAAATAGAACTCCAGCTCGAGCGCGACACAAGGATATTGGTCTTTAGCATGCAGTGTTTGCAATATAGAAGCGAGAATGTTTCGGATGAACAGTGGGTTAGGGTGCTGCCCGGTTTCATCCATCATACTAAGCAGTAGCTGACCAACTTGTTCTTTTGCCGTCGGCATTAAGGTGCCGCTGATTGGATAGCAGAGATTATCTGGTTCTCCGAGATCTTCTCCCAACCCGGCCGTTTCAACGACGTTACCTTTGGTATCTAGGGTGATGGTCGAAAGGGGGAGGGCAACACCTTTATTCAGTTTTTCTAGAGCATCTATCGGGATGCGTTTTCCTCTTGGGGTGGCATTTATATCGGTAAAGATGAGATCGATAAATTCAATATCGGGCCATTTTTGTTTAAAATTTTGTACTTCCTGTAGATACGATTCCATTTTCTTCTCCAAATAGCCTGACGAGTAGAAATTAGAAATAACCAAATTAACAAATAAATTACAGCACTCTGAACGAGTTGTTTGTTTTTCAGGTTATTTTTAATTTAAACATGCACTTACACTGTGCTTTTGATGTTTAACGGCTGGTTTTTATGTCTTTCTGTTAACTATTTTGTAACGGTTGGTTTTGTTTTGTTCAATATAATGAGCATAAATATTCAGTTTTGAAGCCTAAAAAGTGCGCCAGATCACGTTGTGACGATAATAATGGTCATCTGTGTTGATAATTTTGTACATGGTTTGTAGGGTTTGTGTTAAATAAATTGAACACGGACATATCATGGCAGATACACACAAACCCATCATTGGTGTGGTTAGCTGCGCTAAAGAGTTGGGTGGCTATCAGATACAAGCGGTCAACGACTTTTACCTTCGCGCCATAAAGGATTTTGGAGGACTACCGATTATGTTGGCTCCCGACATGTCGGTCGATGACGTAACCACCATCCTAGACATATGTGATGGTTTTCTTTTTCCTGGCAGCCACTCTAACGTTGCGCCACATCGATACAATGCAACGCACGAAGAGAGCTACAAAGATGAAGCTCGTGATGAGCTCTCATTCACGTTAATTCGTCATGCGGTTGACCAAAACATTCCGTGCCTTGGTATTTGCCGCGGCTTTCAAGAGATGAATGTCGCACTTGGTGGCTCGTTAAACCCAGCCGTTCATGACTCCGGCTTCAATGACCATCGTGAAGCGCCTGTTGAAGATTTCGAACAAAAATACGCGCCAGCACACGCTGTGCTAGTTCAAAAGCAGAGCTTATTTGAACAATGGCTGGTGCAAAATCATTGGGAAAATACCACCTTCTTTGAAGTGAACACACTACACAACCAAGGCGTCGATCAGCTTGCTCCTCTATTACAAGTAGAAGCTAAAGCCCCGGATGGCTTGGTAGAAGCATTTAGTCTTCCTAATCAAAAATTTTTCGTTGGCGTGCAGTGGCACCCAGAATGGGAAGCAAAAACCAATCATTTCTCTCAAATTTTGTTCAATGAATTTATGATGGCTACCTCTCGTTAAACGTTTGGAGCTGTATGAATGGACAATCAAGAGATTGGTAAAAATATTGTTCAGTTACGAAAAAAACATGGATTGTCACAAAGGGAACTAGCCGAGCGCGCTGGTATTACCCACAGTGCAATCTCATCCATTGAAAATGGCAAAGTGAGCCCGTCGGTCAGCTCACTACAAAAAATCGTTAATGTATTTTCTTTATCGTTATCAGAGTTTTTCACTTTTGAACAACCTTCGAACGATGAAGTGAAAGTAGTCATCAAGCCGTCAGATCTTGTGGAAATCGGGAGCGAGACGGTGTCCATGAAACTGGTAACGAATGGCGACAAAGATCAAGTCATCGGATTCTTGATCGAGGAATACGCACCTTATGGAACCACTGGTGCGGCAGAAATCAAACACGAAGGCGAAGAGATTGGCACCGTATTAGAGGGTGAAATCACTCTGGAATATAAAGGGCAATCTCATGTCATAACAGCGGGCGAGTCGTACATTATTGATACGACGAAGCCCCATCGATTTACAAATCACACAGACAAGGCTTGTCGAATGATAAGTGCGCATACGCCAACCACATTTTAGTGGGGGCTTGCCTTGTGTGATCACAAGGAGAGCGTATGAAAACCCAAGAGCAATGGATTGAACTAAAAAACAATCTAAACATCGAAAACAGGGCGTACATTAACGGTGAATACAGTGCTGCTTTAACAGGGCAAACCATCCCGGTAGTTAACCCAGCAACAGATGAGATATTCACCGAAATCGCCCGTTGCCAAAATGAAGATGTTGATCTCGCAGTTTCATACGCTCGCCAAGCATTTCAATCCGGTCAGTGGAGCGAGAGCAGCCCAGCTCATCGCAAAGCAGTGCTTAAACAGTTTGCTGACTTGATTGATCAAAACCAAGAAGAATTGGCTCTGCTAGAAACGCTTGATACCGGTAAGCCTATCTCTCACAGCTTCTCTACCGATATTCCTGGTGCGGCGAGTGCATTACGCTGGTACGCAGAAGCAATCGACAAAGTATACGGCGAAGTTGCCCCAACCGAAAAAGATGTACACGCTTTTATTTCTCATCAACCGATTGGTGTGGTTGCTGCGGTTGTACCGTGGAACTTCCCACTTTGGCTTGCGTGCTGGAAGCTTGGCCCTGCTTTAGCGGCTGGTAATAGCGTGATTCTAAAACCGTCAGAAAAATCTTCTCTCACCGCGATATTCCTAGGTCAACTTGCTTCTCAAGCGGGCTTACCAACAGGCGTTTTCCAAGTCGTTACGGGTTTTGGTCATGAAGCTGGCGACGCGCTGGCGAAACACCAAGACGTAGACTGCATCGCCTTCACAGGCTCGACGCGCATTGCAGGTCAACTGATGGTCAGATCGGGTGAGAGCAACCTAAAGCGTGTGTTTGCAGAAGCGGGCGGCAAGAACGCGAACATCGTGTTTGAAGATTGTGATGATTTAGACCGCGCAGCAGCAGACACCGCCGCAGGGTGTTTCTACAACCAAGGTGAGGTGTGCGTCGCGGCAACCCGCCTGCTTGTTCACGAAAGCATCAAAGATCAGTTTATAGAAAAAGTTATTCAAGCGTCGAAAGCGTTCACGCCAAAAGACCCAATGGACCCAAGTTCATCCATGGGTGCACTCATCGACCAAGATCATAAATCAAAAGTATTGGAATACATCTCGTTAGGTGAATCAGAAGGTGCAAACGTACGTTGTGGTGGCGATGTCGATGGGCAGGGCGCATTTGTTTCCCCAACCATTTTAGACAACGTCGACAACAAGATGCGTGTCGCTCAAGAGGAAATTTTTGGTCCGGTGCTGTGTGTCATTCCATTCAAAGATGAAGCGCAAGCAATTGAGATCGCTAACGATTCGAAGTACGGCTTAGGTGCTGCACTTTGGAGCAGCAATATCAACCGCGTTCATCGCGTAGCAAAACGACTGCAAGCCGGCTCGGTTTGGGTCAACAACTACAACGAAGGTGACATGACGGTCCCATTTGGCGGATTCAAAATGAGCGGAAATGGTCGAGACAAGTCTCTCCACGCGATTGCAAAATTCACCGAAACCAAAACCACTTGGATTCGCCTCCATCCTTAAGCCTGCTGACGATTACGATAAATAAAGGAATAGTTCTATGAACAAGCATACGGATTCGTTCTACGCGCACTCTGTGCCAAACATGCCGGAATACCCACAGTTGCAAAACGACATCGAGTGCGATGTGTGTGTAGTCGGTGCGGGATTTTCTGGTCTTTCTTCTGCACTACACCTTGCAGAAAAAGGTTTTAAAGTTGTTGTGCTAGAAAGCGCAAAAGTGGGCTTTGGAGCAACTGGTCGTAACGGTGGCCAAATCGTTAACAGCTACAGCCGAGATGTTGACGTGATTGAAAGCCGTTACGACCAAAACCAAGCCAAAGCTCTGTGCGATATGATTTTTGAAGGCGGCGATATCATCCGTGGTCTGATCGACAAATACGACATCAACTGTGATTACAAGCAAGGCGGCTTGTTCACGGCACTGAACAGTAAACAACTCAAAGGGCTAGAAGAACATAAGAAGAACTGGGAGCGTTACGGCAACGACCAACTGACTCTGCTTGACGCAGGAGAAGTAGAACAAGCGGTAGGGACCAAAGTGTACACTGGTGGCTTGTTGGATATGCGCGGTGGTCACATTCACCCGCTTAAACTCGCGTTAGGTGAAGCCGCTGCGTTTATTTCTCTGGGTGGCCAAATCTTTGAGCAGTCGGCGGTCGTATCGATTGACAAAGGGATTAACCCAGTAGTGAAAACAGCGCAAGGCAGCGTGAAGAGCAAGTACGTGGTTTTGGCAGGTAACGCCTACCTTGGTGGTTTGGCACCAAACATCAGCAACAAAGCGATCCCGTGCGGCACACAAGTGGTGGCGACTCAGCCTTTGAGTGATGAGCAGCTAAAACAAGTGCTGACTAGCGACTACTGCGTTGAAGACTGTAACTACTTGCTTGACTACTTCCGCTTAACCGCCGACAAGCGTTTGTTGTTCGGAGGTGGTGTGGTTTACGGAGCACGTGACCCAGAAAACATCGAAGCACTGATCCGTCCGAAGATGGAAAAAGTCTTCCCACAATTGAGAGGCATCAAGATTGATTACACCTGGACAGGTAACTTCTTGCTGACTTACTCACGCATGCCGCAATTTGGCTCGTTTGCAGACAACATTTACTACCTACAAGGCTACAGCGGTCACGGTGTAACGTGTACTCACCTAGCAGGTAAGTTGCTGGCCGAAGCTCTGACCGGACACGCAGAACGCTTTGACGCGTTTGCTGCACTGAAACATTACTCCTTCCCGGGGGGCCGCCACTTCCAAATTCCGTTTACGGCAATGGGCGCGGCTTACTATAACCTACGTGACAAACTGGCGATTTAAGAGATAAGGAATATCCAATGAGCAAAGTAGTGAAATTTGCAGCCCTTCAACTGACGAAAAGCTGGGATCTGGAAGATAACTTAGCCAAAGCAAAAAAGGCGATTCGTGAAGCAGCACAAAACGGTGCGAACGTGATTCTTCCGCAAGAGCTGTTCGCTGCGCCTTACTTCTGCAAAAAACAAGAAGCAAAGTATTTCGAGCTTGCAGAAGAAACGGAGAATTGTCGTCTTATTAAAGAGATGAGTGCGTTGGCTAAAGAGCTCGGCGTGGTGATTCCTGTCAGCTACTTTGAAAAAGCGGGCAATACGTTTTTTAACTCGCTAGTGATGATTGATGCCGATGGTACGGTACTAGATAACTACCGCAAGTCACACATTCCTGACGGCCCGGGCTACAGCGAGAAGTACTACTTTAGCCCTGGCGATACCGGTTTCAAAGTGTGGCAAACCAAGTTCGGTAAGTTCGGTGCTGGCATTTGCTGGGACCAATGGTTTCCAGAGCTTGCACGCAGCTTGGCTCTGCACGGCGCGGAAGCGATTTTTTACCCAACTGCAATCGGTTCTGAGCCTCAAGATCCGACACTGGATTCACGTGACCACTGGCAACGTACAATGCAAGGTCACTCGGCAGCAAACCTCGTTCCAGTGATTGCGTCAAACCGAGTGGGCACTGAAGTCGATGATGGTATCGAGACCACGTTCTACGGTTCTTCTTTTATCACTGACCACACTGGCGCAAAAATTGCCGAAGCACCACGTGAAGGTGAAACCATCATTTACGCAGAAATCGACCTTGCTGCGACAGCGAAAGCGCGTCACGCATGGGGCTTGTTCCGCGACCGTCGTCCAGACCTTTACACCAGCGTTGGCAAACTAGCCGTTTAAAGAGGCATTTAAATGAAGTTATCGACAACACCAGCGCAAGATGGCTTCTATTTTCCGGCTGAGTTTCAGCCGGTTAGTGAAGTTTGGCTAGCGTGGCCTGAAAGGAAAGACAACTGGCGTGATGACGCGTTACCCGCGCAAGAGACTTTCGCCAGAATCGCGAACTTAATCGCGGAAGTGACCAAGGTGTGCGTGGCGGTATGCTCGCACAACTTTGACCGAGCGCGTCAAATGCTCCACTCAGACGTACGTTTGGTGGAAATCCCATTTAACGATGCGTGGATGCGCGATATTGGGCCGACCGTGCTTGTGAATCAGGCGGGTGAGCGCCGTGGGATTAGTTGGCAATTTAACGCGTGGGGCGGCGAGTACAACGGGCTTTACGATAACTGGCAGCAGGACGATCTTGTCGCTGGCTCGGTATGCGACATCATCGGTATTGATCATTACCGTGCTCCGTTTGTACTTGAAGGAGGGGCGATTCACACCGATGGTGAAGGCACCCTTTACACCACAGAAGAGTGCTTACTCAGTCCGGGGCGAAATCCGCAATTGAGCAAAGCGCAAATCGAAGAGCAGTTAAAGGCGTATCTCGGTATCGAAAAAGTCATTTGGTTGCCAAATGGTTTATTCAATGACGAAACAGACGGCCATGTTGACAACCTGATGCACGTGATCGCACCGGGTAAGGTGGTACTGAGTTGGACCGATGACCCAAGTGATCTGCAATACGCGTTATCTCGTCAAGCGGAACAAGTACTGAAATCGCAGCACGATGCGAAAGGACGCGAGATTGAAATTGTCCGTTTGCCATTACCGGGTCCGTTGCATTACAGCGAGCGCGAAGCCAATGGCATTGACGCCAGTTCAGGAATGAGTCGACAAGCTGGCGAACGCCTAAGTGCCTCTTATGCGAACTTTCTTATCGTCAACGAGCATGTGTTCTTGCCGATGCTGGACGAAGAGACCGACGCTATGGCGATCGATATTTTGCAAAACGCGATGCCGGAATACCAAATCATCGCGATACCGTCGAGAGAGGTTCTACTCGGCGGAGGGAACATTCACTGTATTACGCAGCAGATCCCTGCTTAAACATAAACTCGCCGCTGGCTTAGCGGCGATGATGAGTTGTCAAAAGGAATGACCATGCAACAGATACAAAACCAAAGCCTTGTTTCGTTTATGGTAGCGAATCCACAACAGGGCATTGCAGTGACTAATCCGGCGACCGGAGAACTCCTCGGGTACGCACCAGTTTCAACCGAAAACGACATTTCAAATGGCATTGAACGTGCCAGTGTGGCGCAGAAAGAGTGGGCGGCACTGCCAGCAAAAATGCGTGCTGGCATGCTCAATCGTTGGTTCCAACTCCTGTTAGAAAACAAAGCCGACCTTGGCCGTTTGATGACGTTAGAGCAAGGTAAGCCGCTAGCGGAAGCTCAAGGTGAAGTGCTTTACGGCGCGAGCTTTATCGAATGGTTTGCTGAAGAAGCGAAGCGTACCTACGGTGAGACGATTCCTGCGCCAAGTGCGGACAAGCGTTTGGTGACCATCAAACAGCCAATTGGTGTCGCCTGTGCGATTACACCTTGGAACTTCCCAATTGCGATGATCACGCGCAAAGCAGGGCCAGCTTTAGCAGCAGGCTGTAGCTTTGTGGTAAAACCATCTGAATCTACGCCGCTGTCTGCGTTTGCGGTTGCAGAGCTTGCCTATCAAGCGGGTATCCCACGCGATGTGCTGCAAGTGGTATTGGGGGAAAACTCCCGTCAGGTCGGTGCTATCTTCACTTCACACCCGTTGATTCGTAAGTTGTCTTTCACTGGCTCTACTCAAGTCGGTAGCGTGCTGATGCAGCAAAGCGCGGCTGACATCAAACGTACCTCAATGGAGCTCGGTGGCAACGCGCCGTTTATCGTATTCGATGATGCCGACATTGATGCAGCCGTGGCGGGTGCGATGGCGTCGAAGTTCCGTAACGCAGGCCAAACGTGTGTGTGTGCGAACCGTTTCTACGTACACAGCAAAGTGTATGACGAGTTCGTTGCTAAGTTTGACGCTGCGGTTCAGCAGCTCAAAGTTGGTAACGGATTGGAAGAGGGGGTCAACATTGGTCCAGTGATCAGCGAGTCAGCGAAGCAAGGCATTCAAGCGTTGATCGATGGTGCTATCGAGCAAGGCGCGAAGCCGGTTTCAGAACTTAAAAAGCTCGATGGTCTATTTATGCAGCCAGTGGTTCTCAAAGACGTTACTCACGACATGAAGATTGTCTCTGAGGAAATCTTTGGTCCTGTCGCACCAGTGATTCGTTTTGACAGTGACGCACAGCTGATCGAAATGGCGAACGACACCATCTACGGTCTTGCGTCGTACTTCTACAGCCAAAACATTCACCGTGTTTGGAAAATCGCAGAAGCGCTCGAATACGGCATGGTTGGCATTAACGAAGGCATGATTTCTACTGAAGTCGCTCCTTTCGGCGGTGTTAAGCAGTCCGGCATCGGACGCGAAGGAGCAAAACAAGGTATCGATGAATATATGGACGTGAAATATCTCTGCTTTGGCGGCAACTAATTAAGGACAAAACAATGACAAATCAACAACTGCACGAAAGAAGAAGCCAAGTTATCGCTCAAGGCATGGGCGCACTGTACCCACTTTACGTAGAGAAAGCAGAAAACGCTTACGTATGGGATATCGAAGGCAACAAATACATAGACTTTGCAGCGGGTATCGCGGTAACTAACACCGGGCATTCTCACAAGCGCATTAGCGAAGCGGTAAAAGCTCAGCTGGACAATTTCTCACACACGTGTGCGATGGTTACGCCATACGCGTCATTCGTAGAGCTGGCTGAAAAGCTGACAGAACTTGTACCAGGTGAGACTAAGAAGAAAGCGATCTTTCTAACCACTGGCGCCGAGGCGGTCGAAAATGCCGTAAAAGTGGCACGCGCTCATACAGGCCGTAGCGGCGTGATAGCGTTTAAAGGCGGCTTTCACGGTCGCACAAACATGACGATGGGGTTAACTGGTAAAGTTGCGCCGTACAAAGCGGGCTTTGGTCCTTTCCCGAACGAAATCTACCACGCGCCTTACCCAAATGCGTTTCACGGCATCAGCGTTGAGCAAAGCTTACAAGCGATCGACGATCTATTTGCTTGTGATATTGAACCATCACGTGTTGCGGCGATCATCTTCGAGCCAGTACAAGGTGAGGGCGGCTTCTACAAAGCACCTGAAGCGTTTGCACAAGGCTTGCGTCAGCTGTGTGACAAGCACGGTATCATGCTGATTGCGGATGAGATCCAAACGGGTTTTGCCCGTACCGGTAAAATGTTTGCGACGGAGCACCTAGGCATTGAACCCGATCTAATGACAATGGCGAAAGGCATTGCTGGTGGTTTCCCAATCTCAGCTGTTGTTGGTAAAGCGGATGTAATGGACTCCGCACTGCCTGGTGGTTTAGGTGGTACTTATGCAGGCTCGCCACTCGGTTGTGTTGCTGGTCTTGAAGTGCTGAAAATCATCGAAGAAGAAAACTTGTGCACTAAAGCGATGGGCATTGGTGAAGTGGTCAATGCACGAATGACTAAGCTGCAACAGTCAGTACCTGCTATCGGTGAAATCCGCACTACTGGTGCAATGATGGCGATTGAGTTTACTGACCCAGAATCAGGCAAACCACTGCAAGAGATGACCAAAGCGGTGATTTCTAAAGCGCAAGAAAACGGCCTTATCCTGCTTTCTTGTGGAGTAAAAGCGAACGTGATTCGTCTGTTACCTCCACTGACCATCGAATCTGACGTGCTAAATGAAGGCCTAGATAAGTTGGAAAAAGTGATTCTTGAAGTGGCGTAATTCACGCACTTTTAAATAGCAATAACAAATAAAGGAAGCGGTTGGCATCAATCGTTTCCTTTTTGTTTTTTAGCGTATCTGCTGCCTATCTAAAAAGTATTGCTCAAGATCCAAGTTGTCACTTTTATTACGGATGACTTAACAGTTGGGCTCGTTCTTACTTTTCACTTAGTCGCTACTTTGTTCTCCTCGAATGTGGTTTGGTGCTCACATTCTAAATCCCGACATCTGAAAGCCACTTGAGTCTATAATTTTATTGAGCGTCATTCCTCACTTTTTGGACTATAAAAATGAGATAGTATTCATATCCCACTTAGGTTGCTTGACAGATTAGCAGGACGAACTTTGATAACAAAGAATACAAGGTATGCCATTTTACTCGGCTTAGTTCCCATCGCCATATTTGTAGTGGCCTTTCATTCGATAACCAACTTTTACGTCAACTCGGTAAAAGCGTCGAAAATAGATGCTTACGTAGATTATTTAAATCAAAGGTCTGCCTATTTGGACGGAGCAATAGTGAAGCAGATTGCTCAGTTAGATTTTACTTGTAGTGATAGTGATGTAAGAACTTTACGCGACCCACGTTTTTATAACCGTTACATTCGTTTTATTGCGATGACCACAGAAGGCGGAAAAACGTGTTCCACGGTTGGTAGTGAAGTGTCTCGCCCATCTAGTAGTGAACGATTTCAGATGGATGAGAACTTTTTCGCATCACTTATTTTGCCGCAACAGAATGACCAAATAGAGTGGATGGTCATTTATGATAATGAACACGTTGAAGTTTTCTGGGTGCTTGATAACAGTTGGGTTAACGAGGTAATAAAAACGCCTTGCAAAGACTGCCTATTTGTAGAGTTTAAGTATGATGAACCAATATTTGGTGATTTAACGATAAGCCGTGGCAAAGCGAATATTGCAGGAGAAGAAAACGCACTCTCAAAAGAGTTTTTCTTTTCAGGAGAGTCTCAAGCCAACATGCTCATCAAGATATACAGCGGTGAAAAACTTAAAAATTATGCTCAGGAAAGAGTATTTTTGTGGGGCGGTCTTGTAAGTGTGCTTACTGGTCTTGCGACTGCCTTTGCATACATATCTGGTAAAAGCTTGAGAAAATCCATTACTGGTCTAATTGAAAATGGGATTAGTAATGCAGAATTTATTCCTTACTACCAGGCGATTGTCGATAGTCGCGATGGTAAGACAGTAGGATACGAAGCTCTGATTCGATGGTCGCGGCGTGATGGAATGGTGCCACCAAATATGTTTATTGGTGCTGCAGAAGAAAGTGGCCTGATTATCCCGATGACCAATCAGCTTATTCGTAAAATCATACAAGACTTAAGTGACTTGCCCGAGCATACGTGGGTCAGCATCAATATTGTTTCCTCCCATTTAGAGTCAGGCGTATTAACGAAGTTGCTGTCGGAGTTAAATTGGCCAATCTCGAATAGAATTCATTTTGAGTTGACCGAGAGAATACCAGTAAAAGACACTGAGGCCGCGAAAAAAGAGATTTTGTATTTAACGAATAAAGGCTACAAGTTCAAAATTGACGATTTTGGTACCGGATATGGTGGCTTTTCTTACCTACAAGATTTGGGCATCCGATGTTTAAAAGTGGATAAGATGTTTATTGATCCAATAGGATCTGACGACCAAAAATTGAAAGTGCTGGACTCAATTGTGTCTGCAGCGAACAAAGCGGAATGTGAGATGATTGCAGAAGGTGTAGAGAGCCAGGCTCAAGTCGAATACCTGGCTCAGCATGCGATTTACCTTATTCAAGGTTATGTTTACGCTAAACCAGAGCCCCTGACTAACCTTGCAAGCGCTTAACAGCCATAACGTCAAAACGTACCGTTTTAAAGGTGTCAGTTGCCTAGGTTAGCGCTGATTTCTGCTGATGGGGTCACACTTGAGGATTCCTAACACTCTCATTACTTCTAGAGTGTTAGGAATTAACGTTACTTAGGGAGAGTGCGGCTCTTTTCGCTTTGATCGACGTAATGAGCTGAGGTAGTAATGACATTACGATCATTCCTAGCATTAAGCTGTATTGCAGAGGAGTGAACGTTTCCCCCAATAGCAGTAGGCCCGAAACAATGCCTGCGACTGGGTTTGCAATACCACCAAAGGTAAAATCTACGACCGACATCCGCTGTAATAACCATACATACATGCCATACCCTAATGCGGTGTTCAGAATAATTACCCACAGTAACCCTAGAATATTCGTCATGGATACGTCCTGAACGACCGTAACATATGGCTCTGGATTGTTTATCGCCAGCACACTTGTTGCGATAGACATAATCACGCCACCCAAAATGAGCTGCCATGTTAGCACTGTCCACCAGTGCATTTTTGTACCTAGTGACTTTGTTACGCTACTTCCTATCACGATGCACATAATGGCGGAGATCATCGCAAGTAAGCCCACGGGTTCGAGAGAAATAGAGCTAGGATCAAATAAGAACCAAGCTAAAGCAATCAAAGTTGCGCCGCTTATCGCTTGAATGCCACTAGGCTGACGTTTGTAGACCGCCCAACCAAACAGCATCGCAAAAACGGGGACCGAAACCATACCAACACCAGAGATGGCAGAAGGAAGCGTCAAAGCCATGACAAAAATGAGACCAAAGAAGCAAGCGATGTTGATGGTTCCTAAAACAAGCAGCACCTTCCACTCACTTCTTTTTGGAAACGAGGGCTTTATTGCCAGCAACAAAAGACCCGCAGGCAGTGCCCTTAGAGCGCCAAGTAAAACGGGAGGCCAGTCCGGTAGAGTAAACTGAGTAACAGCGTAAGTCGTCCCCCAAAAAAAGGCAGGAATCATCGCAAGTAAAATGTTCATGTTAAATATCTTTATGTAGAGATAATTAAATGTAACGATATCGGCAAGGTGGCTTTTTGTAAAGTATCTTTATGTTAAAATAAAAAATATATGATGTTTGGAGAGAAATAATGGATGCAATTGATAGAGTGGTAGAGCAGTGGGCTAGGGAGAAGCCAGACCTCGACACTGAACCGATGGCAATAATGGGTCGACTAATGCGAATTGCAAAACACATGGAATCTAGGGTCGCCGAGCTACATAAGAAGTACGACCTGAAAATGGGTGAATTTGATGTGTTAGCGACACTGCGTCGAGCTGGTTCACCATATTGGCTTACTCCTTCAGCGTTAATGGAGTCGATGATGCTCACTTCGGGTGCGATGACTAATCGCTTAGATAAACTAGAGAAGAAAGGGTTTATCACCAGAACCCATAGTAAAGAAGACCGACGTAGCGTCACCGTTGAACTAACAGGGCAAGGCTTAACCTTAATTGACAAGCTAATTTTGGAGCATGTAGACGTTCAGCAATCGTTATTGCATGGTTTAGAAGGCAATGAAAAAGAGCAGGTTAACCAGGCGTTAAAATTGCTATTGCCACAATTTGAATGAGAACGCAGAAGGAGGCAGGGGATATGAAAAGCAAAGAACTAGAACAATACTTAAGTACCTTCATGTGTGCAGAAAGCGATTTCCCATTTGGGCCTGAAGCGCTTGTATACAAAATCAAAGGCAAGATGTTTGCCATCATTGCAGAGAGAAACGGTCGGGAGTATGTCAGCGTAAAAGTAAAACCAGAAGATGGAGAAGTCTTAACGTCGCAGTTTACGGATATTATCCCGGGTTATCACTTAAATAAGCGTCATTGGATAACGGTTTATTTTAACGGTGATGTCGAGGATGGGTTGATTCAAGACTTGTGTGAACGCTCTTATGCTCTTGTCGTTGCCAAGCTGCCGAAAGCACAACGAGCGTTGCTTGGTGAGTAATCGGCAACGCACTGGCCTCTGTTGTTTTGTCGCTCGTTGCTCGTAGCCTTTACGGAAAAATTCGCACCTTTTTCATCCTCGGGCTATATAAGAATAAGAAGGTGGAAAAGGGGAATGATATGCGAGCATTATCTGAATGGCTAAAAGAATACGGGGAGAGTCACCAAAACCCTATCAACCAAAAGATTCACACAATCGCAGTTCCAGGTATTTACCTTTCTGTGGTTGGACTTATTTGGTCGATTCCCCAGATTTCATTATTAGGCTTCGAACTTAATTGGGTTTGGGTAGCGGTGATCCCCACTTGGGTTTTCTATTTTCGTTTGTCTCTGAGCGTATTCATGATGATGATCGGCTACACATTAGCGTGCATTGGCCTTATTTGGTCTCTAGAGGTATTGATGTTGCCCGTTCTGCATATTTCTATGCTCTTGTTTGGTGTATTGTGGATATTGCAATTTATCGGTCACAAGATTGAAGGTAAAAAACCGTCGTTTTTTGAGGATTTACAGTTTCTACTCATCGGCCCGATTTGGGTGTTCAGAAAACACTAGCGATAAGCAAAATCAGGCATCATCCGAATGACACAAGACATATAACGTTCAGAGATTATGTAGCTCTTACTACAGAATACCTCTCCTTCTTATTGCCACGACAAGCATTCACTTTAGATACGCACTATGATTAAAGAGGTGCAAACGCACTTTACGCTATCGAGATACTTAAACTTACGGCAAGTTTACTTTAGGGGGATGAATGTACGACCGACAATATAAATATGCCTATTGGAGAGAAGAGCGTAAAAAAGGCAAATGGCACTATATATTAAAGTCCTTCTTTATGATTTGTTGTGCATTACTGCTTGGTAAAGTCATCGGTTTGTTCATTTTTGGAGAGCTGCATTCTTTAAGCGACATTTGGGAACAACTCCCTGCGGATGTTTTTATTATGATGCTCGTGGGCTTTCCAATTAGTGTCCTTGGTTGGTACCACGAAGAGTCAAAGTTTTTCCGGGCACTGCGACGCAAAGAAAAGCGGTTAAAAGGCAATCAAAACAAACCGAAATAGAGTAACCTTTGTCTCTGTTTGGATTGCCACTTACCTATCTGAACGATTCTATCCCTTCCAGTCGTTTAGCGTTTAGTTACGTGTTGCAAAAAGCCTTCTTAATGCAACAGCCTCTAGCGTTGTGGAAATTGGTACTGTAAGAAACATTAAAAAACGAAGTTGAGCATTAGCGTATAAAGGCTCGCACTGTCATCCTTTGGGGCTGATGAAAACGCGCCAGAGCTATTATTGTAGGCGTTGAACCTTTGCCATTCTGCGTTCAGGGAAACGTTGTAATCTAGGTCATATCTCAATCCGAGTAAGAAACTGTCTCCACTTTTTTTATCCCGACTATTAAACTGCTGACCGTAAACAATATAAGGAGTTAGCTTGTTTACATTATAACTTGTTGTCGCGTACCAAGATGAGGAAAGATTGCTGGTCTGTCCTTCTGCCATAATCACAATGTTATCGAGCTCGTATCTTAACCCTAGAGAAAACAGATCGATCGTGTTGTTTTTTTCTGTTTCAACTAGACGGTCAATGATTGTGGTTCCGCCACCGGGAGTGGATTGCTCAATGTTAGAGAGCGTCGTTGTTTGATCATAATCGCCGTGGAGGTAGGAAAAATTCCAACGATAACTCTCTCCGCTTAGCGTTAAGTTCATCCCTGCAGTGTTGTTTGACTCAATTTCCAATTCAGTACGTTCATTGATGGTTACGTCACTATTGTCTTTAAACCCGACAAACGGCATGGCGGTAAGTACGATTTGCTCATTAAGGTCATGAATCCAGCGTGCAGATAGGCCGTTATAAGCCGTGATACCTAGAATGCTGTCATATACCTCATTCGGTGGGCGGGCTTGGGTAAAAGCGTGGCCGACATAGTTGTACTCAGACATCAAAAACAGTGGCAGTCTTAAGCGTCCTCCTCGTATTTCTATGTTTTGATAGGTATAAGCCAAATACGCCCACTCGAGCTGAGGCGAGCTCCAATGGTCTTGCGGGCGCTTTACGACTTGTGCGGATGCCCGAAATGCCTTGTGAAAATAATCGAGCTGCATGCCGAAAGTGGTATCGCAATCGAAACAAGATTCATCGCCAATAAAGCGGTTAACTAGTAACGTAGTTGGGTTATCGGATTTTGCCCACGAAGTAGAGCCAAAACCACTTAAAGAAAGTTGTTCTGTTAGTTCAATCGTGGCTGAGCTCGGAAAGGTCGCGATACTCAGCGATAACATGGTTAAATATTTTTTCATATCAGTTCTCCGAGCTAACCACACATAAAACGTGAGCATTACTAGGGACGCTCGATGTTGGGGCATAACCAATTCTATTCGGCTTCTCTTGCATCCATGCTATGAGGTCATCAATGCTGGAGCGTGCAATCACTTTTGGCGGTCTAGCTTTACCTGAAAAAGACAAGCTTGCCCAATGCGCGTTCATTTGCGCTAAATTTTTGTTGAGAAGATAACGATAGAACTCAGCTCTTTCTGTTGATGTCGCAGGCCAGTCAGAGAGTTCAATTCGCTGGCCTTGTAAAAGTTGCGTCTTCCCTCTGTACAACTTTCGCGCTTTATTGACAGTGAGCGGAGAGAATTCGTCATTAAATGAGAAAACGGCGTAGCTCTCTGCAGCGAGAGCTTGGCAATTTAATGAAAGAAGGGCAATCAGAATAAACAGATAGCGTTTTATGTAACGCAAAGGAAAAGCAACGCGAGAATGATTTCTACTCATAGAATCCACCTACATTGCTTGTTCAATTTGATACAACAGTTTTTCTTTGCGCACAGGCTTTGGTACGTAGGCATCCATTCCTGAATCAAAGCAGCGTTGAATATCATCATCAACGACGCTTGCTGTTAATGCGATAATGGGCGTCTTAGCTAATCCTTTACTCGCTTCATAAGCTCTAATTTGCCTAGAAGCTTCAAACCCATCCATTATGGGCATCATGCAATCCATCAAAATAACATCAAACTTTCCATCTTTTTGGAACATTTCGACTGCAATTTGTCCGTTTTCTGCGACTTCGAATTGATAGCCTGCTTTAGATAGCAATAGAGAAGCCACTTTCTGGTTCACTCTATTGTCTTCGACAAGCAAGATACGTTCGGAGCGAATAGGCGTTACCGTTGCTTCTGGTTGCTCTGAACTCGCAGGTAGTTTATGAGTTGTATCGAGAGTAGTGTTCTCTTGGTGTGGTTCAGCAGGCGTCGTGTTGGAAACACGTAACCCAATTGCCTTATCTAACTTCTCTTTAAGCAACCCTGCTTTAAACGGTTTGGGCACATAGTCATCCATTCCAACGTCAAAGCATTTTTGTATATCGTCATCGACCACACTTGCCGTTAGAGCAATAATCGGAATTCTGAAAGCGCGTTTTTCTTTTACTTCTATTTGACGAATTATTTGGGTGGCTTCAAATCCATCCATTACGGGCATCATGCAGTCCATTAAAATTAGGCTGTATTGATTCTGTTGAAATTTCTCAACCGCTTCTTGTCCGTTTACTGCGACATCAAAGTCGAAGCCAGCTTTTGTGACGTGTAGCCCCGCGATTTTTTGATTGACCGTATTGTCATCAACGACCAAAATTTTCGGCAAAGATTTAACATGTTGCGCTGAAATGCTCTCTTGTTGTGCGTGCGAGAAATTTGCCGCACAACTTTCAAGTGCTTTAATTAAGCGCTGCCCTAGTAGTGGCTGAGTGACCAAGGCGCTGATACTGCTTCTAAAGTCGAATTGTGGGCTATGAAGGTGCTTGATGAGGCAGACACGAATGTTTCGTTTACAAAGGCTTTCTATCTCATCGATATGCATCGCCGCTGCATTTGGTGATCCTTCTACATGAATAACGATAACGCGCTCGTTATCAATCCACGTTGGCAACGCACTTAAGGTATCTACTGACTGCGTTATATTGATGTTGAAAAAACTTAACTCGTTACGCAGTTTTTGTTCTAGTTGAGTACTGCTGCATACAATCCATATGTCGTTGTGATTCAGAGCGTGATAAGCGTTAAACTCTTGCGTCACAACAGGAGCAGTTAGTTCAAAGAAGAAGCGACTGCCTTTACCTTTCTCGGATTCAAGTTGAATTTCTCCACCCATTAGCTCAACTAATTGCGTGCTAATGGCAAGCCCAAGTCCAGTTCCCCCAAATTGTCGGGTAGTAGAGTTATCCTCTTGGGCAAATGGAGCAAATATTTTCTTTTGCTGCTGGGCATCAATACCAATCCCTGAATCTTTAACAGAGAACTCGATGACCGCTTCACCATTTTTTATTTCGCGGGTGATGACCGATAGCTCTACACTGCCTTGTTCGGTAAATTTTACCGCGTTAGACATGAAGTTCATGACAACTTGGCGTATACGATGGTCATCCAACATTACGTGGTAAGGCGTGTTACGGCTAATGTTGACTTGCACATCGATGCCTTTTTCCTTTGCTTTCGGTGAAATGATAGAAGCAATGTCATAGATAGACTCTCGAACACAAGTTGAATGTGGGCTAATGAGCAACATCCCAGATTCAATTTTTGAGAAGTCTAGAACGTCATTAATTAAACTCAAAAGCAGTTGGGAGGAGGTTTCAATCGTATCGACGTAATCGCGTTGTGTGGCAGTCAGGGAAGTATCGGATAACACTTCAGAGATGCCAATAACGCCATTTAGCGGCGTGCGGATCTCGTGGGACATGTTGGCCAAAAAGCTACTTTTGGCTTTACTCGCCTTAATTGCATCATCTTTTGCTTGTTCTGCATCTTCTTTAGCTTGTGTGAGCTTTAGTCTGGACAACATCCGCTCATCACTAAGCTTTTTTACCTCTCGAGCAAACTTACTCAGCTCGTCTTTACCCTTTATTAGTTGAGCAAGAGGTGAATTTTCAGTGTTACTTTGTTCATTGCTTTCGTTACTGAGAAATTTGAGGACTAGATTCAAGTTTCCAGTAACTTTTCGCACCAATCTTAGCGTTAAACTTACGACCAACAGCGTTAAAAGGCTCATCATTGCGATAAAGGTAAAGCGGTGCTGTGTCGTCGTGTTGATTGTCTTTGATATATCATCACTCAGCTGTTGTTCCATTTTGTCGTCAACACTTTGTAATAACGATAAGCGTTTGTTGAGTGCAGATAACCCCGCATCAATCTCATCCGGGGTTAATGATTTGAGTTGAGCTGGTTGCAATAAATAAGCACGAAACTCTTGGCTTTTGATAAAGACTTCACCCGTAAACGTCTCAATGAGCAGATCTACTTGTTGTTGATTGGCATTTAGCGTCACAAAACGCTCTAGAAATAGTTGTTGGTTCTGGATTAAAGATTGGATAGAAGCCTGTGTTGTGAGGTCATACTCGTTATTTTCCTCTGAAGATCGAATCAAATATTCGCTTAATCTATGCTCTTCAGTGGACCAAAACATCAACCATTCAAGTTGCATCAAAGAAGAAAGGTGAGTGTTTGTTTCATAACTCACATTTCTAAAATAGACTTTGTCTAAGCTCATGAGGATTTCTTTGAACGTATCAGCTCGCCACTCTGCCGCATCTAACTTTTCTTCTTGATTTTGCGAAGAGAGCATCGAGAGGGTTGCTTCCTCAAAGCTTATCAACTGGTTTAGTATCTCAGCGTTTTCACCGAATACTGGCGCAGCGGTGTCGCGTAACAATTGAGATATCTGCTGAGTTTTTAGTTGCTTATCTATTACATCAGGGTTATTCGGTAGGTGATAAAGCGAAGATACGCGGTCTATGTAGACAGAGAATAACTGTGCTTTTTGTAGTTCCTGAGCCTGGATAGAAAGGCTTTGTACATGTTTACCCGCGAGGACAAGCAACAATAAAATTGGCAGCAAAACCAACCCAAATAGCTTTTGTTTTACCGACAGGTTGTTCCAAGAAAAGATTCCTACCACGCGCATTTCCATATCCAAGAAGTTGATATGAAAAGTGTAGTTTATTTATCTCAGATGTTAGATTTTAAGAGAAAATTCATATTAATGAGGTGGGGGAAGTGTGACCGATATTGCATTACGAGTACTAACGCGCTAAGCGGCAATAGTTAACAAAACGGCGTTCTAAGCAAAGTGATTGACGTTTTGAGCGCCACTCCCTCGTTGGTATTCAAATGCAATCAATTCCTCGGCAGGTACAGGTCTACCTAAGAAAAAACCTTGTACGATGTCACAGTGGAGAGACTCCATTCGTGTGAGTTGAGTTTGAGTTTCTACGCCTTCGGCTACTACTTTCATTCTTAGGTTGTGAGCCATGGATACAATCGCGCGAACTAATGAATCGTCTTGATCGCTTTTTCGGATTTGAGCGATAAATGAACGATCAATCTTGAGCCCGTCAAAAGCCATATGTTGTAGGTAGGCAAGGGCTGAATACCCCGTACCAAAGTCATCTAGCCAAACTTCCACTCCGATACTTTGTAGTTTTTTAAGCACATATTGAGCTTTCTCTGTATCATCAATAAAAAGTGACTCTGTCACTTCAACATGAATGGTTTGAGGGGCGACATCATGTCGTCGTAAATACTTAGAAAATAATTGACTTAAATCTTGGCGATAGATTTGTCTTGGGGACAAGTTTAATGCGATGTGAAAATCCGTACCGAAATGTTCTGCCCACATTGCCCGCTGAGCAATTGCCGTCTCAATGATATGTTCTCCAAGCTCCAATATTAAATCACTTTGCTCTGCGATCGGGATAAACGATTCTGGACTGATATAGCCTTTCTCGGGATGATTCCACCTAACCAATGCTTCGACCCCAATTAGGCGATAGGTTTTTAGATCAAATTGTGGTTGATACCACAGCTCGAATTGAGACAAGTCACGTACTGAACGACGCAGTTCTCGTTCTATGTATAAACGTTGTTTAATCGTTTCATCAAACGTGGAATCGTATATCGTCATAATGTCTTTACCGCGTCTTTTGGATTCCTGCGCCGCAAGAGAAGAAAGCTGTAAAAGAGACTCAGCGTTTGAACCAAATTCTGGATACACAGCAACTCCGAGGCTTGCCGTAATTTGAATATCGTTCTCTTCCAAACTCAAGGGAGAGAGTAGTTGGCGATGAATAGCGTGCGCTTTTTCTCTAGCTTCATGATTGTCCGAGCACGGAAAGGCCAGTACAAATTCGTCCGCACCTACTCGACTTACGATGGTAGAAAGGCGGTAAAGCGGCTTAAAATAACTCGGCAAACGGCCTTGAAGCTCTGAAGCAAGATGGCCTAGCAATTTATCCCCAATGTTATGTCCGTAGTTATCGTTAATGTGCTTAAAGTCATCCAAGTCAATAAACACAACCGCAAGTGAGGGGGATTTGTGGTCAGTTATTTGCGTTTGAATATCAATGAGTAACTTTTCTCGGTTTGGCAGGGAAGTCAGAATATCGTGGTACGCCATGAACTCAACTCGGCTGGTGTATCGGTTCACTTTGTTTGACATTTTGTTGTACGCCGAAATAAGTTCTCCCACTTCATCTTTGCTTTGTATGTCGGTGACTGGCAGCGCTTGGGTATTTGACTCTGAAAATTGATCTTTTAGTTGCTTGAGTGGCTTAGTTAACGACCGCCCCAAAGCATAAGCGATGATGCTACCGAATAGAACGGATATCCCACTGATCGTTAGCAGCAAGTTAAACATCTTCTGTTTATCGTTTGAGGTAATCGCTTGGACTTGTTCAATGTTCTGTTCTTTCTCTTCCAGTAGATGTATCAAGTTAAGCTCAAGATATACCGCCCCAAGAGTTATGTTTGATTGCTGAATCGGCGCTGCGATCTCCAACTGATGCTTGGAAAAGGAAACGAGAGTTCTAGATTCTTCTATTGCTTTCAAAATAAAAGGAGAGCGGTAATGGGGTTGGGCAAACATCCTTAGCTGAGTAGTGCCGTCGTGAAAGATTAGCCCTTCATTGTCAACAACATGTATTTTCGAGACATCTGGCTGGCTCAATGTTGCCTTAATTTGCTCATACGCTTGACTGATATTGTCTGTATAGAGTGGATCAAAAAGCTGTTTTGATAATAGCTCTGCATAAACCAACCCTTTTTGCTTAACGTAAGATTCGGTTTTTTCTTGAGAGTTGTTCGTGATTTGTTGAGTTAAGCTATTTGAATACGCATCGTAACCGTGCATGTATAACGCAAGATTTATCACCACAACAAACAAGACAACGAACATTGTCGAGCAAATGTATTTGGTTTCGAGTGAGAGCTTTTGAAACATCAATCCACCTTCGGTAACAAGTGAACTGACTTGCGCACTGTACTTAAGGAGGCTCGCATTTCTGGAGTAAGCGCGCTAAATTTTTTGGTGTTCTGAAACTTTTTAAGTGCGAGAGAGCCTTCGTGAGTTGTATCCATATCAAGCAGTATTGACGTGATTTTACGCTGTTGCTCTAGGCTCATGCTTGGAGAAGCGAGAATTAAATCCCTGGGTATTTCAACAGAACGAGAAAAAATCGCTAGTTTGTCTTTCATGTTCTCTGGCAAATCTTTGGGATTGTTCCAGTTGAAGTTACTGAATGCTCCTGCTGCAACTCTCTGTTTATATACCCATACAGATAGGTTGATTTCATTTGACTGAGCGAGTTGCTCATCAAGGAATAAATAACCAATACTGTCTTTGGCCGGTTTGTCATCAGGAGAGGGAAGGTATTGCAGTTTTTCTCCGTGGTTCAGCAATGTAATCGCAGGTAGGTAATAGCTGCTGGTAGACGTGCGCTTTTCGAAAACAAGCGTTTTTCCTCGCAGGTCAGAAAATGACTCAATGCCACTCTCTTTATTAGTAAAGAACACCGTATGATATTTTTGCAGGCCTTTTTTCCATCGTATAGCAAGGACTTGGCTATTAGACTGCTTTTCTAAGGTCATCGCATTAAAGGGGGTCGCCGTTGCAATTTGAACGGTGCCATTTTCAAGCGCAACCGCGAGCTGACGATAATTTTTAAATACCTTTACCGCCCCTTTTGCGTAACCATATTCAGCCATACTTTCAGTTACATACTGAGTAAGGGGCGTCGCTTTTTTGATTTTGCTTTGGGCTTTATTGGACACAATGCCAAATGTGAATGTTTTCTCAATATTTTCTTGTGCACTGACGACAAAAGGTGAACTCAGCAAAGTGAGTAATAACAGAGTGCAGGCAGGTTTCATCCGGCTTCAACTTCCTTCTGGTGCATGTCAGTAATATTTAGTATTTATCAATGTGCCGAAATCAATCTTAAAAACAGTATGATGTACAAATTTCGTTGTGTGCGCACTTTTTATAATGTGACTTGGTCACTTATTCCGTTCAAATAGTACCGAATTTGACGTTTATGTACAGGATGAATGTATCACCGTGAGTCTGAATTCACTGGATTCTTGGTCAAGCGCTGTATTGGCTGTGAGCTAATGCGCCTTATGTATCGCTATTTTGTACTAAGAAAATTTTTCCAATTGTTTTTG
Source organism: Vibrio sp. OPT41 (assembly GCF_015163595.1). Classification (NCBI taxonomy): domain Bacteria; kingdom Pseudomonadati; phylum Pseudomonadota; class Gammaproteobacteria; order Vibrionales; family Vibrionaceae; genus Vibrio; species Vibrio sp. OPT41. The sequence goes on along the minus strand of NZ_JADDYH010000014.1, from coordinate 470,838 downwards.
ATACTTTTTCTCGAGAGCTTCATTGCCTGCTGCACGCTCAAGTTGAATCATGAGTTGCAAAGAGGGCTTCTTCACGCCATACATTTGATTGAATCTCATTAATCGAATTCTAGCTTCAGTATAATCACCGCTATCAATTTCTATTTTAGCGAGTTGCAAAATCGATTTTGGTCTATGAGGGTCATGATCGATAGCTCTAGTAAAGTAGTATCTCGCTTTGTCTTTATCTTGTGATTTTAGCGCACAAAAAGCTGCATTCTCATAGCTTGCTGGAATAAGGTAGTAATAAGGCTGCTCAATGGCTCGATTAAACATCTGATCGGCTTTTTCGAAGTCACCTCGCTTGCAAAGAAAAGTACCGTAGTTATTGAGCACATTTCCGTTTTTAGTGTGTTGGCGTAGAGAGCGTTTATACATCTGTTCGGCTTTAATATCTTCACCAACCGTTTCGTAGTAGTGAGCCATAGATAATTGCGCGCGATAGTATTGAGGTGCGTGGTTTAAGGCTTGTTGTAAGTTATCATGCGCGCGAATCATGTTACCGCCGTCTAAATAACCTAAGCCAAGTGCGATACGTGATTCTGCCATTGCCACAGGATCTGCTTTAACGACAGGGCTTCCATCTTCTTTCACCGTCACGCAACCCACGAGTGCAAACTGAGACAATAATATTAGTGCACCGAGCTTTGCTGTTTTCATTCTTTATCCCTACATCCCTGAATCTTTCTGCATGATATGAATTACTTAGCAAAAGCCTATTGAGGAAAAAACACTATGCGATCAGGTTTGCAAACTGTTATGAAAAAGCCGCCATATGGCGGCTTGGTTCACATATTACATTTCGGTAATGATGAGTGCTTTGTTTGCTTATTTTGAAGCTAATCGTCTTTAGTGAAAGCATCTTCACTGAAGTGATCGAGGTCGTACGGTGTTTGCTGATAAACACAGTAGTTCAGCCAGTTTAAAAAGAGGAGGTGTCCATGGCTTCTCCAGCTTGCAATTGGTGGGTTATCTGGGTTGTTGTTTGGGTAATAGTTGACAGGAATAGCGGGCTCCATACCTTCGCTTAAATCTCGGGTATATTCATTATGTAAGGTGTGAGAATCATACTCAGGGTGTCCTGTGACAAAGACATTGCGTTTGTCTTTTGTGGTGGCCAAGTACACACCTGCGACATCCGATGTCGCTAAAATGTCTAAGTCAGTATGCTCTTCTAGAAAGTGAGGCGAAAAATCTGCGTAACGCGAGTGAGGAGCCAAAAACGTGTCATCAAATCCGCGTAAGATAGGGTGAAACTGATGATGGATTTGATGATGATAAACACCTGAAAGTTTTTCTTTACGCGTTTTTTTAGGTAGATTGTAGAGCAGCTTTAACCCTGCTTGCGCAGCCCAGCAAACATAAAGAGTGGATGTCACATGATCTTTTGCCCACTCCATGATGGTTTTGAGATGATCCCAATAAATGACATCTTCAAATTGCACCAAACCTAATGGAGCCCCAGTAATGATCATGCCATCGAAGTTTTTATCTCGCACCATTTCAAATTGGCGATAAAACGTGTCTAAATGTTCAGTTGGCGTATTTTTACTCGGGCGGTTATCAATGCGCAGTAATTCGACGTTAACCTGTAGTGGGCTGTTTGAGAGTAGACGCAGAAACTGAGTTTCAGTCTCTATTTTTTTTGGCATCAGATTAAGGATCAGCACTCTTAAAGGACGTATTTCCTGACTCGCTGCACGCGTTTCACTCATCACGAAGATGTTTTCTGTCCTTAATACATCGGTAGCTGGTAATTGATCTGGAATTCTAATTGGCACGACTTTCTCTCCCTAAGTATAGTCAATCTAGACGTCTATACTTCTAAAGCTAACTTAATTAAGTTTAGATGTCGATACGAAATCCGACTTTTCAATCTACTCTTTACATTATGGTAAACCGTACTCGGGGTTGTCACACAATTGTGACTAAAGCAGAGTTTCTGATGAGATAGGTTTGAAACGCAGTGTGTACTATTTGCTGGTAATTATGCGATCACGTTAATATGTGAAGGTGACTTCGTAGTAAGGAAGTCTCAAATTAATGAGCCATACTAAAAACAATCAGCTCACCATTTTGCATTAATGTGCATATTTGGAAACATCGTCAGTGGAGGACATTATGTTCGGTATTTTCAAGAGAAAGACAAAGATTCAGAGCATCGCTCAAGAAGTTCCTTGCGTGCTACTGCATTCGTTTGGTGATAAAGACATTTATACGCCGGAAGAGATTGATCAAGCTCTTCAAAAGCTGGGTTATGATAAGAGCAAGGATATCAGTCATTATCAGTATGCGTATGGAATGTTTGCCGATGAAGCCTCTTACGAGCTCCTAGAACTAACGGATGAGCTAGGTAATTATGGTCATTTCCAACGTGAAGTAGGTAAGATGCTACTCAATACACCTGAGCCGATTGATATGCATATCTACTTTGAAATTTCTCGTCAGCACCAAAACGTCAGCCTTTCACCTGGTCATCAAAAAGTAAGCGAAAGTGATGGTGTGTAAACATCGTTAGTGGTATTCCATCGTGAGATGAGTTGGGTATAATGCGCGGCCTAATTATCCGGACATGTTGTCGGTTACATTTCTGTTGAGCGTTAATGCCTTATGTTCAAAATGCTTGTCTCTATGCCACCAATGTTGGCGCTGTCGATCGCGATTGTATGTGAAGTGATTGCCACTTCTTATATTCCCAAAACAGAGCAATTTACGAAAGTAATGCCGAGCACAGTCGTTTTGATTGGTTACGGCATCGCTTTCTTCTTGCTTTCCGTCACAGTGCAAACAATGCCTGTTGGGGTTGTTTATGCCATATGGAGTGGTGCTGGGATCGTTTTGGTTGCGACGGTTGGTTACTTTGTTTACGGACAGCGTCTAGACTTACCAGCCCTAGTTGGTATTGGGTTTATCATCGCTGGTGTGTTGATCGTAAATTTATTATCCAAAACTGTAGGGCACGAATAACGCCACTCTACTTGTTAAGTGAATAAGAAGCCGCAGCGAGAAATTGCTGCGGCTTTTTAGTGCAAATTCAATCGCTAATGGCGAGTATTGATATGACGTCTTATTGTTGTATTCATAACAGTCGCATTATGTGATTGAAAAATAGACATTATTTAGCGCATTGAAAATACAAAGTTATGTTTCTTCAAACTTTAGGAAAGGGCAGTAGATAAATCACTCCGATAGATGTTAACGTGGCGACTCATCTTTACTGCTTTTTCATTCCCTACATATTTCTGCAAAGTTCTTATTGTGTAGTGTGTCGAAGAACCATAGAATCCGCGCGCTTTAATTTATGTTATTAGCGTTATCAATGATAAAAGTGCAGTCCATTATCATTGTTTTTATCACTTATAGATGGGCACATCTGACAATACTTACATGAACAAATACAAAAAGCCTGCATTCAAGGCCGAATTTCTTTTGCCTCGTTACTGGGGAACGTTAATTATCATTAGCGTGATGTACTTACTTAGCCTCCTTCCTTTTAAAGTTCAACTAGCTTTGGGACGCAACATTGGTCGTTTAGCTATGCGATTCATGAGAAAACGTCAAGTTACGATCAGACGCAATCTTGAGCTTTGCTTCCCTCATATGGAAAAATGCCAACGCGAAGCAATTCTAAAAGACAACATCGACAATACTGGCATCGCACTTTTTGAGACCGCAATGGCATGGTTTTGGTCAGATAAACGGGTAAACAAACACGTCACGATAAAAGGCATGGAGCATCTAGAGGCTTTAGAGAAGTCAGGCAAAGGTGCATTAATGTTGGCCGTACACTCAATGAATCTAGAGTTAGGTGCTCGAGCTTTTGGCATTAAAAAGTCTGGAACCGGTGTTTATCGCCCAAACAATAATCCGTGCTTTGATTATTTTCAGTATAAGGGACGCTCTCGCTCTAATCGTACACTGATTGATCGTAAAAACGTCAAAGCCATGCTTGAAGCACTTAAAACGGGTGAGCGGGTTTGGTATGCACCGGACCATGATTATGGTAACCGACGCTCGACATTTGCACCGTTATTTGCCGTTAAAAATGCTTGTACTACGACAGGTACAAGTTTGTTGGTTGATTCTACAGATTGCGCCATTGTGCCTTTTACGATGGTAAGAGGAAAAGACGGACACTATACCCTAACCATTAGTGCGCCCGTCGAAGGTTTCCCGAAAGAGGATCATCAACGTGCCGCCGCATTCGTGAATCAAATAGTTGAAACATCAATCATGGCAAGTCCGAGCCAGTATATGTGGCTTCATCGTCGGTTTAAAACTAGACCAGAGGGTGAGGACTGTTTGTACAAGCCTAGGCTCATCCCTAGCTTGGCATAACACATAGAGAGCCTACAAAAAGCCCAAGGAACATACGAACCTTGGGCTTTTACTTTCTATTCTTTTCGCTTTATAAGTAGCGATCTTTTAGGTGAGCTTGAAAGTGTTTAGCATTCAGTGTTTCACCCGTGGCTTGTTTTACCAACTCATCAGTGGTGAATAAGCTACCTTTACTCCAGATGTTTTCCGAGAGCCAATTGAATATCGGAGCTAAGTCGCCAGAACGAATAACCGCATCTACATCGACGGTTTGTTTCATTGCTGCCATAAATTGTGCAGCGTACATCGCACCGAGCGTGTAGGACGGGAAATAGCCAAAACTTCCGTCTGTCCAATGGATATCTTGCATACAGCCATTTTTGAAGTTTCCTTCGGTTGATAGCCCCAAGTACGCTTTCATCTTTTCGTTCCAGAGTTCTGGTACATCTGTATGTTTGATGACGCCGTTCATGAGATCTCGCTCAATTTCATATCGAAGAATAACGTGAGCAGGATATGTTAGTTCGTCAGCATCTACGCGAATAAAGCCTTTTTCTACGCGAGTGTAAATTTTGGCTAAATTGTCTTTTTCGAATTCACTACCAGAAAAATGGTTAGAAGCCAGTCGAGCGAGGTGATCGATAAACGCGCTGCTTCGTCCTATTTGCATTTCAAAGAAGAGTGATTGTGATTCATGAATACCCATAGAGCGAGCTTCTCCCGCGGGTGTTCCTGATAAATCTTTTGGTAGCCCTTGCTCGTATCGAGCATGGCCAGTTTCGTGGACAATCCCCATCAGTGATTGGACAAACTCGTTTTCATTATAACGTGTCGTAATACGCACATCTGTCGGTACACCACCACAAAATGGGTGGGTACTCTCATCAAGTCGACCGTGTTCAAAATCGAATTGAAGTAGCTTCATGACTTCCAAACCGAGCGCTTTTTGCTTTTCCGCAGGGTAGTGTGCAGTTGGCAATAAGATGTTGTCTGATTGTTGTTTTTCAAGCGCTTCATCGATCAAAGTAGGAAGCCAGGTTTTCACGTCAGCAAAAAGAATGTCTAACGACGCAGATGTTGTGCCAGGTTCATAAACATCGAGCATGGCATCATAAGGAGTCGTGCCATTTGCTTCGGCTCTAATTTGCGCTTCTTCCTGCGATAGCTTTACGACTTCAGCCCAGTTCTTTTCAAAACCAGCCCAGTCATTTTCTCCACGTTGTGTACGCCATGCATGTTCACATTTGGAGCCAGCAAGAGATTGAGCTTGAACTAATGATTCTGGTAGTAAGTTAGCTTGCTGCCACCCACGCTTCATTTCTCTTAGGATAGATTTTTCTTTTGTAGACAGCGTCTCTTCTTCTGCCTGAGCGAAAAGCTCTCCCAAGTGCGGTTGAGTCATTAAAGAATGGATATGTACATCGAGCTCTGCCGTGGCATTCGAGCGTGCTTCAGCGCCACCAGGTGGCATGACCGCCGCTTGATCCCAATCTATGATGGCTGATAGATGCTCAAAATTTGCCACTTTTTTGGAATGTTCAACGAGTTTTGTAAATGCGTTCATGTGACTACTCTTATTCTTTTGTTCTTTCCCTAAACACCCGATAACGGGTCCTTCATATGGTGTTGCACTAAGCAACCTGCGTTAATTTACTAATAATTAACAATTAACTCCAACCCATTGTCCATAAACTCACCCAGTTGTATAGCTCTCTTAAAAAAGAAGCTTGCGAATCTTGTGGATTGGCGGTATTGATGAAGGATTAACAATTAATTATCACGATAATATGGATATTTTGAATTTCGAGGCATTTATTATTGCCATTACGATTTTAACGTTAACGCCAGGTTTAGATACTGCACTTGTTATCCGTAACACTAGCCGATCGGGCCTAAAAGATGGATGTACAACCAGTCTAGGGATTTGCTTTGGCTTATTCGTACATGCTTTTTTTTCTGCGGTTGGTATCTCGGCGATTCTTGCGCAATCAGCAGAGTTGTTCCAAATCGTAAAAATGATTGGCGCAGCTTATCTTATCTGGCTTGGTTTGAGCAGTTTAAAAGCGCTAATGTCGTCGAAAGATGGATTGACCGTGACCGAGCAGATTCACGAAGTGTTTAATGGTAAGCGCTCTTTTAGAGAGGGCTTTCTTTCTAACGTCTTGAACCCGAAAACGGCGGTCTTCTATTTGGCTTTCTTGCCACAGTTTGTGAATCCAGAAGGTTCACCCTTGCTTCAATCAATGATGATGGCATCTGTACACTTTGCTATTGCGATGGTTTGGCAGTGTGGTTTAGCTGGCGCGCTTAACTCGGCTAAAAATCTACTAAAGAATGCAAGCTTTATGAAGTGGATGGAAGGCGCGACGGGCGCAGTATTAGTCGCACTTGGTGTGAAGTTATTAATTGAAAAACCCGTTTAATGCGTAATATTTATCGATTGTTGATACTACTCGCTGTATTTATTGTGGGGATAGGTGCCGCTGTAGCTTGGCATACGTGGCCACAAGTACAGTTTGCGCAACGCGGCATGATCTGGTCTTGGCACTGGGGCTACTTCGAGCCTTTTGCTAATGGAATACAACAAACGCGAACTCAAGACACTAAACAGTTATTGCTCAGGCGTGTGTATTTGCATGACGCTATTGTCGTTTTTGTTTCGACAACTATGGACAATAAATTTGAGGTCGACGTTGTAAAAGAGCAAACCTGTGAACCTAAAACGACGACTTGGGCTTCGGTCTCTGTCAATCATCAACGTGTCAGGCATGTACCTATGGTGTGCGATGCGTTTGGGCAAGGCTACTTTTATCGCTACATCGGGAAACATCTGGAATCGATTGAAGTTGGTGTCGGCGACTCGTTTGTAACAGAAGCATTTTTAGACTGGCCGCTATCAGAGTTGAAAGCGGATCAATTCAAGCAAAAAAATGCGAAGTTTTTTGAAGAACGTGGAGAAAACGTTGAGCATCAATGGTTGAGAGATTAACCATTTAACCGAAGATAAATAAAGCCCGCTAAATAATAGCGGGCTTTGTGTTTTACCATTTCTAATGTGTCTTGCTCTCTGTGACTGACAGTTTGTGACCGCAAACCTGCCGTTTCACTAAGCTTTCACTGCTTCAACTTTACCTGATTGCGATGTTGAGCTAAAGAACAGTTTGGTTTCTGCCAGTACGACGTGACGCAGTGCGATCAAACCAATTAGGTTAGGAATTGCCATCAGACCGTTTACGATATCAGCCAGTAGCCAAATCATATCGAGGTGAAGGAATGCACCAGATGCCACCAAGCCGACGAAAATCAGTTTGTATGGAAGCACAGCTTTAGTTCCGAACAGGAACACAACGCAACGCTCACCGTAGTAGTTCCAACCAAGAATGGTGGTAAAAGCGAAGAACATCAAACCGATTGAGACGAGCATAGGACCAAATGTATCTGCATTTAAACCCACCGCAAAAGCATGAGTCGTCATCGCGGCACCTGCAAAGTCACTTTGCCATGCACCAGTCAGGATTAGAGCAAGGCCTGTCATGGTACAAATAATGATGGTATCGAAAAAGGTACCCGTCATTGAAATTAGGCCTTGTTTAACACAAGAGTCTGTCTTCGCTGCTGCTGCTGCCATAGGCGCGCTACCCAAACCAGATTCATTTGAGAACACACCGCGAGCGATACCTGATTGGATTGCCAGCATGATGCTTGCACCTAAAAAACCACCCGTCGCTGCTGTTGATGTAAAGGCTGAAACCAGCACTAATTCAACGGCATTGAACAATTGGTCTGCATTCATGATGATCACGCTTAAACACGCCAACACATAAAATACAGCCATGGTAGGAACCACTTTTCCTGCAACGTTAGCAATGGATTTGATGCCACCCAAAGTTACGAAAGCAATCAAAAGAGTTAGTACAAAGGCAGATAGCTCACGGTTAACACCAAGAGATATCTCACTTGCATCCAGAATCGCGTTTACTTGTGGAAACGTACCGATACCAAAACAAGCAACACCCAAAGCAAACACTGCAAACATGATCGCGAGAGCTTTTGAGCCAACACCGTATTGCAAGTAATACATTGGGCCACCAATCATTTGGCCTTTATCATCGACTCTTCGGTACTTAACCGCCAACAAACATTCGGCGTATTTAGTCGCCATTCCGAAAAGGGCAGCGAGCCACATCCAGAATAGAGCGCCTGGTCCACCGAGTTTGATTGCTGTGGCAACACCAACAATGTTACCAGTACCAATTGTTGCTGAGAGTGCAGTACAAAGAGCTGCAAAGCTAGAAACGTCACCTTGAGTATTAGATGACTTATCTTTACTGAATACCATCGCTAGCGCTGTTGGGAGGTGTTTAAACTGGATCAAGCCAAGGCTAAAAGTGAAGTAAACACCTGTACCCACTAGCAAAATAAGCAGCGGTGGACCCCAGACAAAATTATCGATGGTTTGTAGTAAAGATTGTAGGTTGTTCATGATTTCCCCTTAATAAAACAACTAATAAGGAGAAGAGGGAAAGGACGAGATCAACGATCTCTAAAAGAACTAAGCTATTGGTTGTAGGCGGGAAGGCCAAGCAAAATAGTTAGGTTGTAACTTTCCACTCCTCTGTCCTTTTGCCTGAGAGTTTCACCTTGCGTGAGTGCAAGACTTGCTCCTTCGGCGACCGATTTAACGGTTCTCTCCAGAGGTTCCTCCAACTACAGTCCCCGCTACCTAGGTAGCACCTGAAATAGTTAATTCTTCGGCGAGTTATGCTAATCAAATGTTAAAATTTGATTAATAACCACTCTCCTGCAGTCTTCATCGGAACAATTACTCAATTAAATGAGTAAAGGTTAGTTAATGATGCTGGTCATCATTAACGTGTGAACTCTATCATGTTTTTGGTCCATTTCAACACCCTATGTCAATTTATTTTCAATGAAATAACCTCATCAATTTTCATGAAGGTATGTTTGCCAATCTTTTTGTGCGAGTCACGGCATAAATAAAATTTATTGGGTTAGGGAATGGAACCCAAAAATACTTCAGAACGATAAATGTGTTTCGATTGTTACGACATAAGTTATTCAATTAAGGACACAAAATTGATTAAAATCGGAGCACTTATTTTAAAATCTACGCTAAGTTGACCTTATGGTACGTATAAATGGGTTACAATGAATCTTTGTGAAACAGTCTACGGACCTAGGCAGTTTTTCATGAGTGGACAAGGAGGCGGTATGACCAGATTATTAGCCATTGCGGTGTTGATTGCAGTAGCATTTGTGCTGTTTCGTTATCGAACCAATGAAAAAGTCCAAAAAGCGACCGTTATAACATTAATTGGCGCATTTCTGATTTATACAGCATCAATTATGTTTGCGGAATTGATCCGCTAGCAAAGTAAAAGAGTCCTTGGAGTAGTATACGGTGAGTTCTCAGAACAAAATGGAAGAGCAAGACGACGTAGTTGTCATTGAAGAGCGTGACAAACGTACGCATATCTATATCGCAATCGCTGCGGTGTTAGGCTTGGCATTTGGTGGCCTTGTTGGATCGGTTGTCACTGCGAACAAGTGGGAATCGACTTACCACGTATTAGAAGAAAAGTATCAAGCACTAACGCAAGATAAAACCCAGTTGGCATCTCAAGTAAAAGTGCGTGAAGAGGCGCTCGACCAAGAAATACAAAACCAAGTTAGTGAGTTACTCGCCGCGAAAGATGAAGCTCATCAGAAAGCACTTAAGAAGTTGCAAAAGCAATTGACTGAGGTCGAGAAGGTCAACTTGTCACTAGAGTCTCAATTGAAGCAGCAGGCAGATAAGATCAACACGACGAAGTCAGAAAATGAGAAGTTGAGTCGTCAAGCGGATATGCAAGCGACTATGTTTGAGCGGTCCCGCGAAGTATTCCAGAAAGAGCTAAAAATTTCGCAAGAATTAGAGTCTCTCGAGAAAGAACGGTCAAAATTATTACCTAAGATTGAGAAACTCAAGAAAGAGTGTGACGTATTTTTAGAAGGCAAATCTTGGGACGTGAAGTCGGACGCGTGTGATAAACATGATGAAGCTAATTCACGACTAAGTCAGGTCGATCAAATGATTGAAGTCTATAAAATGGACCTCAAACAAATCAAAGCAATAACGGAAGATATCGGCCTTTAAGTCTTTTGTATCCGATTTTTGAAAAGCAAAAGGAGCTCTTTAAGAGCTCCTTTTTCGTTGTTAGCTATGACTTTTAGCCTGTCGCGTATATTAGATTCGTGAGGCGTCATAGCCTGAGGCGAGCAGGAGTTCTCGTTCGTATTTAATCAGCTGAGCTCGATCTTCAATTAGTTCATTGAGTGCTTGAGATGGCTTACCTGCTAATGCTTTGAACGAAGCAAAAGATTCCGCGGTGTCGATTTTATCAATCATCTGACTGATGACATTACGAGCCTCACACGGGTTACTCGTCGTTGTAAAGTATTCTACTTGCTTTGCTGCCGATTTCATCTCAGTTAATAGCTCAAGCGGGCTACTTTCTTTGGCTACTGCCATGTAGTTATCCAGCACGCGCTTTGCATAAAGCAGTTCTTTGAGGGGGATATCTCTTCCGCTCTCGATTAGGGATTCGCTAAGGATCATACTTGAGCTCATGGGCATTCCTTCTTATTACTACGCCGCTTTTGATGTTTCCTTGAGTCTAATTTATTGAAGTCACATTGGGAATGGGTAAAAAGCATTTTTAACGCATTTTTATTCATTTATGAAAACGCGAATGCGATGCTTATCTGGATCGATAGCCATAAAATTTAACCCATACACTGATGTCGCTGGTGGTTGAACAAACTCAACACCTAGGTCTTTCCAGCGCTTGTAAATGCGCTCTAACGTATGCCTGTTGGGCACTGATAAAGACAACTCAGTACCACCACCTCGAATGCCGCTGTAGGGTGAAAGATTATCTCTTTGCTTGAGTGTCAACGTTAAGCCTTCGGTCAGTGGAATAGCGGCGAAGGTTGGAGACAACTGCGTGACTTTGCGTTCGAACAGTTTCGAATAAAAAACTTGGCTTATGTGGATGTCCTCAACGTAGAGAACGAATGAATTGATAGTCAGCATGGTTTGTTCCTTAATCAATTAGAAATAGTAGGGGCAATCTAACGGAAAGGAACGACAGGAGTTGTCAGTAGCACATTCTCGAAGGTAAGTGAAAGAATAAGAAAAAGGAGCCGTTTAGCTCCTTTTTATCAGCGCAATCATTGGTATTAATGAGTGTTTTTGGAAGAATACCAGTTGTTTTGATACGCTTTAGATGCAAATAATGCGTTTGCTTTTGCACGCTCGATAATAGACTCGTCCACCTCTAGCGGCTTCATGGTTTGGTCTTTAAAGTCGTACGCCAGGGTCGATATCTTTTCACCAGGGGAAAGCACAACGAGATTGTCGCGCGTTAAATAACCAAAGTTTTTGTCGTATTGCATCATTGCGCGTTCATCTTCGCGAGCCAGTGGCTTCGTTAAATCACGACCAATCATCGGTGTTTTAGCATCTACCCCAATTAGAGATAACAGTGTAGGCGGCATGTCTATGTTGTTTGCTATGCGGTCATCTTTACGTGGTTGAATGCCTTTACCAAGGATCAATGCTGGAATGTGAAAGTGCTTAACCGGAACAAGGTTAGCGCCAGAAACACGTGCATCATGATCTGCAATTACAATGAAAATGGTATCATCCCAATAAGATGACTTTTTCGCCTTTTCAAAGAAAGTGCCCAAAGCGTAATCGGAATATTTTACGGCGTTGTTACGCGTCATATGTTCTGAATCGTATGGCTCAATTTTGCCTTGCGGATACTCATAAGGGCTATGATTACTTGACGTAAAAACTAAGCTAAAGAAAGGTTTGTCGCTTTTTGAAAGGCGTTCAAACTCTTCGTTTGCTTTGTTATATAGATCTTCATCGCTAACCCCCCAAGAGCCAACAAAGCTTGGGTTGTTATAATCGTCTTCTTCTACTATTTGATCAAAACCGTTACCAAAGAAGAAAGTTTTCATGTTGTCAAAGTTGGCTTCACCGCCGTAAATAAATTGCGTGTGATAGCCTTGAGCTTTTAGTAAGTCCGCGATAGTAAAGAAACCCGTTTGGCTTTTACTCAGCTTCACTACCGCGCGAGACGGAGATGGAGGAAAGCCCGTGGTTACGGCTTCAATTCCACGGACAGAACGAGTACCAGTGGCGTACATTTGTGTGAACTGCCAACCTTCCTTCATGAGTTCATCAAGGTTTGGTGTTAGAGGCAAACCACCCAAAGCACCGACAAATTGGGCGCCTAAGCTTTCTTGTAGCAAAATCACTAAGTTTTTATGTTTACCTTGGTAAGTCGCGGGGTTACTGTTCATGGTTGGGAGTAATGAAGGGGTGAAGTCGGACTTTGTTGATGAAGTGCGAACTAATTCCAACATCTTTTGAGTGTCCATTTTTCCGTAGAACTGCTCCGCGCTCTTTTCTGACTTCATGCTATTAACCGCAAACAACAATGAGTAAGATGAGTTCAGTGCTAAGTCGTTAAGCAGTGGATCGTTAGAAAAGGCGACCATAGCAGGATTTAGCGGGCGGTGACCTAAAGATGAGCGAGCACCTGCAACCCCAAAAAGAACAACGAAAAGTGCCAATAGTGGTCGCCATTTCCAGTTGACCTGCTGCGCCTTATCGGTCAGTTTCTTACTCCACTTCCAACCTAAAGTGATGGTTAAAACTGTACCTAACGCACCAATAAACAGTTCTAATTTGTAGCCAGTCCAGAGCATACTCAAGACTTCTTTTGGGTAGATTAAGTATTCCACAAACAGGCGGTTTGGACGTAGGTCGTATTCCTGAATGAATGGCGCTGTTGCTAGCTCCATGTATACAAGCACCCAAAGCCCTAAAACCATCCATATGCGTAATATTCGCTTCCAACACTCTCCCATCTTACCGGTTAATGGCATGAAGGTTGAAAACAGTGCTGGAAGAATAAATAACCAGCAAAGCGTTGCAATATCTACGCGCAAACCTTGACCTAGGATGTAAATTAAGTCGTTTAGAGAGTCAATACGGTCAATCTGCCAAAAAGCTAGCAAAACTCTTGAGATAGACAGAAATAGAAGCGAAAACAAAGAAAAGGCAGCAATTGGCTGCAAAGGCCCCCACACAGAGCTCTTTGATAAGTTTTTCATATTTATTCGAATAGTTTAATTGTTATGTTGTGTTGTTTTTAGCAAAGCAAGCGTGAAATAAACGTGAATTATAATGTGGGTTTATGGTCGAGTAGTGTAAGTGTTGGTATGTCTATGTAAGGGGGAGGGGCGTTTGTGTAAAAAAAGAGCCAGTTGATAACACCAACTGGCTCTAGAGGTTGATAAAGGCATGATTACATTGCGGCTTTCTTCGCTTCTTCGACCCATGCGTCGAACTTTTTCTGGTTCGCTTTGATCCAACCATTTACATGAGACTCGATGTCCGCTGAGCTGTTCTTACCTTGGCTCATCATCATATTCTGAGCACTAACATCATTGATATTTAGTTTGATGATTTCAAATAGCTTCGCAGCAGCAGGGTTTTTTTCCGTAAACTCTTTATTGGCAACGATGCGCATAGAGTTCATCTCGAAGCCGTAGTTCTTACCGTTCTCTAGTGTCGTATCAATGTCCTTACGCTCACCAGGAAGTGAAGAGAATGGCACTTCTAACCACACAACATCTTTCCCTGGAACTAAAACGCCACTTACCCAGTACGGTGTCCAAGTGTAGTAAAGAATCGGATCGCCTTTTTTGTAACGTGAGATCGTATCAGCGATAATCGCCGCGTAGTTACCTTGGTTGTGTGTTACTGTGCCACGAAGTTTGAAAGCATCCAACTGATGCTCAACAACCATTTCACACCCCCAACCTGGGTTACAACCAGTTAAGTCCGCTTTGCCATCGCCGTTTGCATCGAATAGCTTCGCCAATTTTGGATCTTTTAACTGACCAATGTTAGTGATGTTATATTTTTCCGCGGTTTTCTTATCGATCAAATAACCTTGCGCAGCACCACTTACGTATTGGCCTTTACGGAAGAACTTATCATCACCGCCCGACATCGTGTACTTATCGGCGTGAAGAGGGAACCAACCAACCGCTAAGAAAGTAGCATCACCTTTAGCAATAGAGGTGTAGCCTACGTTGTAGTCCACTTCTTTGGTCGGTTTAACATCGTAACCAAGCTCTTCAAGTGCGCGGTTTACGATCAACGTTTGAAATGTTTCTTCTGCAACGGTTGATTGAACAGGCTGAACAGTGACACCTTCACCCGGTAGTTCACTTGCCACACCATAAGTTGAAAATGCGATAGTACTTAGAGCTCCAACAGAGAGCGCTTTCTTCCATGAATTATTCATTGATGTTTCTCCTAAGTTTTAGATCGTCTTGGTTCGTCTTTGTTTTCAGTTTTAATAGGTATGAAACAGGACCTGTGTGATACCAGCGAAGTTTAGTGTTGCCCGCATTAACCCCTAACACCTGGGTGATACGGTCTAACAAAATCGCAAGAATAACGATGCCTAAGCCACCAACGGCAGCAAGACCCATATCAAGTCGGCCAATACCACGAAGTACCATTTGGCCTAAGCCGCCAACAGCAATCATTGAAGCAATCACTACCATAGAAAGTGACAGCATTAAGGTTTGGTTTACACCTGCCATGATAGTTGGTAACGCCAACGGTAACTGGATGCGATAAAGCATCTGTTTTTTGTTTGCCCCGAAAGAGTGGCCAGCTTCGATAAGCTCTTCAGGTACTTGCTGAATACCTAAAATAGTCAGGCGCACAACGGGAGGCAGGGCGAAAATGATCGTTACTACTACGCCAGGAACGTTACCAATACCAAACAACATAACAATTGGCACAAGGTAAACGAACGCGGGAGTCGTTTGCATTGCATCTAATATTGGCCTAACAAATTTGGCAGCGGTTTGGCTCCTTGCCAACCATATCCCCATTGGTAGCCCTATAAGCAAACAGAAGAAAACGGCGGTTAACACCAGTGCTAGCGTTGTCATCGCTTGTGACCACGCACCAATTAGGCCGATGAAAACAAGGGATACAAGAGTAGAAAAACCAAGTTTTACATTGGAAAACTGCCACGCTAGCAAAAATAAAATGAGTACCATTATAGGCGCAGGTGTAGACACCAAAGCAGTTTCAAACGACGTTAGAATAAAGTCGATTGGAACTCGTATTGCTTGGAAAACAGGTCGACCATGTTCCACCAGCCAGTTCAAACCGGATTCTACCCAGCTATCGAGGGGTAAAACCGCATCTTGGAATGGGTTCATAATATCGAATGGCGCTTGCTCTACAGTTTCTGAGTTGAGCCAATCATTACTTGGCGCGGCCTCTGTACCTTGCGACCAAGGATCATCTTGCGCAGGAGCAGTATTTGACCAGGGATCATTGTTAGTTTGCTCTGAAGACATCGTGTTAATCCTTATCTAGTGTTTGTAGAAGACGTGATTTAGTCACGACACCAAAGTAAGTTCCTTGCTCATCTACGACAGGCACGGCATAAGGAACACCAGCAACCAGACCCAAAATGTCATTAATTGACTGATCAGGCTGAAGAGTAACTTCATCCGGTAATTGAGCACTGGCTAACGAACGGTTTTCTTTATGAGCCAAACGTAGTGAATCAAGAGATACGATGCCGGAATATCGGCTAGATTTATCGACGACAATACCGTAATCACGGTCGTGATCCATCAGAATCTGCATCGCAGAGCCTGGACCGTCATTTTCCGATTTCTTAAAAACAGCCGCTGGCTTCTTGCGCGCGATATCTTTTGCTGTCAAGACACTTGCGATGTTTACGCCGCGGAAAAAGGCTTCGACATAATCATTTGCTGGACTGTGTAATATTTCATCAGGTGTACCAACCTGAACAACCTCACCGTTTTGCATGATGGCGATACGGTCGCCAATGCGCATTGCTTCATCCAAATCATGAGAAATGAAGACAATTGTGCGTTTGTCATCGTTCTGTAGACGAATAAGCTCATCTTGCATCTCAGAACGGATCAATGGGTCTAAAGCGGAAAACGCCTCGTCCATTAATAGGATGTCAGGATCACAGGCTAACGCTCTCGCTAAACCAACGCGCTGTTTCATACCACCGGATAATTCGTCAGGGAAAGATTCTGCATAAGGGTCTAAACCCACTCTTTCTAAGGCGGAAAGGGCACTTTTCTGACGCTCATTAACATCGATGCCGGCAAGTTCTAAACCAAAGGCGGCATTTTCAATCACCGTCATGTGTGGCATGAGTGCGAAACTTTGAAACACCATTGAGATATTATTACGACGAACTTCTCGAAGTTCATTCTCGGAGATGTGGGCGATATCTCTTCCTTTGAGATAAACACTACCTTTAGTCGGCTCAATGAGCCGGTTAAGAAGTCGAACAAGGGTGGATTTCCCGGAGCCAGAAAGGCCCATGATTACGAAAATTTCCCCTTCATTTATGGTGAGAGATACATCGTTTACGCCGACTGTTAAACCTGTCTGTTCAAAAATACCGTCTTTATCGACGCCTTTGTCGATAAGCGAGAAGGCTCTCTCTGGGTCTTCTCCAAACACTTTATACAGTCCCTTAACTTCCAGTATGGGATCCATGTTATCTGTCCTTTTTCGTGTGTTTATAACTGTTTAACGATTTGTACTCTAATTAATTTTAGTTCAACTTTCAACGAAAGGGGGTTGGTTAACTAGTTCTGCCGTGCATAGAGAATTCGTTGAGCAAGGTATGTTCAATTCTTCTTTTTTATATTTAAAACAATTGCTTGTGATGTGTTTTTATTCGCCATAACGTTGCCCTGACGTAGGGTTGAATTTATTTTGAATTTTTTTGTACATTTCAACTCAACTCGCTTGCATAGATATAAGCTGTGATAGCTTAGAACTCTACATATAAAAAGGTTAGAGCTCTAATTTTTGGTTAAGGCTTGGTCCTGTGAAATCGGTTAGGTACTGTTATCCTTAGATTTATTTATTGCTTGATTTCACTCAGGGTGATATTTATCGCTGTAGTTTAGGCAACGTATGGAATAAAAAATGGAAGCCGAACAGTTAGAAGTGCTCAATTTCATTAGCCAGTACCCACCTTTTGATGACCTACCTGAAGAGCAGCTTAGAAAAATTGCTCTCAATGCCGAGGTTGCATACTTTCGGCAAGGAACAAAAATCCTTAACTTCGGAGATACGATCCGCGACTTGTATATGGTGAGAAGTGGGGCGGTAGAGATTTATCGACGTAAAGGTGAACTTTACAACAGGATTGATGCTGGTGGACTGTTTGGTCAGATGGGATTGTTGATGAACAACCGCGTACGTATGCCAGCCAAAGCGATAGAAGACACTCTCGTTTACTGTATTCCGGAAAACATCTTCAATGAACTTTGTGATGAGTTTGAAAACTTTGCGGACTACATGGAACTGGAAGATAGCGCGCGTTTGCGAAGCGCAATATCTAGCCGCTCCGAAAGCAATGACTTTACCACCGCTAAGGCACGTAAAATCTTAGCAAGAGATCCAGTAACTCTGGAGGCAACGGCTTCAATTCAGGAAGCTGCGATACTAATGGCAGAGGAAAATGTCACCTCTCTGCTCATTATTCGCCCGACAGAGGAGCTCACAGAAGAAGATGATGAACAGCTGCTTGGAATATTGACTGATCGCGATCTTTGCATTCGCGTACTAGCTCAAGGTATTGATACCAATATTCCAGTGAGTGAGGTCATGAGTTATGACGTGGTTTCATTGGATTATAACGCCTATGTGTTTGAGGCCATGTTAACCATGTTGCGTTACAACGTGCATCATTTACCAATTTTAAAAGATAAAAAGCCGATAGGAATTATTGGCATGACGGACATCGTTCGTTACGAATCTCAGAACAGCCTATTGCTAGTGAGCTCTATTTTTCAGCAAACCAGTGTCGAGGATCTCAAGCAGGTTTCTGAACAAGTAAAAGACTGTTTCGTAAGAATGGTCAATGAAGATGCCAACGCGCACATGATTGGTCGAGCCATGTCGGTTATAGGCAGTAGTTTCAAACAACGCCTCGCTGAATTAGCTGAGCAAGAGTTCGGCCCAGCGCCCATTCCTTATTGTTTAGTCGCAATGGGTTCAATGGCGAGGGATGAGCAGCTAATTGTAACG
Source organism: Vibrio sp. OPT41 (assembly GCF_015163595.1). NCBI lineage: Bacteria > Pseudomonadati > Pseudomonadota > Gammaproteobacteria > Vibrionales > Vibrionaceae > Vibrio > Vibrio sp. OPT41. The sequence goes on along the minus strand of NZ_JADDYH010000014.1, from coordinate 452,273 downwards.
GATCAAGATAACGCCCTTATTCTCGATAACAGTTATGACGTTGAGATTCACGGAGAGTACTTTGAAAAGTTTGCTAAATTTGTTTGTGATGGTTTAGCGGCATGCGGCTATGCTTATTGTACTGGAGACATTATGGCTACCAACCCAGAATGGCGAAAAACTCGTGCAGAATGGGAAGAATGCTTTGGAAACTGGATAGACAATCCAACCCCTGAGAGATTGTTAAATAGTAATATCTTTTTTGATCTCCTCGGTGTGCATGGGCGAGTGAAATGGGCGGAGCAATTAAGCAGCTTTATTGTGAGACGAGCGAAAAGAAATAACCGCTTTCTTGCTTGTATGGCGTATAACGCAATACGTAGGACGCCTCCACTGGGCTTTTTCAAAGACTTTGTGATGGAGAAAGATGGTCGTCATCGCAACTCGATTAACTTGAAGCGAAGGGGGACGGCTCCGTTGGCCGATTTAATACGGGTGCATTCTCTGGCAATCGGTTCGCGATCGCAAAACTCTTTCGACCGTTTAGATGACATTAATGATGCTGGCATTTTACCGAAAGGTCGAGGTTTGGATTTAAGGGATGCGATGGAGCTAATCTACATGGTTCGAATTCGTCACCAAGCCCTTGATATAGAAAATGGAGAAGAGCCAGACAACAATATTGAGCCGGAGAACATGTCTGAATTTGAACGTCGAAACTTAAAAGCAGCATTTCAAATTCTAAGTAACGCTCAGAACTTCATTAAGTTTCGATACCAGAGAAGTAGCAAATAATGTGGTTCTCAAAAAAAGTAGAAAAAGAACAGCCGTTGTTGGATACATCCCAGACGCTAGAGTGGTCAATGTTGTTCAAACAACTAGCTAAAGAAGCGAAAGACGAGAGGCTCAAACGCTACTATTCGACACCGATGGTTAATGGGGAAACACCAATTGAACAAGTGCCATTTGTCTCGGTAGACTTTGAGACAACAGGATTGAACTCGGAAGAGGATGTCATTCTCACGATCGGACTTGTGCCGTTCACTATTGATCGTGTTCAATGTAATGGTTCTGCTCATTGGGTCGTTAACCCAAACAGAGAGTTAAACCACGAGTCTGTCATTATTCACGGTATCACTGACTCTGAGGTTAAAAACGCGCCGCAGCTGTCTCAGATCTTGGGTGAAATATTGGATGCGTTGTCAGGCAAAGTGGTACTTGTTCACTACAAGAACATTGAAAGGCAGTTCTTTAATAACGCCTTGCTAAATAGCATCGGAGAGGGGATACAGTTTCCTGTTGTTGATACGTTAGATATTGAGTATGCGATACAACGCCGTGAATGCAGAGGTTTTATCAATAAGTTGAAAGGCAAGAAACCCGGTTCTGTACGATTAGGGCACGCTCGTGAAAGATATGGCCTCCCTGCTTATCAACCTCACCATGCCCTGACGGATGCGTTAGCAACTGCGGAGCTGTTTCAAGCACAACTGCAGTATCACTTTAATCGAAACATGCCAATATCTTCGGTTTGGCAATAGGCGTTATTTATGGTGAAAACAATAAAATGCAATGAGAGATAGGGGGCTTTAAGATTATGATGGCGGATTGAGTAACCGCTTATAAGAACAATGTTTTATGAACATGTGCTTGGTAGTGATGAAGACGTTTCATTACTCGAACTCCGACGAAAGTAATTTAAACTTGGTCACGTATTTTTAAGGAGATTATCCGTGAGCACCGATAATAACGGTGGCATTCAACGCCCCGATGGAAAAGTAAACGCAATAGATACTGACTATCAAATTGGTCAGGATAACGTTGCGCTAAAGGTAGGCCCATTTGGCCTTGATATTCACAACCGTGTTTTTGCAATTTCTGGCTTAGCAATCGTCATGTTTGTTGTGATAACACTATTATTCCGAGAACAGGTAGAGCCGTTTTTTGCAGACCTACGAGCGGGTTTGTTACACAATTTAGACTGGTTTTTTCTCGCTTCAGGTAATATTTTTGTCATTGTCTGTGTCGGATTGATCTTCACACCATTGGGCCGTGTGCGAATCGGTGGTACTGAAGCAACACCGGATTACTCCTATGCCGGATGGTTGGCAATGCTATTTGCTGCAGGTATGGGCATTGGTCTCGTATTCTTCGGTGTATCAGAACCGATGTCCCATTTTAGTTCTGCGATTGGTGGCGTGAGCGTTGAGAATGGTGTACGTACTGACTGGGCACCGCTAGGTGGTGCAGAGGGCGATGCAACTGCAGCTTCGGCATTAGGGATGGCTGCGACGATTTACCACTGGGCACTTCATCCGTGGTCAATATACGCGCTCTTGGCTCTTGGACTGGCTATCTTTTCATTTAACAAAGGTTTGCCACTCACCATGCGCTCAATTTTTTACCCTTTGTTTGGTGAGCGTGTATGGGGTTGGACTGGTCATATTATCGATATTCTTGCAGTGGTAGCGACGGTTTTTGGTTTAGCAACATCGCTAGGCTACGGTGCGTCTCAAGCCGCAACGGGTTTGAACTTCCTGTTTGATGTCCCAATGACCAATACCACGCAGGTTATATTGATTATTGGTATTACTGCGCTCGCTTTAATCTCTGTTGTGGCTGGACTCGATAAGGGCGTGAAAATCTTATCTGAAATCAACATGGGTCTTGCAGCGCTGCTATTGCTATTTGTTATTGTTGTTGGCCCGACGATTGCGATTTTAACTGGTTTCTTCGAGAACATCGTTTCCTATGTGGCTAATATCCCTGCCTTATCTATGCCATTTGGTCGAGAGGATGTGAATTACTCTCAAGGCTGGACGGCGTTTTACTGGGCGTGGTGGATTTCTTGGTCACCATTTGTGGGTATGTTCATCGCACGTGTGTCTCGCGGTCGTTCAGTTCGTGAGTTTATTATTTGCGTTATTCTTATCCCATCTTCAGTTTGTGTGTTATGGATGACGGCTTTTGGCGGTAACGCAATTAGCCAATACGTTAATGATGGCTACGAGGCGGTGTTTAACGCAGAACTACCTTTAAAACTTTTTGCCATGTTAGATGTTATGCCATTGGCTGAGATAACATCTTTTGTCGGCATTATCTTAGTCGTGGTGTTCTTCATTACCTCTTCTGACTCAGGATCACTGGTTATTGATACTATTGCTGCGGGCGGTAAGGTCGATGCACCAACGCCACAACGCGTGTTCTGGTGTACGTTTGAAGGTTTGGTTGCGATTGCATTGATGTTGGGTGGTGGTCTAGCTGCTGCTCAAGCAATGGCGGTGACGACTGGTTTACCGTTTACTATTGTTTTACTTGTTGCAACGGTATCTTTGATAAAAGGTTTGATGGATGAACCTCGTCCAAAGGCGGTTTCTAAGAAATCAAAATAACTAGTATCAGCAGTTAAATTATTGATAAAAGCGGTATGCGAAAGCATGCCGCTTTTTTTTGGATTTCTATTTTTCTCTGAGAAATGAACAGCATGGAAAACGGTCTTATTCTGGTTGTTTTTTGTACTGTGCATTTAGGTGACTATTTAATAAATTAGACCTCGAACTATTTTAACTTTTGGTTAATAGGTTTATTTTTGTGATTTGAATCACAAAAATACCGATAAAAAGGCGGATTATTTGATTTTTAGTCGCGAGGGATGCCCATAATAAAAAGGAAATTTAATTAGACCTCAAAGGATATGTATTTTCACATGATCACATCAGCACCTTGGGTCCTTTATCCAGAGATTGGAGAAGACTCAAGTAAAAAATGGATTTTTCGTGAGCCTGAAATCTCTGATGGTGACGACATTTACAGCTTGATTGCAGACTGTCCTCCATTGGACATGAACTCATCTTATTGCAATTTCCTACAGTCTACGCATTTCAGCAAAACCAGTATTTTGGTTGAGCAAAAAGGCGAAATCGCAGGTTTCATTTCCGGTTATCAGAAACCAGACGAGCAAGACGTTTTATTTGTCTGGCAAGTTGCAGTCTCACCTCGCTTTAGAGGTCATGGTTTAGCATTCCGCATGTTGAAAGAACTTCTCACCCGAGAGGAATTAGGCGGTGTTAAATCGGTAGAAACTACCATCACGGAAGATAATAAAGCCTCTTGGGCACTGTTCAAAAAGTTAGATGCGATGAACGGCAATTCTGGCCAAGTAAGCACATTTTTGGATGAAGAAGCCCACTTTAAAGGCAAACACGATACAGAATATTTGTATCGCATTCCTCTCAAATAATCCTCAAACAATAGGAATTAAAAACGGTCTCATCATGGATATTTTCAAAAAGCAGGAATCCAACGTACGCTCATATTCAAACAATTTCCCGGTCGTTTTTCGTAAAGCGAAAGGCTGCTGGCTAGAAACAGAACAAGGTGAACGATACTTAGACTTCCTTGCTGGAGCGGGATCTCTAAATTACGGCCATAACAATCCAGTACTAAAACAAGCGTTGCTTGAGTACATTGAAATGGACGGTATTACTCACGGTTTGGATATGCACTCAGAAGCGAAAGCATCGTTTCTGGAAGCGTTGGATACTTACATCCTTAAACCAAGAAACTTGGATTACAAGGTTCAGTTTACGGGCCCAACAGGTACTAACGCTGTTGAGGCGGCATTGAAGCTGGCTAAAAAAGTAAAAGGCCGCGACAGCGTCGTTGCGTTTACTAACGGTTTCCATGGTTGTACTGCTGGCGCACTGGCTGCAACGGGTAACCAGCATCACAGACAAGGTAACGGTTCTAGTCTAAGTAACGTCACTCGTATTCCATTTGAAGGTTACGCTGGCGTAGATGGTCTTGCGCTGTTCGAAACCATGCTAAATGATAACTCTGCAGGTATGGATAAACCAGCCGCTGTACTTCTTGAAACTGTGCAGGGTGAAGGTGGTTTAAATGCTGCTTCAAACGAGTGGTTACAACGTTTGAGCAAAATCTGTAAAGCCAATGACATTCTTGTGATTGTCGATGACATTCAAGCAGGTTGTGGACGTACCGGTACTTTCTTTAGTTTCGAGCCGTCTGGTATCCAACCGGATATCGTGACGCTATCGAAGTCGATCGGTGGTTACGGTTTGCCGATGGCTGTCGTATTACTTAAGCCTGAGCTTGACCAGTGGAAGCCAGGCGAGCATAACGGTACGTTCCGTGGCAATAATCACGCCTTTATTACTGCTGCAAAAGCACTAGAAATTTACTGGGCAAACGATGATTTTGAAACACACATCAAGCAGTGTTCAGACAAGGTAAGTGCAGTGATTGACCGTTGTGTTCGTCGCTTTCCACAAATGTTTGTGCAGAAAAAAGGCCGCGGCATGATGGTTGGTGTTGAATGTATCAATGGTGACATGGCATCTGAAATTGCGAAAAACTGTTTCGAGAATGGAATGGTGATAGAGACAGCGGGTCCAGAAGATGAAGTTGTGAAGTTCTTCTGTCCACTAACCATCAGCGAATCAGAGCTAGATCAAGGACTAAGCATCTTTGAAAATGCAGTAGAGACTATCGCTGCGAAACATTTCAAACAAGCATCTTAATAAGGATTTTAATTATGATCGTCAGAACTCTAGATGAATGCCGCAACAGCGAACGACGTGTTGTTTCAGATAACTGGGAAAGTGTCCGCATGTTGTTGAAAGACGACAACATGGGTTTCTCTTTCCACATCACAACGATTTATGAAGATACAGAAACTCATATTCACTATCAAAACCACCTTGAATCGGTGTTTTGTATGAGTGGTGAAGGTGAGATTGAAGTTGTAGGTGGAGAAACGTACCCAATTAAACCAGGTACATTATACATCCTTGATAAACACGATGAGCACTACTTGAGAGCTTATAAGAATAAAGAAATGGTAATGGCGTGTGTGTTTAACCCACCGATTACTGGCGCTGAAGTGCACGATGAAAACGGTGTTTATCCTCTCGTTGACTAAAAGATGATGGTGGGGTGCTTTGCCACCCCACACTTTACTATCTCTTCTTTTTTCTTTTTAAAGTTACCAATCAAAAAAGGCTTATCATGACATTTACCGTAGAAAAAATCGGCGGTACATCAATGACAGCATTTGATGCTGTTCTCGACAATATTATTCTTCGTCCCAAAACACCATACAATCGTATTTTTGTCGTATCTGCATACGGTGGTATGACCGATGCGCTGCTCGAGTGTAAAAAAACCAGTAAACCAGGCGTTTATCAGCTTATCGCGAAACGCGACGACAAATGGGAAGAAGCGTTAGCGTACGTTGAAAGCCGTATGTTGCTGACCAATGAAAATATTTTTGCGGACCCAATGAATCGTATCCGTGCGGATAAATTCATTCGCTCCCGCATTGCTGAAGCGAAAAACTGTATCGCGAATATTTTAGAAACCTGTCAGTACGGTCAATTTTCGTTGCGCCAGTACTTGCCTCAAATTCGAGAGTTTCTCTCGTCTATCGGTGAGGCACATAGTGCTTACAACACAGCACTAAAACTAAAAAATATGGGTATTAACGCTAAGTTCGTTGACCTGTCTGGTTGGGATAATCAAGCGCCAAGAAGCCTTGATGAGTCGATCAGTGACGCGTTTGCTGATATCGATGTATCAAAAGAACTGCCAATCGTGACAGGTTATGCTTACTGTAAAGAGGGCCTAATGCACACTTATGACCGAGGTTATAGTGAGATGACATTTAGCCGAATTGCAGCAATAACAAAAGCGGATTTAGCAGTAATTCACAAAGAGTACCACTTGAGCTCAGCGGACCCACGCGTTGTTGGCCCTGAAAAAGTATTACCAATTGGTAGTACAAACTATGACGTAGCAGACCAACTTGCTAACCTTGGCATGGAAGCGATTCACCCAAATGCCGCTGCGGGTTTACGTGAAAGTGGTATTGAGCTACAGATTAAAAATACATTCGAACCTGAACACGAAGGTACTTTGATCTCTTCAAGCTACCGCCCAGAAGAAGACAAAGTCGAGATCATCGCAGGTAAAGAAAAAGTATTTGCACTGCATTTGTTTGACCAAGCAATGGTAGGAAAAGCCGATAACGTTAGTTACGAATTGATGGAAATCATCTCCGATGCTCGTGTAAGTTTGGTTGGTAAAGAGATGAACGCTAACTCTATTACTTACTATCTAGGTGGCAGTACTGATAGCTTAAACAAAGTATTGTATAAAGCCGAGAAACGTTATCCGAATGCCTCGATTAAAGGTCGTATGGTCGCGCTTATCTCAGCCATCGGTTCTCAAATTGATACCAACAAGACGTTGGCGAAAGGTGTGCTTGCATTGATGAATAATGGCGTTACGCCAGTTGCACTGCACTCATCATTGAGAAATGTAAATGTTCAATTTGTTGTCGGTGATAAGGAATACCAGCACGCGATTTGCGCATTGCATGATGAGTTTTTCCAAAGTAGCAGTTTAGCTAAATCGGTTAATGTGGCTTAGTTTATCCACGGTTAAAATACAAAGGAGAGCAGGTTAGCTCTCCTTTTTTGTTTTTCAGTTTGTACTCACAATGCCCACTTTGTATAGGCTAAACAGGCGATTTAAGTAAGTTCCTATGTGGCGATACACATAAGCCAGCAGAATGGTCTGCTGGCTTATGTTACTGATTAACTAACGTTAACTTAGTTTACTTAAACTTGCTGATTTCTTGTTCAACTTTGTCTAGTTGTTGCAGCTTCTCTTGCATTTTTAGAGAGTCGTAGTTTAGTGAAGCAGGGTTCATCGCTGTGCCACGTTGCATTGGGTATTCTGGAAGTGTTTTAAAGAACTCTCCCACAACGTCTTGTACAGGTACAAATAGCCACATGTTGTCAGCCATCCAACGCAAGTACATTTGTGATTCGCTTGGGCCTTTTTCGAATGGGTCAGCGCGTAGGTGGATGATTTTAGGCCAGTTCGGAGCAAAACGAACTGCGTTACTTAGGTTCCCTTCAAGCGTTGCAAAGTGAAGTTTCCAGTCATTCCAGCGGACAGCGTTTAATTCACCATTAGACGTAAAGTAAAGCAGCGACTCACGAGGGCCTTTTTCTTCCTTACCTTCAAAGTATGGCATGAAGTTGTAACCATCTAAATGCACACGCCATTCTTTGCCATTTGCTTTGTAGCCTTCTGCCAGTTTTTCTTTTACATCAGGTACGCCAGCAGCTGCCAATAATGTAGGCAACCAGTCTTGGTGTGCCATCATTTCATTGATCTTGGTTCCTGGCTTAATTACGCCTGGCCAACGAACCAGTTGAGGAACACGCATACCGCCTTCCCAAGTTGTACCTTTTTCACCATGGAATGGTGTTGCGCCACCATCTGGCCAAGTCATGGTTTCTGCGCCGTTGTCCGTTGAGTAGATAACGATAGTGTTGTCTGCAACACCTAGCTCATCCAGCTTGTCGAGTAAAACACCTACATGATCATCGTGTTCCAGCATACCATCGGCATAAATGCTTACGCCTGATTTACCTTGGTATTTTTCCTGCAAGCGAGTCCAAACGTGCATACGAGTGGCGTTATGCCAAATAAAGAAGGGTTTATCCGCCTTAACTGCTTTTTCCATAAATGCCAAAGAGCTCTCTAGGAACTCTTCATCTGCGTGCTCCATACGTTTTCGTGTCATCGGGCCAGTGTCTTCAATCTTACCGTCGGCATAAGACTTAATGACACCACGAGGGCCATAGTTTTTACGAAACTCTGGGTCTTTAGGGTAGTAATAAGTTTCAGGCTCTTCTTCTGCGTTTAGGTGATATAAGTTACCGAAGAATTCGTCAAAGCCGTGTTTTGTCGGTAAGTGCTTATCTTGGTCACCTAAGTGGTTTTTACCAAATTGACCCGTCATGTAACCTTGTTCTTTTAACAGGTCTGCAATGGTTGGCGCCCAATCAGGTATGCCGTGGTCAGATCCTGGCATACCAATTGTTAACAAACCCGTACGAAATGGCTCTTCACCCGTAATAAAGGCAGCGCGACCAGCAGTACAAGACTGTTGTCCGTAGTGATCTGTGAACAACGCACCTTCATTCGCGATACGGTCGATGTTTGGCGTTTTGTAACTCATCATACCTTGGTTGTATGCGCTGATATTCCAGTAGCCGATATCGTCACCAAAAATTGCCAGAATATTCGGTTTGTCGGCTGCCATAGCAGCACTGGACGCCGCTAACAGTCCTGCGCCTACAGCGATTTTGCTCAATTGATTTGCCATAAAAACTCCAGATTGTTGAGAGTAAAGATAAGCACAAGTGAGCCTTATGCTTAGTTGCTGCATAAGTTAATGATGTATATAGAAAAATCCTCTTATACTCGATATAACCATAAGTTATTGCTAGGTAGTAACCATTTGTTAATTAAGAAGAAATAGGGTTGTCCTGTTAGTTTGTAGAGATTCGTAAAGTAGATTTAGATCACTGAAGAGCCTTATTTTTATTGCGTAGTAGAAGAGGGGATGGAAATGAAAAACAATAGGATGCTCGCTTGTTTTACGGTCCTAAAGCAATACTAAAGTCGTTATGTATTGCTTGTAATTATTTGTATAACCAGTGATTTAGTGTCTATATTGATTTAGGTTGTACATTATAAATATAAGGATATCTATGAGTCAGTGGGCAGGCCGGTTTCGCATTTTATTGCTGGTCAACGTTGTTGTCAGTTTTATGGCTTTTTCTCAAGAGTTATTAATAGAGAAACCAAATATTCCTTCAGGCTTAAATCCGGAATATGCTGGCACACAAGCTTGTATAGGTTGCCACCAAAACGAGGTAGCGGCCTGGAAAGGGTCACATCACGATATGGCCATGAAGCATGCAAGTACAACCTCTGTGCGTGGTAATTTTGATAACCATGTTGTAACACACAAAGGAATGCCTAATCGTTTTTTTAAAAAAGGCGGCGAATATTGGGTCAACATTCAAGGCTCTGACGGGCAATGGCATGACTATAAGATCAGCTATACATTTGGCTGGGAACCATTACAGCAGTACATGGTCGAGTTTGAAGATGGCCGCGTGCAGCTTATTCCTTTTGCTTGGGACACAAGAGCTAAAGTTGAAGGGGGACAGCGTTGGTTTCATCTTTATCCAGAAACGACAACAACGGATGAATTCTATTGGACCAATACCGGGCAAAATTGGAACTTCATGTGTGCTGATTGCCATTCAACGAACCTAAAGAAGAATTACGACGCTGACAAAAACACTTACAACAGCTCATGGTCAGAGATTAATGTGGGATGCGAAGCATGCCATGGTCCCGCTAGTCAGCACATAGAACTGGCCAAGAAATACAAAAATGCTGGCACTTCTTTTGAGCATGACAGCCATTATGGCTTTGATCGAAATTTGTCTAAAGCAGTGTCGGATTGGGTGTTTGAGGAAGGCCATAGTACGTTACAGCCGAAATCAATTGAAGCAACCAATCAAGTGCAAACATGCGCTCAATGCCATAGTCGCCGAACCCAGTTAAATGAAACAGGTGATCATGTTAAAGGTTCCTTTTTTGATAAATATCGCTTAAGTCTTATAACACCTGAACTCTACTATCATGATGGACAGATTTACGACGAAGATTATGTTTATGGTTCGTTTCTTCAATCTGAAATGGCGGAGAAGGGGGTCACGTGCACTAATTGCCATGATCCACACACGGCAGAATTAACGATCCCAGAAGAGGCAGTATGTTCGCAATGCCATATTGCATATGAATATACACCTGAAAAGCATACCTTTCATAAGGCTGGATCTGAAGCATCGCAATGTACGACCTGTCACATGCCAGAAACGACTTACATGCAAGTCGATCCTCGTAGAGACCACAGTTGGCATATTCCACGACCGGATTTGAGCAAACATATTGGAACGCCCAATGTTTGCATGTCATGCCATGAAGATAAAAGCAATCAATGGGCCGATGAACAGATAGCAGAATGGTACCCGAATTCGAAGTATCGTAATCAGCAACATTTTGCTGTCGCATTTTATGCGGATTCAATTGGTCATCAAGGAGCAGCAAATGCGTTGGCATACTCTGCTCAGGATTCGTCTTTAAAAGACATTATTCGCGCCTCAGCCCTGGAGAGAATGGGGGGCAACACTGACCAAAATACAACAGTATCTTTGGCTAGGGCCGTTAAGAATGAGAATGAAATGGTTCGATTAGGGGCAATTTCAGGCTCGTCTGGTTATGAATTTCATGATCGGTGGCGGATTCTAGAGCCATTGCTTGGTGACCCGGTGCTTTCAGTGAGAGCGGAAGCTGCCTCGGTGCTGGTAGCGAACTACGCACAAATGACCCCTTTACAAAAAGATATCATTAAATCACCTTTAGAAGAGTACATGGAAATTCAAGAGTTTAATGCCGATCGTGGTTTCGGAAGAACCAATTTGGCGAATGTGTACCGCAGCTTAGGTGAAATCGACAAAGCGGCCGAGCTGTATAAACAAGCGATCAGCATCGAACCCTATTTCGAAAATAGCTACGTTAACCTAGCAGATTTGTATCGTCACCTAGGTAAAGAAGAAGCTGCGCTCACGGTGCTACAACAAGGGATGAAAGCTCAACCTAAATCCAGCACGTTACCATACAGCGCAGGTCTTTCTTTGTTGCGTCAAGGCAAAGCTGATGATGCGAAAAAGCTACTTAGACGCGCCGCAAAAGTTGGTGAAACTAATGCGCATTATTGGTACGTGTACGGTCTAGCTTTAGAAAAAAGCGATGTTCTAGAAGCCAGTAAAGCGTTGCATACAGCATTTGAAGTTGGTGGCAATCCACAACACTTGTTTGCTCAATGCGAGGTTCTAGCGAGAAATCATAAAAAAGGTGCTGTCGCTTTTGCTTTCGATAGGTGCATACAAGAGCTTAGTCACTATGCACCTAAACAAGCTATTGATCAGCTTAAAGCCTCTATTGTTGGGGTCAATAGGAGCTAATTACCAAAAGTGGAGCTTTTATCGCTCCACTTTTTTTCTTACTTAGTTTAATCAGCGTCTTTCGCTAATCTCAGCCCCATGTCGGACATGATGACTGACTGGCTAGCAAAATCGCGACGATAGTTTTCGGATTCGTCAGCATCATAGGCAAAGCTACCACCTCGTACAGACTTGTGTGCAAGGCTTTCTTTTTCATCTTTTGCGTTTACCGGATTATCACTTGGTGCCGATTTGTAATAGCCTTCATCAAAGGCATCAATAACAAACTCACCAACATTACCCGTCATATCGTATAAGCCAAGCTCATTCGGTTTTTTCTGACCTACCTTGTGTGCTTTATTGTTTGAGTTACTGGCATACCAGGCAACGTCGTTAATATCATCAGACCCCGCGTAAGTGAATCCTTGACTTAGATTCCCCCCTTTCGCAGCAAACTCCCATTCTGCTTCGGTGGGTAAACGATAGTGCTCTCCCGTTTTTTCATTCAATTTCTTTATAAAATAATTGGCTTGTTGCCAGCTAATGTTATTTACGGGCGTATTTGGGTTTCTAAAATAGCTCAGAGAAGATCCTGTAACCGATTCGAATAACTCTTGGGTTACCTCAAATTTTGCCAAATAGAAATCTTCCACGCGAACGGTGCGGGCCGGGCGCTCGGATTTATTTGCTGATGGATTATCCGAGCCCATCGTAAATTGTCCGCCTTCAATAAGAACCATATCTTGATCGATTTTTTGAGCAAGAGGGTTAGGTTGTGTTGTTGCACATCCAGTCATAATTAGCGAAATCGAAATAGCGGCACCAAGGTAAAGAGTATTACTTTTGGAATGCTTCATAGGGGAGCTCCATCAACATTTATGATCAAAGAATTTTATCAGGCAAGTCTATGAAAAACAGTTATACACACTATAACAAGCGCCACGAATAATTGAACATTATCATCACACTAGGCGATTAACTTAATGATTAGTCTTAACGCCGTTGGGCACAGGCTAGCAACTAAGAAGGTGATGAATGCACATAACTCAAGGTCCGCAGTTCAATGGAAAAGCATCCAAGCGATTACATGTCATGGCGAAACCTATCGGTGCAGTGTGCAATATCGATTGCACCTATTGTTATTACCTAAGCAAACAAGATTTACTTGAGTACAAGCCAGGCTGCTCACCAGTCATGGATGAGGAGACGCTAGAGACCTATATCCGTCAATATATAGCGGGACAGAATACACCTGAAATCATTTTCTCTTGGCAGGGTGGTGAGCCGACAATGCTAGGTTTGGATTATTTCAAGACAATTGTTGATCTACAGAATAAATACCGTCCCGATGGCATTACGATCTCCAATGATCTCCAGACTAATGGCACACTGCTTAACGATGAATGGTGTGAGTTTTTAAAGGCGAACAACTTTCTCGTCGGTTTAAGCATTGATGGCCCAGAAATGATGCACAACGCTTACCGAACAAACCGAGCTGGTAGAGGCACATTCCGGCAAGTTATGAATGCGGTTGAATTATTACATAAGCACGAAGTAAAGTTTGCTACGCTCACTTGTGTTAACAACTTGACCAGCCGTAACCCACTTGAAGTGTACCGATTCTTGCGAGATGAAGTACGCTCCCCTCAAATGCAGTTTATTCCAATAGTTGAGCAGAAAACATTCAGAACAACCGCCCCTCAAACTTGGGAGCCAAACGAGCAACTAAAGCAAGGAGATAAACGGTTGATCCCAGGTCATAAAGATGCCGTTATTGAGCCTTTTTGCGTTGCGGATGAAGCATGGGGAAATTTTCTGATCGCGATTTTCAATGAATGGGTTTTACACGATATCGGCAACGTGTTTGTGCAGTACTTTGAAGCCAGTATCGAAACCTGGATGGGCAGAAAAAACCCACTGTGTACGTTAGGTGAAATCTGCGGGAAGGGCTTAGCAATGGAGCCTAATGGTGATGTGTTTGCGTGTGATCATTACGTGTACCCAGAATATAAGGTTGGAAACATTCATCACGAAAAGCTCGATACGCTCGCTTATAGCTCTGAGCAGCAGAAATTTGGGTTTGCTAAAAGTCGTACGCTGCCCCAACAGTGCCTTCAATGTGATTATCAATTTGCATGTTTTGGAGAATGTCCCAAAAACCGTTTTATCCGTACTAGGCAAGGTGAGCCTGGTCTTAATTATCTCTGCGCGGGTTGGAAGAAGTTTTTTACCCATGTTGATCAGTCGATGGCGTACATCTTACGAGCGACAGGTAACCCAGTGGTTCACGGTAAATACAGTGACCAGATTCTACGCCAGCAAGCTACTCAAACACAGTCTGTGTTTGAAGCGAAGTTTTAAGGTAGTCACTACGCCTGCTACAGGCCCGGAAATGAAAGAATATAGGTTATTGAATGCAAAAAATTAAGCTGCTCTCTAAATCATTACTCGTGATCTCGATCGGCATTGCTGCGAGTCAAACAGCAGTGGCACAAGAAACAACATTGCTAGACCCAGACCAGGTATCGCCGACAACGGTTGTCACTCCACAAGAAGCTCAAATGACACCGGCGCAACGAGTCGAAAAGCTGTCTTATGATGCGCAAAATAAAAAGTTGTCTTCAGAAAAACGTATTGATGCTTTACGTGAGTTAGCCAACTATCCAAGCCAAAATGCATTGGTTGCAGTTGCGCGTGGGTTGCAGGATGAAGATGCAGGTATTCGCGAAGCTGCGATCGTGGGAGCACAGCCATATATGATTGAGCACCGTTGGCGTTTGATTTCACCATTATTGAGTGATGACGCCGCCATGGTGCGAATTACAGCAGCGATTAACCTCGTTCGAGATTACGCCAATTTGAGTTCGGAGCAACAGCAGTCACTTGAGGGGCCTGTTTCAGAGCTGACAGCACACTTGTCCAGTAAGAACGATAATGTTTCCAAGTTATTACTTGCAGACGTTTACCGTTGGCATCGTGATTGGGATAAAGCGGCGCTGATATACCCAGAGTTAACTAAGCTTGAGCCAAACAACCCTCAAGTTTGGTTAAGCTATGCAGACAACTTCCGAGCGCAACAGCTAGACCAAAAAGCTATCAACGTGCTTGACGAGGGTATCAAGCTAAATTCAGAAGATGCCTCGCTGCATTATTCTAAATCTCTCGCTTTGGTTAGATTAGACAAAAAGAAAGAAGCGGCGTTTGAAATAGACAAAGCTGCGACGATGGCAAAGACGAACAGTTACTTTTGGTATTTAAGTGGTGTTCTGCAAGAAGAGTTAGACTTGAAGAAGTCTGTCAACGCTTTTGAGCAAGCGTATTTGATATCCGGTGCTCCAGAACAATTGTATGCCGTGTGTGACATCTATGTTAGATACGGCAACCCTAAAACGGATGACTGTTTAACAGAGCTAACGAAGGTCGCTCCCGACTATGTTATTGAAGAGCTCAATCAGAAAAAGGGACGTAAAAGTGCCTCTACATCAGTTGAAGCCAATGAATTTAAACTCTAATCGGTAAATTCCATGTTCCTATTTCAATAAAATAGTGAACCAATTTTGTGACGGTGTCACTCTTTGGTGACCGTTGGATATGTCAGTTCAATATGCGCCTGTTTCAATTGAACTATACTTTTGATTGGATTCGCACCTAGCACCTCAATATAAGGAATTAAGATGGCTATAAAGTTAAAGACGATTGTCTTAGCAACAGGTTTTGCTCTGTCTAGTTACGCTGTTGCTGCTGATATGCAAGATCCACTTCCGTCATGGAACAACACTGACGCTAAGCAAGCTATTATGGCGTTTGTTACGAAAACAACGACCCAAGGTTCGGATTCCTATGTTCCTGAAAGCCAACGAATCGCGACGTTTGATAATGATGGAACACTTTGGGCAGAAAAGCCTGTTTATCTACAGTTGTTTTTTGCGATCGATAGAGTAAAAGAAATGGCCTCTGAGCATCCTGATTGGAAGACAACCGAACCCTTTGCTTCCGCATTAAAAGGTGACATGGAGGGGATTGGTAAACAAGGACTCGAAGGTGTAATGAAGCTTGTTATGGCAACCCATTCTGGAATGTCTACTGAACAGTTTCATCAAGAAGTTAAGGAATGGTTGAAAACGGCTGTCCATCCAACAACGGGTAGACCATACACTGAAATGGTCTATCAACCTATGCTCGAACTGCTCGACTATTTAAGAGCGAACGACTATCAGACCTACATCGTTTCTGGAGGCGGAATTGAATTTATGCGCGTTTGGGCGCCGGAAGTATACGGCATTCCAACGCAAAACATCGTGGGAACGACGTTAAAGGCGGAATATCAAAGTGTTGATGGAAAACCTACCATCCAACGTATGCCGGAAATAGACTTTGTCAATGACAAAGCAGTAAAGCCTGTGACGATCCAAAACTTCATTGGCAAACGTCCGGTAATGGCGTTTGGTAATTCTGATGGTGATTTACAGATGTTAGAGTGGACGAAAGCAGGTTCAGGTCCAAGATTTTCTGCGATTATCCATCACACGGATGACAAGCGCGAATGGGCGTATGATAAAGATTCTCATGTTGGTAAGTTAGATAAATCGTTTAAAGTAGGTGAAGAGCAAGGTTGGCTATTTGTCGATATGAAACAAGATTGGAATCAAGTGTTTAAAGAGGCCATGAAACAATAGCTCACTAATCATGATGAACCCTACGTAGAAATTTTTGTGATGGGGGATGATGATCATCAGTACGCTTACCATTTCTCTAACAATTTATGTTCAGTGTCTGTTCCAACCATTTTTGTTGACCTACGTTGGTTATTTGATTGATATGTGGCATCATGACTTAAAACCACTTAAGTGAATTTAAGTCATGACACAAGAAGAAAGACTCGTAGCACTCAGAGCGAAGCTGGAGCAGCAAAACAAAGTAACGTTGTCTGAAGTTTGTGAGTACTTTGGTATCTCGCGAGATTCAGCTCGTCGAGACTTAGTTAAGTTGAGTCAGCAACCTGGGTTACAAAGAATACGAGGTGGTGTCATGCTTGCGCCGATCTCTTCCCATACCGAGGCATACGCGAGTCGACCCGTGAGTGACGTTAAACATCGACTGGCTCAAGCTGCCGCAGCGTTGTTGGATGAGCGCGACCATCTTGTTATTGATACCAGCACCATTTTGTCTCTGCTCCCACTCTATGCAGGAAAAGCGCATTGTGGAGAAAACAAGCTCAACGTCGTCACTAACAGCATTGATGTGCTGACTGCTGCTGAAACAAACGACATAATGGACGTTCATTTCTTAGGCGGACACTTTGACCCTTATGCCAGAGCAGTTTTAGGGGCGCAAGCAGAGCAGCAAATGCAGCATTATCACGTGAACAAAGCGTTCATTGGCGTGTGTGCATTGTCATCCCGAGGGCTGACAACAAATAGTTTGTTAGAAGCAACAATGAAACAAGCGATGATTGCTCAAGCTCAGCAGGTCATCGTCGTTTGTGAATCCCGAAAAATTGGTAGCGACAATTTCCACCACGTATGTGATTTGTCAAAGATCGACATCATTATTACCGATCATCCCCCTCAATCAGATTTTCAACAACTCCTCGATCACAATGATATTGAATGTATTGTTGTGTCACCGAAATAAGGAATCTTAGAATGGCTTACGATCCCGTAAAAACCGCTGTGATTGGTTACGGATATTCAGCAAAAACGTTTCATTTACCCTTCATTAAATCGCTACCAAATTTAACGCTGAGCGCGATAAGCTCTCGTCAACAGGAGGCGGTTCAAAATGATTGGCCAGATGCTAAGTGGTTTTCTGATGCGAATACTTTACTCGATGATAGTGATGCAGAGCTCGTAATCATTACTGCGCCAAATGACGTACATTACGAACTTGCAAAGCGTGCGTTGAACAATGGGAAACACGTCATCGTCGAGAAACCGTTTGTTACTCGGATAGAAGATGGTAATGAACTTATCGCATTAGCCGAAGAGAAAGGTCTGGTGCTGAGCGTTTTTCACAATAGACGTTGGGATGGAGACTTTCTCACGGTTAAATCTCTTATCGAACAAGGTAAGTTAGGTGATATAAAGCTGTTTGAGTCGCACTTTGATCGCTACCGTCCTGAAGTTCGTCAACGCTGGCGAGAGCAGGCTCAAGATGGCGGTGGTATTTTATTCGACCTTGCTCCTCATCTTCTCGATCAAGCATTGGTGTTGTTTGGCTTGCCAGATGCGATAGACGCACAATGTCGAATGATGCGCCCGGGTGCGACGACGATTGATTATTACAACTTGATACTTCATTACCCTGAGCATATTGTGCACTTGCATTCAAACTTGTATAGCCCAGAGCCGAATCTCCGCTACAAAGTATTGGGTACGGAAGCTAAATATGAAAAGTTTGGATTAGATCCTCAAGAGGGCTACTTAAAAGAAGGCCGTTTGCCGGAAAACGATGCTTGGTCGGAAGAAGATGAGGCGTTATACGGCGTCCGTTACGACGAAGACGGTGCGCAAACTATCAAAACGGAGAGAGGCGCGTACCAAGCTTACTTTGTTGGTGTGGCAGACTCCATTCGCTTGGGCACTGATAACCCGGTTCCTGCCGCTCAAGCAGTACAGAATATCGCTCTGATTGAGATGGCATTGGAAAGCAGTAAAACGGGTAAAACGATTCAGGTGAAACCATGAGTTTGACGCTTGAACTCGTGGCCCTGCAAGAGCATGAACTTCAGTTGGCGGAATTTAATCACCATATTGCGTGGTCTATCGGCCTCGCTCTAAAAGAAGAGGCTGAAGCTCGCGGCGCGGCTGTTGCTATTGAGGTTTACGGCTTTGGACAAACGCTATTTCAATACGCGATGGCAGGAACCTGCGCTGATCATGTAGATTGGGTCCGTAGGAAGCGAAACTCAGTATTAAGGTATGGCCACAGCTCTTACTATCTTTCTCTGTACAACAAGCAAAAGCAACGTGATTTCGAAAATCAGCCTCATCTCGATGCTCGTGAGTACTGCGCTCATGGTGGCGCGTTTCCAATTCGGCTTTCTGGGTCTGGTTTGGTTGGGGTTGTGACGGTATCGGGTTTACCGCAGTTAGATGATCATCAGCTAGTTGTGGATATATTAAAAACGATGACAGAGACAAAACCCTCTTAAACGCCAAATATGAAAGTAGCACGGTTTCTTTATCGTGCTACTGAATTCTCTTTTTAGCTCATAAAGTGTTCTTTAATGTGAGCAAATATTAACATTGATCCCAACTTACTACCTGAAAATCAAATCAATTTCATATAACCTATACGCTCATTCATATAGAAAGCCTTCAAAGTTGGCCATTGGCAATGTCTTTTAGAAGAAAAGAAAAACTCAATCTTAGAAATCTTATTGTCACCCTATGTGTGTTCAGTGTGCTTGTCACTTTGATCAACGCATTCTACTCGATTTATCGTGTTCAAAGGGATCTCATCATCAATAACACGTTAGAATCAAACCGTGTTTACGCCCAAAAAATGTCTGAAATGACAGACTCTTTCATAGAAAGCTCAATGTCGCAGCTAAAATACAGTGCGAACGTGCTAAAAGACAAGATGCATGACGCTCAGCTTCTTGATAAAGAGGCTGAGAGATTAAGAACGCAAACCAAATCATTTAACTCTGTGGTTGTCGTTAATGCAAAAGGGGTTATTATTTCTGTATCCCCTGAAACACTTCAGGTGAAAGGTGTAAGGTTAGTGGGTGAAAGAAAACGCCAGTCTTTAAACGCTCAAGCACCGGTTGTTACTGAACCATTTATATCGCCAGCTGGAAATTACTTGTTAACCATCTCATACCCTATATTTTCTCAATCTAATGAATATTTAGGTTATATCGGCGGCACTATTTATCTAGAAAAAGAAAATATTCTTGCAGAGTTACTCAGCCAGCACGCATACAAAGATGGTTCTTTCCTTTACGTTGTCGATGAGAGTAACACTCTGATTTATCACCCAGATCAGTCGAGAGTTGGTGAAGTAATCGACGATAATGAGGTAATCAAAGCGGTGACGATGGGGCAGAGCGGTAACAAAGAAATTGTTAACTCTCGCGGCGTCGAAATGCTTGCTGGTTATGCACCAGTAAAGTCATCAGGATGGGGAATTGTTGCTCAGCGCCCGAAATCGATGACGTTATCTGTGCTAGATGAACAGATGTGGAATGTTTTCCTTAAGTCGATTCCAATTGGTTTATTAACTTTGTTGCTAATTTGGTTCTTGTCCCTTCTTATTTCTAGACCACTTTGGCAGTTAGCGGGTGCTGTGCGAGGTGTCGAAGAACATTCATCCTCTATCGATGATCTCAAACTGGTTAAGTCTTGGTATTTTGAGGTCTCACATTTGAAGCTTAGCTTTCTTAAAGCATTTGGTATCGTGTCAAAAACCATTGATAAGCTGCAACTGGATACATTAACAGATTCGATGACTGGATTATTGAATCGACGTGGATTAGATAAAGTTCTTGGTTTGTTTAAGCAGGAAAATACCGCGTTCTCTGTTTTGGCGCTAGATATTGACCACTTTAAGAGCGTAAACGATAACTATGGCCATGACGTGGGTGACAATTTACTTAGAGAGTTTGCGCAGTTAATGAAAGACCAAGCTCGCTCTAATGATCACCTGTGTCGTTCTGGCGGTGAAGAGTTTATGATGTTTTTGGAAAAAACAGACGTAAACCACGCTATGGATGTTGCAGAGCGTATTAGACACAACGTGGAACAACATGACTTCCAGGTGGTTGGTAAGGTCACGGTTTCGTTGGGCGTTTCTCACTGGAAAGGCAATGACACACCAATTGAAGCAGTAATGAAAGACGCCGATAATGCACTTTATAAAGCGAAACATAATGGAAGAAATAGAACGGAGTTGGGTGACGACGCACAATAGATATTGCGCTTTATGCTGAACATAAAACGAGCCAGTGACTAACCTTTGCTGTTAATCGCTGGCGTAACCGCTACCAATTGCGCGAAACGGCAAGTTCAGCTCTAATTCTGGAATTTGTTTACCCACCCAAGCCGGAAATGTATTGCTATTTGGCCCTGGAAACAGCGTATATTCTTCAGCCCAAGGGTATTGGTTAATCACACTTTGTATTTTAGGGATAAGCTGGCGGGCCTTTTCACCTTGTATGGAGAGGATCTTTTCTGGTTTTGCACCATACCAATATCGATCTGGCGTCCCAGTTTGGTACTGATATAGAGCGGGTTGTCCGCGATTCACTCTCCAGCCGACTACTTCATACACTGTATATTCGTTCGCATTTTCAGGCTTTATTGCAAACCATGTATGAACGGCAAACCAGCCTCGCCAACCAAACGCGTCTGCGGCGTAAAACTCAATCACAGCATGCTTGACATTGGAAGGATCGGGTGCGATACCCGCAGGTTCTCTGCTTGCGGTACGCCAATCTCCTTGAGTGCATCCACCCAGCATAACCGCGATTGACATGAGCCAAATTTTTACAAGGTGAGTAAAGTTGAGAGGGTCTTTCATTTATTGCTCCTAGACCAACCGATGCTGGTAACGCTATATTGATTTTAGCTATAAAAACGTGGCAAGTCTGATAGTTGAAATCCTCTCCTTATTAAAAGAGAGAGGGAAGTTAGTGCCATAATTCCAGTTCATACGTAATAATAAGGTAAGCCGATTTGTAACATCTGGCATAGACGATGTCGTATTTCTCGAACGATTCGTCTAGTTGCGTATGAAAAAGTAAGAGGTTGTATGTATTTCTTACACGGCCACATGAATTAAAAACATTAAAAAAACAGAGGTTTACAGTGGACTTTGACTGATTGAGTGAGTTTGGGACCCTCACATTGTCTCGCATTTGCTTGTTTTGGGCGGAATTTTCATCGCTCATCTTTTTGCGCGTTTAGAGTCAGCGCTCAGCTATGGCACAATAGGCGCTCACAGAACAAGTGCTGTTTGGTCATGCAAATAGTAGAAAAATAACTAGAAATAGAATAATTAATGTTTAAATCAAAAAGTATACTCGCATTAAGCATGTTCGCATTTGGCTGTTTTGCCAATCAAGATAGCGAACCAACGTCCGTTGTGCTGAACTATGGTGACTCCTCCATCAGTACTGATATTCAAGCCAATCGAAAATTTCATGTTGTCCGAGACAATGAAAGTGAGCACGTAGAATTTTCCGGAGGAATCATAAAGGAGTATTCCGATTATATTGTGAATGTTCATATCATAAGAAAAAGCAAAATACGCAGATCAAGCCGAGAGCTGAATACAACCGTACTGATGAACAGTGATCAGATTGGGAAGCCTTTAGTGATTGGCATTGAAAATGATGAGTTCACTAGTATCACTTTGCGTTAATGCTTAGTATTTATTGAATAAGAATGAGGAAATTGATGCTCTCAATACGCTGCTATCGCACCGAGGATGCCCCAACACTGTGGGCACTCTTTTACCATACTGTGCGAATCATTAATCGTCGTGATTATACGGAATCACAAGTTTCCGCTTGGGCACCATCAGATTTTGACCTCGATGTGTGGCAACGCAAAATGGACGATATTCAACCCTACGTCGCGGAGATAGAAGGGCAGGTCGTTGGCTATTGTGATTTGCAAGGTGACGGCTTGATTGATCATTTCTTTTGCCATCATGAATACCAAGGACAAGGTGTTGGTCGTGATTTGATGTCTTTTCTTTGTTCACAGGCGAATGTACAGGGGATAAAACGACTGTATTCTGAAGTGAGTATTACCGCCCGACCTTTTTACGAGAAAATGGGTTTCACAGTTAAGTCTCGACAACATGTTGAGGTTAGGGGAGAAACCTTAACTAACTTTATGATGGAAAAGTATATTTAACTTAAATAGTGAGCTTGAACACAGATATAAAATGTTTTCCAATGTGAAAACGAGTTCATTGATCTCGCACCAACGTTTTGTTTGAAAACAGTGTACATAATCTTCTCTGGAACGCCATTACCGCATTTCGTCTCTGAAGGCTTAAAAACAGTCTGAAAGTTTTGGTTTTGCGGCGGGTAATAGCGTTCCAAACGCCAAATGTGTCTGGCTAACCATCTCAGGAAGAGAAGTAGTACTATGCGCCCTTATCTCAAATACGTTGTTCCAACATTGATACCATTGCTTGTTTGGTTGATGCCTCTCTCTGCGTTCCCATTTGATGGCATTACTATCGTCCAGCAAAGAGTGATTGCAATCTTCTTGCTTGCCGCACTTTGCTGGGTATTCGAGCCAATTCCAATCTACGCCACTTCGGTTGTGATCATTGTCCTAGAGCTATTGCTTGTATCAAATAAAGGTATTGTGCTCTTTCGTTTGCAAGAAGGGCAGCCACATTTTGGTGAGCTATTACAATACAACGAGATAATGGCGACCTTCGCTAGTCCGATTATCATGCTCTTCCTCGGCGGTTTCTTTTTGGCTATGGCGGCGACAAAGTACAGGTTAGATGTCAACTTAGCCCGAGTGTTACTCAAACCATTTGGACAAAAGCCAAAGTTCGTTATGCTGGGGTTGATGCTGATCACCGCTGTTTTTTCCATGTTTATGTCAAACACCGCAACAACAGCGATGATGTTGTCCATTTTAACCCCTGTGATAGCGGTTTTCGGGCCTAAAGACCCAGGTCGAATTGCATTCGCCTTGTGTATTCCTGTTGCAGCCAACATTGGTGGCATTGGTACTCCAATCGGCACGCCACCGAATGCCATCGCCCTAAAATATTTGGTTGGTGACAACTTAATTACGTTTGGTGAATGGATGGTATTTGGTGTGCCATTTGTTATTGTGATGATGGCGTTAGCCTGGTTTCTGATTGGCTTTTTGTATAAAGCCGAACAAACCACCATCGATCTGAACATTAAAAGCAAGTTTTTGAAAACACCCAAAGCAATAATGGTTTACGTCACCTTTGCCGGCACGATTATTCTTTGGTTGATGGGGTCTGCACATGGAATGAATTCTTACACAGTAGCATTAATTCCGGTCGCAGTGTTCTCATTGACGGGCATCATCAACAAAGAAGACTTGAAGAAAATCTCTTGGGATGTGCTTTGGTTGGTGTCAGGCGGTATTGCTCTGGGCCTTGCTCTAGATAAAACCGGGCTTGCGAAGCTGGTGGTACACAGCATTCCGTTTGATCAGTTCTCGCCATATGTTGTCTTGTTTGGTGCGGCTTTCTTGTGCTTGTTAATGGCAAACTTTATGTCGCATACAGCCACCGCAAACTTGCTGATGCCGATTATGGCTGCGCTGGGTACTTCTATGGCTTCGCTAACGCCTCTCGGCGGTGAAGTTACTCTAATCTTGGTCGTGACATTTGCCGCTTCACTCGGTATGTCGTTACCAATCAGTACGCCACCAAACGCGTTAGCTCATGCAACAGGGCATGTCGAGAGCGGCCAAATGGCTCGTATCGGTGCCGTGCTAGGCGTGATTGGCGTATTACTCAGTTTTGTGATGGTGTGGATTTTACATACTGTTGGGCATATTGGATAACCCATGTACGAAACGAAGTTAGACGCGTTAGTACAACGCTACTTTAATCACCTTGAACGCCGATTAACGGTTTTATCCGGGTCGGTGCTTATTGAGCAAGCAGGCTACAACGATCGCTTGTACTATGTGCTTTCGGGAGAGCTGGCGGGCTATTACGCGGAAGATGACAAGAAACCGATCCAGGTATTTTCTGCGTCTCAAGGTGCGTTTATTGGCGTACACAGTTTCTTTTCTGGTACGTGGACTGCCTCTTCGACAGTGATTGCTCAAACCGATGTTGAATTGGCTTGGATACAGCGCGATACGCCCGCCGTGGAAGAGGCGACATACGGACCATTGACGACACAATTTATGCCTGTGATGGTTAACGAATTATCTCGTCGTCAACGGCGCGCAATGCAAGAGGCATTGGCTAAAGAAAAAGCACTACAAAAGCTTCATACCGCAGAGCAAATGACAACGTTGGGGCAGCTTGCAGCGGGTATTGCTCATGAGTTGAACAATGCGATAGGCGTTGTAAGCAGTAAATCAGAACGGCTAGAGACAGTTATCATGGAACTGCTTGAAGAAGTTCATCCGGAAGCGAGTCAATTTTTTGATTTTGGTTTAATGCAAGGGCAGAAAGTCTCTTCTAGCGAAGCGAGAAAGCGGGGGCGCCACTTCGAAAAATACTACGGTTTAACCAAGGAGGTTGCTCGTGATCTTGCACGTGCCGTTCCAAATAATTTCCTTTCGGAACATTGGCTAAAAAGACCAGAAGAAGCGATACGTTTCTGGCAAATGGGGCGAGATCTCCATGACTTACGCATCGCTTCTAAACATACCGTTGGCATTGTGCGATCCGTAAAACAATTGGGGCGCACGGATATCGACTTGGATGAAGCGATTAACATCAATGATTCAATCAATCGCGCCTTGGCTCTATTGCAAAGTGACTTAAGACGAGTGAGTGTTCGTTTTAGCCCTGCGGATTTACCTGCTTTTATTGGTTCTCAAACCGAACTCGTCCAAGTTTGGGTAAATATCTTAAAGAATGCGTGCGATGCACTTGGTGAAACGGAGAAACCCGGTATCGAAATACATACTCGGGAGAGTAAGGGTAAAATTTTGGTCACGATTGCTAACAACGGACCAGAAATTGATGAAGCGACACGTAGAAAAATTTTCCGGCCAAACTTCACCACTAAAAAGGGGGGCTTGTCGTTTGGTTTAGGGTTAGGTCTGTCGATTGTAAAGCGCATTATCGCCGGATATAACGGCTCTATTGTGGTAAAGAGCGACAGTGAAAAAACGATTTTTAGAATCAAGTTACCAGTAGAGGGTGAACATGGAGAAGCTTAATGTAATTTGCGTTGATGACCAACGAGAGGTACTAAGCGCGGTTCTACAAGATTTAGAGCCGTTAAATCAATGGTTGAATGTCGAAGACTGCGAATCAGCAGGTGAGGCTCTAGAACTGATGGATGAATTTGATGCAGAAGGCGAGATGATCGCATTGATTATTTCCGATCATGTGATGCCAGGTAAAACGGGAGTAGAACTGCTGACCGATGTATCAAAAGACGGTCGTTTTGGCTTTACGAGGAAAGTGCTTCTTACCGGGCAAGCGACGCACACCGATACGATTAATGCGATCAACTCCGCAGGCATTGACCGCTACTTTGAAAAACCATGGCAAGCAAGCCAATTAATAGAGTGTGTTAGAAACTTGGTGACCCAATATATCTTTGATGTGGGCTTAGATTACACTCAGTATCACGAGCATTTAGATCAGAGTGTTGTGTTTGAACGCCTACGTTAATAGGGGGCATTAAGCTTTGTTTTCGTCACGGCCAGTTAGTGTCTGAAATCTATAGTGAATAGTTCAGCATGTTTAACGTGGCCGTGCGGAATATTGCTCTAGTATGCTTAACTCAACGAATAGCGGCTTGCACTGGCAACAGAAAGTGGCTTAGAGAACCAATAACCTTGCAGATAATCGACGCCCATTTCGGTAAAAAATTCACACATTTTGGCGTCTTCAATTCCCTCAATCACTACTTCAATATTATTTTCCTGGCACATAGTGATAAGAAACTTCAGATATTCTTGTGAAGAGCGGTTGGTTAGTGTTTTCCACGCCATCGACCTATCAATTTTGATTTGTGTCATCGGGAGGTCGAAGAAGCTATTTAATGAACTGTAACCAGATCCAAAGTCATCCAGAGAGAGTGCAAATCCTAGTTCCCTGAGGGTATTCAGAGGGGCAATGGCTGTCTGATTATTATCCAAAATAAACGTTTCTGTTAGTTCCAACACAATAGACTCAGGATCGACACCAACCTCATCCGCCATGGCTTTAATTCGCGCAGGGAATTCACTATTCATTAACTGAAGTACAGAAACATTCACGTTTACACGAACTTGGTTTTGGTAACGCTCACGGTAGTTTTTGATAAATTCACACGCTTTGGCAAAGACTTGATATCCGAGCTCGACAATCAAACCTTTGTTCTCTGCGACGGGGATGAATTCGTCTGGATAAATTTCGCCAAACTCTTTGCTACGCCAGCGAACCAGAGATTCGAAGCTCACTACTTTTGAGCTTTTTGCGTCAATAATTGGCTGAAACTTAACGCTTAATGTCTGTTTTTCTAGTGCACTTTTTAGACCTTGTTCAATAAAGAAATAACGGTCTACGGCATGCTGAGTTTTCTCACTGTAAACCGCAACACGGTCTTTATTCTGCTCGCTTGCGTACTGACAAGTTCGTGCTGCTTTACGCAATATTTCCTCTGCTGAGTGACTTGGATCTATGCAAGGATACAAACCAATACTAATGTTACTTCCTAAGTATTGGCCCTCTTCAATCACTGCCTCGTGGTAGGTTTCCTTTAAACTTTCGGCGTAACTTTGCAGCGTTTCTACCGAGCATTCATCGTGAATCAAAATCGCAAAGTCATCATCATGTACGCGATATACAGAACTATTTGGAGAAGGTAGGTGACTGAGAGTTTGTAGCAATTTTTCCACTAACCCATCGACCAACTCGCTGCCATATTGATTTAAGTAAGATTTAATCTCTTCTATCTGAATGTAACAGATAGATGCACAAGAATCAGTGGCTCGCACACTATCTTCAATATCCAGCAAGAGATGGGCGCGATTAGCCATACCTGACGCATTGTCATGAAATGCGACTTGATGAATGTAGCTTTCCATCAGCTTGCGTTCAGAAATATCACGGTGGCTACCAACCATATAATGACCATGTTCTGTTTCTTTGGTCATGGCTACGCCTTCAATCCAGACGTACTGTCCATTGGGTTTACGCACGCGGTAGGTCGTTGTGACCCTCGTGTTGTTGGTAATGATGTGAGCATCGACCCGAGTGGAGAGTCTTTCTCGATCGAGAGGGTGAACAAGGTCTAACCATTGCTCTAAGCTGATTCGACCAGCGTTGATACCAAGCTGCTCATAAAAGCCCTTGTTATAAAATACCATGGTGCCAAACTCATCCATGTAAAAGAGGCCTTCGTTAAATACATCGAAGATATGAATGAATCGTTCTTCGACGATTTTTAGGAACTCTCGGTCACTATCTGAGACTTGTTGGTCAAATATGGTGGTCAAGATATTTCCTCCTCGAGCCTTTTAGCATCAGAGATGAGTGTTGGGGTTGATAACATAGAGTTGATCTGCTGGCGTACATTACAATCACAAAAGTGTCAGTTCAAATTGTTTGGCTATCATTTTATGCGCTACTAGGTTAATAACATACTAAGATTAGGCGGCTAATCATCGACATTTATAAAAAATAGTCAACAGTAAAAATCATTTATAAAATACAGTTATTGATGCCGTCCGCAATCTATAAATATTTATGAATAATTATCCTAAAGTTATTTTCAGTTGTGTCGGTATCAATGTGCTGTTTTCTAACGTCATTTGTATATATGTTATCTTGGATAAAACCATAATAACAAAAAGGACTTAATGAGCGCGACCGATTATTAATTGACAGGATGCTCATTAATTGTAATCAATTCAAATTTATTATCACGCCAAGTAATCAAATCTCTTATAATGCGGACGTTAATATCGAGTAAGCCTTCTTTATATGCAGTACGATCCGAAAAATTCAATCAAAATTGCGCTCGCTGATATCGGCGTTGGTATGTTTGTTACCGCGATAGAGCACAACAAGCGCGTCAATTTAGCCAATGCAGGGCGGATATCTAGCCCTGAAGGCATTAAGAAGCTTGCTACAAGTGGCGTAAAGTATGTTTGGGTAGATCAAACATTATCTTCGCAGCAGTGTGTCTTCAAGCCTGTAGATGAATCAACTGATGCCACTAAAGAGACGAGAGAGCAGAAACACTCAGATTTTAAGAGGGGTCAACGAACTTATCGTTCGAGAGACATCCAACACAAGCGAGCCAAAAAGCTGATCGCCGAAGCAAAAGATTTGGCGCAGAAACTATTGAATCAAACTTTTGAAGGAAAAATCATTGAAGTTGATGAAGTAGAAGCTTGGGCTGACGATGTCATTGAAAGTGTTTTGATTGACTCAGATGCGTTGCAGTGTGTCTCTGCACTCCGAAAAAAAGACTCTTACTTATTGGAACACTCCGTCAATGTCGCTTGTCTTTTAGTGTCATTCGGTAAGTACTTGGGCTTGGATAAGCCAACGCTAAAACAGCTTGCTGTAGGTGGCATTATTCATGATGTAGGTAAAATTAAAGTCGATGATAAGATCTTGCACAAGCCAGCGAAGCTAACGCCTGAAGAATTTGAACATATGAAGCTACATCAAGTGTTCGCAGGTGAGATTATCCTTCACGTAAAAGGACTTAGTGACGTAAGCCGTGATGTTTGTTTGATGCACCACGAGAAGTTAGATGGCAATGGTTATCCTAGAGGCTTGAAGGGGGAGGAGATTCCAATTCACGGCCGTATGAGCTGTATTGTAGATATCTACGATGCGCTAACGGCTGATCGCTGTTACAAAAAAGGCATGAGTTCTGCCGAAGCGTTTAAAATCTTGTTGAGTCTAACGCCATTTCATTTAGACGCCGACTTAGTTTACAAATTCATTAATTGCATTGGGATGTACCCCGTAGGCTCTATTGTCGAGTTGAACGATGGGCGTGTTGGTATTGTTTGGTCTTCAAATGAATCTCAAGCATTAAAGCCAGAAGTGAAATGTTTCTACTCCCGCAAGTATAAACGATACACTGATGTCACGATGGTGGACTTAAAAACGAGTGCGTACAAAATTGAAAGAGCGATAGCGCCTTCATCGTTAGAGATCGATCCTAAGCCTTTTTATGATTAAGAGAAATAGATAAGCTTATACAACAGGCTTTACATCCTTGCATGTAGATCGTATTTTATTTGCATAACTATCTATTAATTTTTTCTAAGTTATTTAGATGCAAGATGGTTATTAAGACCTCGGCTTCATGGATAGAAACCGGGCGATAAAATAGTTCTATACACAATGGGCTATAAACCTCATTTTGCTGGAAGGGATGCCAATGCAAATAGATACATGGATTTTTTACACTCTTGCCATTCTCGTGCTCACAGCTTCACCAGGACCAAGCTCACTGTTGTGTTTAAGTAAAGGAGTGAGTAGTGGGTTTCGTATTGCTTTCATGACTGCGCTTGGCAGTTTATCTGCGATTACGATCGTCCTTACGCTCTCATTTACCGGGCTGGGAGTTGTCATTGCTTCATCTGAGTTAGTTTTTAATATTATCAAATGGTGTGGCGCCGCTTATTTAATCTGGTTAGGTATTCAAGCGTTGCGCTCATCTCAGACAGATTTTAATAAAACGGCAACGAC
Organism: Vibrio sp. OPT41; assembly: GCF_015163595.1. Taxonomy (NCBI): domain Bacteria; kingdom Pseudomonadati; phylum Pseudomonadota; class Gammaproteobacteria; order Vibrionales; family Vibrionaceae; genus Vibrio; species Vibrio sp. OPT41. Next base: position 422,040 of record NZ_JADDYH010000014.1, on the reverse strand, counting down.
TCAAAGTTCCGCGACAGCGTTCAGCGCGTTCACTAGTGGTTTCATTGTTGGCGCTAGTAACCCCAAAGCGATAGTCTTTTTCACCGCTTTGTTTCCTCAATTCATTGAACCTTCCGCACCGCTACTGGCTCAATACGCGATTTTCGCGTCTACATTTGTGGTTTTTGAGCTTAGCTGGCTAACATTTTATGCATTGTTAGGGGTAAAAGCCTCCGATTGGTTGTTTGTCGCTGGAAGGGCCAAGTTGTTCAATCGTTTGACTGGTGGAGTATTTATTGGTGCAGGCGTGATGTTGTCGACGGCAAACCGATAAATAAGACAGATTTCGGTACGCAGTTAGGTTTTCCCATATAGTAAGTTGGAATGCGCTAATTTAGCTTTGTCTTATTTCCAGAATGGAAATAGACGTTTTGTTTATTTTCATTAGTGGCAACAGTCAAGCAGGAGTAAAATCACGTTACTCTTTAGGGGTAGAGCTCGTATTTTGTCTTGTGGGCTTGTGGTTACTTTGTAGGAATATCTTAGATGACAAGCCTTTCTAAACTACAACAACGTTTTCTAGATATCGCGACCGACGTCCGTCTTTCTCCAAAACAGAAGTCGAGTTTTTTAGCGTTAGAGGCGGAATCGTACATTCCTTATATGACCGTATCTCCATCACTGAGACAAGCAATGGATGAAGGCATCATCTGCGATATGTTTGAAGGTCATGCACCGTTTAAACCTCGCTACGTGTTGCCTGATTACGCTAAATTTCTATCGCAAGGCTCAGACTATCTAGAGTTGTCTCCGGCTGATGATTTCGATGATGCGTTGAACATGCTGACCATCATTTACCATCATGTTCCTTCGGTAACGAACATTCCGGTTTACTTAGGTCAGTTAGATGATGTCTTGTTGCCTTACATAGGCGACCTAACAGAGAGCCAGATTTACAAAAAGTTAAAACATTTTTGGGTCATGCTGGATCGCACATTGCCAGATGCGTTTATGCATGTGAATGTCGGACCGACAGACAACATTATTTGTCGCACTGTTTTAAAAGTAGATGCGGAGCTCAAGCAGATCGCACCGAATCTCACCTTTATGTACGACGAGACAGTTACACCTGATGATTTACTTCGTCAAGCGACACAGAATATTTGTGAATGCAGTAAACCGCATATTGCCAATTACCCAATGCACGCGAAAGCCTACAACGGCTCACGCTTTGGTATTGTAAGTTGCTACAACTCGCTTCCATTAGCAGGTGGCTCGAACACATTGGTGCGAATGAATTTAAAAGAAGTTGCAAAACGAGCATCAGACTGTAACGACTTCTTAAACAGTGCGTTGCCTTCTTACCATCGATTAATGGTCGAGCTCATAAACGCAAGAAGCACGCACTTGCATGAAAAATCGAACTTCTTTCAAGGCTTTTTGACGCAAGAAGGGTTGATAAAAGAGTCCTATTTCGCGCCAATGTATGGCGTGTACGGCATGGCCGAAGCGGTAAACCTTCTATTTGAAAAAGAAGGGCAAATAGGGCGATACGGAAAAAATGATCGAGCAAATACTTTTGCTCATGATGTTTCAGCAACACTGGCTAAACTGGTGGACTCAACCCCGGTGAAATATGGTTTAGATGGCAAAGCGCTCTTACATGCACAAGGCGGCATTAGCTTAGATCATGATGTTACGCCAGGTGTACGTCTGCCTTATGGTGCTGAGCCAGACCCTGTCACTTATGTACAAGCAACGACGAAGCATCATCAGTATTATCGTGCGGGTATCAGCGATATTTTGACGATTGATGAAACGGTGAAATCTAACCCAGAAGCGATGTTCAATTTATGTAAAGGGGCACTAAATGCTGGTTATCGTGAGTTTACCGCGAATGTCACTTCAAATGACTTAATTCGCGTGACAGGCTACATGATCAAACTTTCAGATGTTGCGAAATATGATGAAGAAGGTTCGAGAACCAACACGACGTTTCTAGGTGCAGAAGCAGCAAAAAATACCAAAATTTTAGAACGCTCGCCACGTGTGGTGAGTCATGAAGTAACACCGACTTACACGCAGGCATAAGTTCGGTTTAGGAAAGAACAAGATGTCTAGACGAAGTGGAAGCCTTTTGGCAAAAGTCACTCGTATCCTTCCTTTCTCTTGTGTTGATGGGCCAGGAAATCGTCTAGTCATCTTTCTACAGGGTTGTAACTATCAGTGTTTGAACTGCCACAATCCTCACACGATAAACCATTGTAATCATTGTGGTGAGTGTGTGAGTGAATGTTCAGCAGGCGCATTGAAGTTCGACGAAAACAACAACGTTGTTTGGCTTAAAGAGGAGTGCACCCACTGCGATCATTGTATAGAGATATGTCAGAACCAATCTAATCCAAAAATTACTGACTACTCTGTAGTAACAATGCTCGATTTGATACGCAAGCATCGCTTTTTCATCAGTGGTGTTACAGTATCCGGTGGGGAATCTACCTTACAACTTCCTTTCATTATTGAGCTGTTTAAAGGGATAAAACAAGATCCTGAATTACGGCACCTCTCTTGTTTCATCGACAGTAACGGTTCTTTAGCGGTTGCTGGTTGGCAGCGTATTCTACCTTTTCTGGATGGCGCAATGATCGATTTGAAAGCGTGGCAGACGGAGACGCATCAGTGGCTAACTGGGCGTGATAATCATCGTGTATTTAAAACCCTTCAATACCTAGTTGAACACGAAAAATTGTACGAGGTCCGCTTACTGCATATTCCCCAAAAAAGTGATTTAGATATAGAAATCGTAGCAATTGGACGTTACTTGAGTACTCTTCCTGAATCGGTGCTTATCCGTTTAAATGCCTTTCAGCATCACGGAGTAGTGGGGGAGGCGTTAACTTGGGATACGTGCTCTCATCATGATATCGAACGCTTAAAATCAGAGCTTCGATGCTACGTGAGTAACCCTATCACCGTGCCGACAGTACTCACGTAGTACCGTTGTTTATCTATGCTTACGCATCACAGGCATCTAACATGGCGCAGGCGTCGAGTAATTGTTGCTGTAACCATTTTAAAGCGGGATCGTTTAAGCTCGCTTTGTTCCAAACGAGGCTGTAGGCTACCTGTCCGTAATCGAATGGAAGAGCTTGTTCAACCAAACCTTTTGCTTGCATTGCCGCTCTTGCCCAAAGCTTGGAGCATGTGAACAAGTAATCCGAGTGCTGACACATCACCGCAGCTGAACCAAAGTCGGCTACACGCATGGCCAAGTTTCGCTTTGAATGCCTTTGGGTGAGATTTTGCTCAAAATAAGGTTGTGACAGATCTTTATCATGAATACCGATGTGTCTTGCACAAAGGTAACTTTCAACAGATAGGGGTTGCTCAGCGAGTGGGTTCGATGCTCTCATTAAGCAAACCATTTCGTCTTTCAAAATGGTTTTCCAGACCAAGTCTTTATTTTGTGTGGGTGGTTGGCTGAGATCGTGAGGAAGCAACAAAAAATCCACTTGACCTCTTGCTAATGCATCGAAGCTCATTTCCTCTTTCGCATGGACATTCAAGTGCGCGTGATTGCTCAGTTGTTGGGACAAGTGCTGTAGAACTGGCGCAAAGAGCTCAAACGAACTTTCACGCATTGCTAATGAAAAACTACCTTGATAGTAAGCCGGATTAAAAGAGCCTTGATGTAATAACCCATTCATACTGGAGAGTATGCCATGGATTGATGGGCCTATATGCAGCGCAAATGCTGTCGGCACTAAGCGAGTGCCATCACGATAAAAAAGGTCATCCTTTAGCGTTTCGCGCAACTGTCCGAGCGTTTTACTGACGCTCGATGGTGTTACACACAAGCGTTCTGCCGCAAGTGTGACGCTGTGAGTGGTTAACAACATATGTAAAACAGTTAGATGTTTAAGGCTTATACGCGAAAGAGCAATGTAGTCCATAAATAGCATGGTTTCTTATGATTTTTGGCAGTATATCAGCATGAAACAAATTTTTACTATTGTTTATCTCGGAAACACGCCTGTTTCTCTTTGAGCTCAATGCATTTAATGGGTTGCATAAGGGTTGATGGTGCTTATAAGTCTAGAAATTTATCTTAGTTTTGTTGGACTTTAATGCTTTCATTTATTCAATTCTAAAGCTTCTATGTAATTTTAATCAATTTGGAGGAGTTGATTGATTTGTACACGAATTAAACTTGTTCCTTGTTAATTAAAATAGATATTGTTTTGTTGATTGTTTGGTGATTTACTCATGATCCCTCAGTAACAAAGGTATAAATAATTAATGGACGACCCCTTTAGTCGACAAAATCCTTCACCATATGTCTTCTTATTATTGGAGACATACTCATGCTAGAACTTTTTATGCAACCAGAAGCTTGGGCTATTTTCGCCACTTTGTTTGCGCTTGAAGTTGTCTTAGGCGTTGATAACGTCGTTTTTATCTCTGTCTTATGTGAAAGACTGCCGCTGCACCAACGTAAGCTGGCAAGAAACCTTGGTATTGGTCTTGCTGTTATTGCTCGTATTGGTTTAGTGTTTTCAATCTCTTGGATCATGCAATTGACTCAACCGCTATTTTCTTTGGCGAACCAAGCGTTTACCGGAAGAGACGTTATCATGATTGCGGGTGGTGCATTCCTCTTGGCTAAAAGCCTGAAAGAGTTGTGGAGTTGGTTAAATCACAACGAGTCGGCTCACTCAACTCACGCCCGTACTGGTTTAGCGGTAGTTCTGTTGCAGATTGTTGCCGTGGATGCTGTATTCTCGATGGACTCGGTGATAACCGCCGTTGGTTTGACAAGTGATGTCCCACTTATGGTCGCAGCGATTGTTTCTTCTGCTATCGTGATGGTCATGACAGCCGAAAAAATCAATAACCTGGTGTCGTGTTACCCTGGTTTTAAGACACTTGCTTTGTTATTCCTCGTTTTGTTAGGTGGTTTATTGATGGCAGAAGGCTTCGAAATTCATATCAACAAAGGTTATGTGTATTTTGCGATGGCATTCGGCTTAATTCTGGAACTTTGTCATATCCAGTTAAAAAACAAACAACGCCCGACTATTAAACGTCTTAGTCCGTTGCGAGTTCATCCAACCAGATTAGAAGCTCGTCAATAATAAAAGATATTGCCGCTCATATGAGCGGCATTTTTATATTCGTCATCACCTATTTTTACTCTCTTTTTATTTTGTTGTCGTTTCGACAAAAAATCGCATTTGTTGTGGGGTTGAAGATTTTTTATATAGACCGCCCAACTAATATGAGTGAACGACAATAATGGATAAAATGATCGATGCGTTAGCAACCCATGGCTACTACATCTGGGATGATTTTCTTTCTGAACAAGAAGTGACTCAATTACGAGACTGCATTCCAAGTAACTGGAAAAAAGCGCGTATTGGTCGTAATGACGATGTGACACGTATTGAGTCAATTCGAAGTGACAAAATTCAATGGTTATCGCCCAATATGGGGCACGCGGTTACTTCTTACTTAGATAAGATGGAAGAAATACGCCAAGAAGTGAACCGTCACTTGTTTCTGGGGCTTTTTGAGTATGAAGCTCACTTTGCCAAGTACGAGGAAGGGGATTTCTACCAAAAGCATCTAGATTGTTTTAAGGGCAATGAAAACCGTCGATTGACAACCGTTTTTTACATGAACGAATCTTGGACGGAAAAGGATGCAGGTGAATTGGTGGTTTACGATCTAAATGATAATAAGATAGCAACCATCCCTCCTCAATCGGGACGCTTACTTTTATTCTTATCTGAGCAATTCCCGCATGAGGTTTTACCGACCAATGCTGAGCGTTTCAGTATTGCAGGTTGGTTCAGAATCAATGGTGTGCGAGACAATGTACTTGATATTGCAAAATGATTGGTTTGCAACCTGCACAAAATCAGCAAAGGGCGTAGATACGCCCTTTATCGATTAAACATTAGTTGATAGCTCGTAACACTCGGTCATGTTTCGCTCTAGCACTGCATAGACGTCAGAACAAAGTTCTTGTTTAGCGACTTGCTCGCCCATAATCGCGGCGATTTGTGCTTGAGCCATTCGTCCTCGGTAGGGACGGTCCTGAGACAGAGCTTGAAAAACATCGGCAACCGCGACAATACGCGATGGTACATCGAGTTCGTCTCCTGTTTTATGATAAGGATAGCCAGAACCGTCCAAACGCTCGTGATGATTAGAGGCCCACTCCGCTATTTTAGCGTTGGGAAACACTTTGTGTAATGCGAGCTGAGTATCAATTGTATGGCGTTTAATACGCGTATACTCTTGTTTATTAAGAGAGCCTTCTTTATGAAGAATCTCATCTGGTGTTTTTAACTTTCCGATATCATGCACCAACCCAGCAATAAATAACATCTCTTGGTCGTGCTCACAGAACCCAAGCTTGATGGCTAGATACCGAGATAACTCCGCCACTTTTTGCGAATGTTGATAAGTAAATGGGCTTTTTGCGTCAACAATTCGAGCGATAAACATTCCCAAACTATTCATATCTTGGATGGTGAGCTGTTTTTGAAGCCAATCAATGCTTTTAAAGTTTAATCCGATGGTTTCTATATTTTCAGACTCCATCGCGAACCAAAATGCGTCGGTCATAACGAGCTTAACCATTGCCTTAGCCATGTCTGGATTAAACAAAGTTCCAGCGTTTGCCATGATGCATTCTGCAATTAGTTCTTCATGAAGTGTGACAATGTCACAGTGGCAGTTCATGACGTATTTGGAACGCATAAAATCGAGACGATCGGCTAAATAGAGTAGGGCAGCGACCTCTTTTTCAAAAGGCGGTAAATCAAGATATTTTAGTTCACTCCAATGTGTATGGTGGTAAAGAACAGGTGTCGCAAACTGACGTAACAAACGACACTGCTTGAGGCTTCGGTATCCTCTTAAGCAATGTGTTTTTACATCTTGTGGCACCAACTCCTCAAGTAACATTTTATGTTCTTGTGTTTCGGAGACCCCACAATCGTGGATCATCCCTGCGAAGTAGCAAAACTCCGCTTTTTCTGGTTCCCAGTTCATGACCCGAGCACATTGGTAAGCGATGTAAGCGACACGATGGCTATGGTGCGTATCATCAACACCGACATAGTCGAGTGCTCGAGCAACCCAGATAAGTGCTTGTTTCAGATCGACTTCAAAGCCCATGTCCGTATGGGAATGGCAAGAATGATTCATGGTTTATACCGACATTGCTAATTAGCCCACGCTAAACCCAAATCAGAAGGTGATAGGAAAAATTGGGTACGACAGCGAATAGACCCCAAAAAGGTGGGCGTTTAGACATAGTTTTGATTATGGGCGGGATAATAATCCTAGTTGCATAATAATATCACCTGAAGCTCATGGTTAAGAGTCAGATATTTGAACTAAGTATAAGTTTTGAAAGATTATTGTTGCTCTTGTTGACTTATTTGAAAACGACAATAAATCATGATGTAACGCATTCTTATTTTTATTTTTGTAGATCGTGTTCGGGCTCAACCAGAGACACACGGTATTGATGTCTGATTAACAGAATTCATATTGTTGCTTTTGAAGGCAAAAAATAAGAAGACTTCTTCGAGGCTTGCTCTGTAACTAACAGAGTAATAGGGAAAGCAGCTTGTTAACTACATGACAATAGAGCGTCGTTGAAAACATTTTCTCTGTAGCTCATGTCGTTGAGGGAAGATAATAAAATGGTACGGTTTCCCAGCGATGCTAGCCCTTTTAGTGAGATAAGTTTATTGAAAATGTGTGATTGCAAAGTAAGCATAGGTAGTAAAAGTAGCTAGAATGATAGCTCTAAATGAAAAGGATTTCGTATGTTGAAGCATCGTTTATATCGGAGTTACACCGCTGGGTTAAAAATAGCAGCCCTTATCCTTCCTATGCCGAGACCAACCTTGTTTTCCGGCCCTGGTTCGATGAATGAGCTATTAGAATCGATGACCGAGCTGGGATTTAAACGCGTTTTGTTAGTTACCGACGAAGGGTTAGTCCAAGTCGGTATTGTAGATAAGGTGCTTGAGGCTGCAGCACAACTCGATTTACAGTTAGATGTTTTCTCGCAAGTTAAGCCCGATCCTACCTATGATCAGGTAGAGAGCGGTCTAGAGGCTTATCATCGTTTTCATTGTGAGGGCATATTAGCTTTGGGTGGCGGCTCTGCAATGGATTGTGCAAAAGTCATCGCTGCGAAAGTTACCAATAAACGGCCAATAAAAAAATTAGCTGGACTATTGAAGGTATGGCGAATGCCAGCGCCGCTTTTTGCTATTCCAACAACGGCTGGAACCGGAAGTGAAGTTACTATCGCTGCGGTCGTGTCAGATCCCTCCTCACACATTAAAACCCCTTTAATGGATCCAAAGTTGGTGCCACTAATGGCAGCTTTAGATGCGAATTTAATGATTGGTTTACCTCCTAAGATCACGGCTGATACTGGCGTTGATGCATTAACCCATGCTATTGAGGCCTATGTATCGAAAAACGCTACTCAAGAAACGATGGCTTATTCGGTTGCCGCTATTAAACTCATTTTTAAATATCTTCCTAGGGCTGTGATGCAAGGGGATGATGTCGAAGCTCGTCATAAAATGGCTATGGCATCCTATTACGCGGGTTTAGCATTTACCAAAGCGAGTTTGGGTTATGTTCATGCCTTTGCTCACACATTCGGTGCGAGATATGGAATACCTCATGGTATGGCAAACGGATTAGCCTTGTTGCCTGTGCTGCGCTTTTCATTATCAGAGATTGAGCCTCAACTAAGAAAGCTCGATGAGTTGACGGCCGAGGGGCAGTTAGGTAACGCAAGTGCTCAGCATTTTTTGGCGAATCTGGAGTCCTTGTTTTCAACTATTGATATTGAGCAAACCAGTGCGCTCATTCAACGTGAAGATGCTGATGCGCTTGTTGATTTAATTCTGAAAGAGGCGCACTGGAATTACCCTGTTCCCAAGTTCATGAACAGGGAAGAATGCACACAGTTATTGTTAAATATCAGTAAGGTGTAAATTGTAGTTTACATGTGTGGTTTTTTATCCTTACACTTTGCTTGATCTTCTGCTAAAGATCCTACAATATCGACGGAAATACAAATATGGTGTTGGTTTCGGTCCGCCGTTGCCCGATCTAATACTGATAATTTCTAATAAAGTGTAAAGATTAATATACAATGAGTCGTTCTAAAGTATTCGGTAGTACGCTAATTATTGCGGGCACTACAATAGGCGCTGGTATGCTAGCGCTTCCACTTGCCTCTGCCGGCATTGGTTTTTCAACTTCTATTATCATCATGCTAGGCTTATGGGCTCTGATGGCTTTCACTGCCTTGCTTATGCTTGAGCTTCATCAACATGCGGAGAGTAGTGCTACACTTCATACTTTGGCGAAACAGATCCTAGGTCAAAAAGGCAAGTGGGTGGCAAGTTTTGCGATGTTGTTTCTTTTCTACTCATTATGTGCAGCGTATATCGCTGGCGGTGGTGCTCAGTTCGGAGACCGCCTTGCACAATGGTTTGACCTCGATATTTCAGGGCCTACATCAACGATAATCTTTACCTTGATTGTGACTTTAGTTGTGACAGTGGGTACCGGTACGGTCGATAAAGTAAACCGAGTTCTGTTCGCGATGAAGCTCATTGCGATGGTTGCGGTGCTTTCTTTTCTTGCTCCAAACGTTACGGAATCTTACTTGTTAAGTATGCCAATCGAACAAGGCCTTGTTGTAGCGGCGATTCCGGTGATCTTTACTTCGTTTGGTTTCCACGGAAGTATACCTGCAATTGTGAATTACTTAGACGGTGACACTTCTTCTTTACGCAAAGCCGTTATTATTGGTTCGACGATTCCACTCGTTATTTATATCTTTTGGCAAATCGTGACGTTGGGTGTGGTTAGCCAAAGTACGCTTGTTGAGAACGGAGGGTTGAGCGCACTGATTGGTCAACTATCTCAGACAGTACACCAATCAAATTTGGGTAGCATTGTTGGTGTGTTTGCTGACTTGGCATTGTTGACATCGTTCCTTGGCGTGAGTTTGGGTCTATTCGAATTTTTGGGTGATACCATCAAAGGAAGTAACGATAAGCCTAATCGTTTGATTGCGGCACTAGTGACGTTTACTCCACCGCTAGGCTTCGCACTTTTCTATCCTCAAGGCTTTATTATGGCTTTGGGCTATGCAGCGATTGCCTTAGCGATTTTAGCCATCTTTTTGCCTTTGGTTATGGTGATCAAGGTTCGTAAATCGGATGATTTTACTGGGGAGTACCGCGTCGCAGGTGGTCAAGGTGCGTTAGTGATAACGGGCATCGCTGGCACTGGCATCGTATTCGCTCAGGTGTTAATTACGCTGGGTGTGCTTCCTGCTCTAGGCTAGTTGTTTAGAACGTTCTTTGAATAACTTCTAGTTACTGAATCCATCGTAATCAATCAGTATTGTTAGGCCAACGAGTTTCGCTCGTTGGCTTTTTTAATCTGGATCAAATTACCGTAAGATATCCGGTGAAAAAATTGGTAGAAATGTGCTTTTATTTCGTACACTTAAGTTGTGGTATATCGATAATTTAAGTGGAGAAAACCGCTCAAAATACCATTGAATTTGCAACACAATGAGCTTTTCTTGTTTCTCTGCTTTGGTGTGGAGGTGAAGCATGGCGCACCGGAGTTTTTACCCGTTTGCAAAACCGCTTAACGAGCAACTGCAAACGCTAAAAGGCAGGATGCAGGCGCACTTGCCATGTATTGATAGGGTGTCATTTGCAAAATATCACCCAGACCAAGATGTGCTCAAGTCATTTGCAGAAAGTGAGTTCGACACTTGGTGTTTAGCCCATCACGAATCAGCATTCCGTAAACTCCACCACCTCAATATTGCCTCTAAAAACGCGGTTCCTCGTATCGTCGAAGACCTTCATGATATTAAGCACTGTCCTCGGGTTCAAATTTTACTCAAACACGGATATCAGTCGTCGGCTGCTATTCCTTGTTATGACAATAAAGCTTTTACTGGTTTTGTATTTTTGAACTCCACTCAACGTGATGCGTTTAGTTTAGAAGCGCTGAATGGTCTTAAACCTTATTTCGAAATGATTCGATTTGCGGTTGAATCAGAGACTCAAGTAGTCAATGCGATAGAAACGCTAGCGAACCGAATGCAATGTATGATGCCAGGCTATTCACCTGAGTATTACGCGCATACCAAACGCATGAAGTACTACAGTCAAATTATCGCAACGCAGTTAGCGGATCGTTATCACCTGAATGACGAAATGGTCGAAGATATTGGTATTTTTGCTCAGTTCCATGCGCTCGGTGATAGTCAGCTGCCAGTTGAAATTGCTAGCCGCCGAACAAATTACTCTCAAGAACAAGAGGCGATATTGATTCAACATATTGAGCGTTGTATCGATTCAGCGGATGACATAGTTGCCCGTATCGGAAATCCGGTTCACCCGAGTGTGACTTTGTTTTTGCAGATGATTATTTATCAGTACGAAAATTTAAATGGCACTGGTTATCCGTATGGTTTAACCAGTGATGATATACCAATCGCCGCGCAAATTACGGCTGTCGCGAATGCCTTTGATTTTATGACGACGCACCATCCGTACAGACAAGCGTGGTCCATCCCATACGCATTGTTAGAACTTGAAAAATGGGTATATCAGGGATGGTTATCTCGAGAATGTGTTGATGCTCTGCGAGAGCATCAAGGTTATATAAAGCAAATCATCCACAAATATCCCGAGCACTATACAGGCTTGGGGTTAATGTGAAGAGCAGTAACAAAGTTGAAATGTTGACGAGGAGGAATATTTAAACAATACTGTTTTTATATACAGTAATAAGTTTGGAGGTGAAGTATGTTGTGGGAAACCCTTGAAAGAGTAAACCGCTTACGCCAACAAGCACTTGCAAATCCTGAGTTTGTTGAGTCAGCAAAAGAGCACGAACAAGCACTTCAGGAGCAAGAATACCATTATCAAACTAAGAAAAAGCGTTCAGCCAAAGACAAACAAGGTAAAAAGTCGCTGGCCGATATCTATAAAGAAGTAGAGTTTGGCGCTGACGCTCGTCATTAATGTATTCACTGCGGCATTTTTCATTTCTTCATACGCTGCAGTATTCGTTCAAATTTATGCGAGAGCAGTGGGAGACCGCTGCTCTCGTTGACCTGCCTATAATTTACTAATGAAGTTCAGCAGAGCAAATTATCACTAACACTTAGCAATTCTCTCAATGATTTTGTTGATGTAATGATAATGACAACGGTTTGCATTTGTATCTTTGTTGTTATATAAAACCTCCCTTATTAATCGTTCTGTTGAATAAGAACGGCAAACGTGATCAACGAATGAGAGCTTTGAATAACTGTTATTCGTAAATGGCTATTAGGTGAAGTAGGGATGTTGGAAGCTAAAGCACTCCAGTTTGAGATTGAAGGCAAGTCATTGCTAAAAGCGTTTGATGTGACATTTGAACCCGGAAAAACATACGCTCTTGTTGGACACAATGGTTCAGGAAAATCCACATTGTTAAAGTTGCTGGCACAGCAACAGCCATACACCGCTGGTGACGTGGTTCTGCATGGAACGAGCATTAACGATCTCTCAGCGAAAAAGTTTGCCCAACACATTGCCTACTTGCCTCAGCATCTTCCAGTGACCGACAGTATTTTAGGTCGAGATTTAGTCGGTTTTGGTCGTTATCCATGGCATGGTTTACTTGGACGTTTGAGTAAGAAAGATCACGACATTGTTGAAGAAGCAATGGCGATGACAGGCACACTAAAATACGCAGATCGCTTAGTGGACACGTTATCTGGAGGAGAGCGTCAACGTGTGTGGCTAGCTATGCTGTTAGCCCAAAAAACCGAGTATTTGCTTCTTGATGAGCCTTTGTCTGCGCTAGATATCAGCCATCAAGTAGATATGTTGAAGCTTATCTCTAAACTCAGTCAAGAACTGGGTTTGGGCGTTATTATCGTATTACACGATATCAACTTGGCTGCACGATTTTGCGACTACATCGTTGCATTACATCAAGGTGATTTGATTGCACAAGGCAATGTTGAACAGGTGTTTACTGAACCTAAGTTGAGGGACATATATGGGATAGAGATGATGATCTCTGACCACCCTGCGGGTTATCCGGTGGCGATGCCAAGCTAAAGGTTGGAATAATGAGCAGTACAAACACTCGACTTAAACATTTCTCTTTCGCTCTCTCACTTAGTGCGCTTTTGGTCAGTTCTTTTCAAGCACTAGCTGACGCATCACCTCGGGTGATGTCGGTTGATTGGACACAAACTGAAACGATGTTGGCTTTAGGGGTCGTACCTGTAGGCGTTGCTCAAGGGCAAGATTACGATGCTTGGGTAAAATCGCCACCGTTACCACCTCAAACGAAGGATGTAGGGTTAAGAACTCAACCCAATATAGAGCGCATTTACGAGCTCAGACCTGATCGTATTTTTATTGCCCCGTACTTCTCCTCAATGAAGCATCGCTTAGTTGATATCGCCCCGGTTACCACCATTGACTTATATGAAAGCGGGATTACGGATTGGTCGGTACTTACCAGTTTCACTCGGAGGTTTGGTGAAGAGCTGGGAAGAGAGGCGGAAGCAGAGGCGCTTATCCAACAATATGAAAAACGTTTGTCTTTATTAAAAAAGCGTATAAATAAAGGCCAGCCGCCACTTCTAATGATTCAGTTTATGGATACAAAGCACGTACGTGTTTTTGGTCAAAATAGTCTTTACTCCCAGGCTATCGAAAAGATTGGGCTGAGTAATGCATGGAATGAAAAGACGAATAGCTGGGGCTTCAGCCTAGTTGGCATCGACAAGTTAGCTGGCATAAAAGCTCAAATCGTTATCGTAGAGCCATTACCTTATGGTGGAGCGGAGCAGCTCTCTCAAGACCCATTTTGGCAATATGTTGTTCAACAATCTGGTGAAAAGGTCATGCAAGTCGCGCCCGTTTGGAGTTTTGGTTCTATGCCTTCAGCCCTCCGTTTCGCAGAGTTAGTTACGGCGAGTAAGGTCGAGGAGTTAACACAATGAAAACGATGCCTTTAAGCTTTGTGGTGTTACTTTCGGCATTTACCTTTTCTATTGGTGCTTTCCAATTGTACCAAGTAAGCTCATTTTCGTTAGCTCTAAGCAGTTTATGGGAGCCTAACTTTCAATCTATCGATTCTGTTTTACTTCACTTTAGCTGGTGGCCTCGAGTCTTCACCACGATTATATCTGGTGCTGGATTAGCGGTTGCTGGGGTATTGATGCAGCAAGTGCTGCGTAACCCTCTCGCTTCACCCACGACACTTGGTGTGGCGAGCGGTTCAAGTTTTGCTTTGATGTTAGCAACGCTATTCGCACCTTGGATGTTGGATATCGCGCCTAATTTGGTTGCTCTCATCGGCGGTGTGATATCGATGGGGTTGGTGATGCTGTTGTCATGGCGACGAGCGTTATCTCCAACGGTTGTCGTCGTTTCTGGGTTAGTGATAAACCTGTACTTTGCATCATTAAGTACGGTTATTCTGATGATGAATACCGAAAAGCTGAATGGGTTAATGATATGGGGAGCCGGTTCGCTTGTTCAGAGTGGATGGGGAGATTTCTCGTATCTTGCACCTCGAATCGCACTTGCTACGGTCGTTGCATTTGTGATTGCAAAGCCGTTAAGTCTGTTGGAACTCTCCGAGCAAGGTGCCAAGAGTTTAGGTGTCTCGTTAGCTAAGTTGCGTTTTGTCTGTCTTGGGCTTGCGGTGTTAATCACTTCTTGGGTGGTTTCTGCCGTAGGAATCATCGGTTTCATCGGGTTAGCGGCGCCAGCGATTACTCGATTGATAGGTATCAATAAAATCCAGCATAAGCTTTGGGTATCAATGCTGATTGGTGCCATGTTATTGACTTTAACCGATTTGGTTATTCAGCAACTGCCAGGGCTAATGGCGAGTTTTATACCAACGGGAGCAGCAACGGCTGCATTGGGCGCTCCGTTACTGTTATGGCTGTTACCTCGTTTATCACAAAAGACGCAGAGCCATACTCAAACAGTGTTAACTCGACACCGTCAACATGTTTACAAGCTAAACCCTAAAGCGATCTCATTGGCGTTGATCGGCACGTTAATTTCTGTTGTTCTTTTTGCCACGGTTGCTGTGCAAAATGAAGGGTGGACAAATTTATTTGCTAGCCAAAATTGGATTTTTTTGGAATGGCGCGCACCTAGATTATTTGCAGCAGCAATTGCGGGGGCAATGTTAGCGATTGCTGGAACCATGATTCAACGCCTAAGTGGAAACCCAATGGCAAGTCCTGAAGTGATCGGTATCAGTTCAGGGACAGCGATGGGATTGATCATCGCGATGTTTACTGGGTTTGGTTCGTCAATTTTCACTCTTTCTCTAGGCGGGCTCGTAGGCGCATTAGCGACGGTATTAGTCATTGTGCTGCTAAACCGTAAGTCAGGCTTTCAGCCGGAGCGTATTTTGTTGACTGGTATTGCAATAACCGCACTGATGAATGCAATACAGAGCTTTATTCTAACCACTGGTGACCCAAGAAGTTATCAAGCATTGGCTTGGTTGTCTGGGTCTACCTACTATGTCTCGGTTGAAACGTTACTCCCATTGTCTTTATCTGCGCTTGTCTTTATAGGGTTGAGTTTTCTCTGCGTAAGATGGCTAGATATTCTTCCTGTCGGTGCCGCTTCCTCTAAAGCACTTGGAATTCGAGTTGATCGTTCACGCGCAATACTGCTTCTTTTAGTTGCTTGTCTCACGGTCAGTGCGACATTGGTTGTTGGCCCGATTAGCTTTGTTGGGTTGTTGGCTCCGCATTTAGCTCGCTTATTTGGTTTTAACAAAGCGTCACAACACATGTTATGCGCCGCGATACTGGGGGCAGGGGTGATGTTGTTGGCTGATTGGTTGGGACGACAGGTCCTTTACCCGCAAGAAATACCAACAGGGCTTATGGCGTCTCTCATTGGCGGTTTGTATTTAATGTGGGGTTTACGCCGCTTATAGAAATGAGCTAAGCCTCAACCAAGAAAGTACTTATACAAATAAGCACTCGTAGTGGCATTCGTAACCTATGCGAGTGCTTTATGCAAAACCTCTGGTTTGTCTTTTACGGAAACAACTGGCGA
Organism: Vibrio sp. OPT41; assembly: GCF_015163595.1. Classification (NCBI taxonomy): domain Bacteria; kingdom Pseudomonadati; phylum Pseudomonadota; class Gammaproteobacteria; order Vibrionales; family Vibrionaceae; genus Vibrio; species Vibrio sp. OPT41. The sequence goes on along the minus strand of NZ_JADDYH010000014.1, from coordinate 405,868 downwards.
TGCCGTAACTCGCTTTTCTTTCAGCGGTCGCTGAAGTCATGAAGGGTTGGTTTGGCTGCCGACAAAAAGGAGAGAATATGACTCGGCAGTTTATGCTGACACCAACGTCGATGGCAGTTGTATTAGCTGTATCAACGCCAAATGTCTTGGCTCAGGAAGATGAAAATATAGTTGTGATTGGACAGCAGCAAGACAGTGCAGTTGGTCCAGATTTTAGTTATCTCGGAGCGAAGAGTCGGGCAGCGACGAAAACTGATATTGCTATCAATGAGACTCCAAGAGCGGTGTCTGTTGTTACGCGAGAGCAAATGGATGATCGTGCCTCTATTAGCATTTCTGACGCACTACAGTACACACCAAGCATTCAAACTAATTATTTCGGCGAAGATAACAAGCAAGATTGGTTTATTATTCGTGGTTTTAAACAAGCGAACAGCGGGTTGTATCAAGATGGTACCCGTTTATATTCTTCTGGCTTCTATAGTTGGCAAATAGATCCGTTTGCGTTAGAGAGGGTTGAAGTTTTACGTGGTGCAGCGTCTGTTCTTTATGGGCAAAACCCTCCAGGTGGGGTTATCAATCTTGTCAGTAAGCGACCTCAATTTGATGGGGGGTCAGGACTTGTATCTTTGGAGTACGGTTCTGAAGACCGTAAACAACTTTCTCTTGACGTAAACTCTGAGGTGAGTGAGCAGCTAGCTTTCCGCTTTCAAGGGTTAGCGAGAAAAAATGGGACGAGAATTAGTGGGGTAGAAGCAGAGCGCATTCTTCTCTCTCCATCGATGACGTACAAATTTAATGAGACGTCTGAAATTACCTTTCTAACGAGCTATCAAAAAGACGACTCAGATCCTTATCTGCAATTTTTGCCAGTTGAAGGAACGTTAACGCCAAACAAAAATGGAAAGATCAGTGATAGTTTAGCGATAGGCAATCCTAACTGGGAGACGTTTGAGCGTGAGCAGGTGTCTTTAGGCTATGAGTTTTCTCATGCATTTAATGATACCACTTCATTTGTTCAAGCAGCTCGTTACAGCGAAATGGATGTTAAGCTAAGACAAATGTATTCGTACGTTTACTCGGCTGACGTGCCTGCGTTGGGGCCGGCTTTGGACCCATCAAATGAACGCAAAACCATACTTCGGGGTGCTTCAACAGAAGATGGGTCATCTGATGCTTTTAATATCGATAATCGTTTGATGCACCAAGTAAATGGGGGAAGTGTTGAGCATAACTTGATGTTGGGCATAGATTTTCAAATGATCAGTATCGATGGTAAAGATTTTGCCAATGACCCTATCGTTGCTAATGGTAGTGCATTATTAAACACACCAATGGGAGCTTTGCCCGATCCTAGGTTTAATGTATTTAATCCTACTTATTCGGATAACATAATGTTACTCGATCCGAATACGCTACAACCATTGAGCGAAACCGATAAGCAAAGAACGAAAATCGATAATCAGCAACTCGGCGTCTACTTTCAAGATCATATGCTGATCAACGATAAATGGGCGATGTTATTGGGGGCACGTTACGACGATACAAGTAATGAAGTACATAATGTTACCACGGGTGCTCGCACGAAAGTCGATAATGGAGAGTGGACGTTTAGCGTGGGAACGGCTTATATTTCTGATTCTGGCTTCACGCCATACTTTAGTTACTCTCAGTACTTTGATCCAATTATTCAAGAAGACAGCAATGGTAAGCCAGCGAAGCCTGAAAGCGGTGATCAATTTGAAATCGGTATGAAATACCAACCGGATTCATTTGATGGTTATTTCAATGTTGCAACGTATCGGGCAACAAAAGAAAACTTGGCTCGTATCTACTTGAGTGAATTAACGCAAATAGGAAAAATAGAAAATAACGGCGTTGAGTTTGAAGCTGTAGCTAATGTGACACCATCCTTAACATTGATCGGGAACATTGCGTACGTTGATGCAGAGATAAAAGAAGACATCAATAAGGCATGGGTTGGCAAAACACCTTCCCAAGTGGCGAATACCGTATCATCAGCTTGGGCACATTATCGTTTCTTTGATGGACCTCTTGATGGCTTTGCTGTTGGCTTAGGCGCGCGCTATACAGGTGAGTCATACGGAGACAATGAAGAGAGACTAAAAGTACCAAGTTATTTCTTAATGGATGCGACGGTCAGTTATCGAATCGGCGATTACAAGCTACAAGTCGCAGCTAAAAACATCGCGGATAAAAAGTACATAGCGACATGTGATGGCTTTTGTTGGTATGGCGACCGACAAAATGTTATTGCAAGTTTAACTTACGACTGGTGAGTTAACGTATAAATAAACACCCCTAACTTTAGGGGTGTTTATTTAGAAATCGGCTTTACGGACAAAGTGCGGGTTTTTGTACTTTTTCTGCGGGCCAAACGATGATACGACAAGTTTGTTCCATAACGTTTTGTCAAACTCACCCTTTGGAATCGAAGGGTAGAGGGTTTCCTCTTCTTCTCTTGCAAAGTTCATATATTGTTTCTTTTTAATTTGATTGTACTTTTTGGCGATCTGGTTATGTTTTCTTACCCACTCCAGCTTGTAATTGTGGAGCACTTTTTCACCTTCTTCGAGACTCATTCGAGATAGGAACAGTCGCTTGTATGAGACCTTTCTGTCCAGCATTGTGCGCATAACGGTTTGGATATATTTACCGTGATGCGTAATGGTAATGTCGTTTTCATCAATAGGAGTGACACACCAGCCTTTAGGTAAAAAGTCTGGCTTCTTAAATTGCTTATTACGCTCCATTAGCGCCTGATGTAAAACTAAATCAGAGGTGCCGCGGAACGTCTTTTGCCATTTACCGATACGAATTTGAATCGAACCAGGCAAGCGATAGATGTTAGTAAACTTATCTTTGTCCATGGACTTGTGTCATGAGATTAATGTGCATAATTAGAAAGCGGAATTCAGCCCAATGCCACAGGCAGTAGACTTAAGTACCGTACGATTTTACAACGACCTTGCGTGATATAGCGAGGGGTTATGTCAATAATAGGTAAGAAATAGAAAATTAGTTCACATTATGAAGAAATTGGAAGCTAACAAGGTTAAATTTTGAAGTTACACCAATTATGCCCATGCCGACTAAATAAAAAGAAGGCACGGGCTTAAAATCACACCGCTTCTTCGAGTTGCTTGGTGTCTTCTTCAATCTGTTGTAGATGTCGGTTTGCTTGCTGTAACTGATACATTTGAGCATAACGACCATTTTGCGTTAAGAGTGCTTTGTGTGTGCCTTTCTCGACTAACTCCCCATGATGAAGAACAATGATTTGGTCTGCATCTAAGATAGTTGAAAGCCGATGAGCAATAACAACGAGCGTCATGTCTTGTCTGAGGACCGCCAAGCTCTTTTGGATTAAAGCCTCTGTTCCTGAGTCAATATTTGCGGTTGCTTCATCTAATATCAATATCTTAGGTTTTACCACAAGCACACGTGCTAACGCCAAAAGCTGTTTCTGACCTGCAGATAAATTAGTTTCGCCTTGACCTAACTGCGTGTCTAGCCCGTTAGGGTAACGATGAATTTGTTCTGCCAAACCTACCTTGTCTAACGCATCCCATATTTGATTGTCATCAACCGCCCGACTGAGAGAGATGTTTTCTCTGACTGAAGCAGGGAGAATATGTGGATCTTGTTGAACCATTGCCACATCTTTGCGAAGTACGTCTTTCCCTAATGTTTTAAGTGGACGACCATCTATGAGCAGTTCACCACATTGAGTTGGATAAAAGCCCATTAACAGTGACGCTAAGGTGCTTTTACCGCTTCCTGTATGCCCGACAAGCGCGATAAAGTCTTGGTGGTTGGCCTTCAACGAAATGTCTTTTAGGACGTCCTGTTTACCATCGTAGCTAAATGTGAGGTCTTTAAGTTCGATAGCACCTGACCTTAATGGTTGATGATCGCCCCCGTAAGTTTGTTCTTTCGCATCAATCAATTCAAAAACACGTTCGCTTGATACTAACGCCTGCTGAAGTAGAGCAAGTTGCTGAGTCATCTCAATTAGTGGTTCAGTAACTCGCGCAAGATAACTGATAAATGCATACAGTACCCCCACACCAATCAACTCAATACCATTAAAACCAAAGATCGCAACCAAGCAAAGCAACGCAAGACCAGCGAGTAAGTCCATTAATGGTCTTAGCAGATAGCCGTTTAGCCGAATCACTCGTTTAGATGCCACCAGATGCTCTGCGGTTAGCTCGTTGAACTGTTTATTAAAACGCTCTTCTTGTTGCATTAATTGAATGACACTCATCCCTTGAATGGATTCACTCAGATTCGCATTTATATCGGTCAATAGGTCACGCATCTTTCGGTAGCTTTCTGTACTTAGCTGCTTAAACAAGTACATAAAGCCGATGACGATCGGCAGCAATACAAGCACAACGAGTGTGAGCTTCCAGCTCATGAAAAACATAACGCCAAGCATTACGACAATCATGACCACGTTTTTCACCACGGTCACGATCAAAAGCTCATAAAATTGCTGTAAAGATTCCGTATCGTTGGTGATTCGCGACACCAATTTTCCAGCAGGAGTGTAATCAAACGCAGACAACGGCTGCTTAATCACGCCAGAAAATACTTGCTTACGAATCGCTTTGATCGTGTTAGCCGCGACAATGCTAAATTGCAATGACTGAAAATACTGGAATGTTGCCGATACGATCTGAAGAGCGATATAACCTACTGCTAGCGAAATCAGAACATTTTGTGAATAGTCACCTTTAGCGATGTGCTCATCAATGAAATATTGAATCAACCAAGGGCCGCCGGCGCTGGCTAACGCTGCAATAAACAGTAAGGCGAGTCCTTTAATCATTGGCTTTGGTTGAGATAATGGGTAAGACATTAACCGTTTAAACGTGCTGGTGTGGTTCATTCATTATTCCTCCATCGCCTGCTCTAGTTTTTGGTACTCGAACATCTCGGCGTACCAGCCTTTATGCGCTAATAAAGCGCTATGTTGCCCACGTTCAGTAATGTGTCCGTGATTCAATACAATGATCTCGTCTGCTGCTTCCAAAGCGGTGAGGCGGTGCGCAATAACGATTAGGGCTTGATTACGGTAGTATGTTTCTAAATTCTTAAGGATTTGATGTTCGGTCCGTCCATCGACAGCGGAAAGTGCATCGTCCAAAACCAACACTTGGGCATTCAGCAGCATAGCGCGTGCTATCGCAATACGTTGTTTTTGCCCGCCGGAGAGTGTAATGCCTTTTTCGCCGACTTCTGTTTGGTAGCCTTCAGGAAACTTCTCAATATCGTCATGTATACAGGCTAACTTTGCTGCTCTATAGACTTCTTCTTTCTCTGCATTAGGGTTGCCTAAGGCAATATTGTCGAAGATAGATTTGGAGAATAGAAACGGGCTTTGATTAACCACGGCAAAACGGTTGCGCCACTGCGGTAGTAAGGCATCCTTGATCTCGACATCACCGAATTTAATTGAGCCGTTTTCTAAATCATGTTGACGCAAAAGTAGTGTTAACAGGGTCGATTTTCCGCTTCCTACAGGCCCTGCAACTCCCAACATTTTTCCGGGTTCCAGTTCGATGTTTACTTCCGTCAAAGCGGGTGGTAAATCACTAGACCAGTGGAAATCGTCGATATCAATTTTCAACGGAAGTGGTTTATTTTCTATTGGCTTATTGCCACTGATAATTTCTGGCTTTTCATCAAAGATCTCTTGTAGTCGGTTCCATGCGGCAGAGCCTCTTTCCAAGATGTTAAATAGGAACGCGAATGCCAGCATAGGCCAGATCATAAGACCCAAATACATAGTAAATGCGGTCAAATCCCCGAGTGTGATATCACCTTGGTCAACTAAGTAGGCACCAGACGCCACGCTCAAAAAGAAAGACATACCAATAGTCAGCTGAATGGCTGGATCAAAGCGCGCATCAACACGGGCAACGGCGATGTTCTTCTCGCCTGTATCATCCACAACCTCTTCAAAACGTTGCTGCTCTTGGTTTTCTAATCCGAAAGCACGCAGCATACGTACTCCATTTAGTGACTCTTGAGTCATGTCTGACATCGTAGAGAAGGCTTCTTGTGCGATTTTGAATCGTTTATGCAGAATACGAACGATAAAGAAGATGATGATGGCAAGAAATGGCATTGGAAGAAGCGCCATTACGGTGAGCTTCCAGCTTACTTGCGTTACCATAATGATTAAAACCGCAATACCTGTGATCAGAGAATCGGCCGCTGTTAACACGCCTTCACCTGCGGTCATAACAATGTTGCGAACATCGTTCGTTCCACGCGCCATCAGGTCGCCAGTTTTGTAGCGTTCAAAGAATCGAGGGGGCTGAGTAGAGACATGACGATAAAGGCGATTACGCAAAATGGTGCCTAGTTCCCAACTTGCGCCAAATAACCAGATCCGCCACAGTATTCGACAGCCATATATCGCAAAAAACAGCACAATAAGACCCAATAACCACATAACTAAGGTACTGGTTTCGAGGGTATTATCGACCACGCCATCGACAATGATACCGACCGCTTTGGGAGGAACAAGCTGTAGTGCTGATATCACAGCGAAAAGCAGAATGGATCCGACATAGTGCCTCCACTTTTGTTGGAAATACCAACGTAGCTGCCAGAATATTCTCATTACGCCTCCCGCTTTAAATTATTGAATTGGTTATGGAACTATTATTGAGCGAAATGATGAGTTTACAAGCACAAGTTATAGGCGGGTTTAAAAACGATAGATTGTTTCAATTATAACCATGTGTCGGCGCAAATTACTGGTTTTATCTCTATGAGCTAACTGTGCGACGACATTATGTGAAATAGTTGTTAATGGTGGTTTTGGAGCCATGACCTTGCAATAACGATGAAGACACCAAAAGTAAAAGTGTTACTGCCACTCTCTATGGGAATTAGCAATCGTCAGTTTGTATTTTGTATTTCACTTGGCCACCAGGAGTTTCTGGGTAGTAAACTTCGACATAACACATATGTTCTGGACCAACAGGCTTGTTTGCAAAACCAATAAGGAAGTAGGGCTCGTCTGGGCTATCTACCCCATACCAAGTGTTGATAGTGAGTTGCGGATCAAAGCCTGCTAGCTCTTTTGCTGGAATAACATTTTTGATAAATCCAAAGTAACCAATTAGGTCGTTATGGCCGTCATTATCTAGATCAATGTTATATTGTATGCCGCCATCTACTGTCTCTTGAGATTGAATCACTGCTTTGGTGTAGACAAAGTTGTTGGCGGTCATGAGTGCTTCTCTGGCTCCATATAGAACCGCCACTCTGGCATCTTTTTGTAAGCCAAGAAATTTAGGAAATGCAACGACGCTTACAATACCAAGAATGATGATGCACACAATGAGTTCAATAAGAGTAAATCCTTGAGAGCGACGCACAGCCTTTCTCCATGTTTTAGAAACGAATAGGCGGCTATTCTGATATAGAAACTTTCAGGTCAAGTATTAAAAAAGGATGATAGTAAGAGATCGGGATTGCAAATCTCAAATATAAAACAAGTTGCTTACTTTCGAGATGAGGAGTGATTTTGATAAAAACCAAGGAATGAACTCGAGAGGATAAAATCCTCCCGAGTAAAGCGACTAAGATTCGTGTGTCAGAGCACTGCTGTTACGTTTAAAAATGAATCGCCAAATAAATAAGACAATTGCGATGTAACCTAATCCTACACCAAGCGCTTGCCAGTGCATGCCGTTATACATCGCGATTGGCATCAAAGAGATGATGAAGATGTCAGTGATTGAGCCAGGGACATAAGCGATGGCGTAATCATCAAGCACCTTGCTACGCATTTTTGGATCAACAATACGAAGCAACGCAATACCCATGGCAACCGTACCGGTTAACCAACCCCAAGAGAAAATGCCTTTCTCGAACCAATCTTCTCCCATGATACGTGGGGCAACCCAGAAGATTAGCCATAGTGTGAAGGCGATACCGCCGATTGCAAGCACTACCATCGGCATTAAATACTGGGCTAAGACGGTAATCTTGATGGCTGAGATACCAAAGATAATCAAATAATCGGTACTGATGCCCGCAGCGTGTTTGAATGCACCGTCACAAAGATAGCGTGAAGCTTTCGTTTGTTTCGCGACGATTCGCACGAGCATGCCGCCAAGGAAGCCAGTTACGAACGTAGGGATTTGTACCTTATCGTGGAAAGAAGATAAGTAGTTAGCCGCTACATACGAGAAAGCTGTTACCACTACAACCAACGCCGCGTGAATCGCAAAAGAATCAACCGACAGGGAAGACATGGTGTCTTTCATTACCGGCTCTTGATCATCAGGCTTAACGAGCCCCTTGCGTTCGTGTTCATCCATGCTATCGAATGTCGTAAAGCTACGAATCCAACCCATCTTCAATGCGAATTGCAGCATGAGCATGCCGACAGAAATTGAAATGAAAATACCCACGGTTGCGAACGTTAAGCCAAGTGTGAAGCCATCTTCCCAGCCAAGCCCCGTGAAGATTTCACCAACAACAGATGCAGAGCCATGTCCGCCCATAAAACCCGCAGACATTGTCACACCAAAGCCGGGATTAATCTCTGGCCAGAAGAAGGTTGTGAGAACTAGACCAAACATTGCCGCAAACAACCACTGAGAAACAGAAGCGATTTGGTTAAATGCCCACAATGAGCCAGCACGCTGTGCGACGGCTTTAGGTGATGGAACATCCGTTGCCAGACCTAACGCAGAAAAAAGTGCAGCAGTTAATAGGCTTGCGTTAGCGGTAAACGTATCGGTCCAAGGCAGTACGTCTAACAGGGCTGGTCCAAAAATTAGACCGAATAATCCTGCGAGAACCGCCGATGGAATGTACATACGCTGTAGTAATGGCGCGTGAACGCGAATGACTTTTGCCAAAATCAATAGTAAGCCAGCGATGGCTAAGTCAGTCAGCATTAGACCTTTAGGCATCTTATCCTCCAGTAAATGCAGTCAAGGGGTAGCGTCCTTGTGACCTACCTTGAATAAAAATCTCTCTCAAGCCAAAAAGTCACATACGTGACTAAAAGCGTTGAGAAATCAATGTCGTTTTCATAAGCAAAGGAATGTGCTTATGCAATTTGAAATGAGTGTAAATGTTGTGATTGCACACGAACAGGAAGAGAAATTAGATTAAATTTCTCGATATTTTTTTGATAGTTCACTCAGGAAAGGCGGCAATCGTAGTCACTTTGTCAGAGCAATGCAATTGGTGTGAATCAATAAATGATGTTCACTAAATGAGCGTTCTTTACTAACAACATGAAAAATAAAGACAATTAATAAGCAATAATATTTGTCATATCGACAATAAAAGTTAATTAAATGGTTAAATTGTCGCCGCTTTATGGTGTGGCGTTACGGATTCACATGCGAAAGAACAAAATCGACTAAGGTGCGATTTTTAAGGGAAAGCTGTTTTGAACGGTAAAGCAGGTGGATCGGTTTTGGCTTGGGAATGTGTGAATGGAGAATTTCTACCAAGGCGCCAGATTGGATTTCCTGCTCAACTAAGATCTTTGGTTGCAGAAGAACACCAGAGCCTTTTAACGCGGCAAACTTAAGTACATCGCCATTATTAGACGTTAATCGGGTGTTGCTGTTTCCAAAGGTATTAGATGGCATGTTCACCACTTGTTGGCTTTCTCCTTGGTGATACTGAAACCCCAAACAATGATGCTGTGCTAAGTCATCAAGTGATTGGATAGGGGCATGTTGCTCAAGGTAAGAGGGTGAGGCGCAGTAAGTCATGTGGTATTCACCCAATTTTCTCGCGACTAACGACGAATCGACCAACTCACCGATTCGAATAATCACGTCAGCTTCGCTTCGATATGGGTCAATCAAATTGTTGTCCAACATCAGCTCAACGTTCAAATCGGGAAATTCAGCTAAGAAGTCAGCCACGATAGGAGCAATGACCTTTTTGCCATACGTGACAGGGCAGTTAACTTTTACAGTTCCGGTTGGACGGTTGATCAGCGTCTGGATCAGGTTCTCTGCGTTGGTGATGTCTTCAATAATGCGGTGGCACTCTTGGTAGTAGAGTCTGCCAGCTTCGGTCAGGGACTGTTTACGCGTGGTGCGATGAATCAGCTGTGTACCTAAGCTTTGCTCAAGAAAGCTCACGTGCTTGCCAACCATAGTCGGTGAAATATCAAAGTGGTGTGCAGCATTACGAAAGCTGCCGTGTTCGACCACGTAAGCGAAAACTTTCATGCTTGTTAATTTATCCATTGCACACCCAGAGTTGATAAAGAAATAACTAAAGCAGAGTTTATCAATCAAACGAGGTTAATTACAGTGGGCGTATGATTAAGAATGGAGAAAGAGATCCATCATGAATGAGACGATTTTTGTTACCGCCGAACTGAAAATGAATGCCGATAAGCCAAGACAACAAGTAGTTGAAGCCATTGAACAATTTTGCCTTGATATGCAAAGCGAAGCGGGGTGCTTGCAAGCGAATGCGACCTACGATTCTAAAGATCCACAACGTGTGATTCTTTGGGAGCGATATGAAAACCGCACCGTGATTGAAGCGCATTTTGCTATGCCGCATACACAAGCGTTTATTGCGGCTGAAATGGCGGAGTTAGTTCAAGCATTCGAAACCCAAGCTCAATAGGAGAGGCGAACATGAAATGGGGTATTTTAGGCACAAGCTTTATCTCAGGTGTCATGGCTGAGGCAATCCAAGGCGATGACAAGAGTGAACTGTACGCGGTTGCTGGGCGTTCGGAGCAGAACTTAAAGACATTCGCTGAGCAATATGGCATCGAGAATACGTTCAACGATTACGATGCGTTGATTGCCGATGAGCAAGTCGACATTATTTACATCGCATTGCCAAATCACCTTCATCATGACTTTATCGTCAAAGCGGCTGAGCAGGGCAAAGCGATTCTGTGTGAAAAGTCGCTTTCTGTCGATATGGAAAAAACCGAGCTGGCACTTCAAGCAGTAGAAGCACACAAGGTGTTCTTTGCTGAAGGCTTAATGTATTTACATCACCCGTTGATCAGCGAGTTGATTTCGGTGCTTGAATCGGGAGAGATTGGTGAACTTCACTCCATCCACACGTCTTATATTGCGTCGATTGCGCAGTTTGTTAATCCAGACAGCAAAGGTGCTTTGTATAACTTAGGTTGCTACCCAATGTCATTAGTGCATTTGGTGGTGAAAACCATGTTGGGTGAACAAGCCGTTGGAAACCGCTCTATGACGGCGATTGGTCGACGAGGTAACGATGGGAATATCTGTGAATCGAGTTTGATGATGCAATTCGGTGAGCAACAAACGGCGAGCGTACACACCGCCGAAGATCATGGATTGAAACACCAATTCACTATTCTGGGTAGTAAAGGCAGTATTACGTTAGACTCGAATCCATGGCTACCAACGCAAGACAACCAGTTTAGTGTGGAAATTTACGAGACGTCGAAGCGCGAGGTGTCTGTATCGGCAGCTGGAGACGCTTTCTTCTATCAAGTGCGCAATATTCGCCAAGCGGTTGAAGCAGGGCGTACATCGTTAGAGAACCCTTGTGCAACATGGGAAGACTCTCACCGTATTATGCAGCTACTGACGGAGTGGGAATCACTGGCTTCAAAGTAAGCCTGTGTTTAGGTGAAATAGACCAATGAAAATAAAAACGGCGCACTAACAATTATCAGTGCGCCGTTTTTATTTTGTGTTCAGTCTGGATTAAATGCGGTTGTCGCCGGTACTAAATGCAATGACTTGACTGATTTCAGTCAGGCTTCTGCCACTTTCTTGCTGCCATTGAACAAACGCTTTGTTGGTTGCATCGAGCGATTTTTTCGTATCTTTGCCACCTTCAATGATCTTGCAATTACGCAGGTAAGCTTCAACGTCGCTAGACAAGATGAAGGTATCAACGCCCATTTGGCGAAGTGTGTAAGGACCGGTATTGCCCCCTAGGCGATTACCGCGTTTCTTCAAATACGCCCACAGGTCGGTGATTTTCTCTTGCGGCCAATCGGCAACCATTTTGCCAAACGAGCCATATTCGATTTTTGCTTCGTGGATCATACGTGCGTTGGCAGGAATCGACATGACTTTAGTGAGGTGGCGAATGATGCGTTTGTCGGTTGCTTTGGTTTCCCATTGCTCGTCTGACAGCATCAACAGCGGCTCAATCTTAAATCCGAAGAACACTTCTTCGAAGTTCGGCCACTTGTTGCGAACCACGCTCCACGAAATCCCACTTTGGAATACTTTCATCGAAAAAGCGGCCAGCCAACGGTCGTCGGGAATCGCTGCCAGCTCTTCTTTGCTTAGTGGATGAGACAAAAGCGCTTCAAGTTGATCTTCACCACCTTTACGCTCGGCAGCGCGCTGATAAATCGCGTCAAATTTTTCGATACTCATAAAAGAAGTTAGTCCTAGTTTATGTCGATATTTGCGAAACATACTACGCTTAAGTGGCTGAATCGTAAATTGATGGAGTGTCACAAATGAAGAAGGTCACATTAACGTTTGTCGGAGAAGGTTCGGATCGTATTGCAGAAAAATTCTATGCGTGGATGACGGATGGTGGGTTAGAAGACAGCATGATTGAGAATTTATCTGACCGTGAAATCTCAGTGGTCGGCATCAGTGATATGGATAATGAAACGCGTGATGTGGTAATCAATACGGAAATGAACTAACGAGTCGACTATCGTCAGCAAGCAGAATCAGATAAAACAAAGCCCTTCACTCGAAGGGCTTTGTTGCGTTTATAAGCATGGGAGCTTAGTTATTTACCAGCGTCAGGCCGCTTGGGAGTGCATCACCGAAGATACGCTTCGATTCGCTCTCAGATAGCTCTTTGACTTCTTCAACCAGTGATACCCAAGATTCAGGCACCTTGCTTTGCTTCAACTTAGCCAGTACCTGCTCACGGTAGTCGTCTGAGATATCAAATAGGCGGTCGCCCGTCTTACGACAAATCATTACGGCTGCGAACGCGATCATTGGTTCTTTCTGCCAGTTTTGTTCCAGTAATTTAGGTAGCCACTGTTCCGCTTGTTCACGAGGAATGACGTTGTGCTGGCTGCCATAAAGTGGCGTTCGCGATGCCAAGCGTCCCAATGCCCACCAGTGCGCTTGTTCAAACTGGTTTTGGTTGATGGCTTTGCTCAAGAACCACGTTACCAATAGAACTTTGTCTTCGACTTCTAAATGCTCCAGAGAGGCAGACAAGCGCACCATTGACTCGTAACCCATATCTTGCGCTGCTTTGGCGGATTGTGGGTTTTTCATCGCGCCAGGGTGTAGGTATTTCGCGATGTCCGCCAAGATGGTCTCTTGTTGCTCTTGGCTCAAACCACCTGCGATACGTCGCCAGAATACCCACCAGTCTGTCCAACCTTGATGGTTTTTGAACTGAATATTTTGTTGATACAGTCCCCAAACTTGCTCAATACGCCAAGAGTCTGTTGGATCGCCAAAGCCCGGACGCAGTGCAAAGCCCGCCAAACGAAGCCAGTTTTTCTCGTGCTGTTCAGAACGACGGCGACGCTTACGACCTTGTGCAAAAGTATCGAAAAGTTGACGGAGTGTGGTGAAGTCCCATGCGTCACGTTTGCCGAGCTTCTTCTCAAGGTCTTTGGCTAAGGTTTTGATCTCTTTGCCTTCTGCGCTTTTCTTGTTACCGCTGTAAAGGCGAGCGATCAGCTCCTTACATTCGTTCAACTTAGGGTGAAGTTTAACTTGTTCACTGTCGTCGGTTTGCTTGTTACGAACTTCGAATTCCAGCTCCCAACGTTTGCTGTCATCTTCTGCGCTGACACATTCCATCTTAAGTGTGCCGACTTCAGTCAACTGACACGCCAGTTGCACTTCTACGCGCTCTTTCTGGTTGGCTTGCAGTTCAGCACCTTCACCTTCAAGGGTGGTGATATAAGGCGGCAGGGGAGCAAACAAGTCCGGATCAACGTCAACCATTACACCGTTTTGAATGGCGGTGTTATTGGTTAAGGTGTCGTGGGTAGAAGTCAGCAGGTTAAAGCGAACGGGTTCACCCAAGGTAAGCGAGAAACGACGACCACTTAAGCGGATCTCGTGACCTTCTTCTGTCCCTTTTGCAAGCAAACAGAGCGCTTTGCCCATCTTGTTCTTTTCTTGAAGATGCAAGAAGTAAGAACGCGCTGCACCACCACCAATTTTTAGCTGTGCACCACGACGTGCTTTACCAAACGCAACAGCACCTAGTGCAACAGACCAATCTGGATGTGGGTTATCTAATACCGTAACCGGAGCGCCGCGCCAATCGGACAGTAGGGTAGTGACTCGCTCAATCACAAGTTCACTGTTGAACACACCACCGTTAAGTAGCAAACCGACTGGAATTGCATTTTGTTTGTCGTCTTCAATGCCGAGAGCGGCACGAGCAACTTGTTGGTGCTGAGTTAAGAACTCGGCTACGTGTTTGCTCACCGCTGGGTCAGCAACGTATGGAAGACCAAACTCGACAACCGCGCTGCGGCGTTTATCTGGTACTTCACTGAAATCAGAAAGCGGGAAGAAGCCATCTAAAGCGATTTGGTGCACTTCTTGTTTGCTCAGCCCAATACTCTTTGTTCCGCCAAGAAGTTTCGAGCCGCTGCCCAGCATGGTGATTTTCACTTCTTCAGGTGCATTCGCTGAAAGCAGGTTTTCTTTCGCTTTACGCGTTTGCTGAATCAACTTAGTCAGGCTTGCGGCAGTGAGCTTCTTACTTTGTTCCCCTTTATTTTGAGAAAGGCGGCTCTCCGCAAGGTGCGCTAATGCTAAATCGAGGTTATCACCACCAAGCATCAAGTGTTCGCCAACGCCAATGCGGTCAAGGGCTAGCTCATCTTGAGAAGAGAAACTGGCTTCAATCAAGCTCAAGTCGGTAGTACCACCGCCCACATCACACACCAGAATCAGCGGTAACTCTTTGAGTTCATCAGCTGCGGTTTGCTGGTGGCGTGCGTACCAGTCGTAACATACGGCTTGTGGTTCTTCGAGCAGGACGATTTTCTTTAAACCAGCTAGCTGTGCCGCTTCAAGCGTGAGTTTACGAGCGGTTTCATCGAACGACGCTGGAACGGTCACAACCACATCTTGGTCTTCTAACTTATTGCTAGGATGACGGTAGTTCCATGCTTGGCGAATGTGGTTGAGGTAGCTTGCGCTGGCAATGACGGGAGAGACTTTATCTACGTCTTGCGCACCAGCCCAAGGAAGAATGTCTGAACTACGATCCACTGCTTGGTGCGATAGCCAGCTTTTAGCACTGGATACTTGACGTCCTTCCACCTTAGCGCCTAATTCACGAGCCCATTCACCCACGATCACATTACTAATGTCGCCAGATACAGGTTCGTTTTCCCAAGGAAGTGTTTGGTCAGAAGGGGAGATTTGACCAACCGCTGGGTGATAGCGGAAAGAGGGCAACAATGGCTTACGAACCACTTCACCCGGACCAATCAATTGGTCGATGTCGAATAGGGATACTTCGGATTGTTCAAGGTTGTCGGTAATTTCACAATACGCCACCACAGTGTTTGTGGTGCCAAGGTCAATACCAACAAGAAAACGAGGAGATGCCATACAAACCTTCGTGTATTTAAAAACGGCACCCGATTGGATGCCGTTTGATTTCTATTTATTCTTCTTCGTTTGAGTTGCTTTTCGCGTCTTCGCGCACATCGAACTCAACATGCCATTTTTGACCGTTATCAGCGGCAATGGCTTCTAAGTAAAGCGTACCAAGCTCAGTGACGCGAGAGGCTAGGGTTACTGGAACCACTTCGCCTTCACGACGACCTTCAGATACAGGCAGCGTTACTTGGATCTCTGGAAGCTCTTCAAGCTCTTCTGGTGCCCAGTAGTCTAGGTGAGTACCTGCTAGGTCATCACGACGAACCGTTGAGCCAAAGAATTGGAAGTTAACCGGCTGACCGATGATCAAACCAAACTCTTGGCTTGGTACGTCAACGCTGGAACCTTCTTCCATACCAAATGGTGCAACGCAAAGTGCTTCCATTGGAGGCGCCATGCCAGGAATCGCAGGCATCGCACTTTCGATACCCACGTAGTACGCCGAAGCAATACCACCACGGATACGAACGCCTTGACCACGACGTACAGAGCCGTAGTAAGCCGCACCGCTAGCAACCGCAAGGTCTAGATCCACACCTGTTAGGCGCTTCGCCAATTCTGCATCTGCTTCAATTAACCATTCGTTGATCGTGTCTTCTAGACGAGTTGCTAGAAGTTTCGATTTCAGAACACCACCGTTGAATAGGATTGCCGTTGGCTTGATGAAGTCAGCCGATTGCGCTGCATCCGAATCTGGCATACCAGGCATGTTAGCGAATGGGTTGAAATCTTGAGCTGCTGCTTCTGCGCCATTTCCTGAAGCAGAAAGAGCATTGGCTTGCTTAGACAAGAACGCTGCAATGTGACGAGTAATGCCTGCATCTTGTGCGTAAGGCAGACCCATTTGCGTTAGTGCACCACGGTTACGTTGAACAGGGTGGTCAGTAATTGCAACTTGAGGGAAGAAGCCATCAACCAGTGTTTGTTGTACTTCTTCTTGAGTCAGTTCTGTTTTCAGCGTTGCGCCAAGCAGTTTAGAACCACGGCTTGGTACTACGATTGGCACTGACTGAAGTTCGCTGTCGTTCAATAACGCTTCTTTCGCGTCACGACATGCGTGTGTCATTGCCTGAACTTGCCATGGCTGTAGCTCTTTGCCTTCTTGCGCTAGCTTCATTTTCAAGCGGTACGCAAGTGCAAGATCCATGTTGTCACCGCCAAGTAGGATGTGTTCACCTACCGCGATGCGGTTCAGAGTTAGGTTGCCGTCGTCTTCAGTTACTTCAACCAAAGAAAGGTCGGTTGTACCACCACCGATATCGACCACAAGCACGATGTCGCCAACTTCAACTTCATCGCGCCATTTGTCGTTGCTGTTATCGATCCAGTTGTAAAGTGCAGCTTGTGGCTCTTCTAGAAGTGTTAGGTGCACAAAACCAACGTTGCGTGCTGCTTCTGCAGTTAGATCGCGAGCAGCAGGATCAAAGGAAGCAGGAACCGTAATAGTCACGTCTTGATCGGCAAGGTTGTGATTTGGATTCGCGTGATTCCAAGCGTCTTTTAGATGCTCTAGGTAAAGCTCTGTCGCGCGAAGAGGGGATACTTTTTCCACTTCTTCTGGGCTACCTGCTGGCAGGAAAGCATCACGACGGTTTACACCAGCGTGGCAAAGCCAAGATTTCGCACTTGCAACAAGACGAATTGGCGTTTTCGAACCTAGGTTACGTGCAATCGCACCAACCAGAGCTTTTGGCTCGCTCGACCACGGAAGAACGCGTGATTGCGGGTTCATTTCGTGTTCGTGTGGTTGGTAAAGGAAAGAGCCTAATTGGCTACGAGTCTCTACCGTACCCGGCGCAGTCAACTGCGGGATTGGCATCACTTCAACGCGAACATCTTCGTTGTGTGTATCAACAAAAGACATGACACAGTGTGTTGTACCTAAGTCGATACCAACACTGAATTTAGGTGTCTGTTGAGTTTCAACAGACGCTTCTTGAGAATGGTTTTCTTGGTTCATGTGTTCCATTACAGCTCAACCTCAGCTGGAGCGATC
Source organism: Vibrio sp. OPT41 (assembly GCF_015163595.1). NCBI lineage: Bacteria > Pseudomonadati > Pseudomonadota > Gammaproteobacteria > Vibrionales > Vibrionaceae > Vibrio > Vibrio sp. OPT41. Next base: position 388,195 of record NZ_JADDYH010000014.1, on the reverse strand, counting down.
ACAGAAGCATCGTAGTTCTCAGCAAGTTTAGGCAACGTCATTGATGTTGCTTTCCAGCCTTTGTGAACTAGCGTGCCGTTGAATGGCGCGCTGCCTGTTACGTTGCCAGTTAGGCGGATTTCTTGTGGGTTGAAGCCTTCTTCAACCGTAATGCGAGTTTCTTCGTCTTCGTTACGAACGTGCGCTAGCGTCACGTAGTCGTTCAGTACTTTCTGACCGCCAGTGTGGATTACGCGAGCGGCTGCGCCTACTTCTTCATCAGAGAATGACGTTAGGTCTTCTTTTAGGAAGTCAATCAGGCGAGCTTCTTGTTGCATGATAGAAAGCAGCTGCATTGCAGAGTCCGTTGACGCGGTTGCAAGTTTTGATTCAACTTCCACCACTTTTTCGACGACTTTCTCTACTTCCACTACTTTTTCTACTTCAACGATCTTCTCAACTGGTTTCTCAACCTCGACGATTTTCTCGACTGGTTTTTCTACCACTTTCTCGACCACTTTTGATTTGCGCGACACTGCAACTAGAAGAAGCAAAACGCTCGATGCGGTTAGGCCAGCGTGAAGCATATCGAACGTTTGAGGAATTAGGTTCAAATCAATGTTCATGACGTTTTTTCTCTTTCTATTGATTTATTGGTGCTCAGTATTGGCTCATATTTGTTCACTAAAACGATCGTCTTTGCGATCTTGCACCAAGTTTAGACATTAAAATGATGACGGATGGTAGCATATTCAAGGCTTAAGGCTGTAATAATTCGTGACTATACCGTACGAACAGCGTGAAAAATCGACGATCAGACTCCCCAATATAGGTTGTTGCTTGATGTTTGTGCATTGCTAACGCAGTATTTCAATAGATCCCGAAGTTTAACTTACGGAAGTATCAAAAATTACGATATGACACAAAGCACCGCTCATAAGAGCTTTATAAAACGACATTCAGACTCTATTTTAGCTTTTTTGGCGACTTTATGTGTCACTGCTGGTGTAGTCGGTGCTGCTTATACAATGCAGCAACGGTATACACAGACGACGTTTGATACTTTAGCCGACCGACAAGCAGAATCACTTAAAGCAAACGTCGAGAATGATCTAAAGTTCATTGGTGCGGGCGCAAACTTTTTCCATTCGATTGAGCGAAGCTATTGGCCATCGTTTCCCATGTATGCGGAACAAGTGATTAATAGCTCGCGAAGTCTCATTGGACTTCAATGGATGCAAAAGGTCGAATTCGAAGATCTTGATGAACATATTTTAAAGACCCGTCAAAAATTTCCAAACTTCCAACCGTTTACCGTTCCTAAAGATGGTCCCAAAACCTACGGGTACATTTTTGAACACAATGAGCCAATTTTTATCGCGTCGGATATTTACCCAAGAACACCGGAAAACCTTTCTCTATTGGGTTTCTATTTTTCGCGCAAACGCTTCGATTTAATCTTGGATGATATTTCCGAAAATGGGCGAGCGAATGTCTCGGATAAAGTTCGCTTACTGCAAGATGGTTATGACAAGTCCATACCTAAGACTGGGTTGCTGGTGTTCCATCCAGTGTTCGACTTCGAGAACAAATATTTATTAGGAGTAGTGACCGGTGTTATCCGAAGTACGGTTTACTTTGAGGATTTGATTACGAAAACCGCGACGGAGCTCGATATGTCGGTGCGCGTAGAAGACTTGGGATTCGACGCAGCAGATGACCCTGTTCTCTTTCAAAGTGCTAGCTGGGATAACATTCGAGGAACCGTTATAAGCCGAACCATTCAACTGCCTAACCGTGAATGGCGTATTGACTTTAAACTTTCTGACGCAGTCTCAGCTTGGGAGCGTTCTATTTTAGCGGGCACGACGCTAGCCGGATTGGTAATCGCCTTTTTGATCAGTTGGATTGTGAATTTACAGTCTCGAGAAAAAGAGCGCTTAGCGGTCATGTTGGAGCTCAAAACCGTTGAATTAAAAAGAATGGCAGAGCGAGACCCTCTAACTCAACTACTGAATCGCCGAGCATTCAACGATCACTTGCTTAATCAGATAAACAAAGGTGTTAACTTCGCCTTGGTTGGTTTTGATATCGACCACTTCAAAGTGATTAATGACAAACACGGCCATTTAGGTGGAGATGAAGCGTTGCAACATGTCACTAAGCTGGTCAGTGCTAATTTAAAACCGGGAGATAAGTTTTACCGCGCTGGTGGTGACGAGTTTTGTATTATTTCTAAAGTCATTGATAGAGCGGTGCTAGAAGCTTACCTAGAAAAGTTACGGAGTGTTGTGGCAAGTACGGCTTTTGATTATGGTGATGCGTCAATCATCTGTACGTTGAGTATCGGTGCGGTTATCCATAAAGAAGAAGATCCTGAGAGCTTGTATCACAAAATGGACAGTCAACTCTATTTGAGTAAAAAAAACGGCCGTAATAATGTGTCGATCGGCGATTAAATGGGCGCACAAATTCGAGTTTTACGCCGTGTTACGATAGAATCGCACGCTTTAAATTTTTATGTTAGGAACCAAGGCAAACTATGAACCATAACCGTATTGTATGCTTCGATTTAGAAATGTGTTGCTGGAACGAAAATGGCGTCGGCAGCACGGGTGAAATTATCGAAGTGGGGTTAGCTGAAATAGATTTGTCTAAAGGTGAGATAGTCAAGCGTGCTCAATACTACGTGAAACCAGAACACGATGAAGTGTCTCTGTTTTGCGCTGAGTTAACGGGCATCACACCACGTAAGATTGAAAAACAAGGACGCCCACTAGAAGAAGTGCTTAAATCCATGGTTAAGAACTTCGGTGGTCGCAACAAAATCTTTGCATCTTGGGGGCGAGATGACCTCATTCTTCTAGAAGAGTGTAAGCAAAAAGGTATTGAAGCACCGTTCACAGAGTTCATCAACTTAGCGACACTCTACCGTATTCAAAATCGTCTTAAAGATAAACGTATAGGCCATCGAGCCGCTCAAGAAGCAAAAGGAATAGACTGGGAAGGGCGTCAACACTCTGGCTATGTAGATGCATACAACTTAGCTAAGCTTGCTTTGACCATGTTTTAGTTATTCGAACCTAGCTAGCTTGTAATTAAATAATCATCCAACCATTGTTGTTTTGTCATGCAGTCTGTTTAGTGTGGAAAGAGCTAAACACATACCTTGACCAGTATTTTAATAACAATGTCATTGGCTTATTGAAAAACGCGCAGAGTGCGCGTTTTTTTATGGCTACAGAAGCGATATCTGTTGTCATTCTAGGGGTAGCTTAGAGTTAGCCAGCGACTTATATACTCATCTCGTCACTTTACTGAGACTGTAACTTCGCTCGAATGAACTCGCTGTGATCAACATAGAGTAGCTCTGCTGTTTTACGGATCACCGCGTCTTCTAGCGGGTCAATTTCGCCGTCTGCGTAAGCGACTTCCCACATGCTTTTGATTAAGTTGTAACGAGTTTCTTGAGTCAGTTCTCTTAGTTGAGAGGTAAAGTCGTACAGCGAAGCGGAATCTTTTATTTTCTGTTGCGCTTGCTCTAACAAAGTATTTGATTCTTCTTCATTTAACGAAAGCAGTTTCATCAATAAAGAGCGCTTTGTTTCTTGTTCTCTATCATCGACACTATGGTCTGCGCCAGAAACTTCACAAAGCAAACACGCGATAGCCATGTTAGGGGAAAGTGTGTTGGTTTGGCTTAAATCAGAGCCATCAATGAGTTGTTTAAATAATGATGTGAGAGAATTAAACATAGTGAACACCGAGCTATTGTTTATTTGGTTAACATGGTAATAAATACGGAAGATCTCAAGGTGCGATACCAAATTTAGCACGCCGTTGACATTTAAGAACGGCCACTTTCTCCCCAAAAAACCTAAACTCCTGAGTTAGTTCAAGGTGACTTGCCACTTACAAAGGGCAAGTCATTTTGGGATTGATACTCAGCTTTCAGCACGTGTCGGTGGAAAATGAACTTCGTCACCATCACTCGTCAGAATACTAATTTGACTTGGTTTGCCTTCATCATCAAGACGTAGCTCACCAATGGCACTATGGTTAACCAAGCGATAAAAGTTGTGCGTACTTGGTGCGCGTTTGTAAATCTTGAGTCGTTTACGTTTTGTGAACCAGTTTAAAGGTGAGCGAGGGCTGTATAGCAGTCTATCTAGGCCATCACAAATATTGAGCAGTTGTGTAGGGAACTGATTTTTAATTCCACTACAGGTGATTTGATAGATATTCGGACTGTTTTTTCGATAGCGGAGCTTAATATCGTATGCAAAAGAGTAGTGTACGTCGCCAGAGAGAATAACAAAGTTAGTTGGTGTCTTTGTGTGTGTGAAAATACTAATAAGAGTATTCGCACTTCCGGGGTGAGCCATCCAGTTTTCAGCATCAACCATCAATGGTTTACCAAGCATGGTCACCACACGTTGTAGTGCTTCGATAAATTTCACACCAAACATTGGCGCGGCAGAAACAATAACAACTTTGTCTTGGTGCACGAGTTCTTGGTGGAACTCAATCATCGCTTCCCAGTCCATTAAGCCAGAAGGTTTGTTCATTTTAGACTCAGAACGCCAGCGTCTGGTTCGTGTATCTAGCACGACAACTTTTGGTGTCGTAGGAATGGTGTAGTGCCAATTCTCAAAGCGATACAAATATTGAATAAATGCATCTTGGGTTTGCGAGGTTCGCTCATCGATAAAGCGTTGAGCGAGGCTCATAAATTCATCATTGAATTTTTCTGGCGCATTTCCCCAACCTTGGCAAAGCCAGTAAGCTATCAAGCTATTACCGATAATGCGTTTTGCAAACGTGTTGCTGTATGCGGCTTGTTCCCAGCCTATGGTGAGATTCCAATCGTCGGTAACATCGTGATCATCAAAGATCATATAGGTTGGAATGTGAGCGAGTAAGCGTTGAACCTTGTCCAGACCTGCGACGAATTTATCAATTTGCTTTTTTTCTTCGCGCCATTGCTGCTGCCATTTGGGTTCAAGAACTTCTCCGCCGACAGTAAATTCGTTTTCTAACAAACGATCCGTTCGAACAAGCTTCCACAAGGTCGGAGACCAAACCAATAAGTACATTGCAAAGCACTCAGCAAAGCTTATTAGGTGATTCTCACACTCTTTGGCGCTGAATATTGGTGTCCCTCGGTGTGGAAAAAACTTACTTAGTAAACTGTCATCACTCACATAATGAGGCAACAATTTATCTCGACCATAATAGCAAGCAGGGTGTTGGTAGAGCTCATTGGTATTTTTTATCGGAGCTTGATCGAATTCTTCGCCTGGCAAACCCAATAAAGCTATGACTTGCTCAATGGCATCGAGAGTGGGGCCTGCAACATGGTCTGCATAGATTTGATCACCACTCATGATGAGCATATCCGGTCTTTCTTCAATGGATTGAGACGCGATTTTATGATCCGCAGCGACCAATGTATCATCACTGAAGTGATGGGGATTACGGCAAGAGCCATGTAGGAGATAATCCGCTTTTTCACTAACGAGGAACTCAATACCCAAGTTTGGCGTATTATCTTGCTCATAAGTCAGGTGAGGGAGCAGTTCCGTCACTAATCCATATTGCGTTTTTATTTGATAGCGTAACGCTTGATGGGTTGGAAACTCGCCTTCTAATTTAAGTAAGCAACACCACGCATTGAGGCCGATTTGAAGCTGTTCTTTTTGTTCACTTAAAGGGGCTTGATAAAGGATGGAGGCATTTTCATCCGTAATTTGCACCATACCCTCCAAGCGTTGGGTGGTGACTAGCCAAATATTGATTTCAGTTGCGGTCACTTTACGTAGGATCGGACCTGCAACGACAAGAGGAAGTGAAGAAATTTCAGTCGTGTTCATCAATGCTGGCAAAACGGCTCCTTATGTGTCAGCTTCTTCTTCTAATATTTCGATAACTTGCGAGCTACTAAGTTCATGTCCCATAAGGAACAAACCAAGCATCGCATCGGCTTTTGACGCGTTATCACTGTCTTCATCCAAAATTTGCTGAAGCCGAGTTCTAATTAGGTCGATTTCGTGTTCGACGAAGCCACGCCCTTCTTCGTCACCTTGACCATCTTCTGGTGCATTATCAAAGTGCAAAAACAACATGTCACCATCGAGTTGAGTCCCTATCAACCTCTCTGGCAGCCATGCTTCTCCCATCACAATGTCTGGGTCTGTATCTGCGGGTAAATGATTCAAGGTAGAGATGAGTTCTGATGCTTTCACTTTTTACTTCATTATGTTTGATTTAGAACTAAGCTAGAGTTTAAGCGCTTGTTGTGATGGTAAAATATTCGCAAACAAGCTCACCTAGTCGTGCAATATTAATATGATCTTGGGACTCAAACTGTCACGAGGATGACAACATTTGCCATTGTAACGGCTATCATCAGCAGAACATAAGCTTTTAATGGCAAATCATTGATGTTTGCCTGCTTCTCAACCAACATTTTTCGAACTCATGAAGAGATTAATTCTAACAACACTCGCTTTACCTTTAGCTGCGGCAGTTTCTTCTGCGCATGGTGCAGACGAACAAACGTGGGGGATTGCTGCGATGTATCGCACAGCATCGATTCCGTTTTACACCGCCGATAATGACTCTACGGTGAGTACATTTGTACCAATGATGTTCTTTGAAAACGAACATGTGTATATCAATGGCATTGAAGGTGGCGCTTTTTTGTATAACGAGAGTGATTCCGACTGGCGCGCGAGCGCACTCATGCGATTGAGATTTGTCGATATTCCCATGTCGCTACAAAATGCTAATGAAGGGGACAGAGTCGATTTCGGTGGGCAAGTGCGTTATAGCATTAACGACACTTGGCGCGCAGAAGTAGAGTTGATGACGGACGACGAACTCCAGTTTCACTCTAATTACCGCCTTGCTGCCAATTATGTATTTGGGGATTGGGAATTAGAGCCATCGATTACGATTCGATACAAAGACGCTGATTTCAACAGTGAATATTATTCCTTTAAGGATATTACTGGCGAGAGAATTGGATCTGGACTTGACACCAATCTTGGTATTAAAGCGCGTTACCATGTAACTTCAAATTTGTATTTATTGGGTGAGACGAGTGTTACTCGCTTAGATGATAACGCCTACAACAGTCAGCTTGTAGAAGATCGGTATCAGGGAGAAGTGTTTGTTGGTTTTGGCTTTTTCAACGATAAAAACAAAGCTCCGAAACCAACACTGAGCAATAAAGCATATCTACGTATTGCGCATGGTTGGGCGACGCCTTCGAACATCGGTGAAATATTTAGCTTTGAGAGAGAAAAAGACCCATACGACAATCAACTTACTTCATTGTTTTATGGGCATCCATTAACGGACGAGCTGTTTGGTTTTCCTCTTGATATTTATTTAACGCCAGGGTTGGTTCATCACTGGTCGTCCAGTGTTCAGTCTGCGAGCACAGAATACGTCATGGCGATTAAGGCTTATTATACGGTTAATTGGCCTACGACTTGGCGATTTGGTGTAGCGGAAGGTGTGTCATACATTGATAGCATTACCTATATTGAAGGCACAGAAATGGAAGACAAGGGTTATACACCAAGCAAGTTGCTCAACTACCTAGATTTCTCGTTTGATGTCAATGTAGGCGATCTCTTCAACCAAAAGAGCTGGAACAATATGTGGGTGGGCTATTCATTGCATCACCGCTCGGCGATTTTTGAAAGCGCTTCCCAGTTTGGGCGAATTAAAGGTGGGAGCAACTACAATACTATTTATTTCCAGTTCGAGTTTTAGCGCATCGCGAGATGCATATAGGTCGGATTTGCAACTGACTTATTTATCGCCCATTATGAGTAATGATGAATAATACTATGCTGCTTTCAACGAGAAATTTCGTATATCGTGCCAGAGTTAAGGCTGTTTGTGATGCATCTGATGAATCGGATGGCATAAGCACCATGAGTATCGACTCCTCATTCAATCTTCAAATTGAAGCGATAAATTGTACCAACGCTGAATTTGCCAAACGCTTTTTTGCCATTCACGGAGAAGGGCACTTGGAGGGCGATGAATGGTTGGTGTTGTACGTCAACTCTCTTGACGTTAAGGCGGGAGACAATATAGAAATCCGTAGCGATGTCGCGTTTAATGCGATGATCGAGAATATGATAAGCGAAGCTGAGCGGTCTTTAGAAAAAGTCTACCTCGATGCAATACGCAACTTGGAGAAAGTGAATCGTTTTTGACGATGTTAGAGACCCTATAAATACGATCAAGGCATCAGGATCCAAAAAGGGATTGGCGCGAACCAATCCCTTTTGTATTCTGGTTTATTCTAACTTACGCCATTGTTGCAAGTTGGCTTTGCGCTTCTGAAATGCCTTTTGCAGCCGCATCTTCACCCATGTTTAGCGCTTCTGCGTAAACAAATTCCACATCAGTGATTCCTACAAAACCCAGCACAGTGCGTAGGTATGGCGTAACGTTGTCAGTTGGTGAATCTTTATGAATACCACCACGAGTCGTTATTACAATCGCCTTTTTACCTTCAATCAAACCTTGAACGCCGTTTTCTGTGTATTTGAATGTCACGCCTGCACGAGCAATCAAATCAATCCAGTTTTTAAGCTGAGTCGGGATGGTAAAGTTGTACATTGGAGCGGCAATAACCAAAGTGTCTGCGGCCTTTACTTCTTCAATAAGGGTGTCAGACAAGTCGACCACCGCTTGCTGTTCTTGTGAAAGGTCTTCCGTAGCGCGCAGTGCAGTCGCAACGGCGAAGTCCAAAACAGGTAGCGGGTTTGCAGCCAAATCACGAACAGTAAGCTTGTCTTGGTCTACATTTTTGATGAAGTCTTCAACCAATTTGTTTGATTGAGAGTAATCGCCAAGGATGCTTGATTTTAGAGCTAGTACACGAGACATAATGGTTATTCCTTAAATAAGTGCTTTCGACTATGGGAGCCATTATAAGCAACGTAAGTGAGTTCAAAAGCCTAGCGATTCGCTGAACATGTTCGAAAAAATTGAATGAGCTTTCGGTTATCTTGTTACAGATCTTGTGTGATACAATCCGCGCAGTTTTTGTAATGAAAAGAATAGGAAACGCTTTGACTTCGTCACAGCCCCCAAAAAAGAATCTAGCTGAAGAGCAAGCGACACCGTCAAATGGTGCGCAAAAAGCGACAGCGAAACAAGCTCAAACACCTCAGGCTCAAGTGAATAGCGCGGCATCTCTGCGTAAAGCGCTGAATCAGTGCATGATGCGCGACCGTTTCCGCTTGAGTAAACGTATTTCTGGTGCAAGCAAAATTAAGAAGGACGCAGCGCGTAATGCTGTGTTCGACGAAATCGCATTAGACATCGCAAAATCCATGATGGTCGCAGAGCAGCGCAGCAACTACAAACCAACGATTGAATACCCAGAAATCCTGCCTGTAAGCCAAAAACGCGACGATATTGCGAAAGCGATCGAAGAAAACCAAGTGGTTATCGTCGCGGGTGAAACCGGTTCTGGTAAAACCACTCAGCTACCAAAAATCTGTGCTGAGCTTGGTCGCGGTAAATTTGGTCTGATTGGTCATACTCAGCCTCGTCGTCTTGCAGC
>NZ_JADDYH010000014.1:350011-378565 GCF_015163595.1 Vibrio sp. OPT41 | reverse complement strand
GCGTTCGGTTGCTAACCGTATTGCCGAAGAGATGGAAACCAAGCTTGGTGAGTTTGTTGGTTACAAGGTTCGATTCAACGATCAGATCTCTGAAAATACCCAAATCAAATTGATGACGGACGGTATCTTGTTGGCTGAAATTCAGCATGACCGTTTCTTGAATCAATACGACACCATCATTATCGATGAAGCGCACGAGCGCAGCCTCAACATCGATTTCATCTTGGGTTACTTGAAAGAGTTGCTGCCACGTCGTCCTGATTTGAAAGTGATCATCACGTCGGCAACCATCGACCCAGAACGCTTCTCAAAACACTTCAACAATGCACCAATCATAGAAGTATCGGGTCGTACTTACCCAGTAGAAACACGTTACCGCCCACTAAGCGGTGATGACGACAATGATCGTGACCAGCTTGAAGGCATCTTCGAAGCGGTAGATGAACTGTGCGATGAAGGTTTAGGTGACATCCTGATTTTCATGAACGGTGAACGTGAAATCCGTGATACCGCAGATGCATTGTCCAAACGTAATCTGAAGAGCACGGAAATTGTGCCGCTTTACGCGCGTTTGTCGGCAGGTGAGCAGAATAAGATTTTCCAACCTCACACTGGTCGCCGAATTGTACTGGCAACCAACGTGGCAGAAACCTCGCTAACTGTTCCGGGCATTAAGTACGTTATCGACCCGGGTACGGCGCGTATCAGTCGATACAGTTACCGTACTAAGGTTCAGCGTCTTCCAATCGAGCCAGTTTCTCAGGCGAGTGCGAACCAGCGTAAAGGTCGTTGTGGTCGTGTGGAAGAGGGTATCTGTATTCGTCTGTACTCAGAGGAAGATTTTGAGTCACGCCCAGAGTTTACTGATCCTGAAATCCTACGTACCAATCTAGCGTCGGTTATCTTGCAAATGACGGCACTTGGTTTGGGTGATATTCAAGCGTTTCCGTTTGTGGAAGCACCGGATAAACGTAACATCCAAGACGGCGTGCGTTTGCTGGAAGAGCTTGGTGCGATTAACTCTGAGGTAAAAGACCCGAAAAAACGCCTGACTTCCATTGGTCGCCAATTAGCGCGTTTGCCAATCGATCCGCGCTTGGCGCGTATGGTATTGGAAGCGCCAAAATATGGTGCGCTTAAAGAAGTGATGATCATCGCAGCTGCCTTGTCGATTCAAGATCCACGCGAACGTCCTTCAGACAAACAACAATCGTCAGACGATAAACATCGTCGCTTCTTCCATGAAGAGTCGGACTTCCTGACATTTGTGAATTTGTGGGAATACATCCAAAAGCAGCAAAAAGCCTTGTCTAGCAATCAGTTCCGCAAACAGTGTAAGCAAGACTATTTGAACTACTTGCGCGTTCGCGAGTGGCAAGACGTGTACTTCCAAATTCATCAGTCGATGCGTGAGATGGAGTTCAAGCTTAACGATGAGCCCGCTTCTTACCATGGCGTACACAGTGCCATTTTGGTTGGTTTGCTGTCGCACATCGGCATGAAAGACCAAGAAAAGAATGAATATCAAGGCGCGCGTAATGCTCGTTTCCATATCTTCCCTGCATCAGGTCTATTCAAGAAACAGCCTAAGTGGATCATGTCTGCTGAGTTGGTGGAAACCTCAAAACTTTGGGGTCGTATCATCGCAAAGATTCAGCCAGAATGGATTGAACCGTTAGCTAAACACCTTATTAAACGTAGTTACAGCGAACCACATTGGTCGAAGAAACGCGCTGCGGTGATGGCGCACGAAAAAGTGATGCTTTACGGCGTACCAATCGTACCGAAACGCTTGGTCAACTACGGCAGTATCGATTCGACCGTAAGTCGCGAAATCTTCATTCGTAGTGCATTGGTTGAGGGTGAATGGGAAACCAAACACGCGTTCTTTAAGCAAAACCGTAAGCTTCTGCAAGAAGTGGAAGAGCTTGAGCATAAATCTCGTCGTCGAGACATCTTAGTGGATGATGATGAGCTGTTTGATTTCTATGACCAACGTGTTGGTACTGAAGTCGTTTCTGGCAAACACTTCGATACGTGGTGGAAAAAGGCATCTAAAGAAAATCCGGAACTGCTGAACTTTGAAAAAGAGATGCTGTTCAAGGGTGATGCTAGCCATGTGACCGATTTGGATTACCCGAACTTCTGGCATCAAAATGGTTTGAAGCTCAAATTGAGTTACCAATTTGAACCAGGCGATGATAGTGACGGTGTCACAGTGCATTTGCCGTTGCCGATTTTAAACCAAGTTGAACCAGCGGGTTTTGATTGGCAGATCCCAGGTTTACGCCATGAGCTTGTGGTTAGCTTGATTAAATCGTTGCCAAAGACAATTCGTAAGAACTTTGTGCCTGCGCCAAACTATGCCGATGCATTCTTAGCACGTGTCACGCCAATGGAAGCGCCGCTGCTAGATTCATTAGAGAAAGAGTTGCGACGCATGACGGGCGTAGAGGTACTGCGTGAAGACTGGAACTTGGAACAAGTACCTGAGCACTTGAAAGTCACGTTCCGCGCGGTTGATCATCGAAATCGTAAACTGAAGGAACATAAAGACCTTCATGAACTGAAAGAAAGTTTGAAAGACAAAGTTCAAGAAACGCTTTCCAAAGTTGCGGATGACGATATCGAACAGCAAGGTCTGCATACGTGGAGTTTTGGAGAATTGCCGAAAGTGTATCAACAAAAACGTGGCGGCTACGATGTAAAAGCGTATCCGGCGCTTGTTGATACCAAAGACAGCGTTGAAATCAAACTCTACGAAACGGAGTACGAGCAGATAACGGCAATGCGTGCTGGTCAGCGTCGCCTAATTTTATTGAACGTACCGTCGCCAATTAAATATTTGCACGCCAACTTACCGAACAAATCGAAGCTGGGTCTGTACTTTAATCCATACGGCAAAGTGCTTGATCTGATAGATGACTGCATTGCCTGTGGTGTCGATAAGCTTATTGAAGAGCAGGGTGGTTTAGTTTGGGAGCCAGAGAAGTTCGAAGCGTTGAAAGAACACGTTCGTGCTGAATTGGGTGACACCGTTGTAGAGATTGCTCAACAGGTTGAGACTATTCTGACCACGGCGTTTAGCATCAATAAGAAGCTAAAAGGCAAGATCGACTTCACAATGGCGTTTGCTCTGTCCGATATCAAAGCACAAATTGAAGGCTTGATCTTCAAAGGCTTTGCAACGGAATGTGGCTGGAAGCGCTTGCCGGATATTCTTCGCTACATGCGCGCGATAGAGCGCCGTATGGAGAAGTTGCCAATCGATCCAAACAAAGATCGTTTACATATGCTGAAGATTGAATCTGTGACTCAAGACTATAAAGAGTTGCTGAACAAGATCCCGAAAGGTGTGGCCATTCCTGAAAATGTAAAAGAAGTGCGTTGGATGATTGAAGAACTTCGCGTGAGTTACTTTGCTCAACAATTAGGCACTCCTTATCCTGTTTCTGATAAACGAGTCAAAAACGCGATTGATGCTTGCTAATCAACCAGTAAAATAGTGTCAGATTTGTAATTATCGCTTAAGAAGTTGCTGGTACACTAATTGCTAGTAACTCAATAAGCATTATTTTTTAGTTCTGGGAGGCAATAGTTCGCCTCCCTTTATTTGTAGTACCAACGACTGAGTTATGCAGACGTGGGAATAATAAAGAGTAAAGGTAGATGATGAAAAAAACTCTATTAGCAGTCGCGCTACTTGGCGCATCTTCTGCGGCAATGGCGGATTCTTGGATTTACGGTGGTGCAACAGTAGGTCAGTCTGACTACAAAGGTGAGACAGACACATCATACTCTGTTCACGTTGGTACAGGCATTCTACCTATCATTGGTGTTGAAGCTGGTGTAACACAACACGGTGAATTTAACGTAAATGGTCAAGACACTAAGCTAACTTCTTACTACGCAGCACTTAAGCCAAGTATCGACTTCGGTCCGCTACACGTGTACGCAAAAGGTGGTTTCCATCAGTGGGACAAAAAAGTGAAAGGCGGCAAAGACGATGACGATTTGGACCTAATGTACGGTGTGGGTGCTGAGTACTTCATTTTTGGCCCAATGTCTGTTGGTGCTAGCTACATGAACTACACTGCTGGTAAAGACGATATCAGCACGTTCTCTGTTAACGCAACACTACATTTCCTATAAGCGTCAAGCTTTCTAACACCATATGAAACACACCGGCTTTATGCCGGTGTTTTTTTGTCTGGAAGTCACAAAACAAAAGTTGAACATAAATTATTCACTTTTAGAGTCTTAAAATGCCTATGCTTTCCAATATATAGTGGCGATTAAATGCGCATATTTGCGTAATGTTTCGCTTGGGAATCGATCAGGAAGGGATAGTATGAAAAAAACACTCTCGTTATTCGCTCTAACGTTGTGCTCAACGTCAGCAATGGCTGACTCTTGGATTTACGCTGGTGGCCAAATTGGTCAGTCCGATATCGACAGCGAAAATGATACAACCTACGGTATTCATGTCGGTACTGGTATTTTGCCGTTCATTGGCATTGAAGCAGGCTACTTTAACCACGGCAAAGTGGATTTATCTTTGAGTGGCAGCAGGGGTAGTGCTGATTTTGATTCATTCTATTTAGCGGCGAAACCTAGTATCGACTTCGGCCCGTTACACGTTTACGCAAAAGGCGGCATCAATGCATTCAATGTTGATTATGACGGCGGACTGAGAAACTTAGACAAAGATGATGGCGTCTCTTACATGTATGGTGTTGGTGCCGAATACTTCTTGCTTGACAATGTGTCTGTGGGCGCGAGTTATCAAGCGTTTGGCGTGGATATTGAAGGCGATAGCGATACCGTTAGCAGTGTAACAGGGAACATCACCTTCCATTTCTTATAACGCTCGCTGGATGAAAGGCTTGCTGATTTGGTTTCGTCGTTAATTGTGAAACCAAATCAGCGCAGGTCTTCTCTATTTGCGCAGTGACTGGCTATGAACTTAAGTATTTCTTGTGTCTTTTCTAGTCTACAACCTACGACAAAATCAATCGTTAGACCTCATAATTTTTGTGTTGATATTATTTCCCCTTCATCTGTCTCGAATTGAGCTTAAAATGCAATAAATCACGACTTTTTGCAAAAATATGTGATTGCTGCTAAAATTCGTCCCGCTTTAAAACTTTAGAGTTCAAATTAATGGAGGGCGGTATTGGAGTTCTTCTCACCTGAGGGGCGTTTCAAATTCACGTTAAATTTGTATTTATGGATAATGCATTTAAAAAATATAGTATTGATACAACCGATTATCAGGTTGGACAGGATAACGTTCAAAAGTGGGGATTCGATATACATAACCCGGTTTTTGGCATTAGTGCGGGGCTCGTTGTTTTCTGTCTGATTTCACTTCTTCTTGTTGAGCCAACCACTGCTCGTGACGTATTAAACGGTCTAAAAAACGGAATTATCGAACAGTTTGATGCGTTTTTTATGTGGTCGACAAACTTCTTCTTATTGTTCGCCGTTGCTCTTCTTTTTTCTCCGCTAGGTAAAATCCGCTTAGGTGGCAAAGAAGCAACGCCGGATCACTCAACCGTTTCTTGGTTGTCGATGCTTTTCGCCGCGGGTATGGGTATTGGTCTTCTGTTCTGGAGTGTGGCGGAGCCGACCGCGTACTTCACTGATTGGTGGGGAATGCCACTGAACGCAGTGCCATACACAGAAGAAGCGAAATCTCTCGCGATGGGTGCCACCATGTTCCACTGGGGTGTACATGGTTGGAGTATTTACGCACTCGTTGCGCTAGCATTAGCGTTTTTTGCCTTTAACAAAGGTTTACCACTTTCATTGCGCGCGGCGTTCTATCCAATTTTTGGTGACCGTGCATGGGGCTGGTTAGGTCACGTTATTGATATCCTTGCCGTTTTGTCGACGCTATTTGGTCTTGCAACGTCGCTAGGTCTGGGTGCTCAGCAGGCGACCAGTGGTATTAATCATGTCTTTGGTCTAGAAGGCGGCATTGGTACACAAATGATTGTGATCACCTTCGTTACCTTTATCGCGGTGCTATCAGTAATTCGTGGTATTGATGGTGGTGTTAAGCTACTGAGTAACGTCAACATGGTGGTTGCGTTTGCGCTGCTTATTTTCATTACCTTCATCACGTTTGATACGGCGTGGAGCTCGCTACGCGACACAACAATGGCTTACATTGAAAATATTATTCCATTGAGTAACCCTCACGGTCGTGAAGATGAAACTTGGATGCACGGCTGGACGGTATTCTACTGGGCTTGGTGGGTATCTTGGTCACCGTTTGTTGGTATGTTTATCGCGCGTGTGTCTAAAGGTCGTACGGTTCGAGAATTCTTATTCGCAGTCATCGTTATTCCTACAGTTGTTACTTTGATTTGGATGTCTGTGTTTGGTGGTATCGCGCTTGACCAAGTGGTGAATAAAGTTGGTGAGCTAGGTGCAAATGGCCTAACTGATATTTCATTGACTCTGTTCCATGTTTACGATGCGCTTCCGTATAGCTCAGTGATTTCAATGCTTTCTATCGTGCTGATTCTGGTATTCTTTATTACATCGTCAGACTCTGGCTCACTGGTTATCGATAGTATTACCGCCGGTGGTAAGATTGATGCACCAGTACCGCAACGCATTTTCTGGGCGTGTATTGAAGGTGCAATTGCAGCCGTAATGCTTTGGGTTGGTGGTAAAGAAGCCCTGCAAGCATTGCAATCAGGTGTTGTTGCAACAGGATTACCGTTTACTTTTGTTCTGCTGTTGATGTGCGTAAGTTTGGTGAAAGGGTTAAGAACAGAACTGCCAGCTTACAAATAAATACAACACGATCCATGATTGAGTTTAAATGCCGAGCCTAATGTGCTCGGCATTTTTTATTTCTACTTTTCTTTTCCAATAATTTCGTTACAGTTTAGGCTTATTCCCACCTCATTAAACTGCATTATGTCACTGGCTAAACTCATTCTTATTCGTGGACTTCCGGGTTCAGGTAAAACAACCTTAGCAAAACAACTAGCGATAGAGCTTGGTGCTAAGCATTTTGAAGCTGACATGTATTTTGAAAATGATGAAGGTGATTATCACTTTGAACCAGTTCAATTACCTCAAGCGCATGAGTGGTGTTTTCAGCAAACTAGAAAGTGGTTGAACAAAGGGAGAGTCGTGATTGTGAGCAATACGTTTGTTCGACATTGGGAGATGAAGCGTTACATGGACTACTGCATGAAGAAGCGCATCGAGGTGGAAATTAAAGTGTGCCACGGAGCGTATCAAAGCATTCATGATGTACCACCAGCGACGATAGAAAAGATGCGATGCCAGTGGCAAGAATGACCGTTACCAGAACCGGAAGTTATTGACCTCGTCCGTCAATCATCACAACGAATGTTTTGCTCATGATTGAAAGGTCCATTGAAATCCAAGAGTAAAACGAACCTAAGCTTAGTGCGTAACTGTGGTCAAACCCAACTTTGCGTCTTACATCTTCAATGCATGCATCATAGCCTTGGTTAACCTGAGCTAAGCCTGTGATACCTGGTAACACGCCATATGTGCGCTCTACAAAATAGGGGATTTCATCTTCCAATTTCTGGTAGAAAGCTGGGCGTTCTGGGCGCGGCCCAATCATCGACATTTCACCTCTCAACACATTAAAAAGTTGAGGTAGTTCATCTAAACGCGTTTTGCGTAAAAAGCGTCCTACTGGCGTGATGCGGGGATCATTTTCAGTTGCCCATACTGCGCCAGAGCGTTGCTCTGCATCAATATACATGGTGCGAAACTTCATGATTTGAAAAAGATCCATTTTTTCTGGTGTACAGCGCCCAACACGCAGTTGACGATAGATCACTGGGCCTTTCGATGTGGTTTTGATCGCTAGCGCGATAAATGGGAAAAGTGGTGCAGTGACGACCAAAATAAGCATTGCAACCAGTACATCAAACGTTCTTTTTGCGTGGCATACATTTGAATCGTAGCGTGAGTTTTTCATGATGCTTTCCTTATTGGTTGACGCGTTTCCAACGTCCATTTTCCATTCCGAGTAAATACTTCATACCGCCGATAAAGTTGGCGAGATGACCAATGACGATGTAACTAATCAGCTTAAAAGGTTTAATTGTGTTAAGTGCTGGCATCAAGTAAGTGATAAGCGCGATGCTATAAATACCAACTTGTGCGGACAGCATTACTTGAAACAGCGGATTGTGTGCCAGTAGTAGTGAGCAAATAAAGCAAACAATCATCAAATAGGGTGTTGCTAAGCGCAGAACCTTTCCCGATAGAAATGCAAAGGCAGTGCCACGATAACGAGGTAGCAGTAATTTCTTTAATTGCATGAGCTGCTGCATGTTACCTGCTGAAATTCTTAGGCGTCGTTTGAAATCTGCGTCATCTGAGCTTTGTTCGAGCTCAAGCGCCAGCATGTTTGGCTCGTAAATAGCGCTATAGCCTTGCAAAACGATTCTCATAGGGAGAATAAAGTCGTCATTAATGGTGCTAACTTCCAGTGGTTCAAATAAGTGAGTTCTGAAAGTGTAAAACGCACCGTGGGAACCAATCGTTGAACCTAACAAGGATTCTTGGTGCTTTACTCGAGACTGGTATTGCCAATACGCTGCTTCACCTTGGTTATCAGTGCTCATTATTTGATATGTTGCGTTAACCACTCCAACGTTCTCATTTTGATAATGCTGACTAGCTAGCAATAGAGAATCGCAAGAAATCAATGCCGACGTGTCACTCAGTGCGGTAATGTCCGAGCTAACATGACGCATTTCTTCGTTGAGTAGGGCAACTTTACCGCGATTGACTTGGTGATCATTAATAATGAACAGAGTATCAGAGCAGATTGCTTCTTGAATTGTCGCTTGAGCAATCTCGGCTGTGTTATCTGTGCAGCCATCACATGCGATCACTACTCTTAATTTATCCCTCGGGTAGTCTAGGCTCGCAAGGTTACGGATCTTCTCTGCTATCCATTGTTCTTCATTGTAGGCGGGCACGATGACAGTAATAGAGGGTAGCTGGCTGTCTGTTTTGGAGGCTTTGTAAGCTCGCTCTACAAATGGTGCTTTGGTTTCGTCTTGCTGTTTTAAAGGAAGCCACTTAAGGAGCAGTGGGTACCCAACGTGATGATAGACAATCAAAAACGCGGATAAACCAAACCCTATAATCCAAAGTAAATCATTCATAGCTAGCCTCCTTGGCCAAACGTGAGTAGCGACTCACCATGTCTCTGATATCAAAGTGTTTGAGAATAAAAGTTCGAGGAGAATGGTGTGATGATTCCAGTTGCTGTGATAACGCTTCGGCCAACGAAAACACGCGATTTGCTTCAACCAGTGTGCTGTTGTTCGGACAGAGCGTCTCTTTCACGCCGCCAACATCCGTCGCGACGCAAGGAATGTCACATGCTTGAGCCTCGAGGGTTGAGAGAGGAAATCCCTCTTGAAGTGATGGTAAGCAAAACAAGTCTAGGCTTTGGTAAAAGCTGGGCATATCGTCGACCAAGCCTAAAAAGGTTACTCGATCTTCAAGTTTTAACGTTCTAACTTGTGCTTCCAATTGAGCTCGCTGAGAACCATCTCCAGCAATGGCTAGGTGTGTGTTTGGCGTAAGATGAGAGAATGCTTCGATAAGCACTTTATGGCCTTTAACTGCTTCTAGACGCCCGGCAACGCCAATCACGATTTTGTCGGTTGGAAGTTCAAACAAGTGTCTTGTTGCCGTTTGGTCACCGCTTTTAAACTTCTGACAGTCAATCCCGTTATGGATAGTACAAACTTTGCGATACTTTAACTTAGTCTGTATTTGATGGGCGACAAAGTTAGCATCGGCAACTACTTGCGGGCGAATCATCGTTAGCAAAAGGGACTGCAGTCGAGCTGATTTTTTGTTATTAAGGTGCCATGCGTCGTGTTCGGTATGAATAACTACAGGTACGTGCGCTAAACGTGCCGCAATCCCACCATATAAGAGTGGTCCGATATGGTGAGTGTGGACCACATCAGGCTTAAGTCCTTTGAGCATGGAAGTCAGCGTACTGATGGTTTTTCCGCTGAATCCAGGTTTCTTATTAAGAAAGTGCAGTTGGCCTTGGTAGGACAATAGTTTTTGCCAGCCTTGTAGTGCATGTTCTTTGCTTCCTTCTAAGCTCACGACAAAAACGGAATGGTTGGGCTGCGCAAAACGAAGCATTTCTAGTACGAGCGTTTCTAAACCACCAGGAGCTAAGTGTTGCACGACGTGTAATATCACTTTTTTGCTGTGCTTAGTGTTATTGTGTTTTTGTCTGAATTCCATTTTCAAACCCTCGTTGAGTTCTTTGTTTATTTAGGAATTGCAGACTGCGTGCCAAAAAATTAATCATTTAAAAACAATAAGTTAATATTGATGTTTGTGAGGCTTTATGTTTATTCTCAATTTGAGATTCATATTAGTGGACATGCTATGAGGCTGTATAAGGCAGTAGTAAAAGAAAAGCACTCGCCGACCGAGTGCTTGTAAATGAGTTCTTATGGCGGTTAGTTTCCGTACACTACGTTAGGTAAAGTGGTGATGACAGGAACACCAAGGTGTTTTTCTAATGCTCTTTTAGAGCGGATAGAGTTATCGGCTAACTCTAGTATCGTCGCTAATCCAATGCCTAAACCAGCGCCACCAATAAATCCTAAAATGACAAATACAAAACTAGGTAAGTTAGTTGGAATCGTTGGCGTGAACGGTTCATCAATGATTTTTACGCGCTTATTCTCTTCAAACTCTCCCAAAGAACCCGTTAGTTGGGCCATCTCATAGCGTTCGACGAGTTCATCATACATTTCTCTCTTCACTGCGACGTCACGAGCTAAGCGGTTGATTTCTGTTGCTGTGCTCCCAAATTGGTGCGCATTTCGCTCTAATTCTTGGATCATGTCTCGCAAGCTGTTGGTTTCTTCCGTAAGTGCTTCAAAACGTCCGCGCATCATTTGTAATTGATGTAGTTGGGAGACAAGTAGAGGCTGTGCTTCGCCAAGACTGTTTACTGTGGTATTGCTCGCGATATCCCATAGTTGAGCACTGTTTAGTTCTGGTTGTTTAGAGTTCAAGAGTACCGAGCGTTCCTGCTCCAACCGGTTTAATTCTCGCAACTTACCTTGCACCAAACTATGCGCCTCTGTGTATTTAGCGCGAAGCAGGGTAAGTTCACTACGAATGTCGATGATTTGCTCTTCCAGTTTACCGATAACCGGGTTCGTTTTGGATAGTTGTTGATCCAAACTGCCTAGACTTCGTGAAACACCAGCAAGCTCCGCCTCCTTTTCGGCTAGCGTTTGTTTGAGGCTAGCAAGGCGAGTAAGGCTTTGAGCTTGCATTTCGGGTGTCGCGTCTGAGTAAGTATTTTTATACTCTGCAAAAGCTTGTTCAGCCTTGTCTAGTTCTTCCCTGCGTTTGTTGATATGGATAGTCAAAAAATGACTCGAATCTTTAATCGAAGAACGCTCAGGAGCCAAAAGCTGTTCGACAAAATGCTCTCTGACAGAGAGCAGCATCGACTCCATTCCTTCTGATTTACCACTTTGCAATTGAATTTGAATGAAGTCTTTACCGAGTGGCTGAACAGACAGGCGCGACGCAAGATCTTTTATGATGAACTCTTGCTCTTTTGCACTCATCTCGTCATTGATCAGCGATTGTTCTTTTGCGACAGAATACAAAACGTGTCGGCTTTTTAGCAGAGTACTGAGTGCGCTCAATCGGTCTTTAAGCATTGTTGAGACGGCAAGGTCTTGAAGGAACGGGTTCATTTTCGCTGTCTCTTGAATAAGCATGCTGGTATGAGCAACATAAGTCGTCGGAACCAGTTTACTTACGATGAAACCCAGCACAGGCAAGACAAGCATAGGGATAACGATCATGTAACGACGTCGCCAAGCGCCATGTAGTAATACACTAAGGTTCTCTCTCAAATCGTTCATAGCGTCCTCACTAATTTCTCAACTTGGTTGGCTCTTGCTTCCCAGCTTTGCTGTTGAACATATTGCTTTGAGTTTGCCGGGGGTGGGATCAGGTGATCGAGACTGGCGCATACATCTTCGACATTTTGAACTATGTGGAGCATATGCTTGTACGGCATTAATGCAGGAAACGACGTGCTAATAACGGGGGTTCCCGTTGCCAAATACTCAAGAAGCTTGAGGGGGTTACACGCTTTGATTTGAGCGTTATTAACAAAGGGCAACCAGCTTGCGTCCCAGTGTTGAGAGTAGCTTGGCAAAGTGTGATGAGCTCTTGGGCCGAGATAGTAAACGTTACTTCTTTGAGGTAGCGGATTGTCACTGAGTTCGTTGGGGCCGATGAAAACCAGATCCCAGTCAGGTGCTTGGTCTGCGACTTGGGCAATTAAGTCGTAATCTAACCATTCAGACAAACTACCATAAAAGCCCAGCACTTTGCGGCCGTTGTCAGGCAAGTCTTTGGCCTTCGGTGCTGGCTCAGAAAACAGACTAACGTTGACACCATGAGGCAAAGTGACGGTTTTATGTGATGGAAACTTGGTGGAGAGCGTATCGCTTGCCGTAAAGATAACGTTGGCCGCATTAACAAGAGTACGTTCGTGCTTTGTTACCGTGTCGTGGTCAACACCAGCTAAAGCGCTAAAGTCATCGCCACAATAGTAAATCAGTCCACGTGGGTTCATTTCTGCACAAACATCGGCAGCAGTCGGGAGCGACGTCCAAAATACAGGCTTATCAAAACCAAGAGCTTGTAATTGTTTGTTGAGTTGGTGTTTCATCATCTTAGCGGCCACTTTTCTTGCTAATGCAGAATTAGGGGCAGGAATGGTGAGCAAGTTGATGATGTGAATGTTTGGGTTTGTTTCAGAGTCCAATGTTGGCTTGTGTGAGCCTACGTTATGAAATACACGAGTGAATTTGTTTAACGCACGCTTTATGTCTTTAGAATCCAGCTTAGGTTGACGAAGGCCAATGGAGTTAACCCAAAGGATTCGATGGTTCGCTGCTAGTCGCTTGACAATATGCTGAGTGGAAGAGGGTAACCCACCAAAATCTTCTCCAAATACTACGATGTCCGTCATGTGGCTCTCCTTGAGTCTTGGTTATTTGATTACTAATTAAGTGAGTAATCACAATGCGTGCCAAGGAATTAGCCATTTTAAAACAGTGATTTATGGGTTTTGTTTATGTTTGAAACTAGTATTTCTCATTTTGACAGTCACTTTGAACAATTCGGCTAACGACAACTGTTAATGCCGCTAGAATGTAAATTGGCCAAGTGAAACCTTGAGTCAGAAACGTGCCTGATACGATGGTACCGATAAGCCCACTTAACACGGCGTTTGCTCCTACAGAGAGGGTGTAATCTGATTTTGGTGTCAGCAATGAGATGGAATGCAAAGAGGTGCGGATCAATGACACAATTAAAGTAATGAACACCGCGAGCCCGACAAAACCCGTTTCTGCTAACACGCCAAACCAAGTACTATGGACGGCGTGGTTGATACCATCCCAATGTGGGCTATAGAAATAGTAATTAAAGTAGAAGTTATCTAGACCTACGCCAGTCAACGGGTGATGCAGCGCCATTTTAAATGCCGCTTCCCACGCATAAAGTCGCCCCATCGCAGAGGCATCTATACCATCCTCAGCGGCTCCCCCCGATTCTCGTCCTGAAATACCAGCGAATGCGTAGAGTACGATCGCTGCGATGGCGCCTAGTACCAAGACTAATGTTTTGCTTTTGATGTGTTTAAAAGCAAAGTAGGCAAATACAGACAGTGAACCTAGTAACCCACCGCGGCTCTGCGTCTCAATGATCGCAAAGAACAAAACCAAACAGGTGATAAGGGCAAAGAGCCTGAGATGCTTGGGGGAATGCTTCTCCATCAATTGACTAACGGTAAAGGCAAGGGGAAACATCAGCACTAGTGCCAAATCGTTAGGATCGCCAAGTACTGAACCTATGGATCGTCCTATTGACACGCGTGTTCCTTCGACTAAATCAATGCCATTCGCAGCGTTTTGTAATGCCACTAAGCCAATCAATAATCCGGCGAAAATAATTGCTTTTGACATCTGAGCGAGCTGTGAAGGTTTAGTAATAAGCCAGGTGATGGCCAACGTCATAATGATGATTTTCCAATAGGTATTTTTGAACACCGTTATTGCGATATCACGACTGGAAGCGAATATGATTCCGATGATCACCAGACCCCAAAATATACACAGCCACTTTAATGAAGGGTGCCAAAAAGCTGTAATCTGGCGGCTTATAAGAAGGTGAAAAGCGAGTGCGGCGAGTGCCCCCAGTGATAAGAGTAATGGGATCTTGAAGTTATAGATAACAGGAAAGGCTTCGTGAATACGAAAGAATGAAAAAATAACGAACAGTGTGACAAGCCAAAACGTTTGATTGAGAACAAACAGTAACGCGAGTGGTGCGAAACACAACGCAACAATCAAAATGGGATGAGGTATAACAATCCAAAGCAGGCCGATACAGACAGTGATCGTCAGTGCTGCGATGGACTGTTTTGTTCTCACCTTGGTTTCATTCATAACGAGTATCTCTTCACCTGTCCACGCCTTTTCACTATGTATCGAGTGAGAGCATTTAGCGTCTCTTTACTCACGTAGCGAGTGGCTATCCATGCCAGCAAACTGCATGTCAAAATGCAAATTGCGATGGCGATGCCTATTGATTGTGAAGAGTGAAGCAGGAACAGTGCCACACCGGATATAATCTGTAATAAAACCATCAGACTGAGGTGAAAAGGCAACGTCATACATTGTTGGCTTACTACATAAGTCAGGCCCAACTTACACAGTTGTGCGTAATAAAGCGCAATGAATACCCCATAAATGCCCAGAGAAGATAAGCCAAACAGCAAAGCAATCGCAACGCACGCAGAGACGACATTTATACCCAGTAGCCAGCGAGTACGACGCTTGTACAAAATGGAGATGTTAATCAATTCACTCCATTCTTTTAACATGGCGATAGGCAGCAAGAATAAGCTAAATAGTACTGCCTCATGATAGGTTTCTGGCAGTAAGTAGGTGATCATCACCATTGCTAATGTGCCGACCACTACACTCAAACCTGTGATGTAAATCATACCTAGGTGTGTGATGCGCACTGCTTCAGTGTTCTTGCGCCCTTCTAAGTAGTTAAATCGACGTGGCATCCACCACATGCCAAATGGCTGCACTAAAATACACATGCCCACTGCAAATTTTACCGCTATCGCGTAAATCCCTAACGTCGCAAGAGAAGTGTTGGCACCAATGAACCAGCGCTCAGCGCCATTGAGGCAGAACGCAACCAATCCAGCCATCATCATTGGTAGGCAGTAGTTTAGGTATTGTTTTGCCAATGTCAGCTTAGGAAGGGTGACATTGTAACGGTTAACGATGTGCAGCCAAACAAATTGAGTAATAGCAGCCAACAAGCCCCCCCACAAAACAGAAATAACATGGGGATGAACAGACAGCGCCGCGACGATAAAAATGACCTGAAAAATGGTGGTAGTGACCATGACGTTAAGCAGTGTTCTTGCTTTGTCGTCTTGTGTTCTTAACCAGGCAGTGCCGATTGCAATACTGCCTTCTAGAACGATGGCAAACATAACAATAGCAAATTCGACTCGCGTAATAGGCGCGGGAATGGGGGCGATTAAAATGATAGTGAGCAAGCTAAGAGCGACGACGCCAGCGATGAGTAAAGCAAGTGAGTACAGCTGGTTTAGTAGGCTTGTGCGCGTATTTTTATCCTTTTCAACGCCGACGAATCGATAAAGCGCTTCATGCAAAGCGAAACTGACGAATAAGGTCGTAACAACACCAAAGGTTGTTAGAAGCTCAAGCTTGCCCATTTGTTCTGGTGAGAGAAAGTGGGGCAATAAAGGCAGCATGATTAGGCTGATGCTTTTATTGATCACTAAGGCGATAGCAAATAGCGTCATGTTGGTCATTGCTTTAGACATGATCATATCCTTTGATGTCTCGCGGTGTCTTGAGTGTGCAATCATTGTTGGTAGCAATTTCGGCAGCAAGGTGCTGGGCGATTGGCAAATAACAACGTTCGGCTGTGTATAGTTGAGAAACATTGAGTGCTTCGATACCCATCGTTACTTTCATCCACGGCGATTCATTCAAAAGGCGAATTGCGTTGTGTAACGAAGCCACATTGTTAGGCGTGTATTTAATACAATTTCGGCCGTGAGTTAACACGCGGTCCCAATAACTATCATCATGTGGAATGACGACACACATACCTGCAGCGAGCGCTTCCAAAATAGATAACCCAAAAGGTTCGTTGAGACTGGTGGAAACAAACACACCACACTGTGAACGCAATTCATCTAAGTTGTTTGGGCACTCATGCCATTCAACACCTTGTGTGTTGAAGTCCGGTGTTGAATATTCCACACCTGCCACGTTAGGTTTGATGTAACACACGGTGGATTTGATCTTTTTCGACTCATCAAGTGTTAAAGCATCAAGCAAAAGATCGATGTTCTTCCATTTTAGTAAGCTAGCTGCCCAGAAAACGCGGCTTGAAATCGGATTCGCTTGTTTTGGCCAGCGATCTTTCGATAATCCATTAACAAACGTAGATGTATTCAAACCACACCAATAGCGTTCGGTGGCTGGCTTCTCTGTTTTGAGGTAGGCCTGTAATGCTTCTACCATTGATTCGCGGGTGTTTGCCAAGTAGTAAATTGCCGATGCTTTTACTAAGCAGTAGCCAGCAGATCTCGATCGTCCAATAGGGCCATGAACCATCTGTACCACAGGCTTTTTGCTAATTAATCGTAGTAAGTACAAAGGCATATCATTACTTGGGCAAGATAGGCCCAAAAAGCTATCTATTTTTGGCAGCTTCATGCACGCGTAGAGAAGTTGGAGAAAGTAGTAAGCGTTCATCAACCAGTAGGTCAGTCCATGAGTCGAGTTAAATGGTGATGGTTTTATTTTTATAACTTGCACACGCGGTGTATCACTAAGCAGTGACGCCCAATGCTCTGGATTTGTAGTGAGTAGATAACCAATCACGTTCAGCTTATCGCACTGCTTAAGGAGCTCTGCATTCGCGATTTTGGATCCACCTTGCATTGGGATGGCGTCGAACATCAATACACGTTTCATGACCGGGCTCCTCAATTGATGCTCAACCAGCGTGAAAGAGGCTTCATGCAGTGAGTCATTGGCATTGGTGTAATGGCGTTGTTATTAAGTTCACCTTCGTAAATACGTTCAATAGCGTTGATAGATGCAGTCGTCGTTAAGTGCTGGCTAGCATGTAGGTAAGCGTTTTCCGCCAGCTTGTTTCTTAATGCCGCGTCTTGCATGACTTGTTGAATCGCGTTTAACAGGCTCGCCATTCCACTGTTCTGGTACAGCAATGCAGAGTGATTATGCTCGAACAACTCAGGAATGCCTCCCGTTTTAGGAGCCACGATAGGCAGTTGAGCTAAAGCCGCTTCCCCGAGCACGAGACCAAAGGCCTCTTCATAGGCGCCGCTAATAAAAGCGTCTGCATTACCACACATCCACGCTCCGGCATTGTGTTGCTCCCCGACAAAGTGCACTCGTTCTTGGATACCAAGATCCGCGGCAAGCTGTTGCAATGCTTCTCTTTCTTCGCCGTCACCAACAATAACAAGGTGAGGGTTGTGGTGGTGGTAGTTGTGCATGCGCATTGCGCGAATAAGGCGGTCGAACCCTTTGCGCTTAATCAGCGAACCCACCGACAGAAAGGTAAAGGCCTGTGATGGGATTCCGAGGCGATCTTTAATGTCGATGGGTGTATCCACGCCTTGAAGTGACACGCCGTTGTGTACGACATGAAGTTGGTTTTGCGGGTAGCCGTCCTGAAGAATTTCGCGTCCAACATCTTTGCTAACGCAAATCAATTTTGGAGAGAGGTGAAGTCCGAGAGAGAAGCGATCGCGCAATGTATAATGGCAATGAAGTTGCGTGACAAGTGGTATATGATTCATGCGAGCAGCCAAACACATCCATTGACAAGGGCCGCCGCTATTGACGTGTACCAAGTCGATGCTGTGCTTTTCGATCAAAGCTGAGCCTTGTTTGATAAGGCTATTCCACCCGTTAATATCCCAGCGTGGAGCGCTCCAACCACCCACCAAATTGAAGGCTGAATGTTCCGCTTCAATTCCGAGCGATTGGCACTTATCGATTAATGGTTGGCAGTTTGACCATACGAATGGCTCAAACTTATTGCGGTCGATTCCTGAAATGAGATCCAGAAGCACCACTTCACTGCCGCGAATCCAATTATCACCATAATGAACATATAGAATGCGTTTTGGCGTAGTCATAAGTCACCTCTGTCTCATCATTAATCTGCGTTAACTGCTGAGCTGCAATAGAGATGCCAAAATATGCCATTAGTTTATGTGATTGAATCTTATATGATATTTATGTTTGGAAGTCATCATTCTCATATTGAGAACCAATATGGATTAGTGATCCGTTTCAATTTGATATTTTTGTAGCAATACGGGAATCACACTTTGCGCTGAGAAATCATCAATGATGGTTTGTCGAGCATTCTGGCGAATGAGTGATTGTTGCGCCTCACCAATCGACATCCAGTCATGAAGACATTTAGCAAGAGAGGGAATGTCTTCGACGATAAAACCATTTTTACCCGTTTGGATAATATCTGGAAGACGACCTACACGTAAGCTCATCACGGCAATGCCTCTCGACATGGCTTCAAGCGCCGCCATTGGAAGACCCTCATAACGAGAAGAAATGATAAGTACACTGATATTTTCCCAAACACCTTCCATATCGGTTTGATGGCCGAGGAAAGTCACGTTTGAAGGGGCAGTTTGATTAAGCGACTCTTTTTCTGGGCCATCACCGTACACACTAAACTGTAATGTTGGACAGAGCCTCGCTACCTCAATAAATTGATCGGCGCCTTTTTCCTGACTCAATCGGCCGACAAAAGCGATCTCCTGATAGTTGAGTTGACTGTTGGGAATCGAAACAAAGTTATTCAGCAGTTCTGAAGAACAAAAAACTTTGCGCTGAATACTTGGACTGACAGCAAAGCAATGGTCAGATAGGCTGCCTGAGCTTCTATCAAGCCAATCGTATAGCCATAGTTTCCCTGAGGACGATTCACCAGCATGATAAGTTGAAATCAAACGAGGAAACGTACGGGTGAGCAGTTTGGCGCAGCGCGACAAAATCGACGCTTTATAACCATGAGAGTGAACCACTGAGGGTTGGTGATTGGCGACGGCGCTTGTTAGGTGTTTAATTTTTAAAGCTTTATTGGGCTCGCCAGACAAATAGTTTAAGTAACTCACAGGGATCGCGGCTTCTTTTGCCTTCTGTACAATCTGAGCGGCTGGCGAATACTCAGTGGTTAGCACAACTCGAGCTTTGTTTCCAAAGGCGATTAATCCCCGAGCTAGCTCGATAACGTGACTTTCAATGCCGCCGAATAGACGGCTATCAAGCAAGATCCAAATTTCACCAATGGCAGGTTTATCAAGATTGTTCGAGATTAATTTCATCCGCTTCCCACGCTTGTTTTTTTCGGTAAACCGTAGATGGGCTTAACTCCAGCATGACAGCGGCGTTGAGGACGTTGCCATCACAGTACGCAATTGCGTTTTGAATTGCTTCACGCTCTACTTGCCACATAGGACGAATGGTTCCATCAGAGTTAAAGTACGGTGAGGTAGCAGCAGAGGACGGTGTACCAGGCTGCTCCGCTGCGGTAATCGACGGTTCGACCGCAGAAGGTGAAGGTTCCTCAGTATAAACAGGTGGTGGTGTGATTGGTGCAATGTTTGCTGACTCTTGAGCAACATGCGCAGGTGTCGTTGTTTTCGTAACTTTTGACTTTTTAGTGAGTTGAGCGGGTAGGTGGCTCACCGTGACTTTTTCGTCGTTATTAAGCACCACAATGTTACGTATGATGTTTTGTAGTTGCCTTACATTACCCGGCCACTCGTAATGCTTGATGATATGTTGAGCTTCGCTGTCGATTGTTGAGAATTTCTTTTTGTCCTGTTTGGCGTAAGTGGTCAAGAAGTGCTTGGCAAGCGTGACGATGTCACTTCCTCGTTCACGTAATGGAGGCATATCGATAGGTATAACGTGCACACGGTAGTATAAGTCTTCACGAAAACGACCTTCTTCTACTTCTGTTAATGGATCTCGGTTAGTGGCACAAATGATTCTCACATCCACTTTCATTTCTCGAGTGCCACCAAGAGGAGTGTAAGTGCCCGTTTGTAGAAAGCGGAGCAACTTCTTTTGCATCTCAAGTTCCATTTCACACAGCTCATCAAGAAAAAGCGTACCACCATGTGCCAGCGTCGCCGCACCTTTTCGATCTGTTGTTGCTCCAGTAAAGGCCCCTTTAACGTGACCAAAAATCTCACTTTCCATCAAATCTCGTGGAATAGCCCCACAGTTAATTGCAATAAAAGGCTTGTCTTTACGGTCGCTCTGGCGGTGGACGGCTTCAGCACAAACTTCTTTACCTGTGCCGCTTTCTCCCACAATAAACACACTGGCAGAAGTTGGCGCAACAGCATCAATGGTCTTGTATACCGCCTGCATCGGGAGGCTTGAACCGATGAATCCATGATAGTTGTGGCGATCAAATTTGGACTGAATATTTTCCACCAAATCTTCCAATTTGGCGCGTTTGAGGTGCAATGCGACTGATGTTTTTAGGCGATCAGCGTTTATGGGCTTTTCTAAGAAATCTTCCGCACCTTTTTGAATTAGATTAACGGCTAAGTCGACGCTGCCGTGTGCCGTAGCAATAATAACGGACGTAGGAATGTCATTCTGGTTGATCCAATCCAACACGTCTTCGCCAGACATGTCGGGCAGTTTCAAATCGAGAATGATGAGCTGAGGTTTGCTTCTTTCAATAAATTGAATCGCTTCGCGACCTGTCTCGACATGAAAAATGTCATAAGGTTCGTCTTTCACATACTGCTTATAAAGTATGGCTAGTGAAGTAGAGTCCTCTACCAGTAACACCCTTGGTCTCATAGTCCCATCCCAACGTAGTTTGTTTCATTTTTTATGATTTTTGTCAGCACTACTATTTGGCATTATGAGTGGTTTATAGCTCTCTAGTGCTGAAAATTCTCAATTTGAGAAAAGCGTTATTTAAGTATTAGCACAAGGTAGGAAATTTGCGAAAAATCCATACTTTTTAATTGATTAAGTTATACCCAAATAATTTCAAGGTGTGTGGCTTGGCGAGGGTGACTGAATTTGGAGCCTAAATTTCTGAGATGATGTCGGCATCGCGCTTTATCAAACGCGATGCTTCGCTAGGGAGTAAGACACTGATACTACTCAAACCCTTGAGCTTTTCGCTTTTCTAACGCATCAAACGATTCATTGGCGAGTTGAGGAAGTGTTTCACAAAGCTCCAATGCTTTTGGTATTTTTCCTTCGACACAGTACTTCTCAATCATTCTTGCTTGTCTTGAAAGCGTTCGATTGCCTAGAGCGAGAGCAGAACTGCCCAGTGTGTGAACCTCGAACTCTAATGTTTGAAGGTCTTTTGTGCTTAATGCTTGCTCTATTTTCTCCATGCGATCGCGTGACTCTTCGACATAGTGCTCAATCAAGGTAGGGATGATTTCGGCGCACGTATCTTTGATCATTTGCTGAAGAATATGCTCATCCACTAATTCTTGCTCGATAGTCAATGTGTTATTTATCGTCATAATAGCGCTCCCTATAACATAAACAGTTCGCTTTTTTTAATTTGCTGAGACAGTTTTTCTTTCCACTTTTTTGGTAAGAAACGCAGCTTGGAAACTTGGCGGATTAACTCATCTTTCAGGCTTGGAGTGTGCTTCATGTTCAGTACAGAACCAATCAAGTTCGCATCGCTAGCATCGAGTAGCTTTTTGGCTTGCTCGAGCTGGGTTGCAGTCGTAGAGCCATAATGCGCTACTAACAAAGTAGCATCACATACGCCAGCAATCACTTGAGGCGCAATATTGCTTCGGTTGACACTGAGAAGTGGTGATGTATCTATCACGACGCGCTCGTACTGCGTTAACCATTGTGCAATGTTTTGTTTCAGCGTTGTTGGGTCTCGGTACGCTAACTGAGTGCTGGCGAGAGATGGAGCAGGGAGGCCGACTAAAGTTTGATGTGTATTCTCTCGTGTGATCAAATGGCCAACCTTCTCGTCATCATCAAATTCGTGAACAGTGTGATAAGCGGGTTTGAATAAGTTAAGGTCTACATACAAAGTATTGTGGCCTGCTAAAACCAAGCGCTCTGCAAGAGATGACGCCACGGAAGTGACACCATCTTCAGATTTACAACCCACAACACAAATCGTTTTGTGGCCTTTCTGTTCACTCTGAAGATAAATTTGCTCAATCTCAGCGTGAGTTGCAGGAATAGTCATTACAACGCTCCTATTAACACGATGGTTGTGGTGATTTGTAAAATATCTCTTAATCCTGCCCTCGCTTTTTCAACAAAGCTCTCGTCTTTATGGGGAATGTAAATCGTGTCGCCTGCGCGAATGACTGGCAGCTCATAAATGTTGGCTGTTTTACTAAAGTTCACCAAATCAAATGTTCGGGCTTGGCCTTGGCAGCAAGACATATTGACCACACTGATCTTTTCAAGGTAGGCATTGTCAGTTGGTCCTCCTGCTTCCGCTAACAGATCAAGCACTGTCATGTTGTCATTGAATACGTATCGCCCTGGGGCTCTTACTTCACCTAATACGCGTACCGTGGACTCTTTTGAACGATCTAACCAGTTTTTGTTTTTTTCTGGAATGTAAATGGTATCACCAGGACGAACGTGGGGCAGAATTGACTCATCGCCTGTTTCAAAGTACATCGATAAATTCAATTTACTCACTTTGGCATAACCTAGGCCTCGGTGTGTGACACGGATGTTGTGAATATCTGCATCCATTGTCGGTCCGTCGGCGGCAGACAAAATATCCAGAAAATGCATATCTTCGGTGAAACGATAGCGCCCAGGTGCATTGATCTGTCCGAAAACGTATATTGATGCGTCAGAGCTTTGGCTTACCCATTGCGATTTATTATCGGATGGGTCGTCAGGCAATGCATGTACCCTTACGACTGTACCAGCGGAAACTCGAGGTAGGCTTGATGTTGGCGAGCCATCCAGAATGTATTGGTCTAAGTCAAATTGTGTCATTTGACCGTTATTGGCGACTTCAATTTTGGTGGTATCAGCTCGTCGAGTTGGGCCTCCAACGTGTGCAAGCAGATCAATCAAATCCATTTCGTCTGACCACTCGATGCGTCCAGGGCGAACAACTTCTCCCATCACTGCGACCGCTCGACTAGGTGCTACTTTTAACCAAGACTTCTCATTGAAATCGGTTTTCTCCGGTACGAAAATCGCGTCTCCTGGTCCAACATTTGGTGGTCTGGCTGAAGATAGTCCTTCTGTATGCGCGGTAAGATCGAATTTGATGACTTTGCCATCGGCTTTTATAACGCGAATTTGGCGAGATTCTGCGTAGCGAGTGGGCCCGCCAGCGTTGGCGAGGATATCCATGAAGCTAGCGCCTTGCTTGCCTTCGTATGCCCCAGGATGGGCGACTTCACCCATCACGTAAACCACATTTGCACCTGCTTTGATTTCTTCTTCCTGTTTTGGGACAAAGATGGTGGCACCTGGCAGTATCTCTGGCAGTAGGCTTTGGTCTCCAGTATCAAGGTACTTTTTCAGGTTAAACATGGTTGGGTTATTGTTTGTTATCACGCGAATTTGCTCAACACTGGCATATCGTGTCACGCCGCCAGCTCGCATTACGACATCAACTAGCGTGGTGTTTGGCTTGTATGAGAACGAGCCAGGTGCGTTGACTTCACCAAAGACTTTGATTGCACGAGCGGAATCTGCGCTGTCACCTGAATTCGCGAGTTTTGCTGCATCAAACTCTTGCTCAATATTCCCTACGAGTGGGGAAGCGGGGACAAATAAGACATCCAGTGATTCTAGTTTTGGCAGCTGGCTATTGTCCCCCGTATCAAGGAAGCGTTTGTAGTCAAATTCAATGTTTTTATTTCCACGTTTCACGATCATTTTATCAAGCTGAGCCCCTGCGCGCAGGCCTCCAGCTTCGTACACAAACATTTGAATGTTGGACCCAGAAGGTAAGGTATATTCACCGGGTTTGACCACGTAGCCTTGAACGGACACTAACAACTGTTGCTGTTTAATAAAAACTCGAGCGTTGTTAACGTCACGATACACGGTCTTTAGCCTGTCGATAATCACGTCTTGGAGTTGTTGTTCATTGTAGCCGGCCACTAATACAGGGCCGACTTCTGGTAAATTAATTCGTCCACGACGATCAACCTGAAACCCTTGGTTTAACGACGCCTCTCCAGGTAAGTTAATCTGTATTAAATCACCGACCTTAACAGTATTGCTCTCATCCGCTATGGAAGAAGGTACCCACGCGACCAGGCACAACAACATTAAGAGGATAAATGGTTTCATCGTGTTCATAGCGCGCCTCCTGCCGTTGGGTTGCGGTTTATTGAGCTATCGCTATCTGAATTAGGGCTAATAACCTCGATGCTTACTCGACGATTAGTTAAACGCACGGCGGATGTTTCACCTTCATAGAGTGGCAGGTTATCTCCGACAGATTTGGTAGTGACTCTCTCTGAAGTGATACCAAATACGGTTAGGTAACGCTTTACTTGTTCTGCACGCGCTTGAGCAAGTTTCTGGTTGTAATCGGGGGTTCCAGTTGCATCCGCATGCCCCGTTACTACAAGAGATAGGTTAGGGTGGTCACGTAAAATGTAGGCTGCTTCTGCCAAATGTCCCATGTACTTCGGGTTGATTTCAGCTGAATCGACAGCAAACTGGTTGTCGATATTAAGTAGTGCATAGATATCCGCGACTATGTTTAGGTCGCTACGCAGCGCTTCAATATCATCGGGCGGTGTGCAAGTGGTTTGGCTCAGTACGTAGTCGAGTTGTTGTTCGAGCTGGTTTAAGCGTCGACGCTGAATCACAAGGTCGTTGGCAGCGTCGAGAAAAAGCCCACCTTCTAACTCGCGCGCAATTCTATTTTGTTTTTCAAGGGCCTGAACAACTGCCGCAGGAAAACACCAGCGCGCGCCCTCTTGGATTAGTGCGTCTAGATGTAACTTGGTCAGTTGCCAATCAAACCTTAACCCATGTTCTGGACCTAAAGGCTCGTCAGGCATCACTGGGGAAAACTGATAATTCTCGATCGAGATATCTTGATAGCTTTCCGCCAAGCCACCTTTTCCGTGTTCTGGGTAGTCAAACGACGAACAACCAAACATGCCGACAACAAGACCGCTTAATGCATATCGTCGTATAAGATTTACCATGCCAACCTCCGTTTAAACCGGTATTTTTAGTGTCCTTTTGAGTTAACGGGAATGGCATGGTTGATACGAAGCAAGCTCATGATTTCTAAAGGTTGGCCTGATACGTTTTCAATACTCATGCTTCTTTCACGTTCAACTAGACGCTTATATAAGTAAACAATGGCACCAATCCCTGAAGAATCAAGAAATTGGACGTGCTGTAGGTTAATTTCGACTTCTTTGTGATGATTGTTGTGAATTACCTCATCAATGTGATGTTGTGCTTGTCGACAGCCGCTTGCATCTAAGTCACCAAAAAACTCAATGGCTAACTTGTCTTGATTGATTTCTAGTTTGCGTAGTTCCATGACTCTGTCTCCGTTTGTTTTTCTAATTGGATATAGAGCAGGTAACGTGCCAATTTGAAATTAATTAAAAATCAAATAGTTAAATATTGTTAATGATATTGTTCAATTTGAGAAAGGACTGATTCTCAAATTGAGAATCAAAAACGTACAGAGAAATGGTTTGCTTATAAGAGGTGTTGAGCCGAAAGAAGTCGTTAGAGCTGGGGGCTCGTCATGATTAGATTCCAGCTCGATTGACGAACCATCCGCCTTACGTGAATAACGTGTAACGACTAAATGCAAAACCTGTCTAAAGTTTATGATTATCTTTGCAAATTATTACTAATGTTGATTGTTATGAGTCGAAGAATGACTAGTAATAAATAGGTCATCGAGAGGACTTACGTTTCAATAAAGACGATTTTTTGTACAAGGTCTTCTTATGCCATTAAAAATGACATTAATTGCGCTGGCTGTTATGGCAGCGTCTTCACAGCCTCAAGCGGATACGTCTTTCGCACCACCAGTTTCTCTTGCACAAAGCTATCAGGATGGCATTGATGTGTCTGAATATTGGTATAGCGAAAAACTTGATGGTGTTCGCGCTTATTGGACTGGGCAACATCTCGTGACGAGAAATGGTAATCGAATCTACGCCCCAGATTGGTTTACAGGACCTTTGCCTGATTATCCGTTGGACGGTGAACTTTGGGCTGGGAGAGGTAACTTCCATCTTGTTCAGCAAACGGTATTAGATAAAACTCCTGTAGAGTCTGCTTGGCGACACATCGACTTTATGATCTTTGATATGCCATATTCCGCTGGTGATTATCGGAAGCGTTATTACAACATCAAAGATTTAGTGCTTGAAGTCGACCAGCCTCATATCAAATATGTCGAGCACCGAGCGATTCAAAATGAAGCTCATCTGTTTACACAGTTGGATAAAATTTCAATATCCGACGGTGAAGGGGTGATGTTGCGAAAGGTATCAAGCCGCTATCAGGCTGGACGCGGTAGTGATTTGCTTAAACTAAAACGATACGCAGATGATGAAGCGTTAGTTGTGGGTTATAAGCCAGGAACAGGGCGCTTATTAGGTATGATGGGAGCAATGTTAGTTCGCTTACCAAATGGCATTGAGTTTTACATCGGTAGCGGATTTACCGATGAAGTGCGTCGCCAGCCTCCGAAAATTGGTTCAACCATTACATTTAGATATAACGGTTTTACACATACTGGTAAACCACGTTTTGCTCGATTCTTGCGTGAAAGGCTGAAGGAATAGAACGCTCTGCACTTACTAGTTGCCAACGGTTACGCCACATCGTTTGAAGAGACCCTGCCAAAACTGAACGTGGTTTAGGGTTTCTTGCCTAAATGTCCTATGTGCCTCAATGATGCCATACTGGTGACCATGGAGTTGCATACGGTTCTCCACCAAAGTGGCACCATCATTAAGTTGTTGATAGGTACTGTCTAAATAAGCCAAATAAGGTTGCACTTCTTCAACGTAAATGGATTGAAAGACATTTCTTAAGTAGCGGAACTGGGTGGTGTCTCTTTTCGGCCCGCACAATACATTGCTCTGGTTCTGCTCAAGTAGCTGAGTTGTCGCTTTTAACCAAAGGGATGTGTTTACCATTGAATAGTAAAGTCGTCCGAGTAAACGAGATTTCTCTAACTCTTCTTGATATTGCGTAACTTCCACATCGGGTAGACGTGAGACCGCGCGGTGGGGTAAATCATACATTTCGCTGAAAATACGATAGACATCGTTAATGCGTGCAATATCATTCGTCGTGTCTTGAGATAGCCAATCAGAGGCAGTTAGTTGCTTCTGCATGGCATCACTTACGAGTAGTAAGTTGTCGAGATGAATGTCTAAATGTTGCCACTTGGTTGAGTAAAGCTCTGTCAATGTCGCGCGTTCTTCATCGCTAAGTGGAAACTCGGATAAACATCGATGCATGACTCTTAAAAGGGCAGTTTGATAATCAAAATCATGAAAGGCATCCTGCACCTTGCCAAGTTGTGAGTTTTTCTCGGCAAGTAAATTAAAGAGTCCGCACTGTCGTAATTGATAGCTCTCTAGCAGGCCAATAGATAGCCTTGGCAATGGCTCGAACAAAACGCGTTTCGCAGGAATCGTTACCGTAGACTGTAGTGTTATTGGAATAGCAGGAACGTCCAATACATTGGCTACACGTTGATGATACTTATCAAACATGGCGTTCTCTGGATTGAACCAGTTATCACAACCATTAAGAATCATGATTAAGAACAATAAAATAGACCGCACAAATATCCTTTTTTCTAACTTCGTATCCGTTGTCTAGAGAGCAAAATCAACCGCTTTGTAATCTTGTTATAAGTATACTCAACCGTGTGATTATTCGATCAAAAAAGCCAGCGGATGCTGGCTTTTTTTACTTTTTATTGAACTGAAAAGTTCAATTGCACTTCTGGCTCTTGGCGATGCATCCAACGCATTCTGACGCCTAACATAAAGGCCGCAGAAGATAGGCCGATGATAAAACCAAGCCAGAAGCCTTGTGCTCCCATTGGCTCAACAATCCAGTCTGTACGGCCAAGGACGTAACCAATTGGCAAGCCAAGAATCCAATAAGCAATAAAAGTACGGTTGAAGATGGCTCGCATGTCTTTATAGCCGCGTAATGCACCAGCTGCGATCACTTGAACCGCATCCGTACATTGATAAACAGCGGCAAACACGAGCAGGTGCATCGCTAGAGTGATTACCTCTGGGTTGCTAGTATAAAGCTCGGCGATCCACTCACGAGACAAGACGGTTAAAAT
>NZ_JADDYH010000014.1:322751-349954 GCF_015163595.1 Vibrio sp. OPT41 | reverse complement strand
CGCTGTGAGAACGGACAATGCTAGACCAACCATAATGCCGACTCGTGACGCTACGCGCGCGCCATCGACGTTTTCTTCACCAAGTCGATGGCCGACACGAATGCTTACTGCTGCACCAATACTCATTGGTAGCATAAATACCAACGAGGAGAAGTTAATCGCGACTTGATGCGCTGCCACAATGATAGGACCCAGTGGTGAAACGAGCAGTGCAACAACAGCAAACAGTGTCACTTCAAAAAACAGCGCTGCTGCAACAGGAAAGCCGAGCTTGAATAGACGAACTTGCGCTTTCCATTGTGGGCGATGCCATTCTCCAAATAGGTTGATGCTTTTCAATCGCTCTGATGTCATCACATACAGCAATAGCATGGCAAACATGACCCAGTAAACAATCGTGGTTGCTACACCACAGCCAACACCGCCTAATTCAGGTGCACCAAACTTGCCGTACACGAAAATCCAGTTTAGAGGAATGTTGAGCAGCAAACCGATAAAGCCAATAACCATTGCCGGTTTCGTCAATGACATACCATCCGTAAAGCTTCTAAGCGTTTGGAAAAGTAAAAAAGCGGGTACTGCTAATATAACGGCATGAATGTATCCCACCGTTTTTTCAGCCATCAGTGCTTCAACATCCATCAGCCCGAGAATAAACTGGGTTTGAAGCAGGACTGCAATTATCGGCACACTGATCAGCAATGCCAAAACGACGCCTTGCTGAATTTCAAACGGGATTTTCACTCGACGACCAGAGCCATTTAACTGTGCGACAACAGGGACCAATGCCATTAATAAACCCACCCCAAACAAAATGGATGGTAGCCAAATACTTGAAGCGACAGAAACCGCAGCCATGTCGGTGGCGCTAACGCCGCCAGCCATTACGGTATCAACAAACCCCATACCAGTTTGAGCGACAGATGCGATCAATACCGGGGTCGCCAATTTGATAAGACTTGATGCTTCTTCTTTATAGCGATGCACGAAAAATACTCCAGAGCGGAACAATAAGTTGAAAGAATGAGAGTACTCGAGGGCAAAAGATGTGGTGAACGGATCTGATGGTTGATTTTAGTCACGATAAGGTGAAAAAATGCCTCGGAGAAACTCCGCGCAAATGATAAACAATTGTATGTTTATATTCCATAGCTAGGTAGTGAATAGTCGATAACACTGACTGGACGCTCTCCACGCTAAGGATACGCTTTTACTGAGAACAGCAGCGAATCATGGTAATGTTGAAGCATGCATGAGAACAAACCAGTGTTCATTAAGCCATGGCTTTATCGCCTGAGGTCTTTATTTCCGACCTGTAGCGCAGTGTTTAGGGCTTAGTCTTCGACTACAGTTGGTATTAAATCAATAGGTAAAAAGAAATGTTTACAGGAATAGTTCAGGGTACGGCGAAGGTCGTTAAAATTGATAAAAAAGAACGCTTTCAAACGCACGTTGTCGAGTTAAGCGATGAACTTTGTAAAGGGTTAGAAATTGGTGCATCCGTTGCACACAACGGATGTTGTCTAACTGTGACTAAGATCGAAGGCAACCTTACCAGTTTTGATTTAATGCAAGCGACATTGGCTCTTACTAATTTAGGTCGGCTGGTGGAAGGGGATAGCGTAAACATTGAGCGCGCGGCTAAGTTTGGTGACGAAATAGGCGGACATAGCATGTCTGGTCATATTAGTTTGACGGCAGATATTGTCGATATCATCGATACGCCCAATAACCGCACGATTTGGTTCCAACTGCCGCAAGAATCAATGAAATATGTATTAGCGAAAGGTTACATTGGTTTAGATGGCTGCTCGCTAACTATTGGTGAAGTTGAAGCGTGTCGTTTTTCAGTACACCTAATTCCAGAAACCTTGCAGCGAACGCTTTTCGGAGTGAGACAAGTAGGGGAGCGTGTTAATATTGAGTTTGATCCTCAGACTCAAACAATTGTTGATACTGTTGAGCGCGTTCTTGCAGCAAAACAGCTTTAGAATGAGAAAAAGGAGCCTAGTGCTCCTTTTTCATTTAAGCGTTTTTATATTTCTGATGTTCACATGCTCGAGCTGTTATTCGTAATTGTCATCGATAAATAGTTCGACCTTATCTTGTAACTCATCCACTCGCATATTTAGGTGGATAGCGTGGCAACAAGCTGGGCAATCATCATAAAACTCTTGGTCACCATTACTTGCATCCAATGTAATGCCGATAGAGTGTCCGCAATGCGGGCACTTTACATACCTTTCGGTATAATTTTTCATACAACAACTCCTAATCTCGCAGGGCTTTTAAACACACTATTCATCAAGGAAGTACAGCCCTTTACTTATTTTGCCTACAAGGAAAATAGGCACAATCCAAAGTTAAGTCTCCTTTGATATTAGGTCGAGTTGTTGCTAATTGAGTCGAAATAAGTACAAAACTTGACCCCAAACTCAACCTTGAGCTTAGGGTGATCTTCTGTAGTGATGTGCCTCGAGATTTTACATCTTGAAATATGCAGTGGCTTCCAAATTAATAAGAAATGATTTTATTAATAACCAGTTGAGCCTGTTCCAAGTAATGGCCGCCAAACAAATTACAATGGTTGAGAACATGGTAAAGGTTATAGATATCTTTACGCTCTTCATAGCTTGAAGAAAGTGGCATAACCGATTCGTAGCCTTGATAAAATTCTGGTTGAAATCCACCAAAAAGCTCCGTCATCGCAATATCACACTCCCTGTCCCCCCAATAGCACGCAGGATCGTAACAGATAGGACCGAATGCAGTGAGTGCCGCATTTCCATTCCATAAATCGCCATGCAACAAAGAAGGTTCCGGAGCATGGTTTGCTAGCCGCTGTTTTACGACGTCGATAAAGTCATCGATATCAACCAAGGTGACGCCTTTTTCTTTAAGGAGCTGTAATTGCCAACCTATGCGTTGCTCAGCAAAGAATACACACCATTTCTTGTGCCATTTGTTGGGCTGTAGAGTCGAACCAAGATAGTTGTCGGTATCAAAACCAAACTCTTTTTGCTCGCCCCACTGGTGTAGGTGAGCTAATTGCTGCCCAAATTTAAAGCTGTTGGGACCATCTTCTAATGGTTTCGTTGGAAGGTAGTTAAGAATTAGGAATGAGGCATTTTTGGTTTTACCAACCAATACCACCTCAGGTACAAATAGGGTGGATGTTTCACGCAAAAGATGCAGGCTTTCAGCTTCTACCTCAAATTTAGACAAAAACTCGCGATCGTTAATTTTCACAAAATAACGTTGCTCGCCATCATTGATCATGTAGCTTTCACTGATATCCCCACCAGACAGCCTTACTTTTTCCGTGATCTGGTAATCGAACAATAAAGTATCAGAAAGCTGTTGCGATATTGCTTGCCACATACAAAACCTCGCGAATCTATTTGACCACCAATAGTTTAGGATAAATAGCAGGGAGTTGGCGCTATGTTGAGCATACTTAGTAAAGAAACCTTCCTCTTAGTGTAGTCAATTTGTATAAATGTGAATCAAATCGCTTATAAGCCTCTGATTTGTTGGCTTAGCATATGGAGATGAACGTTTACAACAGGTATTATGATTTTTTTGACGTTAGTTCCATTGGTGGCATGAAAATACTGATATGTGATGACTCAGCTGTTGCAAGAAAGCTTATTGCGCGTTCTATCGTACAAGATACATCATTACATCTTATTGAAGCGCAAGATGGTTATGAGGCGCTTAATATTCTTGCTGAGCAAAATATCGATATTTTGTTTCTCGATTTAACGATGCCCATAATGGATGGTTTTGAGGTCCTCGAATCATTACCTGTTAGTCAGTACCCGACCAAAATCGTCATTATTTCTGGAGATGTTCAACAAGAGGCAAAACAGCGCTGTCTCGATCTTGGTGCTCAAGCTTTTATCGCTAAGCCTCTGACAGAAGAGCAGGTGCTACCACTATACGAACAATTAGGACTGCATTATGCGTTCAAACCTAGTCATTCGGTTGATTCTAAAAACCAGGGTTGCGAAGAGCTTTCCTTACTAGCCAAATTCCGTGAAATTGCGAACATTGCCCTTGGTAAAGGGGCTGCGATTATGGCCGACCATTTACATGAGTTCATCCAACTTCCTGTTCCTCATGTTGGACCTTTGTCCTACGGCGAGCTTCATATGACACTGGTTGATGTGGTTGGGCGTGACAGTTCCGTTGCGGTAGCGCAGAGGTTTGTCGGTGGTGGTATTCACGGGGAGGCACTGGTGTGCTTACGTGGTAGGGATATCAATCAGATTGGGGAAAAATTAGGTTACCTTCTTGAGTTTACGCCTCATAATGAAATCATCTTGAATATCTCTAACCTACTGGTTTCGTCATTTCTCACGTCGTTAGGCGATCAACTCGACAAGCAATTCTCACTTCGTCAGCCAGGCATTGTGGATACCTTAACACCTTATTGTGAAGAGCAAGGCGAGTTGGGCGAGCTCTTTACTATTGAATACACCTACATGGCAGAAGCGCTCGATTTCGAGTGCGAGGTACTGTTTTTAATTGATAAGCCATCCGTAGAAATAATCTATGAAATCATGGAGCTAATCTAATGTCCGATATCACGCTGGACATAGC
Source organism: Vibrio sp. OPT41 (assembly GCF_015163595.1). Taxonomy (NCBI): domain Bacteria; kingdom Pseudomonadati; phylum Pseudomonadota; class Gammaproteobacteria; order Vibrionales; family Vibrionaceae; genus Vibrio; species Vibrio sp. OPT41. The sequence goes on along the minus strand of NZ_JADDYH010000014.1, from coordinate 345,349 downwards.
AGACTTTCATTGGGTCACACAAATTCTCGATACGATGGATTCAGGGCTTATTGTTTTGGATCAAGAGTATAAAGTGTGTGTGTGGAACAGTTTTATGCAGTCATACAGTGGCGTTCTATCACAAGAAATTCTTGGTGAATGTTTATTTGAGCATTTTGAAGAGCTGCCAAGAACTTGGCTAGAAACCAAGATAAAAGCTGCCGCCGATCTGGAAACTCGTTCTTTTTCTAGCTGGGAAAACCGACCGTACCTTTTTAAGTTCAACAATTTTTCTCCGGTTTCAAACAGCAGTGATTTTATGTATCAAGATATCGTGATCACGCCGTTAATTGGGCTTTCAGGAGAGGTCAGCCACATAGCGATTCAAGTCAATGATGTTTCTGAAACTGCGAGAAATCGCATTCATTTGAAAGAAACAAATCAACATTTGTCGGAAATCAGTCGCAAAGATGGTTTAACAGGTTTATTTAATCGCGCTTATTGGGAGCAATCATTGAAAGATGAGTTTGCTCACTTAAAAGTTATCGACGGACCATGCTCATTAGTAATATTCGATATCGACCACTTTAAGAAGGTGAATGATACTTATGGTCACCCGACAGGGGACGAAGTCATTCGTCGAACCTCTGCCTTGTTGAGAAAAACAGCAAGAAGCAGTGACATCTGCGGTCGTTTTGGTGGTGAAGAGTTTACGGTACTACTTCCTCACACAAACCAGGAGCAAGCTTGCTATTTCGCAGAGCGTTTGCGCAAAAGAATTGAGCAAGAGATCGTGAAAGTGGAAGATTTTTTGATTAATTACACGATAAGTATTGGTGTTTGCGAGTATAAGCCTTATTTTGAAACTCACACTCAATGGTTAAAGAGTGCCGATGCTGCGCTGTATCGTGCAAAAGAAAATGGTCGTAACCAAACCTGTTTGCATGAAAATGACTGAAATATAAAAAGGTTTGAAGAAACCCTGTATCCGAATTCAGTGAAGCAAAGCTCAATTGTTTGAAAATCATCCAGTTGGTTCGTGAATGTTTGTTAATATGAAATAAGTTAATGAAATTTTCTCGGCATGTCTTACTATTGAAACTATTCTGCTTTCAGCTTCGAAGGCTTGCAATAAACGGAGAAAAACAGTGGTTTTAGAAACCGATGGATATCTCGCTCTTATCGAGCACTTGTCTCTAAATCTAGATATTTTTACGACCGAAATTGGCGACACTGGATCCGAAAGCATCGAAGATGTTGTCACCGATATGGTGGCTTCAAACATCATGGCGATTTTTGAGCAAAATCCAGAACTTCACTCGAGCGTACGCTTCAAATTGTTGAAAGAGGCTGATGCAGTTGTTGAAGATCTTGGTGAGATATTGGCTGGGGTATGGCATAAAAAAGCGACCAATGAACAGATCACGTTCCTTGATGAATACATCGCTCTGGTCAAAAATCTGTTCGATAATGCTGTTGCGACTTACGACTGATATTGTTTTAACTTACAGCAATGTCCGGTTAAAGAGTGAGAGGAGTTACATTGTAACTCTTCTTATTTGCCAAAACTTAGATGCCCAGTATGGGTTGTCGATTCTTGAAATAATCACACCTCTAGACGTCGATGCATGCATGAACTGCTTGTTACCCAAGTAAATTCCGACATGATAAGTTGTACGTCTTGTTTTAAAAAACACTAGATCCCCTTGCTTGGCATCCGTCCAACTTAACTCCACACCTTGCTTTGATTGCTGCTTCGTTGTCCTTGGTAACGAGAGCTGATAAGCCTCAATAAACGCTTTTTGTACAAATGCTGAGCAATCAATTCCAGATTTCTGTGTCCCGCCTAAGCGATAAGGCGTGCCGTGCCACTCTGTGTAAAAGTCGAACAAGTCAGGGTTGTCCGACAATAGCTGATTTGTAGGTGTTGTCACCTGTGCTTGCTCACTAGGCTCAGGCCCAGAAGAGCAGGCGCTTAGTAGCACACTGATTATCAAAGGAAAATATACTCGACGCAAATCACCACCTGTCATCTCTATGACTCACAACTGAAATATTAGTGTCATAACCAATCCATAGTATGGGCTGCAAATCACGGTTTTGTCTCACAAATGTGACGGAATCACTGCAGAACCGATTCAACCTTAAGAAAGAATAAAAATTGATTATGGCAAAGCGAAAACGCTCACGCACATCACTTTCACTGATTCAGGCTGTCAGTGCAACATTTTTAACTATCATTGCTCTTGTTATAGCCCTTTCTGTCTCAAGTTTCAAAGGAATGGAACAGGTAGGGGAACAATTTGAAGACTTGTCGCAAAAAGCATTACCAATCGCGATGGCAAACGCAAAGTTAACCAGGAATGTATTGGAGATGGTTAAGCTACTCAACCATGGTATGCAGATTACTGAGCCGAAAGAGTTGCCTCTCATAAAAGAGCAAATCGACTCTCTTGCAACTCAAAGCACAACTTTGGTTGTGAAAGCGTCTGGTGTAGCTCAGCAACTCTCGGAGGAGTTAGACACCAAACTAGCGCGTTTACATAACATCACGCAGTCCATTTTGTTGAAGCAATCTTCGGTGATACAAATTCAAATGGATATTGATGCCGCTGTTGGTGGGTTTCGCTATGGGCTTAGCTCTATCGGTCCGGAAATGAATCGAATCAGTTCGTTTCTTAGTGCTGATAATCCTGAGTCGAGCGATGCCGCTAACCGTTTCATTGCTTCTGCAAGCTCAATGGAAAGTACGTTCTTAGTCATGATGATGCACTCAGAATTAAACGAAGCCGAAAAAGAATACCGAGAAATGCGAAATCGCATAGCAGGTATTAAACTCGCCTATGAAGACTTCCAATCTTTCCATCCTGAAGTAAGTGAATATGCAAGCTTAACCGCACCATATGAGATGGTGAAACAAGGCTTTAGTGAAAAGGGCGTGCTGCGTTTGATCCTCGCCAAACTAGAACAAGGGGAATTGCAACGTTCAGAGTTTAAACAGGCTTCGATGCTTGCGGATGAAACCATGCGGTTACTTGATCAAATCTCCCAAACCGCTGGTCAGTTGATCGATGAAAAAGAGCGGGTGGTCAACGAGACCATTGAATCGGTGAGCGTTGTGCTCGTGTTTGCGGCGTGTGTGATTTCTTTTATTATTCTGGTTACTTGGTTTAGTCTCAAGTCATGGACAAACCGAGGGTTAAGGAATGTACTAACGCGTCTTTCAGCACTTACCGAACATGATTTTCGTGACAAGGCAGAAGAAGTCGGCCCCTATGAGCTGAAAGAAGTAGCACGAAAGTTGAATCAAGTAATCGATTCCACACATGACTCCATTCAAACGGTGACGCGCAATTGTGAAACGCTTTATCAGACGGCAGAAGTAAGTCACAGTGCAGCCGAACAAACAAGTGATGGGTTGGCAACACAAAATGAAGCGTTGTCGAGTATGATCACGACCATAACGCAGCTTGAAGCCTCTATTCGTGAAATAGCAATGGTGACAAATGCATCTTCACAGGACTCGCTCCTTGCAACCCAACACACTGAAAAAGGGGTTCAAGTCGTGGAACAAAACCGCGAACGTTTGGAGTCATTAGAAAGCTCTTTGGATGTAAATGAACAGTCAATGTTAGAGCTAGACCAGCGTGTTAAACAGATTCGTGAAATGGTGGATATGATCAGTGGGATCGCGGACAACACCAACTTACTTGCTCTCAACGCGGCAATAGAGGCTGCCCGTGCTGGTGAGCAAGGGCGTGGATTTGCGGTTGTCGCTGATGAAGTTCGCAAACTTGCAAGTGATACCTCTCAACAAACTACGAACATCCGAGAAATGATGAGCGAGCTTATTACTGCCGCAGAGCGCTCGCGCCAAGCAGTTAATGATTCAAGAGAAGAAATGACCCACGCGCTACAGTCCAGCAATGAAGTGAAATCGACATTCTCTGATATCAACCTCGCGGTTAAGCACATTCAAGAACGTGTTGAGCAAATCTCAGTTGCTACAGAAGAACAAGAACGAGCGACGGCAGATGTATCTCAATCCATCACACATATTTCTGATCTTGGCGAACGCACAAAGCTGCAGCTTGAGTCTATGGTTGAGAGTTCTGAGCAAGTGGCGGAAATTGCTGGGCACCAGCAAGCAATGCTGCACAAGTATGAGCTTCATCAGACCAAGTAAATGAGATGTTTCCACCGACTAAAAGCAGAACCTCGGTTCTGCTTTTTTGTTACGGCTACTCATTTAATGGCTCCTATTTGCATCGCAAAAGTGAGTTACATCTCATCTCGTTCATTTCTAAAGGGTTTAGTTATCACAACGTGATGTTAATGCTTTGTTCGAGGGACTCGTTGACTAGAATGTCGCCAGAATTCAAAGGAATGAATCATGCAGCTTCATGCGATTTTTTTATATCCAGAGAAAGCTAAAGCCATAAGAAGGAGTGGTTTTGTGGTCGATAAAGTTTGCCCCGTCGTTCTACGTAATCAAAATCAAGAGATCCTACTTTTTAAACATCCGTTGGCGGGTGTTCAGCTCGTCAAGGGCACTGTTGAAGTGTTTGATGAGAGTTACATCATAGCGGCCAAGCGGGAGCTCGCTGAGGAGTCTGGTATCACACATGTTCGTTCCGCACGATATTTATGCTCATGGGACAGTGGCTTTCAAAATCAAGCATGGCATTTTGTTTTGTGTGAGTGTGCTGATCTCGCTAATTCATGGCTGTTTCATACGCAAGACGATGGTGGACATGATTTCGCGTTCTTCTGGCACGATGTCGAGAGCGGCCTTCCCGCGAATGCACATACTGTGTTTCAGCGCGGGCTGGAAAAGGTACGAGAGTTGCTAAACCAAGGCGTGATTTAAAGGAGGATTCTGTCGTTGCATTGGCGGATTTGGGACAATGACAAAGCAAACACTATGCTTCTACTAGAAGCAAATAAAGAAGGTAGAGTAGCCGTTACTGTTCTCATCGTGTTGATAATGGCACTGTCGATCTCAAAAATGGCGATGAGATTACAAATGTTTAAGTGACTTCTATATGCTTTGCTCATTCATTCAGATAAGGAAACGGTAATGGATAAATTCGTCGTGTTTCTCTTATGCCTTTTTATGACAGTTGGCGGAGTGGTTCATCTTTATGACAACATTGTTGGTGGCTTTTTACCTTACGATTTTGCGCCACGCTGGTTGAATATGTATTGGAGCGCTTTGGGACTATTGGACTTATTAGCAGCGTATCTATTGGTCAAGCATCGCCGCTCTGGCCTAGTCGTTATGTTATTGATTCTTATAACCAATGTTATCTTTAGTTCCCACGCTCACTATACATTAGAAATATTAGATAACAACGTCGCCCTACAAATGAAGACACTGTTTTTAGGGTTCTCATTTGGGGTATCTATCTGGTTATGGAATGCGCGAAAACATAGTCAATCGCGCCAAATATTTCGTTAATTATTATTTTCACAACACTCGATTAAGGATTGTAAACAGGGACTCGTTATGAACGATTTTAAAGACTTGGCCAGTTTTGCTGGTTTCAGCGTACTGACAGGTTTGAGCTTTGCCACCACTTTCTTCAGCTTTGCTTTTCTATACAGCTCAATAGAGGCACAGCAAGTAATGAACACCAATGCTTTGGCATGTGCAGTGCTTGGTGTTGTTGGTTTATTTGTTGGTATTACTCAGTTAAACAAAAAGCGTCAGCTAGCAGAAAACTAATCTGTTCTTACACATCATGAGGATGAAGTAGTGTTTAACAGGGGTTTAGGCTTGGTCTATTCGTTTTGTTGACATACTTCATCCAACAATATTTTTTCAACCATTACTTCTTCTCTTTATTGTAGCGAAAGGGCTGCGTTAAAAGCTTATCTAATCTTTGCTCTTCTTCGTCTCTAATTTCCGGCACACCAATAACAACATCATCATGACCCAACTTAGGCTGAGCTCGGTATGTCTCAAAAAAGCGGTCCCAAACTGAAAGGAAAAAACCAAAGTTTGAGTGGGTCTCTTTTACTATCACTGAATGGTGCACGCGATGCATGTCTGGTGTAACGATGACGTTTCGCAGTTTTTGGTCTATGGATAAAGCCAGTTTTGCATTACTGTGATTAAACATCGCGCTCGCATTAAGCACAATTTCAAATACCACAATTCCGATAGGTGAAACACCTAAGATAAACACGGCTGCAATTTTTACTCCCATTGAAATGATTATTTCGAAGGGATGAAAGCGTGCGCCTGTAGTGACGTCTATGTCGAGATCGGCGTGATGCATTCGGTGAATCTTCCACAGCGGCTTTACATGATGAAAGACAACATGCTGAGCGTAAATGACGAAATCAAGCAAAATGACGGTTAGAAAAATATTTAACCAAGCGGGGAGGGACAGAATATTGAGCAGCCCCCATTGTTGCTCCTGAGCTATGACCGCAGCTTGAAAGGCGGCGATAGGCATGATTAAAGCAATAACTAGGCTGTTAAAAGCGACCAATGACAAGTTATTGACCCAGCGAAACCTGCGCGAAGCGGTCAGTGTTTTTCTAGGCAATTTGTTTTCCCAAATGGCACAAAGCAATAATACGCCAAGGAAAAAGCCTAATCTGAGCCATGAGGGTTCTTGAAATGTCGTTTCTGTCACTGTCATTCCCTTATTTATTTCTTTATCTATGACCGAGATAAGAGTGAAATTATTTCAACACACTGCTGATGGGCTTATCTTGAGGCGAAGCCATAATATCAGTAGAATCGCGCTCTACTTTTTACTTGGCATTACTTACCATGAGAATTCACGCTTTCCACCGTTTATATCAGTACCGACAATCTATCTCAACCAAGCCTTTCAACGCGCGTGGATGTAAAGTGGTTCGTTGCCAATATTGCCAGGTTTCTGAGCAACACTGTTTGTGCGACCTTCAGCCAAACATCAAGGCCAATATTGCATGTATGTTGATTGTTTCTGAAAACGAAGTGTTTAAGCCAAGTAATACCGGTCGTCTAATCGCTGATACGATTCAAGAGACTTACGTGTATCAATGGAACCGAAGAGAACCGTCTGAAGAGATGCTAGCGCTACTACAGGATGACAGTTACCAACCGGTGATTGTATTTCCTGCAGACTATGTGGATGATCCCTCTCGTTTAATTGAAGATCTAGAGCCAGGGCGATTGGTAAAAGAAGATGTCGAGAACAAAAAATGGTTGCTGATCTTTATTGATGGTAGCTGGCGTGAGGCACGAAAGATATTCCGTCGTTCTGATTTTCTTAAATCTTTGCCTGTGCTTTCCATTGAGCCGGAATCTCTGTCTGAATACATCATGCGCCGCTCCGAGAATGATCAGCATCTTTCAACCGCCGAAGTCGCGACATTAGTTTTAAAACAAGCTGGTGAGCCTAAAGCTGCGGAATGCCTTCAATTGTGGTTTGAAGCCTTCAGAGAAACTTACATGCTGAGCAAGACTCGAGTCAAAAGCGACCCTAACCAGCCACACTTGAAACGTTTCAAAGAGTGGATGAAAACCGAGAGCTGACTCTAAGGAATGAGCTTTTGTTGATGGTATGTTGTTCAACTGGCTTCGGTGAGGGGATAAATCTGCATTCGGTCACGGTTTGCAGGCGTACAGATATGGATAATGCCATCAGTTTATACTTTTGACTCTAGCCATTTTTGAGAGTCGTTTGAAGCATTTTTTAGGAGAGAAATACATGTATTACGGCTTTGATGTCGGTGGCACTAAAATTGAATTTGGTGCATTTAACGAGAAGCTTGAGCGTGTAGCGACGGAACGTGTACCTACACCAACAGACAACTACGAGCTGCTGGTTGATACCATTGCGGAATTGGTGAATAAATACGATACAGAGTTTGGCTGTGAAGGTACGATTGGTCTTGGCCTACCAGGTATGGAAGACGCCGATGATGCAACGGTACTAACAGTTAACGTTCCTGCGGCAAAAGGCAAACCACTTCGTGCTGATCTAGAAGCTAAAATCGGTCGCAGCGTAAAAATTGAAAACGATGCAAACTGTTTCGCGCTTTCTGAAGCCTGGGACGAAGATCTTCAAGATGAACCATCTGTACTAGGTTTGATCCTTGGTACTGGTTTTGGTGGCGGCTTTATCTACGAAGGCAAAGTATTCTCTGGCCGCAACCACGTAGCGGGTGAGGTGGGTCACACACGTCTTCCTATCGACGCATGGTTCCACCTAGGCGAAAACGCACCATTACTGGGTTGTGGCTGTGGCAACAAAGGCTGTTTAGATAGTTACCTATCTGGTCGTGGTTTCGAGCTTCTTTACGCGCATTACTACGGCGAAGAGAAGAAAGCGATCGACATTATTAAAGCGCACGCAGAGGGTGAGGAGAAAGCAGTAGAGCACGTCGAGCGCTTTATGGAGCTGCTAGCGATCTGCTTTGCAAACCTGTTTACTGCAACAGACCCACACACCGTTGTACTTGGTGGCGGCTTATCTAACTTCGAATTGATTTACGAAGAGATGCCAAAACGCATCCCTAAACACTTATTGTCTGTGGCTAAGTGTCCTAAGATCATCAAAGCAAAACACGGTGATTCAGGTGGTGTACGCGGCGCTGCGTTCTTAAACATCAAGTAGTGACTGAAACCTTACTCGATATAAAGTAAGAAGAAATTTAAAGCCCCGTTTAGACTTTCAAGGTTAAACGGGGCTTTTACTTATATACCTAAGTAATTTCGGTATGCTCGGGTATAGATCATGAACAAAAGTAGCATGCATAAAAAACTCACGACGAATCGTGAGTTTTCTGTTTGCAGCTAAGCTTATTTGTTCTTTTTGCCTACGCCTAGGTTTTCTTTTTGAGCTAGGGTGATTTTGCTAAAGCCTAATTTTCTGAAGTAGTTGTCGCGGTAGTTTCGCACCGCTTTAGTGTCAGACACTGCTTCGATTTGTTGCTCCATCTTTAGGAACTCAGTGATATCGATACCTTCGGCTTCTGCAACTGCTTCTTGAATGTTGCGGTGCTGCTGGTATGAGAACGTCAGTTCTTTGTCTTGGTCTTTGTAAGTGTAAAGAATGGTGCGAGCCATAGCTGTCTCTCTGAAAAGGTTTCTGTATTAAACAAAAAGGCCAGACTCGCTGACCTTTGAATTTCTAGTTTGAGCTAGATTCTGCCTTGAAGTGGGATAATTGTCACGCTTTCTCCCGCTTTTACTGTATCAATAGCTGGGGAGATTTCGATCAAACAGTTTGCCTCACTCATTGAGCGCAAAATACCAGAGCCTTGCTTGCCTGTTGTACGAACGGTTAAACGGCCAGTGTTATCCAGTTCATAGATTCCTCGACTAAATTCGGTACGACCTTGTCGAGAGCGAAGGTTTTCAGTCGCGATGGCATTCACTTTCAGAGGCTTCCAGCCTTGTTCGCCTTGCATCTTACGCAGTGCAGGCTCAACAAAGTTGATGAATGAAACCATCACGGCAACAGGGTTGCCCGGCAGACCAAAGAACGGCTTGTTGTTGATTTGACCAAACGCTAATGGACGTCCCGGACGCATGTTGATTCGCCAAAAATCGATTTGACCAAGTTTATCCAAGGCAAGTTTGATGTAATCCGCATCACCAACGGATACGCCACCAGAAGTCATAACCACGTCCGCTTGCGCCGATGCGTTTTCCAATGCTTCAATCATTAACTGTTCGTTGTCTTCCAGAATACCGAAGTCCAAGATCTCGCAGCCGAGCTTTTCAAGCATGCCCATGATGGTAAAACGGTTGGAATCGTAGATAGAATTCGCTTTTTGCTCTGTTCCCGGCGCTTGTACTTCGTCACCGGTGGAGAACACGGCAACTTTCAATTTTCGGAATACATTCGCTTCACCAAAGCCAAGCGAAGCGATCATGCCCATTTCTGGAGAGGCGAGGCGAGTGCCTGCGGTAAAGACGTCACTGCCGATAGCGAGATCTTCACCTGCTTGACGAACGTTTTGGCCTGCTTTGATATTCGCACCGTTAAAAGTGACCCTGTCACCTTCTTGAATGGCTTGCTCACGCATGACCACTGTATCGCCGTTACGTGGTGTTGGTGCGCCAGTCATGATCTTAACTGCTTGACCAACTTCCAGAGGCTGATCGTAAGCATGGCCCGCCATCACTTCAGCAACCACTTGGTAGCTATCACGGTCAACATCATCACTGCGGATGGCATAACCGTCCATCGCGGAGTTGGTGTATTGCGGCACATTTACTGGTGAAACGATATGTTCCGCAAGAACGCGGCCATAGGCGTTTTCAATCCTGCATGCTTCTATTTCCGAAACCGCGTTCACCAAAGAAAGGATTTTTTCTTGGCCTTGAACCACAGAAAGGAAAGCCGGAGAAAGTGTGTCGCAACATGCAGCTTCTTTCTCTTTGTTTTTTGGCGCTTTCGCTTCTTGAACATACTGAATAACGAACTGAGCAATCGCTTCAAGATCATTGATGTTCATTTGTGGCAGTTCAGAGTCCAACTCGCCGCCGTCTGAAGCGATAGCGATGATGTTTTCATCGTTTGGATAAAGCCAAGGCTTGCCGACTTCTTCACGGTGCAATTCGATTTTAGGAAACGCGATGTTTTTGCAGCCTTCGACCAAAACCACATCAAGCATGTCTTCATCAAAACGTGTTAATAGGTATTCAAACTCCGCTTCGGCTTCTGGCGTTTCTGTCATTAACGCAAAACGGTTGCGAGAAGCAATCAGCATTTGAGATGCGCCAGCTTTGCGTAAACGGTAGCTGTCTTTACCCGGCTTATCGACATCGAAGTTGTGATGAGCATGTTTTAGCATGCCAATGCGCAGGCCCGCTTCAGTTAGCTTTGGCAATAGGGCTTCAAGCAGTGTGGTTTTGCCTGTGCCTGAATAAGCCGCAAAACCAAGAATAGGAATGTTTAGCGTGTGTTTCATGATTCTAATTGTCCAAATTGCGCCAGTTCTTCCGGAGTGTTCAAGTTGACGAAACAGTTTGGTGAGTCGCTAAAGTCAACGTAACTAGTGTTGCACTCTTTGTAGAGCAGAATGATTTTGCGGTCGCCACGTTCTAAAAATGCGGTGAGTTTTGGCAGTACGCGCTTGTGGTAGAGCGTAAAAACAGGTTGCTGATGGTCACCATCATGCGCGACCAAAATATCGCTGTCTTCTTTGACGAACTGGCAGAAACGCTCGACAAGGTCGGTGTTGATTTGTGGGCTATCGCAAGGTACAAATCCGACCCAGTCAGTTTCAGCATGCATCAAACCCGCGTGAATACCGCCCATAGGCCCAGGGAAATCTTTGAATTGATCACTAAATACGAAACCAAATTTGCTGTACGCATCTTGGTTTCGGTTGGCATTAATTAAAATGCGTGGAGTTTGTGGAGATAAACGTTCAATAACGTGTTCGATGAGTGGCTTCTGATTTAATTCAATCAGACCTTTATCTTTTCCACCCATACGGCTGGCTTGGCCACCAGCCAAAATGACCCAACTAGTTTGTGTTGGTTGAAGCATATGCATTCTCTTGGGATGTTTCTTTTGGTATGACATACAACAGAGGAGACTCTATCAAAGTCTTGTCTTTAATCCACCACTGTTTCTTACATAAGTCGGTCAGTGCGTTGGCCTGATGGCTTGTCACCACGATACTGGAACCACGATCCAAAAGATCTTTCGCCATCACCACCAATCGTTCAATGGATTCTTGGTCTAAAGACGCACTTGGCTCATCCATCAATAAAATCGACGGCTTTAAGATCCAAGCCCTTGCCATGGCAACGCGCTGTTTTTCACCGCCGGACAACACGGAAATATGTTCGTCCGCTAAGGTTTCTAAACCTACCATGCGCAGCGCGTGAATAACTTGAGCTCGCTTATCTTTTTGCGTGTCTTGTTGATATTTCACTCCATAGACTACGTTTTCATATACAGTGCCGTCAAAAAGGTAAGGGGATTGGTGGAGATAAATCACATCGACACGACCATTGCGACGCGTCAGTCTTTTTAGCCACGTATCTTTTGGCGCAACAACATCACCAGTAGAGGGTTTGAGCAAGCCAGCAAGGATTTTGAGTAGGGTAGTTTTGCCCACACCATTGTCACCCTTGAGATAAATGGCATCATTTGGGCCGATGGCTAACTCAGGGATGTGGAAAAGCACACGCTCTTTAAAGCGCATGGATAACTGTTCGGCGGTGATTTTTATAGTCATAATTCGCCTCGACATGGGGTTAATGGTGAGTCGTTTGTTTGCTTCATGTTCTATGTTCTGAGGTAGCCTTTGCCTCTCATGCTTGATAAGAAGAAGTTTAGAGCCAACGCTAAAGATAGTAATACAATTCCTAATGCAACTCCTTGCGCAAAAGCACCTTTACTGCTTTCCATTGCGATAGCCGTGGGAATATTTCGCGTCACGCCCATAATGTTCCCACCAACCATCATTGAGCAGCCCACCTCGGTCACTATACGTGAAAACCCTGCAATGATAGCCGCAAGTAGAGGAAAGCGGGTTTCCCAAATCATCGTAGCTGCCAAGCGCGGAATGGAGACGCCCAGCGTGATGGCAGTTTCCACTGCACGACGGTCGCTAGATTGTAATGCACCATGCATCATCGATACCAAAACAGGGAAGCAGATCACCATTTGGCCGAAGATCATTGCCTTCTGAGTGAACAGCATTTGCCAGTCTCCCCAAGGGCCAGCACGCGACAGCAACATGTACAGCAACAGGCCAATCACCACGGTAGGGACCGCTTGCAGCGTATTTACGATCGACAACAAAAACCATTTACCGCGAAAGTCGGTATACGCCAGTACAAAGGACATCAAAATAGCCGGCAATACCACTAGGGATATTGCCGTAATAGAGACACTAAAGGAGACCGCAACGATCTCCCATAGGTCTGCATCAAAATTCACCAGTAAGCGAAGCGCTTCCAGTGTTGTATCAGCAAGATTCATATTGCGTTATTTGCTCTCAGCATTCGCAACAAACAGTTGTTTACCGTTTAGGCGGAAACCATTGATAAGTTCCTGTCCGCGAGGGTTTACCAACCAATCACTGAATGCCTTCGCACCTTGGTAGTTAATCGTTGGGTAACGCTCAGGGTTAACAAGAATAACTTGGTACGGGTTAAACAGTTTTTCATCGCCTTGGAACAGAATTTCTAGATCCAATTTGTTTTGGTAAGCCAGCCATGTGCCGCGATCCGTCATGGTGTAGCCTTGCATTTCAGACGCCATGTTTAGAGTTGGGCCCATACCTTGACCTACGCTACGGTAGCCACCAAAGTTCGGTTCGATTTTAGTTTGAGCCCAAAAGCCCATTTCTTTTTTGTGCGTACCAGAATCATCGCCGCGAGAGATGAACGTTGCGTTTTTGTTTGCGATCTCTTTGAATACATCTAACACGCCTTCGTCATTTTTGATTGTTGCTGGGTCAGCTTTCGGGCCTACAATCACAAAGTCGTTGTACATCAGCTTGCGAGGCAAGACGCCGTAGCCTTTCTCAACAAATGCGCCTTCAGCTTTTGGTGCATGTGTCATCACCAAATCTACGTCACCGTTTTCGCCCATTTTTAAGGCTTTACCAGTACCTGCAGCAATAACATCGACTTTGTAGCCCGTGTCTTTTTCAAATTGTGGAAGCAGGTAATCAAGTAAACCTGAATGGTAAGTACTGGTTGTGGTTGCAAGGCGAACGTGTTCTCCGTCTTGAGCAGAAAACGCTGAGTAACTTACAAGCGTGATTGACGTTGCAGCCAGAGTTAGCGCAATTTTTTTCATTTTTATGTGTTCCTTTCCAATGATTCTTTGGAATCTCTCCAGGTTTTAGGGAGAAGCCTTTTTGGACGAGAGCGATTAGCGTAATACGCAAGTTGTCTTAGGGTGTTGGAATAAGCAAACATCAACATCCTGAGATCACTTAAAATGCGCCCCGTATCCACCTTATAGCAAACAAGATGCCAACCTTTTACAAGCTTAAAGTGCTTGGTTTATGCACTAAATCATGGGGTTATTTGCATAAAAGTTTGCGTTGGTACAAAATGTCGCACTTTTTGTAGGGTATCTCTGTTTAAACTTGGTACACTCTGTCCCATCGAAATCCATCTGGGGTAAATATGTCTACTCAATCCCATCTTAGTACAAACCAACAATATAGCGCCTTTTCCGTACTGGTCGTCGATGATGAATTAGGCATGCAAGCCATCTTGAAAAAGGCATTGAGTAAGCTTTTTTCACATGTCGATACAGCTGGTAGCATCGAAGAAGCAGAACAACTGCGTAATTCTCGACATTATGATCTGATCTTACTGGATATTAATCTGCCAGGGCGTTCTGGAATTGAGTGGGAAGAAGCGTTTGAAGATGATGACAAACGTGCCGATGTGATTTTTATGACGGGTTATGCGGATTTAGAAATTGCCATTCGAGCGCTACAGCTCGGTGCTTCCGACTTTATCCTCAAACCATTCAACCTTGAGCAGATGTTAAAAGCGGTCAGTCGCTGTATGGATCGCCGTTTGAACGAACGCATGCAGTACGCCATGACACGCGATTACCAACGTCACAATACCTCAGAGATCATCGGCGGCTCAGAAAAAACGCGTCTGCTTAAGCAACTTATTAACCAATTTGCACCATCACGCGCTTCTGTTTTGGTGGAAGGTGAGTCGGGTACGGGGAAAGAACTAGTTGCACGAGGTATCCACCAGGCGAGTGGGCGAACGGGCCCGTTTGTGCCAATCAACTGCGGCGCGATTGCACCTGAGCTTTTAGAGAGTGAGTTGTTTGGTCATACATCGGGCGCGTTTACCGGTGCAAAAAAATCGCGTGAAGGTTTGTTCCGTGTTGCTAACGGTGGCACCTTATTTCTTGACGAAATCGGGGAGATGCCACTTGCAATGCAGGCATCATTATTACGTGTGTTAGAGCAGCGTACGATTCGCCCTGTCGGTTCAGAAAGAGAGATCAGTATTGATGTCCGTATCGTAGCGGCAACCAACCGAAACCTGCAAGAAGAGGTCAATCAAGGTAATTTCCGCAGTGACCTCTATTACCGTTTAAACGTTCTGAAAATTGAAGTGTGTCCGCTGCGAGAGCGCAAAACCGACTTATTTGAGTTGGTGCCATTTTTCAGCAACATGCTGACGCGCGAGCTCGGTATGCCTGCGCCCAAATGGGCGCACGAGGACATGGAAGCCATGAGTGAGTACGATTGGCCGGGAAACATTCGTGAGCTGAAAAACTTGATTGAGCGTTGTATCTTGCTTGGCAAACCACCTGCACACTATTGGCGAGAGCTGAATGGCGGGCATTCACTGCCTAATGTATCGATTACTGTTTCTCACTCTGCTGAGTTACCAACCTTTAGAGAAGGCAAAGAATTTACTGGCGAAGGCTATCCAAACAGCTGGACGTTAAAAGAAGTCGAGAAAGCACATATTAAACAAGTCGTTAACTTGCATGAAGGCAATAAGTCTGCTGCTGCTCGTGACTTGGGCGTAGCTCGCAAGACCTTAGAACGTAAATACAAAGAATGGGATTCTGAGGATGAGGAATATGCCGACTAACGGCCCACAGTACAAAGGATTGTCAAAATGGACGCACCGTTTTAAAACCATGGTGCGTTATCGCTTGTTATTCTTAACCTCTGCGCCGATTTTCCTCACATTGTTAGCTCTGATCGGCATTACCATTTATTGGTCTATTCATTACACGTGGCAAAATGCGCTGCTTGATGTCTCGGAGCGTCTTGGTGTTGCAAATAACAGCGTAACGTTGTTACAGCAAAAGCAAGCCAATTACGTGCGGGCGTTTGCCGATTCGTACGATTTCCGTATTCGCATTAATCAAGGAACGCCACAAGGTGACCTGCAAAAGTGGGTCACAGAGCAGAAGAAAAGATATGCTTTAGATTTTCTCTCTTTCCAACGCGTTAATTCCATGGAAAACAAATTCCGCTTTATGGATCTCACCAAGCGCGAATCGTTTTTTGATGTACTCAATAAAGAAGAACTCGAACGCCTCGATCCTGAACTCGCCAAACGAGCTGAAGTGCCTATTCTTGCTGATGGTGACAGGGAAGTGCGTGGGTTAGTCAGTCGAACCGTGATTCCGGTATACAGCCAAGCGAACGATTTGATCGGCTTTCTTGATGGTGGTTTGCTCCTTAACAACAGTACAGTGCTGGTGGATCAAATCCGCGATCTCATTTACTTAAGTGATAATGACCGCCTTCGCCCTGTGGGTACGTTGACGGTATTTCTCGATGATTTGCGTGTGAGCACCAACGTTCCTCTAGACAGCGATCACAGGCTAGGGCGCGCCATAGGCACTCGCGTGAGCGCAGAAGTGTATAACCAAGTACTTTCGAAGGGTGAACAGTGGGTTGACCGAGCATATGTGTATGACGCTTGGTATATTACGGCGTATCAACCGATCAAAGACCAATACGACAACGTCATTGGTATGCTTTATACCGGTTACCTAATGTGGCCATTCGTTAAAGCCTACATGACGAACATTGCCGAAATCAGCTTGATTACGGTTATGTTATTGCTGGTTTCCGGCGTGATGGTATATCGCGGTTCTTATGATCTGTTTCGACCGATCGAACGCATTCATAAAGTGGTGAAGCAGGTCCAACAAGGTAAAGAAAAACGGATTGGCCCGTTAGGATTAGATGCCGATCATGAACTTGCGCAGTTAGCCAGACAGTTTGATGATATGTTAGACGCGCTAGAAGAGCGCAAAATTGAACTGAAAAACTCCGCAGCTCAACTTGAATGCAAAGTTCAAGAGCGTACGGCAAGCCTGAGAGAAAAAACCCAAGATCTTGAACTGCATATTCAATTGCTCAACCAAACCCGCGACAAACTCGTTGTTCATGAAAAACTGGCAGCATTGGGAGAACTCACCGCGGGGATTGCTCACGAAATTAATAACCCAACCGCCGTGATTCTTGGCAACGTAGAATTGATCCATTTTGAATTGGGTGACGATGCAAGTCGAGTACAAGAGGAGATTGATGCGATTCACGCGCAAATTGATCGTATCCGCAATATCACGCGCAGTTTATTGCAATACAGTCGCCAAGGCGGTGTTCAAGATGAAATCACTTGGCAACATGTCAATCCTATCATTGATGAAAGCATCACCTTGGTTAAAACTGGCACCAAGAAACGCGACGTTGAGTTTGTGACTGACCTACAAGCGCATACGTCCGTTGAGATAAACCGTCACCACTTGCTACAAATCTTAGTTAATTTGCAAATGAACGCCATTCACGCAATGAGCGGTAAAGGAACTTTAACAGTAGTCAGTGAAGACTGGATTGAAGAGGGCGAAGTGAAAGGAGCCGCGATTCATGTTATCGATGAGGGCTGCGGTATTAAACCAGAAAACTTGAGTCGAATCTTCTCGCCATTTTACACAACGAAACGAGAAGGCACAGGGTTAGGGCTATCGGTCTCCCAAAGTATTCTCAGCCAAACGGGTGGTGAGTTAAAAGCAGAGTCTGAATGGGGAAAAGGCAGTAAATTCAGTATTTATTTACCTAAAAAAGCCGAACTGATCCTAGAGGTGACGAACATCGCTTAGTCACTTTTTTGAAGTATTAATGGAAAAAGAGCCACTGACGATAGTGGCTCTTTTTTGTATTTAATGACGCATTTATGTTTGCGCTTTTGCTTCTTAGAAACCTTACAATGATTTTACTTGGAGTGAATTAATAAAAACAACACTTGCAGTATGTAGCATGAACAAGTACCGTTGCCCGGTTTTTCTAAATACACCCCAATTGCTAAGGTAAAGGTTTTGATCTCCACAGCGAATATTACTCAACAATTCGGCGCTAAGCCGCTATTCGAAAACATTTCAGTTAAGTTCGGCGAAGGCAATCGCTATGGCTTAATTGGAGCTAACGGTTGTGGTAAATCAACCTTTATGAAGATCCTCAGCGGCGAGCTTGAGCAAACCAGTGGTAACGTAAGCTACGATCCAAACGAGCGCGTTGCAAAACTGAACCAGGACCAGTTCGCTTACGAAGAATTTACGGTAATCGATACCGTTATCATGGGTCATAAAGAGCTATGGGAAGTGAAGAAAGAGCGTGACCGTATCTACTCACTTGCTGAAATGAGTGAAGAAGACGGCATGAAAGTGGCTGACCTAGAAGTTCAGTTTGCGGAAATGGACGGCTACATGGCAGAAGCCAAAGCGGGCGAACTTCTTCTTGCGGTGGGTATTCCAATGGAGCAGCACTTCGGTCTAATGAGTGAAGTAGCACCAGGCTGGAAACTTCGTGTGCTTCTAGCGCAGGTTCTATTCGCAGACCCAGATGTGATGCTTCTTGACGAACCAACCAACAACTTGGATATGGACACTATCCGTTGGTTGGAAGACACGCTAAACGCACGTAACTGCACAATGATCATCATCTCGCACGACCGTCACTTCCTAAACTCAGTATGTACGCACATGGCTGATTTGGATTACGGTGAGCTACGTGTTTACCCAGGTAACTACGATGAGTACATGACTGCGGCTTCTCAAGCTCGCGAACGTCTACTAAACGACAACGCGAAGAAGAAAGCACAAATCGCT
The DNA here is from genome assembly GCF_015163595.1 of Vibrio sp. OPT41. Classification (NCBI taxonomy): domain Bacteria; kingdom Pseudomonadati; phylum Pseudomonadota; class Gammaproteobacteria; order Vibrionales; family Vibrionaceae; genus Vibrio; species Vibrio sp. OPT41. The sequence goes on along the minus strand of NZ_JADDYH010000014.1, from coordinate 326,768 downwards.
GAGCTACAAACGTTCGTTGCTCGTTTCTCTGCAAACGCATCGAAAGCAAAACAAGCGACATCTCGTGCTAAGCAAATCGACAAGATCAAACTGGATGAAGTTAAAGCGTCTAGCCGTCAAAACCCATTCATTCGTTTCGAACAGTCGAAAGAGCTGTTCCGTAACGCTCTGATTGTTGAAAACCTAAGCCAAGGATTCGAAGAGGACTTGTTCTCAGACTTCAATGCAATTTTTGAAGTGGGTGAGCGCGTTGCGATCATCGGTGAGAACGGTGTGGGTAAAACAACACTTCTAAACACGCTTGCTGGTGTGCTTGAACCGCGTGCGGGTGAGTACAAATGGTCTGAAAACTCAAACATCGGTTACTACGCGCAAGACCACGCGCATGACTTTGCAGAAGACATGAACCTAACGGATTGGATGGGTCAATGGCGTCAAGAAGGTGATGACGAGCAAGTCGTTCGTGGTTTCCTAGGTCGTATGCTGTTTGGCCAAGACGACATTAAGAAGTCAGTAAAAGTACTGTCTGGTGGTGAACAAGGTCGTATGCTGCTTGGCAAGCTGATGATGCACAAGCCAAACATGTTGCTAATGGACGAACCAACCAACCACATGGATATGGAATCGATCGAATCTTTGAACACTGCGCTTGAGCAATACAAAGGCACGTTGTTCTTCGTATCTCACGACCGTGTATTCGTAGACTCACTAGCAACGCGTATTATCGAAATCCGCGATGGTAAAATCACAGACTTTAAAGGCACTTACTCTGAGTTCCTAAAAGCTCGTGGTGTTGACGCGTAATTACTCGCAAAGCGTTTAAAAAGCAAAAGCCTCGCTATTTAGCGAGGCTTTTTTGATATTTGGCCTTAATCCTTAAACTGACCGGTTATATACGCATAGAGCCCGACCACGCCAAAGGTAATAATCATAGAAAGCATGATACCGCTGGGCGTAAGCAGAAAATTCCACAATTGGTCATTATTCATAGTCCACATCCTCTGTGAATCCGCATTATTGGTTTTAGTTTACACTGAAAAGGTGTTATTGGTTGCCTTTTACATCAAATTCAACCTTGTCGGCTCCTGTAAACACTTGGAAGCGCAAACCTTTCGCACGCGCAATGGTTGTAATACCAAATTGCTTCGCTAGATCTAACCCCATTTGAGTAACGCCAGAGCGAGAAAGCAGAACAGGAATGCCCATTTGAGCCACTTTAATCACCATCTCTGATGTAAGGCGACCAGTTGTGTAGAAAATTTTATCTTCACCTGTTTCTTCTTTGAGCCACATCTCACCTGCAAGTGTATCCACTGCGTTGTGACGGCCGACATCTTCCACAAATGACAACACTTCATTACCTTTGCAAACCGCACAGCCGTGTACTGCGCCCGCTTTTTTGTAGGTGTCGTTGTAATGAGTTAACGCTTCCAGCGCAGAATAAATTTCTGACTGCTTAAGAGGAACTTGAGGCACTTGATAATTTTCAAGCTGCTTCATCACGTTGCCATACATAGTGCCTTGGCCACAACCTGAGGTGACGGTTTTCTTTTTCAGGGCGCCTTCTAAGTGCTCAGTGTTTTCTTTAGTAATCACCGCTGCGGAATGCGTTTCCCAGTCAATAATAACGGATTCGATCGCGGCTGGATCGGACAGGAAGCTTTGGTTTTTTAAATAACCGAGTACTAGTGCTTCTGGACGCGAACCTAGCGTCATGAGCGTGACCACTTCTTTCCAGTTCAGCATGACCGTAAGAGGACGCTCGCAAGCGATTTGCTTCGTGAGCTTTTCGCCGTACTCGTCGTACACATCGACTTCAATGGTTTGCAGGGGATTTTCACTGGTTTTAATAATATTTGGTTTCAGCACAGTCGTGTCCTAGTGATTAAGAGCGTTAGGTTGCTACGCATTTAGCTTGCTAAGTGGTTAGCAAAGCAAATCTCATTCCAAAATAGCGGTTCCCACAGAAATTGCGAGGTTTTATGTCAACAATGCATTAAAACTGCGAGTTCGCAGTAATGACACATCAATACATTTGAGTTTCGTCTAGTTTGGTACTTATAGCCTGAGGGAGTATATAGACTAAGTTATATCAGCTTGGCGCGTTTATTGCTTCGAAGACAATAAAAATGGTCGAAAACGGGGGCAAAATGTCCTGTGTGTTTTCAGACCAAAAATAGAAAGACTGGGTGAGTTATGTCGGATAAGAAAGATTTCGAAAAAAATTACGAAAAGACTGAGGATACATGGCCAATCGGCGTAGAGCTTGTTGAGCATGAGATCAGTACAGGGATTTGGGTGACAACCCAATGGCAGTTGACAGGATTTGCGCTGAATCCGACGGAAGAGACTCCAGATGTTTGTCTGTTGCAATTACATAAAGACGAGCGTACAGACTACCGCTTTAACTTAAGCTCTCAGCAACCTAAACTCTTTTTAGTGATGGATAACGTCGAGTCTGGTGAAAAACCAGCGATACAGTTACTGACGGCTTCACAATCTGTTGCGGCGCAATATATGGATGGTGATAACCTTGTACTATCTAACGATATGCCGTTAGCCGTTCAGGCTTGGATGGAAGCCTTTATCGGTCGCCACGGTGAGTTGTTAGAAGTAAGACGTAAGAAACGCAAAGGAGCGGGCAGAGCAAATGGCAACTAGTTTTTTAAGCCGTTGGTCGAAACGTAAGTTAGAAGAATCTTCCCAACATGATGAAGAGATCACGCCGATAGCAGAGACGGCGCAATCCGAAGATAGTGTCACAGCGCTTTCAAACGCTGACGAAAGCTCAGATGCTTTGAACGTCAATGAGGATAGTCAGGCTCCAGACATTACCGCGAGTGTAGATACTGAAAAAACCGAAGAAATGTCTGTGGCGCAACTGCTGGTTTCTGAAGCCTCAGAAAGCGTCAAGAAAGCTGCGCTGCGCAAAATGTTCTTGTCCGAAGAATTTAACGTGCGTGACGGCCTAGACGATTACGATGATGATTACAGTAACTTAAAGTCACTTTCTCAAGACGTCGCTGAGACGCTGCGTGATTGGGTTAAAGACAAAGTGGAAGACGAACCAGACGCTGAAACTGCGCAAGGGTCTGAGCTTAACGCTAACGATATCGCATCTGAGGTAGTTGAAGACGCAGAGTCAAACACCGACAAAAGTGGCCAAATTACTCAAGATGAAAATGAACTGTATATAAATACAGTTCCTGGCGAAAGTGATACTTTTGCTGAAGAATCACAGCCTAACGAGGTGAGACAAAATATACCACACAAAGAATAGGTACATTTTGACTAAACACTCAATGAGCCGGCTGAGACAAAATGTCTCAACCGGTTTTTTTATCCCTACTATTTGTCAGTAAAGTTGATAACCTATTGATTTTTAGTTGATATTTTATTGGCATGACACTTGCTATCTGTTGCTCAATACCAATCTGGTTGAAGTTAGTACGGACGCACTGCGTAGTATTCATCGCCTGTAGACGGCGGAATAAGAATGCTCATTGATAAGTTAATCAGCAGAATCTCCGGCGCTAACTACACTAAGAGATGGAAAAGACTATCCATGTTCATAAATGGAATTGAGCAATGCTGAAACAATTATTAGAACAAGCAACTTCCAATAACGGTAAAGCGAGGCTGTACGCTTTCGAAAATACCGTAGAGTTGACCAATCTTATTCCACCAACCGTAAGCTATGAAAGCGGCGGTAACACTTTGATTGTGGGCCCAACGGCAATCATCGAAAGTGCGGCAGTACAATTGTCGCAAATGAACAGCCTAACGCTGCTTTCTACCGATGGCGAAAAGGGCACAAATCCCGAGCTTTATTACGCCAATTCGGTTCAGGTTTCAGGGTTCTTAGGTACGTTTGAAGTTCTGATTGAAAATCATGGTTCGACCAACAATCTTGCCAAGGTCGCGATCAATAGCGATTGTTTCGATATCGTACTCGATCTTTGCCTTAACAGCTGCATGTCGGAAGAAGTCCCAGTACCGGGCTACTACCCAGTAGGT
>NZ_JADDYH010000014.1:318268-322703 GCF_015163595.1 Vibrio sp. OPT41 | reverse complement strand
CGTGGCTATCCGAAACTGGCTGAAGCGTTGGAAGAGATTCCAACCTTAATGGGGACGTTCGATAAACCGAAATTCTTCCGTTTAGATACCGATTTATGTGCACACAGCTCTCGTGGCGTAAAAGGTTGCGAACGGTGTGTGGATGCTTGTCCGGCAGGGGCACTATCGAGTGAAGGCAGCGACAAAACGGGCCATCGCATCGAGATCAACCCATACCTATGTCAAGGCGTGGGTACTTGTGCTACAGCGTGTCCGACAGAAGCGATTCATTACGCACTGCCAAACCCTGAAGATACGCAAAAGTTTATTGAACGTACGCTCGCCAACTATGAGCAAGCGGGTGGTTTAGATCCTATCGTATTGATTTGCAGTTCTCGCCACGAGAGCTACAACGTGATGGCACTAAAAGCACTGCCAGATAATGTGATTCCAATTGTGGTGGAAGAACTGCCTTCGGTTGGTATTGATACTTGGTTCGCCGCGCTTGTGAATGGTGCTACTCAGGTGCTGTTTGCGGCTTCACGTTTTATGCCTCAAACCATTATTCGTGTGCTTAATAGCGAAGTAGGTATTGCTCAAGAGCTGCTCGGTCAGCTTGGTATCGCCAAAGAAACCATCGACATTCTGTATCTAGAGTCACTACGTGAAGGTGCTCCGACACTTTGTACCGAGTCTTTTGATTTGGCATTAGGAGACTTGCAAGGCAACAAACGTCAGCGTCTATTTACGGCGTTGGATGCGTTGTCCGCATCACGTATTCCAGTTGAGAACATTGTTGAACTTCCAGCGAACGCACCTTACGGCACAGTCTCTTGTGAAAGTAAAGGTTGTACGTTGTGTATGAGCTGTGTGGCGGTGTGTCCAACACGTGCATTGCATACGGACGGTCGATCTCCGTCGCTTAAATTCGTCGAGCAAGACTGCATTCAATGTGGGCTGTGCGAGAAAGCGTGTCCAGAGAAAGTGCTGACGCTTACTCCTCGTATGAACTGGGTGAAAGAAGAACGCCAGAAAGCGGTTGTGATTCATGAAGAAAAGGCAGCCGAGTGCATTCGTTGTCACAAGCCCTTTGCTCCGCAATCGATGATCGACATGCTACAAAACAAGTTACGCGGTCACTCTCATTTCTCTGATGAAGCGGCGATCAATCGTATCGCGATGTGTGAAGACTGCCGTGTGATCGACATGTTTGAGTCGATGGCAGAAGACCCAATGAAACAATTAAAATACTAGGAGCTCGCAGTGGACACACAACAAGAACAAACACTGAGAACAGACATTTATCTCGTTCTATCTGCACTTTTTCGTAGTGCGCCTAGTGATGAAATGCTGGCGTTCCTGAAATCGCTAGAAATTGAACCGTCTGAGAGCGCGATGCAAAAAGCTTGGCTCGCACTGCAACAAGCCGCGAACGAAGCGCAGCGAGAAGCGTTAGAAGAAGAATATCAAGATCTGTTTATTGGCATTGGACGTGGTGAAGTTGTGCCATTCGGATCTTGGCATCGCACTGGCTCGATGATGGAAAAACCGTTAGCGGAAATTCGTCGCGATTTGGATCTTTTAGGCATCGAACGAGAAGAGAACGTGAAAGAGCCTGAAGACCATATTTCTGCACTGTGCGAAGTGATGGCAATGCTGACAGGTGAAGAGGAAGAACTTCAACAAGCGGTGTTTAACAAACACATTGCTCCTTGGTTCCAATCTTTTACGCGCCAACTAGAGAGCGCCGAAAGCGTGAACTTCTACAAGCCAGCTGCACAGCTTTGCGATGCATTTTTAACGTTAGAGCAAGTCCGCTTTAGCGTGAACACCAAAAGCAGTAAGAACAAATTAAAAATTGATGTGAAAAACGTCACTGATTACGAGTAATCGAGCAGTACTTGGTCATATCGATAGAGAGGCATGAGTCTCCAAAGATCTACCGTAAGGTAAGGAAGCAATGATGAAAGATAATAAAGAAATAAACACAAGCCGTAGGGATCTCCTAAAAGGCTTCACAACCGCTGCCGTTGCCGGTGCTGTTGTTGCGGGAACCACGAAAGTGGCCGTTGCTTCAGAAACGGTTGAGCCTTCTGAAAACGACGTGAAGAAGAAAGGGTATCGTGAAACTCAACACATTCGCGATTACTACGACACACTTTAGGAGATAACGGATGAAACTTGTCAAACGCTCCGACAGTGTGAGCAAAGAAACGAACCAGCTTGGCGTATCTCGTCGTGCATTCATGAAAAACACTTCGCTTGCCGCTGGTGGCGCAGTGGTTGGTGCTAGTCTATTCGCACCGGGAATGATGAAAAAAGCGCAAGCAAAATCAGTCGATCCAGAAGCGAAAACAGAAGTAAAACGTACTATCTGTTCTCACTGTTCAGTGGGTTGTGGTATTTACGCAGAAGTTCAAAATGGTGTTTGGACGGGTCAAGAGCCTGCATTCGACCACCCATTTAACGCCGGTGGTCACTGTGCAAAAGGTGCAGCACTGCGTGAACATGGCCACGGTGAGCGCCGTCTTAAATACCCAATGAAGCTTGAAAACGGTAAGTGGAAAAAGCTTTCTTGGGATCAAGCGATCGAAGAAATCGGTAACAAGGTGATGGACATCCGTAAAGAGTCCGGCCCTGATTCGGTTTACTTCTTGGGAAGCGCAAAGCATAGCAACGAACAAGCGTATTTGTTCCGAAAAATGGCATCACTTTGGGGTACGAACAACGTTGACCACCAAGCGCGTATTTGTCACTCAACAACCGTGGCGGGTGTAGCGAATACTTGGGGTTACGGTGCGATGACCAACTCTTTCAATGACATGCACAACTGTAAGTCGATGCTATTCATTGGTTCAAACCCAGCTGAAGCACACCCAGTAGCGATGCAGCACATTCTGATCGCAAAAGAGAAGAACAACTGTAAGATCGTCGTAGCGGATCCTCGTCGTACACGTACGGCAGCAAAATCGGATCACTATGTCTCACTTCGTCCTGGTTCTGACGTAGCATTCATTTGGGGTGTGTTGTGGCACATCTTCGAAAACCAATGGGAAGATAAAGAGTTCATCCGTCAACGTGTATTCGGTATGGATGAGATCCGTGCTGAAGTGGCGAAATGGACGCCAGCAGAAGTTGAGCGCGTAACAGGCGTAAGCGAAGAAGACGTTTACCAAACAGCAAAACTGCTTTCTGAAAATCGCCCGGGCTGTATTGTTTGGTGTATGGGTGGTACTCAGCATACTACTGGTAACAACAACACACGTGCTTACTGTGTGCTTGAGCTAGCGCTTGGAAACATTGGTAAATCAGGCGGCGGTGCAAACATCTTCCGTGGTCACGATAACGTACAAGGCGCAACCGACCTTGGCGTGCTCTCTGACACGCTACCGGGCTACTACGGCCTTTCTGAAGGCGCTTGGCGTCATTGGTCAAAAGTGTGGGAAATCGATTACGAATGGATCAAAGGTCGTTTCGATGACAACGCTTATAGCGGTCAGAAACCAATGCACAGTGCAGGTATTCCTGTATCTCGTTGGGTTGATGGTGTACTGGAAAACAAAGACAACATTCGTCAACGCGAAAACATCCGTGCAATGTTCTACTGGGGACACGCAGTGAACTCTCAAACACGTGGTGTTGAGATGAAAAAAGCGATGCAGAAGTTGGACATGATGGTGATTGTGGACCCATACCCAACGGTTGCTGCGGTAATGAACGACCGTACCGACGGCGTTTACCTGCTTCCTGCAACAACACAGTTTGAAACACACGGCAGCGTTACCGCATCTAACCGCTCTCTACAATGGCGTGATCAGGTGATTGAACCTTTGTTTGAATCAAAACCAGACCACGAAATCATGTACCTGCTTTCGAAGAAACTGGGCTATTCCGATCTTCTGTTCAAAAACATCCGTGTTGAAAACAACCAGCCGGTGATTGAAGACCTAACGCGTGAATTCAACAAAGGCATGTGGACGATTGGTTACACAGGCCAAAGCCCAGAGCGTTTGAAAGCGCACCAACAAAACTGGCATACGTTCCACAAAACCACATTGGAAGCGGAAGGTGGCCCTGTCAACGGTGAAACCTATGGTCTACCTTGGCCATGCTGGGGCACACCAGAAATGAAACACCCAGGTACACACATTCTGTACGATACGTCTAAGACGGTTGCAGAAGGTGGCGGTAACTTCCGTACGCGCTTTGGTGTGGAATTTGAAGGCAAGAGCCTTCTTGCAGAAGACAGTTATTCGAAAGGCTGTGAAATCAAAGACGGTTACCCAGAGTTCACTGACAAGTTGTTGAAACAACTTGGTTGGTGGGACGACTTAACTGCTGAAGAGAAAGTGGCAGCAGAGGGTAAAAACTGGAAGACTGACCTTTCTGGCGGTATTCAGCGTGTCGCGATCAAGCACGGTTGTATTCCATTTGGTAACGCGAAAGCGCGTGCGAT
>NZ_JADDYH010000014.1:231956-318217 GCF_015163595.1 Vibrio sp. OPT41 | reverse complement strand
TGTTTGGACGTTCCCAGACCGTGTGCCACTGCATCGTGAACCACTTTACACACCACGTCGTGACCTTGTAACGGATTACCCAACTTGGGAAGACAAAGATGCAATCTTCCGTGTTCCTACGTTGTATAAATCCATTCAAGAGCAAGACAAATCGGGCGAGTACCCAATCGTTCTGACTTCTGGCCGTCTGGTTGAATACGAAGGTGGTGGTGAAGAGACGCGTTCAAACCCTTGGCTTGCCGAGCTTCAACAAGAAATGTTTGTTGAAGTGAACCCGAAAGACGCGAACGATCTTGGCTTTAGAGATGGTGATGATGTTTGGGTTGAAGGTGCAGAGAAAGGACGAATCAAGGTGAAAGCGATGGTAACACGTCGTGTGAAACCTGGTTTGGCGTTCATTCCGTTCCACTTTGGCGGTAAGTTCGAAGGTGAAGACCTACGCCCTAAATACCCAGAAGGTACACAACCTTACGTTGTTGGCGAATCGGCTAACACGGCAACCACTTACGGTTACGACCCGGTTACCTTGATGCAGGAAACCAAAGTAACCCTATGTAACATTCGTAAAGCGTAAGGAGTCTGACAATGGCACGAATGAAATTTCTATGTGACACCAAACGCTGTATCGAGTGTAACGGCTGTGTTACTGCATGTAAGAACGAAAACGACGATGCGCTTGAATGGGGCATTCAACGTCGCCGCGTGGTAACACTAAACGACGGTGAAGCTGGTGAAAACTCTATCTCTGTTGCTTGTATGCACTGTACCGATGCGCCTTGTATGGCAGTTTGTCCAGCTGATTGTTTCGAACATACCGAAGACGGCATCGTTCTTCACAATAAAGATCTGTGTATCGGTTGTGGTTACTGTTTGTTTGCTTGTCCGTTTGGCGCACCTCAATTTCCTAAACAAGAGGCGTTTGGTGAACGTGGCAAAATGGATAAATGTACTTTCTGCGCGGGCGGCCCAGAAACAGAGCCTGGCTCTGAGGAAGAACGTCAAAAATACGGTGCGAACCGTATCGCAGAAGGCAAGTTACCGATGTGTGCATCGCTTTGTTCAACCAAAGCGCTGCTTGCGGGTGACGCAGAGAAAGTCTCTGACATTTTCCGTCAACGTGTGGTAGAACGCGGCGCGAAAAACGCAGGTTGGACAGACGGAAACGATCTTTCTTACGATGCGACGAAAAGCTAAGTAAGGAGAGGCACATGTTAAACACGCTTAAACGTGCATCTCTAGCAATGCTGTCAATGATGACGGCATTGCTGCTGACTTTCGCAATGCCTACTTCAGCAGAGGAACAATCTTCTAAAGTTATTCAACAGGAGATCACGCAACTCGCCGGGGCAGACTATTGGCGCGAAGTCAGAGAGGGGCAAGAAGGCTACACCACGTCTCAATCGCCAGAACATGGCGTATTGATCAGTAAACCTGGTGAGACTTGGTACATTCTAAAAGAGAAATGGATGTCTCCTGCTGGTGCTATCGCGATTTTCGGCAGTATCGCGATGGTTATCATGGCTTACGTATTCGTTGGTCCTTTGATGCTTAGCAAGCCGCGTACTGGTAAAAAAATGAAGCGTTGGTCTCGTTTAGACCGCGCGCTTCACTGGAGTATGGCGTTTACATTCTTAACGTTGGCATTCAGTGGTTTGATGCTGGTTTACGGTAAGCACTTCTTAAAACCGTATGTTCCTACTGAGTTCTGGGGCTTTATCGTCATGTTGGCGAAGCAGTACCACAATTACATGGGACCATTGTTCTTCATTTTGCTGATGCTCGTGCTCTTTAAATGGTGGCGCAAGTCGATTCCAAACATGACTGATGTTCGTTGGTTCATGAAAATGGGCGGTATGGTTGGTAAACACAAAGGCACACATCCGTCAGCTGGTTTCTCAAACGGTGGTGAGAAGGCAATCTATTGGTTGTTAATCTTCTTTGGTGCTATCGCGGCAGTGAGTGGCTTAGTTCTGGACTTTCCTATCTTTGGCCAAACTCGCCGTGACATGGAGCTTTCTAACTTAGTTCATGCGATTTCGGCGCTGATTCTAATCTGTGGCTTTATCTTCCACATCTATATTGGTCTATTCGGTATGGAAGGTGCGCTAGAAGGCATGGTGACAGGTGAAGTTGATGAAACATGGGCGAAAGAGCATCACGATCTTTGGTATGAGGAAGTGAAGTCCAAAGAAGCGATGGGTGAAACAGATACGGCACAAACGGAAGTAAAAGGAGCGAAAGCGAATGAACAAACCTCATAACGGGATTTGGGTTGCGTACATCCTGAGCTGTCTGACCCCGTTTACGTTTCTGATCTCAGGCGTTATCGCAATTATCTATGCGGGTTACCGATTAGATAAGGGAGAAGACAGCGACGTAGTGATTTCTCATTACTACGGTTTAATTCGCACCTTCTTTCTCTACCTGACGTTTTTTGTTGTGTTGATCGTCACCGTCGCGACTTCTAATGGTGTACTCGTTGGCGTGAGTGATTATTGGTTGCATAGTACTTTGCTTGAAACCATCGCTTACTTTATTCCTTGGGTAGGGATGGTGTTTGCTGTATTAGCCATCTTGGTGTGGTTTATGCGAATGTTTCAAGGGATGCAGCAACTGCGCAATAACCAACCACACAGACCATCGACAGGTCCAAACCTTTAATCAATATTCTTTAAGCAAAACCGCCGTAACAGGCGGTTTTTTGTTGCTGTTTTGTCTCAAATATGAAGCGCTTAGTCGCAGGGGTGATACTTGATGCAACTTATTGAGTGAATTTACGTAACTGGGCAGGAAATCATAGTTAAGTAAGAAACATGTAAAAAAATCGCGTCACGATGAGACATTAGTCTCACTCACGCTATTGTTCATTTACTCAGGATTCATCGTCCCGTTAAAGTACGCTGCGCTCAGAAACTCAAAGAGTTGCATACGTGAAAATTGCCATCAATACATTCAGTCTACGCATACAGAGGAATCTCTATCGGAGGATGTTTGATTAAGGCATCTTGCTCTCACAAATAAAAAGAGCGAAACGAGCATTAAATGATGCGGCAAGGTAAGAAAAGGACAAACACGTTACGGCTATGATCCCTCAATTCGTCATTCCTATCACGAATCGCTTTGGCGAAAGCTATCACTTTTCAGGTCAGTTACTTACTAGCGGCGAACCTAAAACATTCGTGACCAAACAAGAGGCAATAGAGTTTCTTGAGAGCTTTGGTGAGCTTGACCTTCGCTCTGTCGAGGACTTGTTCTATGCGATTGGTCAATTCAAACCAAACATACCTGACGGTGAGCTTACTTCCCAACACTATAATTCAACGTTTGCCAATGCTTTGGTGAACGGTTATTTGCATGTCGCTCGAATTGTACCTACCGGCGAAAACTACGCACTCTCGTCAGCGGTTACGCCTCCACCAACTCAAAATACCGTCAATGCAAAACCATCGAAGGGAAAGGGGAAGTCGAATAAAAAGAGTGGCAGAAGTGCCGCATCCGCCAAGCCTCAGCAACAAAGCAGCGAAAAACATGAGAAAGCCGGTGATCCTGTATCACTTGTGACGGGTGAAGAAATTCTCGAACTCTATGATATCGAGCTACAACAAGGTACTACTTGGCAGCGCACTTACCGCTCTTCGCAGTCGGATGTAAATCATGGAATGGGCTTTGGTTGGCGACATGCATTTCAGTTTGAATTACGCGAGAAGACGGACGAGAAAGACAACGTTATCGCTTGGGAGTTTGTTGACGATAAGGCAGATATCACAGAATTTGAGCCAGTAGATATTGGAGCAACAAGTTACCAGATATACGCTGGTGCGAGCTGTTATTTCCTAAATTCAGCAACTCGGATCGTGACGCTCGCTAATGGGCATCAATATCGATTTGAACAAAAAGATGATCGCTGGCTTGTTAAACAAGTTAGAAATGGCACGTTTTCAACGTTTCAATTGCAGTATTCTCGAAACCATCGATTGATCGAGATCGCATATAACAAGCGTCCGGTTCTTGAATGTCAATATGATAAGCAAGGACGCCTTGTAGAACTGCTTAATGCAAAGTCCCAAAAAGTTCTGGCAACTTATACCTATGATGAGCACGATGATTTGGTCAGTGCAACTAATCATTTGGGCCTAAAGGAACAGTATCAATACCTCGGCCATTTAATTGTTAAGCGTGTACGACCAACTGGCTTTACTCATTATTTTGAATGGGATGGCGAAGGTGCAAAAGCGAAGTGCATCAGAAACGTTGGGGACGCAGGAATTTATGACTATCGCTTCCATTATCAAGGAAATCACTCTTCTTATTCTGACTCGTTAGATAATCAATGGTCTTTCTTGCATGACGAGCAGGGTAACCTACTTGAGAAAATAAGCCCCACAGGTAGAACTTGGAGATGGCAATATGATGAATTAGGACGAAAAGCACAAGCTATCTATCCTGATCAGTCAACGGTCAATTATCAATATAATCAGCATGGTCAATTAGTTTCTAAGTTTCATTCCTCTGGCAAAGAAATTCAATATGGCTATGACGGCTTAGGTAAGTTAGTTAAAACGGTTTCACCTGACGGGGATATCGAGAAGGCTTACTACAATAGTCTCGGTCAAAGAGTTTGGGATACCGATCAGTTCGGCTGTGTCACGGAGTATGATTACGATAAACACGGTCAAGTCGTCAAAAAAGAGTCTGAAGATGGTAAGAAAAGTCAGTGGTGGTGGGATGAACAACAAAGACTTATCGCGAATGAAATAGACGGTACATTACTTCGTTATAGCTACAATGAAGAAGATTTAGTGAATGGCGTTGCTTATCCCGATGGGTGTATTGCTCAACTCGCTTATGATCAATTTGGCAGGCGTACATCAGTTCGTTATTTTAACGACGAAGACAAAGTCGGTTATAGCGAAGAATATTCTTACGATGAGCACAGCCGTGTTGCTCAGATTCGAACGCCAGCAGGCATTACCTCGTATCAATGGGGAGCACTCGCGCAACAAGAAGCAGTCATCTTTCCCGATGGCAGCCATATTTCTTACGAATACGATCAACAACGTAACCTGACTAAATTAGTTCGGAGTGACGGCTTAGAGTTCGAATTCCTGTATGACGATGAAGGCCAGCTATCAGGAACTGTTGGCTTTGATAATCTACAAAGCCAATTGGATTATGACGATATGGGGCGCATCCATCGTAAGCAAGTCGCCGATAGGACCGTGCTGTACCGCTATGACGCTGCGGGTTATCTCAAGCACGTCAAAGCAGGAAATGGTCGCAGTATTGTAGAGAACCACTTCAATTATACGCTTGGTGGGCGACTTACTTTCGCATCCAATCGCCATCAAACATTGCAATACCAATACTCTTCATTCGGGCATTTAACAAAGCGAATTCAAGGTCAGTTTGAGATAGCGCAGGAGTTTAACAGAGTTGGCCAACGCGTATCTCAGGTACTGCCAGATAATACGGAGCTGAGCTTCTCTTATGATCGATATGGGCGTTTTTCAGCGATTCGATTTGGAAACCTAGATTTACCTCAAATCAAATTTCATTACGATGAAATGGGACGAGTTTCCCAAATTGAAACGGCACATTTTAATGAGCGCATCATTTATGATGGTGTTGGTCGTTTGGTCGAACAACATTGGCCTGATAGAGAGAAAAAGTACGTTTACAATGCGCAAAACCGTATTTCATCAATCATTGATAATACGGCAGGAGCAACGCACTATCAGTACGATACCTTAGGGCAACTGAAACGAGTCAATGCTTCCGGAGAAGTGACTAAATTTGAATACGATAGTTTTGGCAATCCTACTTTGCCATCTTCAGAGGTATTCGCTGATCGTATTGAAGTACACGATGGTGTTCGGTTCAAATATGACGCGCAAGGAAACCAGACAAAACGTGAGGGGCAAGGACATGTTCAGACTCGCGTATTTGATGCGTTAAATCAGCTCATTGAAGTTCACACTGACGATGGCATCAGTCAATATGAATATGATGCATTAGGGCGCAGGACGAAGAAAATTACACAACAAGGCGTTACGGAGTTCTTGTGGGAAGGGGAACGTTTAATTGGTGAACGCTCTTCATGTGCTTTCCGCTGGTACCTATATCAACCAGAAACCTACACGCCAGTGGCACTGCTAGAAAATGACGTTATTTATTGGTACCAGTGCGATCAAGTTGGTAAACCAGAGCGACTGATCGATTGCGAGGGGAATGTTGTATGGAGTGCCAGCTACGATGCTCATGGCTTTGCTCATGTACATATTGAAAAAGTAGTAAATCCAGTGCGTTTTCAAGGGCAGTACTTCGATCAAGAAACCGACTTACACTACAACCTCGCTCGGTATTACGATCCTAAGCTAGGACGCTTTATCCAACAAGATCCGATATCTATTGCTGGTGGCATTAACCATTACCAATATGCAGTCAATCCTATCCAGTGGATTGATCCAACAGGTTTCCTTTGTGAAGAAGGGCTAAAACGCTTGGGTCAAATGTTGGCAGCGTATCAGGCGCAAAGCGATGTCCCCCAAGAGGTTTGCGATCAGATTTTAGAAGCTGCAAAAGAATCATCCGTCGGAGAAGATGGCGTTCGCTCGCAAGTCAAAATCCGAAAACCCAAAGGTAAAAATCATATTCGATATGAATACGATTTAGACCATATTGATTGCGAAAGAAACGAGATTACTTTTTATCGTCATATCAATCACTCAGATGGCACCAGACACGAAGTGCAGTATGTTGTTGGGATTGAGGAGTTTGTAAATGCGCATGTTTTTGACTCAGAGAAAGTTGGTGGAGAGGAAGGTTGTACGATCTTCACTGAAGATCTTGTGCTGAATAAAGCAGAGTATAAAGAAAACTCTGAACTCAATACGAGTGATTATGAGCTAACAGAAAGAAACAAAGCAAAAATTGATGAATGCTTGAAAGAGCGTCAAGAGGCAATGGACGCTCGATCTGGCGAAGAGGGATATAACGCTCAAATTGGTAATATTAACCAACAGTCTGCAAAAATAGGTGAGTTGGCCGCGGATGACTTTGTCCGGAGTAAACGTCCTAACGCTAAGCTGCTTCATCCCAAAGATATTGGAACCTCAATTTCGAAGCCGGGCGATTTTGATATGGTTTACGAGGTGGAAGAGCCGCCACCAGGTGAAATTATAATTGTTGAGGCCAAAGGAGGGAGCAGCCCGCTGGGCAGCCGCAAGATTGGAAATATGGCATATCAGCAAGGGACAACGGAATACACTGCAGAAATCACCAACCTAATGTCTGAAAAAAAGGAAGGGACGACTGAAAAAATAACAGCAAGAAAAATTCAACATGCAGCTTCGTTCGGTATACCTATTCGATATATACATACTCAAGCAAACATCCCTGAAGGTGGGAATGTCTCAGATGTAAAAGTAGAAGTGGCAGAATTTAAAATTGATTCCAAAGGACTAAGTTAAAATGCAAAGTAAAGTTGTAGAACGCAAAGCAAACCCTGAGTTGAGTGAAAGTGGAGTTTCTTCTGAGAAAGAATTTATCAATAAGATACTAGATCAGCGAAAAGAAGGTCTTAAAATCAGGCGGGAAAACCTGATCAGTCTTGGTGATTTCGCCATTGACCAGGTTCGCTGGTATACCTGGTTTCAAACCTCGCATGAAGACGAACAAATTTGTACATTACGTCTTTACGAAACTTCTCTAATGGGCGCTTGTTATCATCGACTTGCTATGAATCCCAATGATGAATTAACTATCAAGATTCTCGACTATCCTGAAGTAAAGTGGGACGGGGAAGGCATTTTAAAAACGGGGTGCATAAATCCTAATAGATGGATTGATATGTATTTCATATCGACAATTGTGCGTGACAGGCCAAGTATGGACGTATTGGCGAACTTTCCAATTTCTTTGATGAGGCAGAGCTCTACCAAAGCGGGTGAGCTGTCTTATATGCTAGTAGACGTAATTCAGTCGTTCCACAACCGCACACCGGATTATCCTGATAAGCTGGTTGCAGCAATGGACGCAGCGGTAGCTCAAGGGAATAACTGGGCGTTGGAAATTGCGATGGGGATCCTAGAAACCTTCGCAGCGCTCACTACTAATATTGGTTATGATTTTGAGGAAGCGCTCGTTAAAAACCTACAGTTCCAAGAGAAATATCATCTTAGAGAATTAGGACCAGATAGGATAGGCATCAGAACTTTTATCAACTTCCCTCTGCTTGGCATGGCTTGCATGTGGTACGACAAAGGCAACCGTCTATCTGTTGAAACTGGTTGGCTTCCTCCCTATCTTGTCGAAGGACGTTGGTTAGAAGATGTAAAAGCAGGGAAGATCACTCGATAAACCCCTTTAGTTAGCAATTCCGTATATGAGCCACCTCTCATGGGGTGGCTTTTACGTTTATGGTAGAGAGTTTGCTGTTTGTTGAACCATATAGTGCGCATTGTGTTGGTGCACTAAAACCATATTGGTCCATTTATTAGCATGTTAAACACCATTTCAAGAATACGTAATTTTATTAAAGTTCATACAAAACAATAAATTAAAGCGTAAGTGTTAGAAATATAAATTATGGAATGAGAATTGCTCTGTTAGACGCTCTATAAATTAAGTTCACCAAATTGGTGATGAGCCTAACTTTGATGCATGCTGGTTTTGCTTTTCTTGAAGTAGGAACCGTGCGCCAAAAGAACCAAGTTAATGCTTTAGTTAAAATCTTGGCCGATTTCGGTATATCCGCCATCGCGTATTTTTTCATTGGATACTGGGTCGCTTATGGCGGCACCTTCTTCGCTGATGCTGAGACATTATCTCAAGGCAATGGTTACGAGTTAGTGAAGTTCTTTTTCTTGCTGACCTTCGCTGCAGCGATTCCCGCTATTGTTTCAGGTGGTATCGCAGAACGAGCTCGTTTTTATCCGATTTTAATCGCAACATTTTTCACTGTCGGTATTGTATACCCACTATTTGAGGGAATGATCTGGAACGGAAACTTTGGTGTTCAAGCTTGGTTTGAAAATACCTTTGGTTATGGCTTCCACGATTTTGCAGGTTCAGTCGTTGTGCATGGTGTTGGCGGCTGGATAGCGCTTGTTGCCGTCGTGTTTTTGGGCATGAGAAAAGGCAGAGTTCGAGCAGGAAAGCACACCAACTTTGCACCTTCGAATATTCCGTTTTTGGCTTTGGGAGCTTGGGTCTTATGTGTGGGGTGGTTTGGCTTCAACGTCATGTCAGCTCAAACTGTGTCAGGCATAAGTGGCTTGGTGGCTATGAACTCATTGATGGCAATGGTCGGGGGCATTGTCGCGTCACTGTTGGCTGGTAAGAATGACCCTGGCTTTATTCATAACGGCCCACTAGCTGGCTTGGTTGCTGTATGTGCGGGCTCAGACTTAATGCATCCTATCGGTGCTTTAGTGACAGGTGCGATTGCTGGCGTGCTATTTGTTTATCTTTTTACCCACCTACAAAACAAAACCAAGATTGATGATGTGCTAGGTGTCTGGCCTTTACACGGTGTATGTGGCGCTTGGGGTGGTATTGCCGCTGGGATTTTTGGTCAAAGCGCATTGGGTGGGCTAGGTGGCGTGAGCATTATCGTTCAGCTTCTAGGAACGCTTTTGGGCCTTTCCATCGCAGCGCTTGGTGCACTTGTAGTCTACGGTGCGATTAATACCAGTATGGGACTGAGGCTTTCAGAAGAAGACGAATTCAATGGCGCTGACCTAGCCATTCATAAAATATCTTCGACCAACGAGGATTGAGGCCAATATGGGAGCGGCATAAAGCCGCTCTTTTAGCAATTGTCTTTCTTGGCTTGGCCCGGAGGACAGAAATTACCATTACCTCGATGGTCATCATCATTGGTGCTGACTCTTACCTTTACATCATCGACTTCGCCTTCAACATTGGTAAGTTGACAGCCTGCCAAAGTCAGAAGCAATGTAAACGTTAGAGATACTTGTCTCATTGCTGTTCCTCTTAAATTGTAATTCTAATAGTGACCATTACGACTATGGTCTAATCCATATTACTACTGTTGCTATTCTTTCAGTGTTAAGCTAATGAAAAAACAGCAAGGATGAGTTATGAATTTCCCTTATAGAAATATTGTAGTACTTACTGGTGCAGGTATCTCGGCCGAATCTGGTATTCAAACATTTCGTGCGCAAGATGGCCTATGGGAGAATCACCGTATCGAAGATGTAGCAACGCCTGAAGGGTTTGCTCGCGATCCGGACCTTGTTCAAGACTTTTACAACCAACGCCGCAAGAAACTTCAAGATAATGCGATAAAGCCTAATGCAGCGCATGAAGCATTAGGTCGTTTAGAGGCTGAGTTAGAAGGTAAAGTGACGGTCATCACTCAAAATATAGATAACCTTCACGAAAGAGGCGGCAGTCAGAATGTGATTCACATGCATGGTGAGTTGCTCAAGGCCCGCTGTAGTGAATCTAACCAAGTAGTAGAGCACAATGAGGACATTAAGACAGGCGAACTTTGTCACTGTTGTCAGATCCCTTCACAAATGCGACCACATATTGTTTGGTTTGGTGAAATGCCACTGCGAATGGGTGATATCTACGCGTCATTAGAAGAAGCAGATTTGTTTATTTCTATTGGGACTTCTGGCGTTGTGTATCCCGCAGCAGGTTTTGTTCATGATGCAAAAATGCACGGCGCACATACCATTGAAATTAACCTAGAACCTAGTGCGGTAGAAAGTGAATTTGAGGAGAAACGCTACGGAAAAGCAAGCGTTGAGGTTCCAAAATTAGTTGACGAGATACTGGCTCTAGAAGGAAAAGAAAGAGCGTAATAACTTCAACAGGAAGAGTTTTTGTCTTGTCATTAAGAACAAAAAAGCGGCTCATGAGCCGCTTTTTCATATCTTTAAAACTAACGAATTAGTTGTTCACTTTTAGCTTTTGGAAGTACTCATCGTATATTACGCTCGCTTCGCCAACTTCATCTTGCCAAGTACCGCTGTCCATCACTTCTTGTGGTGGGAAGATGCTTGGATCATTAGCAAATTCTTTCGGTAGCAGATCGTGTGCCGTTTTAACTGGCGTAGGATAACCAATCTCTAGTGCAATCTTAGCTGCGTTCTCAGGACGTAGTAGGAAATCGATCATCTTATGAGCTGCGTCAACGTTCTTCGCACCAGCTGGAATTGCTAGGCTGTCCATCCAGAAGATAGTGCCTTTTTCTGGCCAGATGATGTCGATGTTCGCACCTTCTTGACGAGCCATGTATGCAGAACCGTTCCAAAGCATGCCTAGTGAAACTTCACCCGCAAGGTAAGGGTTTGCAGGAAAGTCTGAGTTAAATACTAATACGTTTGGCATTAGCTTTTTCAGTTCTTCGTAAGCGGCTTTGATTTCTTCTGGGTTAGTCGTGTTTGGTGAGTAACCAAGCTTAGTCAATGCAATGTGGAATACTTCGCGAGAATCATCCATCAGCATTAGTTGACCTTCCCACTTACTATCCCAAAAATCATCCCACTTAGTAACCGATGATTTGTCTAGCATGTCAGCATTGATACCAATACCGGTCGCACCCCAAATGTATGGGATAGAGTAGTTGTTGTTCGGATCGAACGGTTTGTTTAGGAAGTTAGTATCAAGATCGGCAAAATGAGATAATTTCTCTTTGTCGATCTGTTGTAGCATGCCTTCTTTACGCATTTTAGAGACGAAATAGGTAGACGGTACTACCAAGTCGTAACCAGAACCTTGAGTTTTTAGTTTTGCGTACATACTCTCGTTAGATTCGTATGTAGAGTAAATAACTTTGATTCCGGTTTCTTTTGTAAAGTCTTCAAGAACTTCGTTTGGAATGTATTCCGACCAGTTGTAGAAATACAGTTCTTGATCAGCAGCCATTGCAGGGGTAGCGATGAGCGTCGCTGCACATAGAGCGCTTGCGTAGAATTTACTTTTCATTTGTTTTCCGTTTTGTTTCGCGATTGGACAAGTCAATACTAGCTGGAGTTATCGAGTTGAGCCAAATCGCAGTAAGCACAAATATGTTCATTTAGCTTGAATATCGTTGTCTCCTTGTTATGAGACGATAAATCTATGATACCAAGACAAATAAACCTAGCAACGCGCGATTATATCAGCCTAAGACAAAAATAGGCAGCGTATTGCTGCCTATTTTCCTATGGTTGATGACTTGTTACACAAGCTAGATTATTGTCCCGCTTTCAGCTTGAGGAAATAATCTTCGTACTTAACGGTTAGATCACCAACCGCATCTTGCCATTCAACGCGGTCAAGGTCTTCTTGAGAAGGGAACAGTGGGGCAACGTCTTTAAACTTAGCATTCGATTCTTCCACCGCCGTTAGGTAGCCAGTATCACGAGAGATTTGCTCTGCGATTTCTGGGCGCAGTAGGAAGTCAATCATCTTGTGAGCGGCTTCTACGTTCTTCGCACCGGAAGAGATAGCGAAGTTATCAACCCAGCCGATACCGCCTTCTTTAGGAAAAACGAGTTTAAGGTTCAGGCCTTCACTTTGTGCCGCTGCGGCGCTACCGTTCCAAAGCATACCAACGCCCACTTCACCAGACATGTAAGGTGCGCCAGGGTTGTCAGAGTTGAAAACTAAAACGTTAGGCATCAACTTTTGTAGCTCAGCGTACGCTTCATCGATTTGCTTAGGGTCTTTTGAGTTACCTGAGTAGCCAAGTTTACGCAGAGCGATATGGAACACTTCACGAGTGTCGTCCATCAACATTACTTGACCTTCAAGCTCAGGCTTCCATAGGTCAGCCCAGCTTTGGAAGTCGTTTGGATCGTACATATCTGCGTTAACCGCTAGGCCTGTAATCGCAACAACGTGTGGGATAGAGTAGTCGTTACTTGGATCGTAAGGCTTGTCTAGGTAGTTTTTATCTAGGTTGCCGAAGTTTTTCAGCTTAGTCTTATCGATCTTTTGTAGCATGCCTTCGTCACGCATCTTCGCCACGAAGTACGTTGAAGGTACTACCAGGTCATAACCTTGGTTATGGGTTTTTAGCTTTGCATACAAAGTTTCGTTCGACTCGTAAGTCGAGTAGATCACTTTGATGCCAGTTTCTTTAGTAAATTGCTCTAGGATATTACTGTTGATGTAAGGACCCCAGTTCATAAATACTAGTTCTTTATCATCCGCTGTCGCTGTACCAGAGAACAGAGAAAGCGCACATGCACTACCAGCTAATAGAGTAGCCCATTTTTTCATTGACGTTAGCTCCAAACCAAACGTTGTCCAATTTTGGACGATAGATAGAAAAACAGAATGGCATGTAACCATTCTGTTTCGTGATGTTAACAGGTGCGGATTCTACTTCACTTTTTCTCTTGCTAGCAACTGAGAAATTACTACCAAGACCAAAGAAACAATCAACATCACCGTTGCTAGGGCGTTCACTTCCGGTGAAATGCCCACCTTAACCATGGAGTAAATCTTCAATGGTAAGATTTCGTATGTTGGACCCGTTACAAACGAGCTGATGATCACATCGTCCAAAGACAGGGTAAAGCTCAGTAGCCAACCTGCAGCAACCGCTGGTTTAGCAAGAGGAAGGATGATCTGTTTCAAGATTACCCATTCGCTTGCACCAAGGTCTTTTGCAGCTTCCAACATTTTCACATCAAAGCCATTTAAGCGGCTGTACACTGTTACCACAACGAATGGTAGACAGAAGGTGATGTGAGCAATCAATAGAGTAAAGAAGCCAAGCTGCGCGCCTAATACTAGGAACAGAGCAAGCAATGAAATCGCCATAACAATATCTGGAGACATCATCACGACAAACAGCATGCCGTTTACCGCACCTTTACCTTTGAACGAGTAACGGAATAGGGCAACGGCCGTTAAGCTACCAATGATGGTTGCTGCTGTCGCTGAGAATACCGCTACGTTCAATGAATGCCATGCAGCTTGCATTAGGCTGTCGTTATTTACTAAGGTTTCGTACCATTTCGTGGTGAAACCACCCCATTTCATACCAAATTTGTTGGCATTAAATGAGTTAACAATTAAGACGATGATTGGCAGATACAAAAATGCATACACCAGCGCCATAAAGCTAAATCTAACTGTGCGTCCCATTAGTCTAGCTCCACTTTCTTATTCAATAGTTTGCCTGCTCTGTAGTAAGCGTAAAGCATCACAGCCATTGCGAAGGTGAGGGCGATACTGGTCGCAGCACCAAATGGCCAGTCACGAGCGTTCAATACTTGGCTCTTAATAACGTTACCAATCAGTAGGTTCTTCGCACCACCAAGAAGGTCAGAGATGTAGAACATACCTAGTGCTGGTAGCAGAACCAACAAACAACCACCGATAATGCCAGGCATTGTAAGAGGTAGAATCACTTTCGTAATGGTTTGGAACTTGTTCGCACCAAGATCTTTCGCCGCCTCGATATAAGTGTTGTCCAACTTCTCGATTGCCGAGTAAAGCGGCAGAATCATAAATGGAAGCAGGATGTACACAAGACCAATCATTACTGCTGTTTCGGTGTACATAATACGTAATGGCTTATCGATGATTTCCATCGCCATTAATGATTTGTTCAAAATACCTTGTGTACCCAGAACAATCTTCAGGCCGTAAGTACGGATAAGAGAGTTTGTCCAAAAAGGTACGATAACTAAGAACAACATGAATGGGCGCCATTTCTCTGGCATTTTCGCTATGATGTAAGCAAATGGGTAACCAATTACTAAACACAACAACGTCGCCACAATCGCCATGTAGAACGAGTGCATCAGCACTTTCGCATACAAGGGGTCGAGTAGACGTAAGTAGTTGTCGAAAGTAAATGTCATTTCGATTAAGTTTGCTTCATCACGCGTTAAGAAACTCGTACCGATAATCATCACATTTGGTACCAACACGAAAAGTGTTAACCAACCGACGATTAAGGTAATGATCGCGTTTTGAAGATTAATCTTCTTGCTTATCATTGAGGACTACCTCCCAACTCTCAACCCAAGTGATAGCGACTTTCTGGCCAAGTGAGTGGTCCACATCAGGATCATCTTCGTTAAAGAATTCGCTAACCATTACACGCATGCCTGAATCCAATTGGATAACGGAATCAAGCGTCATACCTTTATAGGTACGCTCTGTTACGTGACCTACGATGCCTTTTTCTTCAGACTCTTTGATCTCTTCGATACGTAAGTCTTCTGGGCGAAGTAGTACTTGCAGTTTTTCACCTGCTTGCGCTTCCTGATCGTAGTAAACAACAGACTCGACACCTTCGATTTCTGCACGGATACGTTTCTCGTCGATACGCTCTAGCATGGTTGCGTTGAATACGTTGATCTCACCGATAAAGCGAGCAACAAATAGGTTCTTCGGCTCTTCGTAAATCTCACGTGGAGAACCATCCTGCTCGATAACACCGTCGCGCATAACAATAATGCGGTCAGACATCGATAGGGCCTCTTCCTGATCGTGCGTAACGAAGATAAAGGTAATACCAAGTTGACGCTGAAGCTGTTTAAGCTCGATTTGCATTTGCTTACGCAGTTTGTAATCAAGTGCAGATAGAGATTCATCTAGCAGCAGTACTTTTGGTTTGTTAACAACCGCACGCGCAATGGCGATACGTTGTTGCTGACCGCCAGAAAGCTGATGAGGCTTACGCTGAGCCATTTTTTCTAGGCGCACCATGCGTAGCGCTTCCATTACTCGTGGTTCAATGTCCGCAGTAGGCGTTTTCTGCATACGAAGACCAAAAGCGACATTCTCATATACGGTCATGTGTGGAAACAATGCGTAACTTTGAAATACCGTGTTGACGTGCCTTTGCTCTGCAGGAACCTGTGTTACATCCTGGTCATCCAAAATAATTTGACCGTTATCTGCCGTTTCAAAACCTGCAATCATGCGTAAAACTGTTGTCTTACCACAACCAGAAGGCCCGAGAATCGTCAGAAATTCACCATGATTAACATCCAGATTTAAATTACCGATGATTTCCTTACCATCGAAACTTTTACTAATACCAGATAAACGAATAACTGGCTTTCCTGCTTGCGGTTTTGCGTTCAACGTCTGTATTTCCCCCACGTTCAAGCCGGGATTATCCCAGCTGATGTGACACTAACCATTCACTTTTGAGGCGCGCATCATAATCACCAAAAGTGTGAAATTAAAGCATTTTCTTATCTTGAAACAGAAATAATTTTGCAGGAAAAAGCCATCATTCCTTACCATACTGTTTTTATGAGATTAATTGGCATCTAGACACAGTTTGATAGCACTAAACTTTGTTCAACAATTGTTTCAATTTCATGACCTTGAAAGTGGTTAATTATCAACCATACAGTTGAGATTGCAAGGATTGTAGGTGAGTTGTGATGTTAGATGTGGAAAGATTTCTTTATAATGACGATTACATTAATTGACTGGAATTCCAGTCAAAATTTTACAAGTTAGTCTTGGATAAACTATGAACGACGATTTTGAGAAAGATTTCAATCTTGGGGGGAGTGTAGAGCGAGCTTTGTCTGGCAACTACGAGCTTAAAGCTGGCGCGGTTTTTAACGAAGCTTGGCGAGCAACCATCCAGCACTTTTTATCATTTTCTCCTGCCATTATTGTATTGCTTTTTGTCCAGTTAGGTATTTTCTATATTGCATTAAAACTGCAGTTGGGCGATTTGAGCGTTATTCTTGATGCATTTGAGAACCCAGAGTCGTTCACAAACGATATTGTGTCTTCTATTTATGTCGCGAATTTCAGTTATGAGGTGATTAGCGCACCAATTTATGCGGGGATCAGCTTGATGGCTATGAGCCATGTCGCCGGCCTGAAGACTAAGTTGCGCCATGTTGGAAAGGGGTTGCAGTTCACCATTCCTGTTATTCTAGCAACGCTCATGAGCTTAATGCTACAAGGTGTGGTTGGTATGATTTTTCCTTTACTGTCGCTGTATCTTTCCTTGGCATTTAGTCACTCTATTTTGTTGATTTGTGAGAAAAGGGTGCCACCAATGCAAGCGTTGCTGTTATCACTTCGCGCAATCAACAAGAAGATTTTTGTGGTCGCGGGGCTTTACTTAGGCGTGATGTTAATGTTTATTATTGCAGCAATGTTCTACGGTATTGGCTTGATTTTTGTGCTGCCATTCTTCTTCCATTTGAAAGGCATACTCTACCGCGAAATGTTTGGAATTAAGCTTAAGATCGTTACAACACAGAAAAACGATAATGATCACGATGGTAACTCACAGGTGTTTGATGCCTAATTCTTTGAAATCAATAAGTTTACGAGTGGCGGCAACCTGTATAGCCGCCACTTTTATTTCTATAGGCCCATATTTACACTACGAGAAACAGTTTAAATATGTGGAAAATCCTGACGTACTCTCTGGCAAGATTAAGCATGTCGATTTATCACACTTGCCATACATCGGTGATATCCCAGACTTCAATTCAATAAAAGATACGAAAGAGAAAAAAGCTGCTTTTTTTGATTTTTTAAGGCCTAAAATTGCTCTTGAGAATCAACGAATTCGTCATGAGCGTGCCTTTCTTACCTCTTTAAAGGTGGGACAAGTGACGCAAGAACAACAAGAGTATGCTCAGCGGTTATCATCTCTGTATTCGTTGCCCTTGAGTAACGATAAGATTGATCAAGCATGGCTAGACGAGATGCTTGTGCGAGTGAACGTCTTACCTGAAGCCTTGGTTCTAACTCAAGCGGCAAATGAATCTGCGTGGGGCACTTCTCGTTTTGCTACTCAAGCAAACAACTTGTTCGGCCAATGGTGTTATAAAAAGGGCTGTGGAATTGTTCCAGCGCAACGTGGCGCTAACAAAGTTCATGAAGTTGAAAAATTCGATTCTGTACAACAGTCTGTTCATGGCTACTTTATGAATGTTAATCGAAACCCAGCGTATGCAGACCTGCGTGAAATCAGAACATCTCTGGCTGAAAAGAACAAGGGCTTGTTAACGGTTGCAACCGCGTCAGAGTTAACGCATGGGTTGCTAGCCTATTCTGAACGTGGCATCGCCTATGTACACGATCTTCGCGCTATGATTCGTCATAACAACGCCTACTGGACGCAATAAAATAACGGATAAAATGAAAAAGTTAAGCCTAAGTCTATTGGGAAGTGCGGCGCTAATTCTTGTATCGCCGATAACCCAAGCTCAAGAGTACATGTTCACGTACTCAAAGTTATACACTCAACTAAAAAACAACAATAAAGAAGGGCATGACGATGTGAAAGTTGGTGTCTTTTTTGTGGACGCAAAAACTAAACAAATTTGTACGATAGAAAAAGCTTGGATGGAAAAAGAAGAGCACTATGAAGAGTTTGTTATCCCTGCTTCACAAGAGTTGCCTTTACCTGTTGATAAAAACTTAAAGTCAGCGAATCCGTTGGTTTTTATCGATACCCCAAAAGATACACGTTGCGATTACTCACTTGTCGTGATGACCAAAGAACCATTACAGGGTAACGTTTCTTACGAGCAACTTAAGCCTCTTCTACCTCAAATGCAGACGATGCTGGAAGATTTAGGCGGTATGTTTGCGGGTTGGTTTACACCGGAAGTTCAAGGTGTGACGATGGAGTTTGCAAATCAACTGAATGATAAAGTGATTTTCTCAAACGGAACCGAAAAGCCAATTGTCAATGGCAAGATACAAGTCGCACTAAGTGAAATAGGGCAAGGTGGCACAATGACACTACCAGAACCGACGATGCGAGTGTTACCTTATCTACCTAACGCAAAGAAATGAACACTGAACGTTTAGAAAGGGCTGCAATCGCAGCTCTTTTTTAATTTTGACCGTAACTAAAGTATCTTTCACACTCTTTTCTTAAAGACTCAATAAGACAAGCATTTAATCCTGCGTAAAAAGCTCGTATAATCCACGCCCCAAAGAAACCCATGTTAGGAAGTCCTAGTCGATTTATCGGCGATGTGAGAGCCCGCAATGAACCAAATAGATACAAGAAAAGAAACCCTAGAATTCAACAAGCTTCAGAAACGCCTAAGAAGACATGTTGGAAATGCCATTACTGATTACAACATGATCGAAGAAGGCGATGTTGTAATGGCATGTATTAGCGGTGGTAAAGATTCATTCGCGATGCTTGATATCCTGCTGAATCTTCAAAAAGCCGCACCGATCAAATTTGAAGTGGTTGCGGTAAACCTAGACCAAAAACAACCGGGCTTCCCTGAGCACATTCTGCCAGAGTATTTCGAAACACTGAATATCCCTTACTATATCGTCGATAAGGACACGTATTCCGTCGTAAAAGAGAAGGTACCAGAAGGCAAAACCACTTGTGGTCTGTGTTCACGCCTGCGACGTGGTACGCTGTATTCATTTGCAGAGAAGATTGGTGCAACTAAGCTTGCGCTAGGTCATCACATGGATGACATCGTCGAAACAATGTTCTTGAATATGTTCCACGGCTCTCGCCTTAAAGCGATGCCACCAAAGCTACGCTCTGATGATGGCCGTAACGTGGTCATTCGTCCATTGACTTACTGTCGTGAAAAAGATTTGATCAAATACGCTGAGCACAAGGATTTCCCAATAATTCCGTGTAACCTTTGTGGCTCTCAAGAGAACCTTCAGCGTCAATCTATAAAAGCAATGTTGATTGAATGGGATAAGAAGACGCCAGGGCGTGTGGAAGCAATTTTTAAATCAATTCAAAACGTAAGCCCAAGCCAACTAGCAGACCGCGAATTGTTCGACTTTGTTAACTTACCGCTAGATCGTGAAGGTAACCGCGAAGAGTATGAATTTAATGAGGCTGTCGTTTCTTCGACGAATATTGATGAATCGATGTTCATCGATGTTACGAACATCTAACTCGTAAAAAAGGAGGTCAATTAGACCTCCTTTTTTGTACCCAACGCTTTAACTGTTCCCAAACAAAAATCCCCCTGTATTCGGGGGATTTATTAGCGCTTATTTGAAAGCGCTCAATACATAGCAATACTAAAGAGAGATTAGGTTGCTGTATTTGGGTCGAGAGGGCTAATGTAGCCTTTTGGTTTTAGAGCCAACACGTCGCAATTTATTTTATCAATTACGTGCTCCGCTGTATTACCAATAAAGACAGCAGAAAGCCCTGTTCGCCCTGTGGTACCTAAAATAACCATTGCTGCGTTCAAGCGCTCTGCAGCTGCCGGAATGACATCTTCAGGTAAACCTTGCTCAACTATCGTTTGTTCTTCATCAAGACCATGTTTTTGGCGTAGTGCTTTCATAGCCGTTAAATGATGACCTCGCACTGCATCGGTATAAGTCGTTGGGTCAAATTCAGGAAGTTCAATCGTAATGTTCGCCGGTGTAACGGGGTAGGCGTTAACAAGATATGGCTTGGCCTCAAGCCGAGTGGTGATTTCTTTTAATCGCTCGACCATCGTATCGTTGAGATCAATATGAGTCGGGTTTTCTGAGCCCACATGTACTGAGGCAAGGATACTTGCTTGTTCCGGCCAAGCAGCATTCTTAATAAGAAGCACTGGAATAGGGCATTTTCGCAACAAGTGCCAATCTGTCGGTGTGAAAATGACAGACTCTAAAACATCATGCTTACGTGTGCCTTTGATGACTAGGTCATGATTGCCTGCATAGACTTCAGCAATAATCGCCTCATAAGGGCGGTTGTGCCAGACAACACAAACATCAAAGTCGAAGCCATCGTTTAGGTATGGTTGAGCAATTTTACGCATCCACTGCTCACGCTGATGAATGACACCTCGACGCATAGCATCTCTTTCATCCACTGATAGCATTGACGTCATGTCATACGAGAAATCGTAAATGGATAAAAAGAAAGTGATTCGGCTTCTAGATACACTTTTCTGAGCTAATTGAACAGCTCTTGCAAGTGCGGGCTGCTCATCATTATTGATGTCAGCTACAACAAGGATCTTACTGTATATACTCATAACTAAGCCCACTTCTATTGCAAAACCAGATACTGAATGTAAATTAAATCAGTATTTTGGAGTACTCACCGTACATTTTTACTGTAGCTTAGTTTGGAGAACTTTTTGAGGACTTTCGAAAGGAATTTATGAGAAATATGATGTAGCTCATTTTTGAGCTACATCAATAATTAGGGTGTATTATTCTTTAGTTACACCAGCAAGTTCCATCAATGCATCGTGGTCTAAGATAGTGATATATTTACCTTTTACGCTTAGGATCTCAGATTTCTGGAAACGACCTAACAAACGACTGATCGTTTCGACTGTAAGACCAAGGTAGTTGCCAATATCACCACGAGTCATAGTTAAACGAAACTCTCTAGGGCTGAAGCCACGCTGAGAAAAACGCGTTGATAGGTTGTAAAGGAAAGCAGCTAGTCGCTCTTCTGCGTTCTTTTTAGAAAGAAGCAAAATCATTTCCTGATCACCTTTAATTTCGTTACTCATCAAACGCATGATTTGCTGGCGAAGCTTAGGCATTTTACCCGATAGATCGTCTAAAATTTCGTATGGGATTTCACATACCATCGACGTTTCGAGTGCTTGAGCAAAGCTAGGGTGGGAGTCACCAGTGATAGCATCGAAACCGACTAAGTCTCCAGCTAAGTGAAACGCTGTGATTTGCTCATCACCTTGCTCTGTGATCGTATAGCTCTTGATGGTACCAGAGCGGATAGCGTATAGCGATTTTAGCTCATCACCGGCCTTAAAAAGCTCTTGTCCTTTTTGAATAGGCTTCTTACGTTCGATGATTTGGTCAAGCTGATCAAGTTCTGCCTCATTTAGAGTGAACGGGATACACAGTTGACTAATGCTACAATCTTGGCAATGAATGGCGCAACCGCCTGATTGGATACGCTTTGTTGCAGGTTTTTCAGAAATCATAACAACCTTTCACTATTTGATATACATCAATATTTTAGCATCGCTTAATCCTAAAGGGTAGCAAAAATGTCACCTCAATAGAGTTTAACGTTATATGAAACCGAGTAACGCTAAGGCTCCTACAGCGGTATACGTACCATAGCCAATAAGGATTAATGCTGAAATATTTCTAAATATTAATGATTTTTGTAATTTCTGAAAATGATTGGCACCGTATCCAATAATAAGCATTGCAGGTAGCGTTCCGAGCCCAAACGCAAGCATAATTAGGCCGCCGTTCATCGCACTACCAGAAACCGCCGACCAAGTAAGCGCTGAATAAACTAAGCCACATGGTAACCAACCCCAAATAAAGCCAAATGGCAACGCGTGAAGAGGATGCTTTAGTGGCAACAGATTCTTCCCTGCCGGCGAGATAAAGCGCCAGATATACTGCCCTAGCTTTTCTATTAAAAGTAAGCCTTGCCACCATTTAGCAATATACAGCGCGACCAGGATCATGAATAACGCAGCAATCAGCCTTAACCAAGCAAGAGAGTGCGTTAACCCACTAAGCTCAGATAAACCTGATATAGCACCACCCACTAATGCACCTATTAAGGTATAACTGATCAATCGTCCGAGGTTGTAGAAGAGGGGGATAAGAGGGGTAGTTTTATTTTTAGCAGAAGAGCCCATGGTAAGTAGAGACGCGATACCACCACACATACCCATACAATGACCGGCTCCTACTAAGCCGATCATCAACGCACCGATAAAATCAGGAGTCATAAAGGTCGCTACTTTTTATCACTATTAGATTGGTCTTCTTCGTCGAGAAGAATGTTGTGCCCTTGCCGTTCAAGATCTTCAAACTGATCGCTTCTTACCGCCCAAAGAAAAACGGCGACAGCAACACAAACGAGAACGATAGCGATGGGAATCAATATATAAAGACTTTCCATGTTTGCTTTCTCTACTTATTTCTCTTTGAGCAGGCGCAAAGAGTTAGATACAACGATAATTGAGCTTGCAGACATGCCAACTACTGCAATGTAGGGAGCCACTAAACCTGCGACCGCCAAAGGCAAAATTAACAGGTTGTAACCCAAAGACCAAGCCAAGTTTTCTCGAATAATCTTTCTTGTACGCAGTGCAAGCAAACGTGCTTCTAGTAGCTTTTCGAGATTATCCCCAAGTAACGTCATATCTGCAGAAGCTTTAGCGACATCTGTACCACCGCCCATTGCGACAGAAAGGTGAGCTCCGGCGAGAGTCGGCGCGTCATTGATTCCATCACCAACCATCATAGTGATACTGTTTTCGTCCAAGCTCTTAAGGTATGCAAGCTTATCTTCTGGCTTTGCTGACGCGACGATGTGATCGATACCAATTTCATTCGCCACTGGTTGGGCGTTTGAGAGAGAATCACCAGTTAGCAGGGTTGTCTTAATTCCAGCGTCAGCAAAACGTTGAATAAAGGCTTTGCTTTCTTTTCGGATAGGGTCGCGGTAGTAAAAGCTAGCGACATGCTTGCCATCAACCGACAGATAGACCGCCTGGCTTTCACCACTTTCTTTGCCTTGAACAAAAGCAGCACTACCTATCTTAACGATTTTGCCATTCCACATACCCTCAATCCCTGAACCAATCACGTTTTGCACGTCAGACACGATAAAGTCATCATTGGTGTAAGTTGCAAAAGAACGAGCGATAGGGTGGTTTGCATGAGCCTCTAAAGCTGCAGCTAGTGATAGACAATCTTTCTGTGGGAGATCACTAAGTATCTTTGTTTCACAGATCTCAATATCACCTTTCGTTAGAGTGCCTGTTTTATCTACAACTAAGTGGTTGATCTTACATAGTGTCTCAAACACATGGCCTTTACGTAGTAAAATGCCAAAATTACCCATTCTAGAGGTAGCACAAGTGAGTGCGGTCGGTGTGGCCAGAGATAGCGCACATGGACACGTAGCGACTAGCACAGACAGCATGATCCAAAACGCATCATCTGATTTTGTTTGATGCCAGTAAAACCAAGTACCAGCAGAGATAATAAGAATCACACCAACAAAGTAACGGGCGACAATGTCTGCAATTTCCGCAATTTTAGGTTTGGAGTGTTGAGCTTCATCTTGTAAACGCACGATGTTAGAAATCATTGAATCGGCCTTTGAGCTTACTACCTCAAGTTCAAATGATTCGTCTCCGTTTAGCGTTCCCGCATAAACAATATCGCCTTCTCGTTTCACAACATGCACTGACTCACCCGTTAGCATGGATTCATCAATATGAATACGGCCTGAAATAACTTTACCGTCAGCGGGGATATGTTCACCAGGTAGAACGCGAATACGAACGCCAACTTTTAGCGTCTTCACGGGTATCTGATCACCGTCCAGCGTTGTAGCAATTGCCGGAATCAACTTAAGAAGGTTACCACTCGCTGCAGCAGCTTTGCGACGAGCGCGCATCTCTAAGAATCGACCTACTAACAAAAAGAAGGTAAACATCGAGATAGATTCAAAGAAGACTTCGCCTTGTTCAGTTACTGTTGCAACTAAACTTGCAACATAGGCAAAGATCAACGCAATAGAAACCGGGACATCCATACCAAGGGTTCGGCCTTTGATACTGCGCCATGCGTTTAAGTAAAATGGAAGAGCGGAATAAAGCAAAACAGGAGTAGCAAAAATCAAACTTACCCAACGAAAGTAACTTTTAAACTCTGGCTCTAAATCACCAAAGACTTCGAGATACAGTGCAACGGCGAGCATCATGATCTGCATGGTTGCTAAACCTGCAATACCTAGCCGATATAGATATTGCTTCATCATTCGATGGTAAGAGGCTTCTTGCTTATCTGCTTCAAAAGGTGCAGCTTTGTAACCAAGTTTATGAATAACGGAAAGGAGCTCGCTTAACCGTACCTGAGTTTTATCCCAGGCTAGTAACGCTCGATTGGTGGTTGTATTAACACGGATAGATACCAACCCGGCCGTATTAGAAACTTGCTTTTCGATTAACCACGCACAAGCGGCACATGAAACGCCTTCCAAAGAAAGGGTTACTTCAGAAACATTTTCGCGATTTCGTACGAATTCAGATTGTACATCCGCATTGTCATAATGAATTAAAGCTTGGAGTTGCTCTGGTACTAGATCTGCCTTTTCTGCAGGCGCAGTGCGGTATTGGTAATATGATACAAGACCACTATCGACAATAGTCTGCGCCACAGTTTCGCAGCCCGGACAACACATGTCGCGAATTTCACCCAATATTTCTACTTTGAAATCCGTGTTGGCTGGTACATCTTCACCGCAGTGATAACAGGATTTACACATATGCTTACTTCATTAACGGTGTTGAAGAGGCAGGAAACTCAACTTTACCTTGGATCATCCATTGCTTGTCGTGTGGTTGTAGTTCAACAAACCATGGTCCTTGAATAGATTCCTCAGCTTTTAGTCGGTAATTACCAGATGCATCCGCTGTTACAAGCTTTGTGAAGTCACGATCAGGAAGAGTACGATGAGTGAAAGTGGCCGTTAGAGCAGGGTAATGAGGTAGCTTCCCTTTAGCGAAAACAATCACAACATTGTTATTTTCAGAGGAAATCTCAGCGTTAAGACCTAGGTCACGAGCGACATTCATTTTACTAATGTCGATATTAATGCCTTTGCCTTTTTTATAGTAATCCTCGGCGACTAAAGAAACAGAGTTGTTCGAGAAAACGACCACAGTAATCACAGTCCAAACTACGACAGTAAGAGGAAGGATGATTAGGAACCACGGCCAAAATTGTTTATACCAAGGCTTTACCATAAAAAAGTTCTCAACAGCTAAATGAAAAAATGTAAGGCGTTAAATTTAAAGGAAAGACAGCCCCTATGAAAGGGGCTGTTATTGCTATGTTACGTAATATCTCAGTTACTTACTCTCTGAGTTACTTAAACTCCAGACATATGAGGCAACGAGCTGAACTTTATCTTCACCCAAAATGTCTTTCCACGCAGGCATTACGCCTGAGCGTCCGTTCATTACGGTTTCTGTTACAGCTGCACGAGAGTCACCAAATAACCAGTCTTGGTCTGTAAGGTCAGGCGCACCGACTGCAGGGTTACCCTTACCATCCGTACCATGACAAGCAGCACACACTACGAAGCGTGCTTTACCTGCCGCGGCTTCACGAGCATTTACTTTACGACCAGATAGACTAAGTGTGTAACTTACAACTTCTTGAACACCTTGCTCACCAAGGGCATCTTTCCATGCTGGCATTTGACCAATACGGCCGTGCATGATGGTTGTAACGATCGCTGATGGCTCGCCACCATATAGCCATGCATCATCAGTCAGGTTAGGGAAGCCTTTCTGACCACGTGCATCAGAGCCATGGCATTGAGAACAGTTTTGCAAAAACAAACGCTGACCAACTTTTAATGCTTCAGGATCTTGCGCAATTTCAGGAATTGGGCGTAGACCACTGTCATTGTGCGCAAGTTTACGGAATGCTTCGCCGAAGTAAGCGTCGGCATCATCCAGTTCTTTTGCATATTGGTTTAGTTGCTTGTTCTCTTGTGCTGCAGCGATGGCTTCTTTTGACTCTTCTAGTGAGCGAACGGTTTGAGCCGAACTCTGCCAGTTTAAAAAGCCCTTGAAGCTACCTAGACCTGGGAATAGGGCAAGGTAAACTGCTGCGAACACAAATGTGCTTACAAACAGGTAAGTCCACCACTTTGGTAGAGGGTTGTTTAGCTCGCGAATACCATCGTACTCGTGGCCCATGTCTTCCCCTTCCTCGACGCCCATTTTATCTTTAGCGCACCAAGTCAGGAGAATCGCACAGCCTACTAGCGTACCGACAGTAATCACGATAATCCAGAGACTCCAGAATGTAGTCATTACTTCTTCACTCCTTGGTTATTAGGGGTCTTTTGTTCTTCGTCAGCAAACACCAAGTTGGCATCTTCTTCAAAGCGTGCTTTACGCTTTTTACTAAATGCCCACCATACGATGCCAATAAAACTAGCGAAGAGTACAACGGTATAAATACTATGAATTGTACCGAAATCCATATGATCCCCTTACTTCATTGCATGACCAAGAGACTGAAGGTAAGCGATGATTGCATCCATCTCTGTTTTACCTTCTACTTCTTTAGCCGAATTCGCGATCTCTTCATCAGTGTATGGAACGCCGAACTGATCACGAAATAGCTCAAGTTTCTTCTGAGTTAGCTTACCGTCTAAAACGTTTTCAGCTAGCCACGGGAAACCTGGCATGTTTGACTCAGGTACAAGCTCACGAGGATCTAACAGGTGAACACGGTGCCATTCGTCAGAATAACGACCACCAACACGAGCTAAATCCGGGCCTGTACGCTTAGAGCCCCAAAGGAATGGGTGTTCCCAAACACTCTCACCAGCAACAGAGTAGTGACCGTAACGTTCAGTCTCTGAGCGGAAAGGACGAACCATCTGGCTGTGACAGACGTTACAACCTTCACGGATGTAGATATCACGGCCTTCCATCTCCAAAGGAGTGTAAGCGCGCAGATTTTCTACAGGTTCAGTCGTTTGCTTTTGGAAAATCAGAGGAGTGATCTCTACAAGAGCACCCCAACTGATAGCAAACACGATAAAAATAGCCAACAAACCGACATTACGTTCTAAGATTTCATGGCGATTATTAGAATTATTACTCATTCTTAAATCTCCTTATGCCGGATGTGGGATAGCTTTTAGGCTTTCTTTAGGTGCACTTACCGTTTTGTACGTGTTGTATGCCATTAGGAACATACCAGATAGGAAGATAAATCCGCCTAGGAAACGTACAAAGTAGAACGGATAAGACGCTTCTACAGACTCAACAAAGCTGTAAGTTAGCGTACCGTCAGAGTTAACCGCGCGCCACATAAGACCTTGCATTACACCAGAGATCCACATCGCAACGATGTAAAGAACGGTACCGATTGTTGCTAGCCAGAAATGCACATTAACTAGACCAACAGAGTACATACGCTCTTGGCCAAATAGGCGAGGTACCAAGTGATATACAGAGCCGATAGAAACCATCGCAACCCAACCTAACGCACCAGAGTGAACGTGACCAATGGTCCAGTCTGTGTAGTGAGAAAGTGCGTTAACCGTCTTAATCGACATCATCGGGCCTTCAAAGGTAGACATACCGTAGAACGACAGTGAAACGATTAGGAAACGTAGGATAGGGTCATAACGAAGCTTATGCCATGCACCAGATAACGTCATAATACCGTTGATCATACCACCCCAAGAAGGAGCAAATAGAACCAGCGACATAACCATACCTAGAGACTGAGTCCAGTCTGGTAGCGCTGTATAATGAAGGTGGTGAGGGCCTGCCCAAATATATAGAGAAATAAGTGCCCAGAAGTGAACGATAGATAGACGGTAAGAATAAACAGGACGTTCAGCTTGTTTAGGAACGAAGTAGTACATCATACCTAGGAAACCAGCGGTCAGTAGGAAACCTACCGCATTGTGTCCATACCACCACTGAACCATCGCATCCACTGCGCCCGAGTAAATCGAGTAAGATTTACCAAGTGACACAGGAATAGCCATGCTGTTCACGATGTGAAGTACTGCTACTGTGATAATAAAGGCACCGAAGAACCAGTTTGCCACATAAATATGTGACGTGTTTCGCTTCACTAGTGTGCCGAAGAACACCACCGCATATGATACCCATACTAGCGCAATTGCGATATCAATAGGCCATTCTAGCTCAGCATACTCTTTACCCGATGTTAAACCGAGAGGCAAAGTAATGGCTGCTGCCAGGATGATTGCTTGCCAACCCCAAAAGGTGAAGGCAACGAGTGGGCCACCAAAAAGACGTGTTTGACATGTGCGCTGTACAACATAATAAGACGTTGCGAACAGAGCACTGGTACCAAACGCAAAAATTACCGCATTAGTATGCAGTGGACGTAAGCGACTGTACGTCAACCACGGCGTATCAAAGTTTAGCTGTGGCCAAACTAATTGAGCGGCAATCAAAACACCAACAGCCATACCAACTATGCCCCATAAAATGGTCACAAGGGTAAATTGGCGAACGACTGTATAGTTGTAGTTTTGTTCAAGCTGCTTTACTTGGCTCATTTGCATGCTTCCAATTTCTAATTAACTACACTTTTACTTCCAACACGACTTGCGTCGTAACACCACCCAAGTAAACTCTAGAATTCAAGTGTTATCATCACCTTATTTCCATTGCTGACTTTAATAAAAAGTGGCATTTTCAGCGTGACACTATACTTGAATTAACAATTCAATGACAGGGTAGTAACCTTACTGGACCTCTGGAAATCATTTTTTATTTAAAAAGTTTGAAGTTTGTAACAAGGATATTAGTAATTATGCCTGCACAAAAGTTAACAAAGGCGCGACTTGCACAAATCTTAATCATGCTCAGTGTTTTAATAGGCGCATTTTTCTGGCGTACCTTTACACACGAGAGTGTTAATAGCGTTGACTGTTCACAAAAAGAACGATGCGATGTAACAATTGAAGGAGAAATAATCACGATTAATAGTGACTCAATGGGAATTTCGCTCGAAACGACAGAAAGTAGCACTCTAAAAATTGATCTAAATCAATCTGGTAATTTTATCAATCTCAACGAAAAGCATAAGTCAGTAGAATGAGACATCATGCCTGAATCGAAAAAAATCACCTTTAAAAAAGGTGAAAACATTGTTGTAGTTCAATTATAAATACGATCTATCACGAGATAATCGTAACTTATTAATGAAATTAACACCTTCTTACCTAGAGAAAATTGGTTGGAATGGTATAACAGCAGAGTGATATCCAATTATAAAATCGTATGCATTGCCAATCAGTTTTTACTCATATTAA
Source organism: Vibrio sp. OPT41 (assembly GCF_015163595.1). Lineage (NCBI taxonomy): Bacteria > Pseudomonadati > Pseudomonadota > Gammaproteobacteria > Vibrionales > Vibrionaceae > Vibrio > Vibrio sp. OPT41. Next base: position 288,450 of record NZ_JADDYH010000014.1, on the reverse strand, counting down.
AGATGAAGACTCAGCGATAAAAACGCTCAGGTCCGAATTGACACAACAGAACTTGTCTTACGTGATGTGTTACTACACGGAAGAATACAATTTCGAGTTGATTCGAGAAGCGTTTCTTGCGCATTTTCCTGGTGTGCCTTTTCATGGCGCCAGTTCATGTCAAGCCGTAATGACAGATCAGGGCTTTCATACAGGACCAGTAATTGCGGCACTTGCTGTTTATGATACAGGTCCTCATGCTTATGGTACTGGTATTTCTAATCACAACTCAGGTGACAGCGTCACCAAGGCTTTGGATATGGCCCTTGAGAACGCAAACCGTGTAGGAGAGGTACCAAACTTAATTCTACTTCATGCTACACCAGGGCAAGAGGAATCAATCATTGCGTCTATAGATGAAAGATTTGGAACTCTAATTCCAATTATTGGTGGTTCGGCCGCTGATAATAACATCGCTGGGAAATGGTCTGTGATAACCGCCCAAGGCTCTCAAACTTCAGGTTTAAGCTTAACTCTCTTTTACTCCTCTCAACCTGTTGATATCGCTTTTAGCGCTGGGCATACACCAACTAATATCAAAGGTGTTGCAACCAAGACCAACGATAGATGCTTACTTGAAATTGATAATGAACCTGCGCTCAATGTTTATAGAAGGTGGACAAATCACCAGGATAACCAAGTAGGTAAAGATAATATGCTGTTTACAAACTCGAGTGCTTATCCATTAGGGCGGATCGCAGGTCATCTCTATGATCGCCCATATTACAAGTTATCCCATCCGATCCGTGAGACGCCAGATGGTGGAATCGAGTTGTTTACACGAATAGAAGAGGGTGACGAGCTCACATTAATGAAAGGAAGTCGTGAGCATCTCGTTGCGCGCGCTGCAAAAGTCGTCAATGCCGCTTTTAACCAAAAATTAGAAGAGTCTCGAAAAATTGGAGTGATAAATATCTTTTGCGCAGGTCCCATGTTGCACTTAATGCAAGACATGAATAGCGTTTGTGAACAAATTAACCAAGAACTAGAACATTTGCCTTTTATTTGCCCTTTTACTTTCGGCGAGCAAGGTAGATTTATTGGTGGTGAGAATGGACATGGAAACCTGATGATCTCATCGGCTATATTCCATAAACCTTATGAAAGATAAATACTTAGACATATATCAACAGGAAGCGCTTCAAGAAGCGTTAGTTGAGCTAAAGCAGGCTAGACAAAGAGAACGACTACTCGCCGATGAAAACAAGGCCATTCTTTCCGCGATATCTGCGATGAGTGAGGCAAAGAATCGGCATGAGATATTTACGGGATTAAACAATGTCCTCAAAAAGTACATCAACTTCGATGATTTTATTGTACTGACTCGCGATGGTGAGCGATATCCCTTCAGGACATTGATATCAACTAATAGCGTATTTGACAATGTATCCTGGTTACACGGTAACACCTATCAAAGAGCTCTCAATGGTGAATGCATTCTACTGTTCGAGCCAGATAAACTCGCTGAGTTTGTTAACTTAAACAGCTTTATAAAAAGCCATGTAAACTCGGTCGTTTTAACTGGTATACGTTCAGAAGTAACGCAAACCGTAATCCTACTTATTGGAGCTCAGAAAGGGCACTTTAGCATAGAGAATAAGGAAACCTTGAGGCGGTTTCGTCCCTTAATTGAAAGGGCGGTCATTGATATCGAGACCAAAGAGAAGTTACAACGTATCGTTGAGGTAAGAACAACTCAGCTCGCTAAAGCAAGAGAAGAAGCAGAGCTTGCGAACCGCTCTAAGTCGGAGTTCTTAGCGATGATGAGCCATGAAATAAGAACCCCTTTAAATTCCGTTCTTGGAGTGCTAGATATACTGAAGCAATCAACCTTGTCAGAAGAACAAATTGATGCTTTGAGCCAAATGGAGTGCTCTGCAGAGTTACTTCTCGCGATAATCAGTGACATTCTTGATCTTTCTAAAATCGAGTCAGGTCGCTTTCAGCTCAATGAACAATGGATTAACTTAAGAGACACTGTCACTTTTGTTATTTCTCAGCAAAAACAAATCGCTAAGAAGAAAAATCTTAAATTCAAGCTCAACTGTACTGTCACTAATGACAAACAATTTTGGATTGACTCCACGCGGTTATCTCAAATTCTGTTTAATCTAATAGGGAATGCAATAAAGTTTACAGACGAAGGTGAAGTAAAAGTTTCTGTATCTGAGCAAGATGCTGAACTTGTGATCTCAATATCTGACACTGGAATTGGTATATCTAAAGCAAAGCAAGAGCACTTGTTTACGGCATTTCATCAAGGAGACCGTTCCATCACGAGACGCTTCGGTGGTACAGGACTGGGGCTCGCAATAACCAAGCATTTAGTTGAAATGATGCGTGGCAAGATTGCCGTTAAAAGTGATGAGCATGTTGGTTCAACCTTTACGATTTCGATTCCAGTTTTGACTCGTTGCAATCAAAATCGTCCAGTTAGAATCGAAACCAATCAACCGACAAAAGCAATGGAACTTCTCGTCGTAGAAGATACCGAGTCGAATCAGTTCGTAATAAAGCTTATCTTAAATAAGCTTGGCCATAATGTTCATATCGCAAGCCATGGAGCAGAGGCATTAACATTTTTAGAGGAGAATGAGGATTTAATCGATTTGATTCTCATGGATGTCTCGATGCCAGTGATGGATGGAATTACCGCAACAAGACTTATTCGAGATAAAGGCCTCAAGACTCCAATTATAGCGTTAACTGCACATGCGCTAGAAAGCGATAGAGATAAATGCCTGGATGCCGGGATGGACGGATTCATTTCCAAGCCTGTTAGAAGACAAGATATATTTGAAGCTATACGGTCATTTCAATAAGTAAAAAGGCGTTAATATAGATCTTAACAATCGATAGATTATTAAGATCTATATTAAGTATTTTATGGTAAATAACCATTATGTTTAATGCTAAAGCCCTTAAATTTAAAATCTGCAAGGGAATAGGAGCATACTCAGACAACATTTAGCGTACAGCAATATACAATTTAACATAATATACATAATGCGTACCAAGGGGTGGGGTCTCAAAGCAATAATGTCCGGTTTTAGCTACTTTAAAATGTCCTCCTAAGATTAACAACATTGTTTGCTTTTGAGGCTTTAACCGAGGTTCCTGTGGACTTGCAATCGCTAGTTTGGTTTGTGGTTATGCTTACGAAGCAAATCAAATCTCTTATTGAAAATTGATGCGCGCTTAGTCCTCGACTTACTTTACTGGTGTGTTCTTCCTTAAACACCTGAGAATCAATATATCTATGATGGTGACGGCCAACTCACTGAGTTCGCCATTCAATGTCATAACTACTTTAACGAACTCAAACGCGCTGCTGAGCAAAAAGCCTTTCATGCTCGTCTCGTACAACAGCAAAAATCAGCTAAACGCTCTACACGAACTCAGTTCACTCGCTCTTAATCAAGGCGTTCTGAAACATTTATAAGCCTGTGGTTATATGGAGGCGAATGTACTTTTCGGGGTATTTGTAACGATAGCGTTTTCCTTTCTTCAAGTTGGACTTAACGTACCTACACACTTTTTGGTCACCACTACTCGTTACTCTTTTTATTACTGCGTTTTTACTTTTGTGCTCCATTTCTATCATGACGTCACAATAACCTTGATAGTCATCAAACTTATTGTCTACTTTCTTTTGAAGCTTAGTCTTAATCTTTTTAGCCAACAGGTTCGTTTCTGAATCGTCAGCAAAAACTGAAGTACTTGCAAAGATCAGTATCATTAAAGTTACAACGTATCTCATCGTTTTGGTCCGTTTATGTTGTTGATTGTTCGATGATAAGTAATTTTTCTGTAGATACGAAAATGGGACGCCACATTGCGTCCCATTTAACATGATGAAGTAACTGATATGTAATTAAGCGCGCTTCTTGCCTTTGTTTGCTTTGAAGCCCTGATGCGGAAAAACGTTACGAATCCTCTGTTGAACTTTTTTGGGAACGCTTTTGGAAAAGCTTAAGCGCATTCCTGTCCGTTGGCTATACACCTTCATTTCACCAGTAAACGGGTTATGCTCACTAATATCCTGTAAGTTGTGTTTGAAAGAAGGAGGTAGATGCCCTTTTACGTTACTAATATGGCCATTATCGAACTTTACTTTTAACACCGGCCTATCGACTGCGATCAACCAAAAGATCACGATGGCTGCAATTAAGATTACATATAACATTTGGCACTCCCTATCCTAGCTAGATAGCAATTTACTCAAATCCTCTTTAATTGAGGTAACTTTTTGACTCGCTTTTTCACTTCTCGACGCTTCGGAAAGCAAATATTCAATTGCGTCAGATAACGTACAACCAAGTTCATTCGCTCTACTAGAAAGCTTTTCCCAAACTCGGTAATCTAAATCAATGGATTTCTTCTTTGTATGGACTTGCTCTGCATTGAAGTGACGTTTCCGTTTCGCTCGGATAGCCTGCTTGAGTTTATTATCTAACTCTTCTGACATGTGGTTTTCTATCCAAGCCAAGACAAGTGTAGGCTCGTGTTCAAGGCGTTTTAGTTCTGCGACCGCTGCATCTGCTTCGCTTGTATCAATATGTCGGGTAATCGCTTCACCATCTTTCCATTTTTTGATGAGATACTTCCATTTCCACCCACATTCTAGATTCTCAAGCTGCTGATATTTCATTTGTTCCGACCCATAAACATAACCTAGTGACAGTGTAACCCAGATGGTTTACTTGGGCAAATAAAACTCTTAGAAGTATCGATGTTGATCACTCATTTGTCTAAGTATTGTTCATTGAGAGTTGAATGCCGTGAGCAAACCAAATTGGTGCTAGGGTGTTATAGTCCGTTTCGTTATAATGTCGGCAAGATTGAATTACGATGAATTTTAATGAACCAACTTAATTGGCAAGACGTAACACCTTCACTTGAGCAGTACGAAGCACTTTTAAAGTCTGCACCTTCGTTACCAAAGAAGTCTTTTACTGAGCTCCAACCGAGAATGTCGGCAACGATATCTCGTTTTTCAAAAATTTCTGGATTGACGCGAGTACTACTCATTAACTGCGTAGATAATTCTGTCTATAGAGAGTTCATCAGTAAAGCTCTTCAGAGCCAGTCTAACGCTGCGATTGTTTTGTCGGAATCACTTGATGCCAAACGCTTATTTGACCGTTACAGTGTCGATTTAAGTGGTGATATTGCCTTCCAACCTGGCTTAATTTCACAGGCAGATAGCGGTTACTTAATTGTACCGGCTAATCTAATTTTGGCTAACCTAGGACTTTGGCCAAATATAAAGTCTGCAATTCAACAAAACCTTATCGAGCCACTGAACCTAAGCCCTACTCGTTTACCTACTTCAGTACCGCAAGCTAAAGCTTATGATGTAAAACTGATTGTAACAGGAGAAAGAAGTCAGTTAGCAGAGCTAGAATACATCGATGACGACTTCTGTTCTGGCTTTGCCATGTATACGGAAGTTGAAGAAGATATTCATCTGTCAGAGCAGAATTTGACAGATTACTTTGGTTTAGTGAACTGGATATGTTCTCAATATCAGCTGCCTCACTTAACTGAATGTGGTTTTAGAAGATTGTTGCTAGCCGGTATGAGATTTACTGAAGATCAACATTATCTGCCTTTAGGAGTAATGTGGCACTCTCAACTTCTAACGCTTGCCAGCCAGTTCAGTGATGGTCACGCATTAGATTACAAGTCGTTAGATAAAGCGATTGACGACAAGTATTACCGAGAATCTTACCTTCCTCAGCGTGCCGTGTACGATATTTTAGATGGACAAGTCATCATTGAGACAACTGGGGAACAAGTTGGTCAAATCAATGGCCTAACCGTTATTGATATGGCTGGGCACCCTGTCAGCTATGGTGAGCCTGCACGAATATCTTGTGTAATTCATTTTGGTGATGGCGATGTTTCCGATGTTGAGCGCAAAGCTGAACTTGGAGGCAATCTACATGCAAAAGGCATGATGATTATGCAAGCTTTCTTGAGCTCTGCTCTGAAACTGGATGAACCACTGCCTTACTCTGCCTCCATCGTATTTGAACAGTCTTATAGTGAAGTTGATGGTGACAGCGCATCTCTTGCAGAACTTTGTTGCTTGGTGAGTGCTTTATCTGAATCTCCAATTAATCAACAAGTTGCGGTTACAGGGGCTGTTGATCAGTTTGGTCGAGTGCAAGCCGTCGGTGGCTTGAACGAAAAAATTGAAGGTTTTTATCAGGTTTGTAAACATCAAGGTTTTACAGGAAATCAAGGTGTTGTGATGCCAAAATCAAACCTTAAACACCTTGCATTACATAAAGATGTAATAGAAAGCATTAAAAATGGTGATTTCCATATTTGGTCCGTTTCTACCGTAGATGAAGCTATTCCGATTGTAATGAATAAACCTTTTAGAGGTGAAGACGATAGCATTATTGGCAAAATAGCGGAACGTATTGAAAACTTTGAAAGACATGAGCATCCAGAAGGAATTGTGCAGCGCATCAAAAACTGGTTTGTCTAGTACTGATCGGAGTTGTTTAGCGTACACGTGTTCACTAAGATGCAGCTATCAAAAATTGGAGTAATTGATAATGCAAAACAAACGTGATTCTTATAACCGTGACGATCTACTTGCTTCTAGTCAAGGCGAACTGTTTGGGCCTGGTTACCCTCAGCTTCCTGCGCCAAACATGTTAATGATGGATCGTGTTACTAAAATGTCTGAGACTGAAGGCGATTTTGGTAAAGGTTTGATCTTGGCGGAATTGGATATTACTCCAGATTTGTGGTTCTTTGACTGCCACTTCCCTGGCGACCCTGTAATGCCGGGTTGTCTTGGCCTTGATGCGATGTGGCAACTTGTTGGTTTCTTCCTTGGCTGGGTTGGTGGCAAAGGAAAAGGTCGTGCTCTGGGTGTTGGCGAAGTGAAGTTTACAGGTCAGATCTTGCCAACAGCGAAAAAAGTGACGTACGAAATCCACATGAAACGCGTTGTAAACCGTAAACTTGTGATGGGTTTGGCTGACGGTCATGTATGTGTAGACGGCAAAGAAATCTACGTAGCAAAAGATTTGAAAGTTGGCTTGTTCCAAGACACTTCAAGCTTCTAATCACGGTTTTAATTGATTTATTAAGGCTCCTATTTAGGAGCCTTTTTGTTATCGAGTGTTAACCTACTTCCCTATGTACCTATAATGTAGAAAAGGCTCCGTAGAGCCCTTTCGAATCCTTCTTTTTTGTATGTGGAGAGTTTATTTGTAGAGACCAGATTGTCTTTCATCTCTGGCATCACGCCAACCACCTAACCAATACGACCGAGCATCAACTTGTTGATATGGGCAAGCCTCTTGAGACCTTCCATTCAATCCAGCTTTGTAGCCTTGAGATTGAGCTCGTTCTAGGCGATCACGCTTTTGTCTCTTCATAGTTAATTCCTCATACAGGTCCATTTACTAACGTACAGCTGTTATTGTGAAACTTTGATGGAGTTTTTATGACTCCACTTATAAGAATCGATCAAAGTAGGCAATTTCTCAAGGCATAAAAAAAGCAGAGACTCAAATGTGTGAGCCTCTGCTTGATTTAAAAATTACTGACGATTTTTAACTATTTTCTACGGAACCCAAACAATCCAAGCATGGTCAAAGCTAACCAACTAAGGCCTGCACCTTGACGCTCTGTCGTCGTTGAGTCAATGCTTCGAGATACGATGTCGTCCTTAGTTGCGTCAGCAATAGGTACTAGTTTGACTGCTACAATTTGCTCTTCAGAGCTACATGTCGCATTGTTTGCTGTTGTACTATAACCACCTGCACATTTCATAGCAGTACCAGAGATCACACCTGCATCATTGATATCAGTTGCGTCGATAATACGGAACTGATTGTTTTGTTCAGAGTAATCACCGCCGTTAGTCAAACTGTCTAGGAACCAAGCTTTTCCATTGAATAATGTTGCAGCACGTTCACTAGTCTCGCCACCTACGCTATATGGATAGATAAAACCGCGCTTACGACGTGGCTTGCCATCGTCTTCACGAGTCGTTTCCGCATCAAGTTGCCCGACGATTTCATTGTAAGAGTTGATACCGCCCATCTTACCGCCCGCACCGCTAAAGAAAATGCCAGTAGTTGGGTAAAAAGCGCTAATAGAATCCTTACGAACATCATCTACGATAAAGAGACGATTCGGAGCAGAGCCCGTTGGCATTAAGTATCCGCCCGAACGTTTTGCTTCACCAATAGCAACAAAATTAGAGTTAACGTCGGTTAATCGTGAGTTTGTATGAACCGTATCATCACCCTCGCGCTGTCTAGCTCCTACAACAACTTTGTTTTTCCAAGTTGCGTTTTCAACGCTACCTTCGGCTTCTAGAGTTCCGACAAAAACAGTCGCATTCAGGTAGTTATCATCACTGTAAGTGTTGTAACCTACGCCATAGACCGTAGTTCCATCAGTGACAAGGTCACGCATGCTCCCTTGAGCTAACCTTTCTCCATCTTTAGATGTGCCACTAGGCCAAGCCAATTCACTGACGGTTCCGCTTTGATCCCAAATCGCTGCTTTTGATGTGTGGTGAGATCCATTGGTATTGCTTGCTGTTCGAGAAACACTGCCAACAGTAAAATTGCCGTCTGTGCTCCAAGCATGGCTTTGCACAACACTTGCGTCACCATCGCCAGTAAGAATATTTGGCTCTACTGGTGCAACTACGGTATTTCGTGTTTCTAATGTAGAAGTATTTTCTGTGCTAACTTTACTCTGATTACCGACAGCTGCACCACCCTCGGTAAGCTGGTTGATAACATTGTTATATTCATTTTTATAAGCAGCAGAATCTTCTTCTATGAACGCTAACGCATTAGAAGTAAAGTCTTTACTACGTTCTTTATTCCACGGCGTCCAGTTTACTGAAGCCCATGAGTCACAGGTGGAATAGCGAAGCTGGTTGTAACAGTAACGCTCAAAGTCTTTGAGTTCTTGGATGTAATAAAAGCCAGCGTCTAATCCGAATGGGATTTCTTCACGATAGCTGTTCCCATCCACGGCTTGTGTCGCTGAAATCGGCGTAGTGCGAGTTTCCATTGCAAGTTTAAACTGCTCTGGCGTGCAGTTTGCTGCTGCATCAAAGCAGCCTAAAGCGAAAGGTGAACCTGTTGAAGGATCTGTACCTGCATCGCCCTGTTGAATTGCAACCCCGTAAGCCGTTTGGTAGTCACCGTTTGAACCATGATCCTGAGGTGAAACCTCAACAACTTGATACAATGCCGCCTGTGCGTTCATTGTGGTACCAACCATCATTGCAATGGCGGTCAATTTGAATTTATTACTACAATTCATTGAATTCTTAACTATCCTGTTGCATTGCTTCGAGTTCTTCCCATCTCTCGAATGCGATTTCCAACTCCTGCTCTAGTGCAGCAAGCTGTTCCAATACCGGCTGAGTTTGCTCTACAGGTTTAGCAAAGAACTCTGGATCGTTCACTTGCTCCTGAAGGCTCTCGATATCCGACTCTAATTGTTCAAGTTTAGCTGGTAGAGCCTCTAATTCTCTTTGCAGCTTATACGATAACTTCTTCGAATTGTTCTTAGGTTGCGTAGTTTTGGGAGTTTCCTCAACCACTTTCTCTTTCTTCGTTGGTTTTTCAACCTGACTGCGCGAAGCAAGAACTTGGTCACGCTGCTGTTTAGCATCACGATAACCACCAACGAACTCTTCGATTATACCGTTACCCTCAAAAATCCAGCTGGTTGTTACTGTGTTGTCTACGAACTCACGGTCGTGACTCACTAACAATAATGTACCCTGATAATTGGCAAGCATTTCTTCTAAAAGTTCCAACGTTTCGATATCCAAATCGTTAGTTGGTTCATCAAGAATAAGTAAGTTGTTTGGTTTCAACAAGATACGGGCTAGCAATAATCGGTTTTTCTCACCACCGGAAAGTGCCTTAACCGGGGTTCTGGCGCGCTTAGGTGCAAATAAGAAGTCTTGGAGATAACTCAGCGCATGACGCTGACGTCCCCCAACCATTACTTCTTGTTTCCCATCCGCTAAGTTATCGATCACTGTCTTTTCTGGATCCAAAATCTCTCGGTACTGATCAAAGTACGCGACTTCTAATTTTGTTCCGCAGTGTAAACGACCAGACTGCGCTTCCAATTGCCCTAGTAGCAATTTAAGTACCGTACTCTTACCGCAGCCATTTGGTCCGATAAGTGCAATACGGTCACCACGCATGATGTTAAAGCTAAAGTCGTCGACAATTGTCTTGCCTTCGTAAGCAAAAGATACATTTTCTGCTTCAAATACAATCTTACCTGAACGAGAAGCATCATCGATGTTTAGGTTAACTTTACCTTGAACTTCACGACGGTCACGACGCTCTTCACGAAGTTTTTTAAGGGCTCGAACACGGCCTTCATTACGAGTACGACGTGCTTTAATGCCTTGACGAATCCACACTTCTTCCTGAGCTAGTTTCTTATCGAACTCAGCATTTTGCATTTCTTCGACGCGAAGCATTTCTTCTTTGTCATTCAAATACTGTTCGTAATTACCAGGGAAAGAAGCTAATTGACCGCGATCTAAGTCAACGATGCGTGTCGCCATCGACTTGATGAATGCACGGTCGTGAGAAATAAAGATGATCGAGCCTTTGAAGTCTTTTAAGAAGTTCTCTAACCATTCGATCGTTGTCACATCGAGATGGTTTGTTGGCTCATCAAGAAGCAATACATCAGGATCACAAACCAGCGCACGAGCTAAAGCAGCTTTACGTTGCCAGCCACCGGATAGATCGGTCAGTTTGGTTTCTGGGCTTAGTTTTAAAGCGCCAAGTACGTTCTTAACACGGTCATCAAAGCGCCAAGCGTTAGAATGATCAAGTTGCTCTTGAACTTTCGCCAAACGGTTAATGTTCTTCTCACTTGGGTCTTGAGCAACAAGATCGAGAAGATCGTGATAGATCTTCAATTGTTCGCCGATTTCAGCCAAACCGCCAGATACGTATTCGTAAACCGTACCCTCTTGATTGCGCGGTGGATCTTGTTCAAGCCGAGAAACTACTACGTCTTGAGTTATTTGAATCTTGCCATCATCCAACAAAATGTCGCCGGCAAGCACTTTCATTAACGTGGACTTACCTGCTCCGTTACGACCAACTAAACAAACGCGTTCGTTTTCTTGAAGAGCGAACTCCGCTTTGTCTAGCAATGGGTGGTCACCAAATGCAAGTTGTGCGTTATGAATGGTAAGTAATGCCATTATTATCCAACCAATGTGTGAGTTGTTCTAAGTCAAACGGCCAGTTCAACTCAGAATCTTGATATTTTAATACGGGTATTGTGACGCCGTAACGAGAAAATAGTACATCATCGAACGCAATATCAATGATATCTGTTTGCTCGGCCAAACCGACTTGGTCTACTAGAGCAAATGCCATCTCACAAAGATGGCATCCCTCCGTGCTATACAATATCAGCACGTATTAATCCTTTTGTTTATACTACGCGTGCGTTACTAGCCAACAGTTATGAATCTGTTTATTACGCGCAAAATCTAATGGTAACGTTTGAGAAGAAATATTCTGAGCCTTCAAACCCAATTCAGCGAGTGATTCTTCATCCATCTTGAAGTGACGTTTGTTATTTGAAAATACGATTGTGCCTTCACTTCTCAGTAAACGTTTGAGGTTCTTCATTAGCTTAATGTGGTCACGTTGTACATCGAATGATGTTTCCATACGCTTAGAGTTAGAGAACGTAGGTGGGTCAATAAAGATCAAGTCGTACTCACCTTTTGCGTTTTCTAGCCATTGCAAACAGTCCGCTTGTTCATATTTATGTTGGCGCCCTACACAGCCATTAAGCTGCATATTGTCTTTCGCCCAGTTCAAGTAGGTGTTTGACATATCGACAGTTGTAGTGGAACGCGCACCACCAACTGCAGCGTGCACTGTTGCACTACCAGTGTAAGCAAACAAGTTAAGGAAATCTTTACCCTGTGCCATTTCGCCAAGACGACGACGAGTGATCTTATGATCCAAGAACAGGCCTGTGTCTAGGTAGTCATGAAGGTTCACGATCAGCTTCACACCGTACTCGTTTACTTCGAGCGTCTCTGATACCTGACCTAATTTTTGGTACTGGCTTCGACCTTTCTGCTTCTCACGAACTTTCAGTACAACTTTGTTCGCTTCGACACCGGTCACCTGAATCGTCGCACGGATAATGTCCGTTAGACGACGCTTGGCTTTTTCTTCAGGGATGTTCTTAGGTGCTGCGTACTCTTGAATCACAATTTGATCGCCGTACACGTCGATCGCTACGTTGTATTCTGGAAGGTCTGCATCGTAGATACGATAGCAGTCTAGTTTCTCTTTACGCGCCCACTTGCCAATCTTGCCAATGTTTTTCTTCAAACGGTTTGAGAAGTCTGGTGCGATTTGAACGTTAGTATCTGCACCTTTCACTTCATCAGCGCTGCGCTCGGCAATGCTGTAGTTCTTTTGGTGACACGGTAACGCACCATTGTTCAATTTAAACTGTTTATCAGCGCGCATACGAAGGCAACTCAAGAGCTCGTCTGAGCTAGAGAAGATAGATGCTTTACATCCGCCAAACTCAGATTTTAGCTGTCCACCGAATGCGGTATAGAGCGCAATCAGCCCCGGCTCAGTTCCTAGACGCTCACCGTAAGGTGGGTTTGAAACGATAACACCGTGTTCAAATCCTGCGGGACGAGTAATAGTTGCAGCATCACCTTGCGCAAACTCAATCAACTCTTCAACACCTGCTCTGCGGGCGTTTTCTTGAGCGACTTTTAATACTTTGGGGTCGTTATCGAATCCAAAAAACTTAGCGTCAACTTTCTTGACACCTCGTCTAGCTTGAACATTAGCCTCTGATTTAATCTCAGCCCAGGTCTCCGGTTCAAAGTCTTCCAAAACTTCGAAGCCCCATTGTTTGCGCTTAACGCCAGGTGCCATGTTGGCTGCCATCATTGCCGCTTCAATAAGCAAAGTACCAGAACCACACATTGGATCGAGTAATGGTTGATGCCCATCCCAGCCACAACGCATGATAATCGCAGAAGCAAGCGTTTCACGTAATGGCGCACGACCCGATTCTGGTCGATAACCACGCTGATGAAGACCACTACCTACCATGTCTACCCCAAGCAACGCTTTATCTTTATGCAAACGAACGTGAATACGAATATCTGGGCGTTCTTTGCTGATATTAGGACGTGGCAAGCCTTTATTCTCAAAGCAATCTACGATGCCATCTTTGACCTTCATAGCCCCGTATTGGCTATTTCTAATCTCACGGTTTGTGCCGTTAAAGTCCACAACAAAGCGTTTAGAGCTATGAAATTGGTTAACCCAGTTAATAGTGGAAGTGGATAGATACAAGTCCATGTCGTTGTTACACGTGAACTCAGATAAAACACGTACAAATCGAGACGCTAAACGGCTCCACAAACAACAGCGATAAACCTGTTCGTTTGTCGCTTTAAATTTTACGCCTGCCTGTACTGGTTTCGCATTTTCAATGCCTAGTTTAGTCAGTTCTTCAACAAGCAAATTTTCCATGCCATTTGAAGTTACCGCGAGATATTGATTCATAGTGTTCTTTCGCTGATAAAAAATGGCTTCAATTATACCTGACTTTACGATCAATGCCTCGTTTTTAAAGGTATTTTCCCACCCGTTAGTTCAAATCATCACCACTCAAATGATCTAAAACTTTCAACATCTTTAGTTTGAATGTTTTTCATTCATGAACGTATTTTGTTTCCTTTAGAAGAAGTGAATACTTATTTACGCTCATTTTGGTATATACCAGTGTGGATTGATTGATGTAAATTACTTACAAATACCCTTTATAGGGGAATAAATAGGGTTGTTTTAGGCGCTAGGTTGCCTAGTTAAAGGAGTAATCAAATTGAAATAAGTAAAATAAAAGTGACCAGCTTCATGTTTGCATGCATAGAAAACAAACAGTTTCATGGTATTTCGGATTGGAGTGTCAGAGGAAAGGACAAAAAAAATCGACCCACTAAGGTCGATTAAGGCAAACAAAGGAACGAAATAAAGAAAAATTAAACAGCTTTAACCCACCATTGCCATAGGGGTCATTGCAAAGAGGTGGTTTGCACAAGCCATGCGATCATGCATTACTTTAATCGGCTGCCCAAATTGAAGCGCCTTATTGCCATCAAGAACAAAGGCTTCTTGGTTAACATAAGCACATAAGCTCGATGTTTCGCCTGGTTCTAGAACGATGAACATACCATCAGAATATTGATTTGTGAGAAAGACCATGTCCCCTTCTTGAGGTTCATAATCAGAGGACTGTGCATCGAAGAACCAGCTCTTAGGCTGTACAGGTTTATGAAAACGCTTTGCAGCAACACAATACAGTGTTAATTCAGCTTGGCGATATTCACTGATATCGAGACAGCGAATGCGCTCATTAAACGTTTGAAATGCGCTGGCGTCATCAACGGTAAATTCACTGTTTGAGAAGGCACAGTTAACCAACAATTTTCGGGATAGATTGGTTTGGAAAATCATTTCCTCCCCCAGATCCAGCATTAAGCAAGCTTTTTGCTCGTCAAAATACCAATTCCATTTGTCGCTGGGTTTAAGCATTATTCCGTTCTCTCTTGACTAGTTAAATCAGTGGTAAAGAGGTAAGACGCTTAATTACCTACTCGTGATTTTTAAATTCTACAAACGAACGGATAAAAAAAAAGAGGAAACAAAGTCCTCTTTTTTATGTAACAGGTACTGATTTTTCAGTAGTTTTTGATGTATATGTTAAAGATTCTTAACGATATCACGTACGAGACCTGGGCCGTGGTAAATAAAGCCAGTGTAGACTTGAACAAGTTTAGCGCCTGCCATGATCTTTTCTTTGGCTGCAACATAGGAATCTACACCACCAACACCGATAATTGGAAGTTTGTCTCCAAGCTCTTCATGAAGCTTACGTACGACCTCCGTAGAGCGTGATTGCACAGGGCGACCACTCAAGCCACCTGCCTCATTGGCGTGTTTCATCCCTTCTACGATCGTGCGATCCAAAGTTGTGTTAGTCGCGATCACACCATCTATATTGTTTTTCAATAAAGAATCGCAGATTTGGCAGATTTCATCGTCACTTAAATCTGGCGCTATCTTTAATGCTAACGGGACATACTTGTTGTACTTCTCTGATAACTCCGCTTGTTTCGCTTTTAATTCGGAAAGCAGTTCATCAAGCGCTTCACCATATTGAAGTGAACGAAGACCTGGAGTGTTTGGCGATGAGATGTTTACTGCAATATAGCCAGCATACTCATACACTTTTTCCATACAAATCAGGTAGTCCTCTGCCCCTTTTTCAATTGGCGTATCTTTATTTTTACCGATATTAATTCCGAGAACACAATTGAATTTTGCTCGTTTAACATTCTCGATCAAATTATCAACGCCTAGGTTATTAAAGCCCATGCGGTTGATGATCCCCTCTGCTTCCACTAAACGGAATAAGCGTGGTTTATCATTACCTGGTTGTGGTCGTGGCGTTACAGTGCCGACTTCGACAAAGCCAAAGCCCATGGCATCAAATGCTTCAATACATTCGCCGTTTTTATCTAAACCAGCCGCAAGACCAACAGGGTTACGGAATGTTAGACCCATACACTCAACTGGACGAGTTGGTAACTGTTGGCGGTAAAAGAGATCAAGTGGTGTGCCGTTAAAGCGTTGGAAGTTCTTGATTGCAAGATCATGTGCCTTCTCGGCATCGAGTTGGAAAAAGCCAGTTCTGGCTAGACGGTAAAGCATTGTGCCTCCGAAAGAAAAAAGCCCCGTATAAACGGGACAATATTATTTACCGTTTTTCATCGTAATTCAATGAAAATGAACGTAATAAGTAAAAACCTATATCTTTATAAGATTTTCAAATATAAAACAAACAATTACAATCAAGTTTCTGCGATAAAAATCGTAACTAACCGCTTAAAAGCAATCGATTTCACTCTGTTTTAATTTCAACTCAATGTGACAATGTAACTATTTTCTTTCCAAATGTGAATAATAGATAATAAAAAGCCCCGTTAAATAACGAGGCTTTTACTTATGACTTGATTATTCCACTACTCTTTCGATGAGCAGTTGAGGTTTAAAAGTACTAGCTCTCGAAGTGCTACAGAGAACTTAGCAAATTCGTGTACTGAGCCAACTTTGAACTCGTTTAAGATACTCTCCCAGCGGTGCAACGATTGCTCGTTAGTTTCAATCCAATCTTCTAACGCAGCCATCACGTCAAGCTCTTCGGTTGAGCAGCCACAAGTCAGTACCTGAGCGGTAAGTTGACGTTGTTGCCAGTCCAGATCTTCACGGAATGCCGCTCTTGCAAGTGCTTGCCAGTTGTTATCAACGGCTTGGCTATTAATTTGCTTCAAGAACCAATGCAACGATAAACGGTCACCCAAGTTAAAGTAGAGTTTCGATGCTTGCTCAACCGTTTTACCTGTTTCACTTGCTACTGATGAAATATCCAGTGCAGATTGTAAGCTTGATAAGCGGGCAACTTGGTGAGCGAGTTTCTCTTCAACCCCTTTCTCTATCCAACCTTGAGCCAACTCATTGTGTTCTTCAACTTCAGACTCAACTAACATAGTGTCTAGGGTTTCAGTGATAACATTGACATCTTGCTTGTAGATAGCAATCAACTCACCGACCGTGCATTTGCCGCTACGGTTACGAAGCAACCAGCGTGCAATTCGACGCAGTGCTCGGCGCACGTAAAACATAATTTCGTATTGAGCTTGCGCTGTCGCAACGTTATCAAGTTTGCGAGTTTGCTTGAGGATTTCTTCTAAATCAAAGATTTCTCTAGCCGCACTGTAAGCGTTGGCAATATCGACAACACTTGCACCAGTTTCTTCTTGCAAACGAGTAACGAAGTTACAGCCCATTTCATTAACCATCTGGTTAGCCAATGCTGTAGCGATAATTTCAGCTCGCAGTGGGTGATTAACCATTTGATCTTTATAGTTACGTCGTAACGCACTTGGGAAATATTCAACAAGTTGTTTTGCATGGAATTCATCATTTGCGATTTCATCCGTAACAAGTTGCTGTTTAAGTACCATTTTACCGTAGGCAACTAACACTGATAGCTCAGGGCGAGTCAGACCTAGTCCCTGTTTTTCACGCTCGATTAGCGTTTCATCATCAGGAATGTATTCGAGAGCACGGTCCAAGTACCCTGCTTTCTCCATAGTGTGGATGAATCGAATTTGCTCCTTAACAATGCCAACACCTTGCTGTTCAGTAACAGAGATCGACTCCGACTGACGGTAAGCATCATCCAAGACAATTTCACCCACTTCGTCTTCCATAGACTCTAGAATTTGGTTACGTTGCTTAACCGTAAGATCGCCATTTGAAACCAGTCCATTGAGGAAGATCTTGATGTTGACTTCATTATCCGAACAGTCAACGCCACCTACGTTATCAACGAAGTCCGTGTTCACTCGACCGCCAGTTAGTGCGTATTCGATACGACCAAGCTGAGTCATACCCAAGTTACCACCTTCGCCAACCACTTTGGCTCTTAAGTCACGGCCGTCAATGCGCAGCATGTCGTTAGCACGGTCACCAACATCTGTATGAGTTTCTGTCGATGATTTAACGTAAGTGCCGATACCACCGTTCCAAAGAAGATCGACTTTCATTTTCAAGATCATCTTTATCAGATCGTTAGGCGCTAAAGATGCTTTCTTCGTACCTAACATTTTCTGAATTTCTGGCGTCAACTGGATCGATTTTGATCGACGAGAGAAGATGCCACCACCTTGAGAGATCAAGTCTTTGTTGTAATCTTCCCAGCTTGATCTTGGCAAATTAAACAAGCGGTTACGCTCTTCCCAGCTGCTGGCTGAATCTGGATTTGGATCAATAAAGATGTGCATGTGGTTAAACGCAGCTTGCAATCGAATATGCTTCGATAACAGCATACCGTTACCGAACACGTCACCTGCCATATCACCTACACCGATTGCAGTAAAATCAGTGGTCTGACAGTTGATGCCCATTTCACGGAAGTGACGTTTAACAGATTCCCAACCACCTTTTGCGGTGATTCCCATTGCTTTGTGATCGTAACCGTTTGAACCACCTGAAGCGAATGCGTCACCTAGCCAGAAGTTGTATTCTGCAGAAACAGAGTTTGCCAAATCTGAGAAGGTTGCTGTGCCTTTATCGGCAGCCACTACTAGATATGGGTCATCTTCATCGTGACGAACAACGTTTTGTGGTGGTACCACCTCTCCTTCAATGATGTTATCTGACACATCAAGCAGTGCACGGATAAAGCGTTTGTAACAACGCTGACCTTCCGCAAAAATTTCATCACGACTGGTGAGAGATGGCTGGCGTTTACAAACGAAGCCGCCTTTTGCACCCACTGGTACAATTACAGTGTTCTTAACCTGTTGCGCTTTCACTAAGCCAAGAATCTCCGTACGGAAGTCTTCTTGACGATCTGACCAACGCAAACCACCACGAGCCACTTTTCCACCACGAAGGTGAACACCTTCAATATCTGGTGCGTAAACAAAGATCTCGAATGCAGGTACAGGCTGCGGAATCTCAGGAATATCGCTTGGCTTCATTTTCAAAGATAACCAAGGCTTAGGCTGCTTATTCTCGTCTACTTGGTAGTAGTTGGTACGAAGCGTCGCCATGATCATTTCGATATAACGACGAATAATACGATCATCATCCAAGCTCTCTACACGATCCAACTGCTCTGTTAGCTTTTTAATTAGATCGTTTTGGCCTTTCTCGCTGCCTTTGTGTTTCGGATCAAATCGCTTGGTGAACAGCTTGACTAGACCTGTCGCTAAGTCTGGGTAGTGGCTTAGCGTGTCTTCGATGTACTGCTGACTGAATGGGAAGCCGACTTGGCGCATGTATCGTGCGTAAGCGCGAAGAATGGAAATCTCACGGCCAGATAAAGACGCACCTAATAACAATCGGTTGAAACCATCACTTTCAAGATTACCCGCCCAAATGGCAGCAAATGCTTGTTGGAAACGATCACGAGCTTCACGAAGGTCAACGGTTTTCTCGCTCTTATGCAGCATAGAGAAGTCAAGGATCCAGAAGGTCTGACCGTTGTTTTTCTCGATCTCATATGGCGATTCGCCAATCACACGCAAACCAAGGTTTTCCAACATCGGCATTACGTCAGAAAGGTGAATTGGTTCATCGCGATGATATAACTTTAAGCGGACAGCTTTGGAATCTGCTCCCTCTTCTTGAGGTCGGTAGAACAACATACCAAGTTTATTATCATCACTTAACGCTTCTAAGCGCTCGATATCTGCAACCGCAGAACCTGGCATCATGTCCTCTTTGTATGAGCGAGGGAACGCACTCATATATTCTTTTGAAAGAGGAAGGCCTTTACTTTCACCAAAGTTAGCAATGATGGATTCTTTTAGTCTGTCATCCCAAGAGGTAGAAACTTCCATTAGATTTTGCTCGATCTTTTTCACGTCTACGTCAATGTTGTTATTGTCTACACGAACAATGTAATGTGTTCTCGCTAGTGGGCTTTCTGAGAAGTACGTTGTAAATTCAACCTCTTGCTCGCAACCAAAGTACTGCTTAAGAATGCGTTGAGTTTGACGACGCAATTCTGTGTTGTAACGATCTTTAGTGACATAAACCATGCAACTGAAGAAACGACCAAATGGGTCTTTACGAACAAACAAACGCAGCAAGTCACGATCTTGCATTTGTACAACGCCCATTCCCACCTCAAGCAGCTCTTCTTCATTAGCTTGAAGCAACTCGTCGCGTGGGTAGTTTTCTAAGATATTGTGCAATGCTTTGTATGAGTATGATCCGTGACGGTATCCACTTGCTTCAAGGATACGGTCAACTTTTTCGCGGATCAAAGGAATACTTTGTACCGCTTGGTTGTAAACGGCGGAGGTATATAAACCAGTAAAGCGATGCTCACCTATTACTTTACCGTTTTCATCAAACTTCTTAATACCGATGTAATCAGTATAAGCCGGACGATGGATACGAGATGCTTTGTTACCTTTGGTGATGATCAGAGCGTATGGTTTTTTCGCTTCTAATCGCGCTGAATCTGATAATTCAGAGAGCTTGACGCTACGCACGCGTTTGTCATCAGCAAACAGACCTAGTCCTTTTTCTTTAGCAGGAACAAGTTCGGTATCACCATTGACCTCTTTTAAGTCATAATCTTTATAACCCATAAAGGTAAAGTTATGATCTTCTAGCCAACGAAGAAATGCGATCGTTTCATCCATACGATCAGTTTGGATAGAAACACGATCTTTATTTTTCTCAAGTTCATCAGTAACAAACTTAAGCTTATCAACCATCTGCTTCCAGTCATCAACGACTAAGCGAGTATCAGATAGAATTCTTAACAGCTCTTCTTTAAGCGCTTGCATCTCGTCTTTACTAGTAAGGCGGTCTACCTCTATGTGGAAAAGTGATTGAAGAACACCACCCTCACCGTTTACGTCTGTAACTTGGCTTTTTTTATCACGCTGAATCTGTGTTGGGTTATTCAACATTAGGTGACAAACAAGATCCAAACGTGCTAAAGCCATTTTGACTGAGTCCACTAAGAATGGACTATCTGGAACAACAATTTCTACGATTGTGTGTGTGGATTGCCAGCCTTGACGACTTACGGTCGGGTTAAATACTCGAACCGAAATCTCTTCTGGTTTTTTTTCATTGATATGGTGCCAAAGGCTAACGACAGCACCATAAAGGTCGGATTCGTTTCGCTGAATTAGATCATCATCAGCAATGTTACTGAATAAGTGTTGAGCAAGTTTAGTTACAAGCGTTTGGTGAGAAAGCTCGAGTTTGTCTTGAATCAGTTGGTAAACCTTTTCAAGCAGAACCGGCACTACATTTTCACGCGCGGTCATATTCACACTCCACATTAGAATTGTTGTTTTGTAGGGGGACTTAGTAGCTAGGTTGTTACCTTAGAAACTAAGCATAGGTAATGCATGTGCCCATTGTAAAAGCATAATTACAAATGTTTAACAACTAATCGTAGTGGTAAGAGGTGAAATGTCCGATTCTGTGACTAAGATTCCTATTTAACTCTCTGCAAATACAATACATCACAGAGTTTCTAACTTAAGAAACTTATTATTTTGGTCAGTTGTTAGTCTAAACTGGCCTCTAACGCCCAATTGACTAAGAAATGGTCTAAATCTCGCGGCGGGTAACTGCAAACGCAAACCGTTGTGTGTGACAACTTGAACAACACTTGCCGCACCAGAATAATGAGATAAAAACGTTTGATATGAAATGTTGAGATTGAAGTAGTAATAGTTCATGAAGTGAAAACTAAGTGACATAAACAAATAAGGTGGCCTTAATGACCACCCTATTGTGTTGTTTACTATTCGTCTAGTGCTTTAGTCACTTTTTCGAATAGATCTTTAGCAAGATTATCCATTGCTTTGAGCTTTTCAAGTTCTGCACGAATCATTGCTTGGCGAGCTTCATCGTATTTACGGAACTTAAGCAAAGGATCAATCATTCGAGAAGCTACTTGTGGGTTCGAATCATTTAGTTGGCGAAGAATTTCACCGGCAAACTGGTAACCTACACCGGATTTATCATGGAAACGTACAGGGTTCGCACTTAAGAACGAGCCAATTAAGCTGCGCGTACGGTTCGGATTTTTCAAACTAAATGCTTCGTGGTTCATGGTTGCTTTTACTTTTTCAAGAGCATCCTCTGCAGGATTGCTACCTTGCAGTGCAAACCACTTATCCATAACCAAACCATCGTGCTTCCATTTATCGCTGTAATCAGCCATAAGTGCTTCACGACACTCGAGCTGAGCGTTATTTGCAGCACTCATCGCAGCAATCGTATCTGTCATGTTATTTGCAGATGCGTATTGTGCGTTGACTAAATCATTACCTTTTTCCGTATATGCTAGGTACTGAAGGCAACGGTTACGTAAAGCACGCTTGCCAATTGCAGCATGGTCGATCGTATACTCTGTTTGCTTAAGCGTGTGATAAGTCGCACTTAGCTCATCTTCTAATTCCTTAGAAAGTGACACTGTAATGCTATTTAGCACTTTGTCTACGGCATCGATATCAATTTGCTGGTACCAACCAGTAATCTCATTGATTGAAGGCATAGAGAAAACTTGAGCACAGAAAGCTGGCTCAAGCGTTTCATCCAACAGCACACCGCGGAAAGCATCTATCACACCTTCAGAAAGTGATACTTCTTGTCCCGCTTGAACATTTTTCACATTCTGACGAATGTATTTAGCCAATAGCATTTGGCTAGCGTCCCATCGAGCAAAATCGTTCGTTGCGTGCTTCATCAAGAAGACTAACTCGTCATCGCTGTAATCGTATTCTAATTTGACTGGTGCCGAGAATTCACGCAACAAAGATGGCACTGGCTGTTCTTCGACATTTTCAAATACGAACGTTTGCTTATCTTGTTTAATATCCAGCACGTTATGAACAGATTCACCGTTAATCACCAGTGGGATAACTCGACCTTTCGAATCATACAACTCGATATCGAACGGAATATGCAGCGCTTGTTTTTCTGCTTGGTCTTGCGTCGGCTCCGTAAATTGCTCTACCGTTAGTGCGTAAGTTTTTGCATCAGCGTTGTATTCGCTATTTACGCGTAGCGTTGGTGTACCCGATTGGCTGTACCACAAACGGAACTGTTTTAAATCAACACCGGTGGCATCTTCCATTGCAGAAACAAAGTCTTCACACGTCGCGGCGGTACCATCGTGACGTTCAAAATAAAGTTTCATTCCTTTTTGGAAGCCCTCTTCGCCAAGGAGTGTATGGTACATGCGAATAACTTCGCTGCCCTTTTCATACACCGTTAGCGTGTAGAAGTTATTCATCTCAATGACTTTGTCAGGACGAATCGGGTGAGACATTGGGCTTGCATCTTCCGCAAATTGAGGACCACGAATAATACGTACGTTATCAATACGGTTATCAGCACGAGAGCCTAAGTCAGAAGAGAATTCTTGGTCACGGAATACGGTTAAGCCTTCTTTTAGACTTAGTTGGAACCAGTCACGACAAGTGACACGGTTTCCAGTCCAATTGTGGAAGTACTCATGACCGATCACAGCTTCGATGCCTAAATAATCACGATCTGTCGCAGTTTGATCGTTCGCCAGCACATATTTTGAGTTAAAAATGTTCAAGCCTTTGTTTTCCATTGCACCCATGTTGAAGAAATCAACAGCAACGATCATGTAAATATCCAGATCGTATTCCAGGCCAAAGCGTTCCTCATCCCACTTCATCGAGTTGATCAAAGATGTCATCGCATGGCCTGCACGATCTAGGTTACCTTTATCAACAAAGATTTCTAAATCAACACTGCGACCTGACATCGTTGTATATTTGTCACGCAATACATCAAAGTCGCCTGCAACAAGGGCGAACAAGTAAGCTGGTTTTGGATGCGGATCCTGCCATTGAACCCAATGACGACCGTTCTCTGCATCACCTTCTGCAATTCGGTTACCATTGCTCAGCAAATATGGGTAAGCCGCTTTATCTGCGATCACTTTTGTTGTGTATTTTGCTAGAACATCCGGACGGTCTAGATAGTACGTGATACGGCGGAAGCCCTCAGCCTCACACTGAGTACAAAATGCGCCGCCTGATTTGTACAAACCTTCGAGTGCTGTATTCGCTTCAGGATCAATTTTGGTGACGATTTCAAGTTCAAACTCGGATGGAAGATCGGTCAGTACCAGCGATGACTCCTTCACCTCGTGATGAGCCCAATCCTCACCATTTACTTTTACAGCGCGTAGCTCAAGCCCTTCGCCATCGAGTTCTAGCGTTGTTGTATCGCCTTTTTGAGCAACTTTTGATACCGCCGTAACGATTGTGTCATTGTCATATAGATCAAAAGTAAGATCGATATCAGTAATCGCATGAGATGGCTCTTTATAATCTTTACGATATTTGGCCAGGGGAGCTTGAGACATGAGCATAAATCCTTGTATGTCGAACAACAAAAATACCAGACTGCATGATCAAAAATGCATTTCTGGTATCACTATATAAGCTATTTGTAGGGGTTGTGGTATCAGAATACAAGTCTTTCCATCAAAAAACGGAGCTTTTAGTGCTCTAGCTCCGTTTTTTGATTAACATTTAAACAACATTAATGACTTACCGTACGCACGCGTAATTTGGCGCATGTTAAAGGCATCATGGCGTAACTCTATTGAGTACGGCGTACATATCACCATTGGAATCTTCGATCGTTAGCTCATTCTTGTTGAGCTTATACGTGGTTCCATGCTCGCCATTTTCATACAGCAGAACCAAAAACTCATCTTCTGTGTAAAACACACCTTGTTTGATGGACTCATCCCCTTCTTCGTTCGAAACCCTAAACATGAACACGAAATCAGGTTGAAGTATCAAATCCATCTGATTAATGTTGTTGGCCACAAGACCGTCGCCAGATACGTGAGAGCTAGACCACATACCTGCAAGTGAATTGGATAATCCCTTAGTGAATGTTACACCATTAAGATCAAGCGTATTATGGTTGTTGCGATAGGCATAAATTTGAGGCTCGTCGGTGTTTAAACCAAGAACGATTGTGTCTTCATTTGCGTTATACAGCCCTTCCCAATGGTCAACGGAATAGTCTTTCTTTTGAATATCAATAGAAAAGCTGTAGTCAGAACCTAATGAGAGTTTGATCGCACGAAAGTTTTCAGCCGACTCTTCGGGGTTTGGGTTCATCAAATACCAGTCTCCGATGAGAAACGGCGTGTCAAAGTGACTTAATTCATCTTCTCTGGTGTTTTCTCCACCAAACACACTAAAGCAGCAAAAGCTAAGTAAAATAAAGAACCACTTCATATCGGCATCCTTATCGTTTTCTTTTAGCTTAGCCAGTAGTCCTCACTTTCGCGAAATTTTAGATGTAGATCACGTAAATTATTGGGGGAAAATAAGCGAATATCTTGCTCGATATCGAGACAGCGGAAGACAAAAAGGCATAAAAAAAGAGTGAATCTGAAAGACTCACTCTTTTTATTCTAAATTGCCAGTTATTATGACTGATTTTCCTGCTTAAGTAGATCGACCATAATCGCGACAGACTCATCTAAATAAACATCAGGAGCCTCGTAGTCTTTTGGTATGTCATCCAATGTTTTAAATGCTTTTTTACCCAAAGCAACTTGACGTTCATTTATGCGTTGTAATCGAAGGGCTTCCGCTTTATCCGATTCAGCCTTACGAACTTTTTCGTTCAAAGACAAAGTATTATCGTCTTTTTCTTTACGATATTTCTCGATGTCTTCATTGATAAAGCGGAACTCCATTTCATCAGAAATACGCTTGTTATGAAGAGCAGTAAGTTTTTCAACTAAGGCGTCGTTACTTGGAAACGTTTGATATTGTGCTTTATCAATCTGATCCCAAGGTAAAGCATTGTCTTCAACACTTTCACCTGTTTCAGAAGCCTCAATTGGCGTTGGGTACGAAATATCTGGTGCAACACCACGATTTTGCGTACTTCCACCGTCAATACGATAAAACTTCTGAATCGTGTACTGAACATAACCTAGCTCTTTATCGAAAAGATCGTAAATATGATTCAGTGAACGATGTTGCTGAACTGTACCTTTACCGAAAGAGTTTTCACCTAAGATGATTGCACGATTATAATCTTGCATTGCCGCTGCAAAAATTTCAGATGCTGAAGCACTGTAGCGGTTAATCAACACCGTCAATGGGCCATCATAACTCACTTTTCCATCGGTATCGGCATTCACCTTGATGCGGCCATAGCTGTCACGAACTTGAACTACAGGACCTTCTTTAATGAATAAACCTGTCAATGCCGTTGCTTCTGTTAGCGCACCACCGCCATTGTTGCGTAGATCAACGATTACGCCGTCAACGTTTTTGGTTTTCAACTCAGCTAGTAATTTATCGGTGTCTTTCGATAAGCCGACGTAGAAACTTGGTACTTCTAAAATACCAATCTTCTTACCGTCTTTTTCGATGATTTCTGACTTAACTGCACGATCTTCTAAGCGAACTTTGTCACGAACAATTGTGACAATGTAACTCTTCGCATCGTTACCTTCTGGCAAGATCTGTAGATTAACCTTTGTGCCTTTAGGGCCTTTGATTAACTGAACAACATCATCCAGACGCCAACCGATCACGTCGACAATTTCTTCACCGTCTTGTCCAACACCAGTGATTCGGTCCCCTTCACCAAGTTGCTTACTCTTTGAGGCCGGACCGCCAACAACAAGTGAACGAATTACTGTGTAATCGTCTGTCATTTGCAAAACGGCGCCGATACCTTCTAGAGAAAGGTTCATTTCCGATTGGAATTGCTCGGCATTACGTGGAGAAAGGTAGCTTGTATGAGGGTCAACCTGTCGCGCGAAGGCATTCATATACAACTGAAATGCGTCTTCATTGTTGGTCTGTGTGATGCGCTTCATCGCGTTGTTATAACGCTTCTCTAAAACTTCTTTAATCTCTGGCCACTCTTTGCCAGTCAGTTTCAGATTTAACGCGTCATATTTCACACGCTTGCGCCACAACTCGTTGAGCTCTGCTTCGTCTTTTGGCCATGCGGCCTCAGAGCGGTCTAACTCTATCTCGTCATCGGTATCAAACTTGATCTCTTCATCGAGTAGAGTTAACGCATAAGCAAAACGATCGAAACGCTTCTGCATTGAGAGGTTGTAAACATCAAAAGCAATTTGGTTGTTGCCCGATTTAAGCTGATCATCAAGCTCGACTGACCAATTTTTAAATGAATCGATGTCTGCTTGAGTGAAAATATTTCTATTGTAATCAAGCAACTCTACATAGCGTTCAAAGATCGCTTTAGAGAAATCATCATTGAGGCTGAAGTGCTTATAATGAGAGCGGGTAAATCGCGAGGTGACTCGTTTGCTAGCTGTTTCATGCTGAACTTCAGGAGAAAGAACCGGCAGGTCATCTTTATGTAGTTTGGCTTCAAGAGCCTGAGCTGATGCTGCTAGCCATAAGCTAGCAGCAATCAGGGTCACTTTTGAACGGCAATTCATGCGTAGGAGTATCTCCTTTATGCGCGCAAGTGCTCCGCTTTCACAACCATTTGTAGGCCGTTAGCAAGTTGAACACGTACATCATCCTTATTGATTTCAACAATGGTCGCTGCCATGTTTCCTTTGCCCATGTTCACGTTAACTGCGTTACCTACTGTGATTTCATCAGCATTTAGAGCGCGCGTTTCTACAGGCTTAGTTGGTTTTTGTACTTTTGGTTTATTAGTACGACGAGGCTGTTGAGGCTTTTTAGCCGCAGGTTTCGCTTTCGCCTTACCCTCTTCACGAGCTTTTTGTGCTTGTTCTTTACGACGAGCCTGAACTTTCGCCTTGCTTTCTGCAAGTGTCGCTTTCGCGTGTTCAACGTGCTCTTCTTCTAGCTCACCACAAGGGTTGCCATCTAGGTCTACACGTACTGCACCTGGTTTTACACCGTGTAGGTAACGCCATGATGAAGTGTACTGTCTTAACGCTGCACGAAGCTGTGTTTTGCTTACTTTTTCGTCTTCATTTAGACGTTCCGCAAGATCTTGAAAAATACCAATTTTCAGAGGTTTTGCTTCACCTTCTAAAGTAAAGCACTTAGGGAAACATTCAGCAATATATGCAATAACTTCTTTGCTGTTTTTTAACTTTTCAGTCATGAGGGGTCCTGATTTGAGCGGATTTCCGCGAGCATTAAGAAAAAATATTCTCGTATTATAGTGACATGCCAAGGAAAAACCACACTCGAAGGCTAATTTATGCGTCGTTCGCGTGTGAATTAAGCAGCTTTTCTACTTCAACCATGAAATGAGTGAGACCTTCTTCGTCTGTTTCATTAAATCGGCCAATACTTGGACTATCAATATCAAGTACACCAACCACCTTTCCATTAATAGAAAATGGAATCACAATTTCTGAATTGCTCGCTGCATCGCACGCAATATGCCCCTCAAATTCGTGAACGTCGTATACTCTTTGTATAGTATTAGTTTGTGCAGCAGTACCGCAGACGCCTCGACCCATTGGGATACGAACACAAGCTGGTTTTCCTTGGAACGGACCAAGAACAAGCTCTTCACCTTTTGTTAGGTAAAAGCCTGCCCAGTTAAGATCGTCAAGTTCCATGAAAAGCAATGAGCTCAAGTTTGCTAGGTTCGCAATAAAGTCTGGTTCAGACTCAATTAGAGCAACAGCTTGTTTGGTTAGTCTTTGGTATTGTTCTAAGTTCATATTATTCCTACTTACTATAAAAGCTTCCATTCTCAATGTATGGCGCTAAAATGCAGCCCTACTTTATAATAGGACTTATTCTCAATTACAATGCTTCTGAAAAATGACACTATTAGCCGTTCTTGGTTGATAACACAAGTAAAAAAGCACAAGTCCAAGCTGATCATAGCGAACTTGATAGCGGTGCTTGCAACCTTGATTAGTGTTCCAATTCCCCTCCTCATGCCTTTGATGGTTGATGAGGTCTTATTGGACCAACCTGCAAAAGGCTTAGACGCCATGAATGCCATTCTCCCTGAAGCGTGGCACACTCCGACAGGCTATATTTTCTTCACCCTGTTATTGGTTGTTCTTATGCGAGCTGCGAGCCAAGGATTAAATATCCTTCAAAGCCGACAATTTACGCTTGTTTCAAAAACCATCACGTTTGAGATGCGCAGTAAAATGATCGACAAACTCGGCCGTATCAGCATCCGACAATACGAAACCAAAGGTAGCGGAGGAATCAACGCACACCTTATCACTGACATTGAGACCATTGATAAATTTATTGGTTCTACGTTAGCAAAATTCGTTATCAGTTTTCTGACTGTTATTGGTACTGCTATCGTTCTACTTTGGCTCGATTGGCGACTTGGTCTGTTTATCCTGTTAGTTAACCCTATTGTCATTTACTTCTCACGTAAACTAGGCAGTATGGTTAAACATCTGAAACGGAAGGAAAATCATTCTTTTGAAATTTTCCAAAACCGTTTGGTTGAAACATTAGATGGAATCTACCAACTACGCGCAGCCAATAAAGAGCGAGAATTCCTCCAACAACTCAAAGACAGTGCGAACCAAGTTCGCGTTGATGCAGACAAGTATGCTTGGCAATCTGAAGCGGCTGGTCGCGTTTCTTTTCTTCTCTTTTTGATCGGCTTTGAATTATTCAGAGCTGTCGCAATGTTAATGGTCATGTTCAGTGACCTTACTATTGGCCAAATATTTGCCGTTTTTGGTTACCTATGGTTCATGCTGTCTCCTGTTCAAGAGTTGCTTGGGATTCAGTTTTCTTGGTACAGCGCTAAAGCCGCATTAAAACGCATCAACGACTTATTAGAGTTAGAAGAAGAGCAGAGACCGGTTCCTAAGGTAAATCCTTTCAAAGAAGGTAGAGAAGTTGACGTTAAAGTAGAAAACATTAATTTCTCTTACAATAATGAAAACAAAGTCCTAGATAATCTTTCTTTACATATGCCGGCAGGAAAGAAAGTGGCGTTAGTTGGTGCAAGCGGCGGTGGTAAGTCAACCTTGATACAATTACTTATTGGGGTTTACCGTCAAAACTCCGGTAGCATTCGCTTTAATGATGAATTAACAGAAGATATTGGTTTTGAAGTAATTCGCGACAAAATTGCCGTGGTATTACAGCAACCTATACTATTTAACGACACCTTGAGGCATAATCTAACGCTTGGTGGTAATTTTGACGAAATGTCACTTTGGCGTGCGCTTGAAGTGGCTCAGCTGCAAGATGTTATTTCTCAACTGAACCACGGCTTGGATACTCAAGTTGGTCGTAATGGCATTCGTTTGTCAGGAGGTCAACGACAACGGCTTGCCATTGCTAGAATGGTGCTGAGTAATCCTCAATTTGTTATTTTAGACGAAGCCACGTCTGCGCTAGATACCGCTACTGAAGCGGCTTTACACAAAGCACTGACCGAGTTCTTACGTGGTAGAACAACATTAATCGTTGCGCACCGACTGTCCGCTGTTAAACAAGCCGATTTGATCTACGTGCTTGAAGATGGGAAAGTGACGCAAACAGGTACTCATGGTGAGTTAGTTGAGCAAGAAGGCTTATATCAAACCTTATATGGGGGCATACAGTCCCACGCTTAAATCGTTCAAGCTAGAGAGGTCGTTATGACCTCTCTGTCTAAGCACGCCATGCAACCCAATAACGTACGTTTGTGCCAAGGTTGTGAATTGCCTATCGACATCGTCGACTTACCCCATGGCAAAAATGCACACTGCCCTCGTTGTGGTACACAATTATATCGCGGAGGTAGCCCTAGCCTCTCTGGTAATCTAGCCGTCGCGATAACCTGCATCCTACTATTTATTCCATCGCACTTTTTTAACTTTATTAGCATCCGACTCTTTGGTGTGATGATTCCGGCAACCCTGCCTTCAGGGATGCTCACATTGATGGAAGAAGGATTTGTTCTTCTTTCATTGCTCATTCTATTTTGTAGCTCTCTAGCGCCACTGACGGTTTGTGTTTCAGTGGTAACGGCGCATATTTCTTTACATCAACGATGGTTCCGTGGGCTTCGTATCTCACTGTGGCTAATTCAACATTTGAAGCATTGGGTTATGTTAGATGTGTTCTTAGTGAGCATCGCCATTTCCTGTTTTAAACTCCAAGATTATTCCGACATTTTCGTCGGCCCAGGGTTAATTGGTCTGGTTCTTTTGCAGATATTTACCGTTTTGTTAGTTTCAAGAATCAGCGTGCGTCGTTATTGGGAAGCTTGGAAACCAGAAAGTTTATATGCTTTTGAGCATAAAGATGTGCATTGCCATGAATGCCACTTGTCCCAGCCTGAAGGCCACCATTGCCAACGTTGTCATCACGAGTTATATCATCGCAAGCCAAACTCCATTCAGAAAACATGGGCTTACCTCATCGCAGCAACGGTCGCCATCTTCCCCGCTAACCTGATCCCTATTTCCATCTTGCTTACCAATGGTAAGCGTTTGGAGGACACTATTTTTTCAGGCGTGGCTGGTTTGGTAAAAAGCGGCATGTATGGAATCGCTGCGATCATTTTTGTTGCCAGTGTCGTTGTCCCGGTGATTAAAATACTTGGGCTCGCCTACATCATGCTTTGCATCCAATTCAAACGTTCGGTGTTTAAGAGACAACGAATGATGGTTTACTTTGTTGTTAAATGGATCGGTAAATGGTCTGTGATGGATTTGTTTGTTATTTCTATCATGATGACGTTAGTCGATCGTGGTCAGATACTGGATTTCACACCAGGATATGGCGCCGTAGCATTTGGTGTTGTCGTAGTGTTGACCATGCTTGCAGCAGAAAGTATTGATCCAAGGCTAATCTGGGACCAAACAAACCCAAAACAATCAGAAAAAGAGTCAATGAATGAGTGATCAGAACAGTTCTCAAACGTCATACGTACCAGATGTAAAGCGGAGTAAAGGCATATCTCCTCTTTGGCTGTTGCCAATTTTGACCATGGTCTTAGCTGGCTGGCTTGTTGTGAAGTCGATACACGATGCAGGACAACGAGTGCAAATCTATTTTTCTGATGCCGCTGGTCTTGTCGCCGGCCGAACCACTATCCGTTACCAAGGATTAGAAGTCGGCATGGTAAGAGACATTAACCTCACCGAAGATCTCGGCAGTATTTATGTCGATGCTGATATCTATCCTGAAGCTGCAAAGTTACTGAACGATAAAACACGCTTTTGGTTAGTAAAACCAACAGCTAGCCTAACGGGAGTTTCCGGACTGGATGCGCTCGTCTCAGGTAACTACATCTCGATTCAACCCGGAGATGGTCAAGAGTTTGAGACAACATTCCATGCGTTAGACTCTGCTCCAACAGATTTACGCGTTTCTCAAGGTTTGAATATTAAGCTCAAAAGCCGTGATTTAGGTGGTGTATCGGTTGGCTCTCAAATTGTTTATAAGAAAATCCCAATCGGTGAAGTGTACAGTTACCAGCTAGATGAAGATGCAAAATCTATCACTATTCAGGCCAACATTCAGGATCAATACCGACATATCATTAACAACCGCAGTCGATTCTGGAACGTCAGTGGAATTGGTGCCAGCATCGGTTTTGAAGGTGTCGATGTAAGACTAGAAAGCATGAGTGCCTTACTAGGTGGCGCCATCGCCGTCGACTCTCCGGATGATGGTGAGCCTGTAGAAGAGAACACCGAGTTCCGTTTGTATAAAGATTTGAAAACTGCTGGTCGAGGCATCGCGGTTAAAATCGTCCTACCTGATGACAGCAAGATCAGCGGAGAAGGCGCTCCAATTATGTATCGCGGAATCGAAATTGGCCAAGTTACGGACTTGAGCCTTTCCGAAGGCCGAGAAGTGATATTGGCGTCAGCGGCAATTCAACCCGCTTTTAGTGACATGCTGACGACAGGTACTCGATTTGTCTTAGAAGAAGCAAAAGTGTCCCTCTCTGGTGTAGAAAACATTGCTAATTTAGTGCGAGGGAACTTCTTAACGATCGTGCCGGGCGCGGGTGAACGCTCTCGCCGCTTTACTGCCATTCGTAAAAACGTGTTTAACCAACAGCAAGAAAAGTCCATCGCGATTCGGTTGGTGTCCGACAATTCGTTTGGCCTAGATAGCGGTGCCAATGTACTTTATAAAGGCATCGTTGTTGGTTCAATCATCAAAGTGGGCCTAGTTAAGGAAGATAAAAAATCACAACACGAAGTATTTATGGATGTATTGATTGACCATGAATACAAACATCTGATCAAATCAAACAATCGTTTTTATGTAACCGGCAGTGCATCAGCAGAGTTAACTGAATCCGGGCTCAGCGTTACCGTTCCTCCAGCAAAGCAGTTGTTAACCGGGTCAATTAGTTTTGTGAGCGAAGGCAAGCAGGATATTCAAAAAGAGTATCAACTGTTCCAAAATGAATCATTGGCTGAATTGGCGCAGTACAATCAAAGTGGCTCTAGGGCTCTAACACTATTTGCTTCTGAATTGCCGCCGATTTCCAAAGGCAGCCCTCTACTCTATCGTAATCTTCCAGTTGGTAACGTCTCCGATTTCCAACTAGTTGATGGCGGAGTACTAATTAAGGCTACTATCGAAAACCGCTTCGCTTATCTTGTAACGCCACAAACCGTTTTTTGGAATCGTTCAGGGATTGAGATAGATGCATCATTAGCTGGCGTCAGTGTGAAAGCACACCCTTTGAAATCGTTAATAGAAGGTGGCATCGCTTTTGACTCCGTGCCAGGCGTTGAAAACAAAATCGGAGAAAGCTGGAAGCTGTATTCTGATCAAAAAACCGCTCGCAAGTTTGGGCGCGTCATTGCTTTAGAAACCGACGGTTCGCAAGAGATTGCTAAAGGAATGCCGATTGAATATCAAGGTGTTAAAGTTGGTGAAATCACTCTGGTTGTACCGAATTTTCGTCGTAACATGGTTGAAGTCACTGCAAGGATCCTACCTGAATACGTAGAAAACATTGCGGTTGAAGGCTCACATTTTTGGCTAACTGAACCAGAAATTGGTTTAGGTGGCGTTAAAAACCTCGGGGCGTTGGTGTCGAAATCCATCAGTGTTGAACCAGGTAAAGGTAAAGCTAAATTTGATTTTCAATTAGAACATAGTTCAGAACGCGTGCATGGAATCATGTTTACGTTACAAAGTGAACAAAGAGGTTCAGTTCAAGTCGGTACCCCTATTCTTTACCGCCAGATGGAAGTTGGCCAAGTGACCGACGTAAGCCTAGGAGAATTTGCTGATCGCATCCTCACGACTATCAAAATACAGCCTGAATATGCTTACCTCGTTCGTCAAAACAGTGTGTTCTGGAATGTTTCAGGAGTAGATGTTTCCATCGGGCTTACCGGCGCTAACATCAAAGCGGGAACCTTTGATAGTTTAGTTCGCGGAGGAATTGCGTTTTCAACGCCAGAGCAATCGACTATTCCACCAGCGGCAAAGAGTGGGCAATCTTTCTTTTTGTATCCACAAGCTGAAGAGGGTTGGACTCAATGGCGTACAGCGATTCCTAAGCCGTAGAATAAAGCTCAATTCATGTACAATTGAAGTTTGATCACTTTAAAAGAGCAGCAATCGCTGCTCTTTTTTAATGCTCGGCCCTTGTCACTATTCGTTTCTGCTTCGCTTTCGTATATTATTTGCCACAAATTCTGCAAACGAGATCCCACATTGCATCCTAATGTTTACATCCCAGACGCGTTTCTGGAAAAAATCCAAACGATCCTTCCTGCTCACCTCAACATGGAAGACTTTATCGCGTCTTGCCAAAAGCCACTGCGCAAAAGTATTCGAGTTAATACGTTGAAGATCAGCGTTGAAGCGTTTTTAGAACGAGCAGAAACAAAAGGCTGGAAGCTTTCTCCTGTGCCTTGGTGTGACTCGGGGTTTTGGATTGAAGCGGACGAGTCAGTTGTACCATTAGGCAACACAGCAGAACACATGTCTGGCTTATTCTACATTCAAGAAGCCAGTTCGATGATGCCGGTATCTGCTCTGTTTATGAATGATGAATCTTACGATGCCGTGTTAGATACCGCAGCCGCTCCCGGCTCAAAAACCACTCAAATTGCAGCTCTAATGAACAACAAAGGTGTACTTGTGGCCAATGAATACGCCGCAAGTCGTGTAAAAGTACTGCACGCTAATGTGGAACGTTGTGGGGTACGTAACGCCGCACTAAGTAACTTCGATGGGCGCGTTTTTGGCGGTTGGCTACCAGAACAATTTGATGCGGTTTTGCTCGACGCGCCCTGCTCTGGAGAAGGCACCGTTCGCAAAGACGAAGATGCGATGAAAAACTGGACGCAAGCTTCCGTACTCGACATCGCTGACACACAGAAAGATCTTATTGAAAGCGCCTTCCATGCATTAAAGCCCGGTGGTGTGATGGTTTACTCAACATGTACGCTCAGTACAGAAGAAAACCAACAAGTTTGTCAACACTTGAAAGAAACCTTTGGGGATGCTGTAGAGTTTGAAAGCCTTGAGAACTTGTTTGAAAACGCAGAGGCAGCCCTAACTGAAGAAGGCTTTTTGCATATTTTCCCACAGGTCTACGACTGTGAAGGGTTCTTTGTTGCAAGAATTCGCAAACTGGCTGCTGTTGAGGCGCCAGAAGTCAAAAAGCGCATGGGGAAATTCCCCTTTGCTAAAACTTCAAAAAAAGAATCGACAGAAATTGCTCAACAACTCCAAAGCGCGTTAGGTATTAAACTTCCAAATGACAGTTCTGTATGGCTTCGCGATAAAGATGTCTGGTTATTCCCTAATGCTTTAGAAGCGATGATCGGCGAATTACGCTTCTCCCGTATGGGTATAAAGATCGCGGAAGCCCATAAAAATGGCTACCGTTGGCAACACCAAGTCGCGACTGCCCTGGCGACAGGTTCTGAAAGCAACGCCATTGAACTCAGTATTGAAGAAGCGCGCGAATGGTACATGGGGCGTGATGTTCGCCCACAAACCATTCCTGAGGGAATGAAAACAGGTAAAGGCGAAGTGCTTGTCACCTATCAAGGCGCAGTTATTGGCCTTGGCAAGTGGGTAAGCAACCGAATAAAGAATGGTCTCCCTCGCGAATTAGTACGAGATAAGAACTTATTTTAAAAGACGTAACGAACCATAAATAAATGAAAAGCCATCGTATTTGCGATGGCTTTTTAATTCGTAAGTATGAAAGCAAGTGGGCTCGCTAGCGATCCGGACACGCTGTACTAAACTAGTTGTATCAAAGTAATGCTTTGATGTGGCATTTCTCTCTATGTTCACCAACAAAATTATTGTTGGACAAGTTTAGCGCAGGCTCTGCGGAGCCGTTTCCCCTAGGCCCAAAAAAAGGAAAAGTTTGGGCCGTTTTTTTGGCTGTAGTTCCACTATACGTGAGTTTGGACTACGCTAGACGAATACCGTCTTTCTCAATGACAATTTTACCCTGCTTGTATAAGCCACCGATGGTCTTTTTATAAGTCCCTTTACTTGTGCGGAAAGCATCAAAAATCGCTTCAGGAGAAGACTTGTCATTCAAAGGCAAAAATCCGCCTTTCTTCTCTAGCAAGTCAAGGATCTTACTAGAAAGATCGTCCATTTTCGCCACACCGACTTTTTGTAGAGCAAGGTCGATTTTGCCATCTTCACGAATGTGCTTAATAAAGCCTTTCAGCTTTTTACCGATGTAAAGCTTACCAAAAACATCCGATGGGAAAATCATGCCCCAATGCTTACCATTAACGATAGCTTTATAACCAAGTTGACTACGCTCTGCGATGATCAAATCAACTTGCTCGTTAACTTCATAATTCGCTGGAGTTTTATCTAACCATTTATTGAACTTAGTCGTACCAACAATGCGACCTGACGCTTTGTCGGTATAAACATACACTAAAATGGTTTGTCCGGCAGAGAAGCGAGTGCGTTGCTCACTAAAAGGAATCAGTAAGTCCTTTTCTTTGATGCCCCAATTTACAAAAGCACCTGTCGCATTCACACCCTCAATCTTCATTAAACCCCATTCACCCACTTGGGCAATTGGTCTTTCAATGGTCGCAGCAAGTTGGCTTTCTGAATCGAAGTACAGAAATACGTCTACATGCTCACCAATTTCAGTACCCTCTGGTACATACTTACTAGGTAGTAGAACAGAACCGTAATCATCGCCATCCAGAAATACGCCAAAATCAGCCTTTTTAATGGCTTCTAAGCTGTTAATTTGACCAATTTTAATCATTGATTTTGTCTCTTTTTAAATTTACGTGGAATTATACCTAAACTAACAAGAAAATCAGAGAGAAAAGCATAGTGCTCTGTTATGCTGTTGTCGTTCAGCTATATGCCCCAGTCACTCTTTTAGCACTCTTATACTTACCTGCTCAACGGAACGCATAAGTTAAGAATGCTTTAGCAAAGTCAGGAGCTTTCTTTGGTCACCGTCGATAAACAAGACTCAATAACATTAAAAATCAGTCATGCACTCGCAAAGAGCAAAAGTGTCGACCTAGATATTTACTTTTTTATACCTGGTGAGCTTGGTTTAAACGCCGATATCATCAGTGAATCCGAATTTTATTACACCTCAATCACACAGCAACGATCTTATTACAGTACTGAAATCCTTCTTCCGCTAGTACACAGTCGACTTGCCAAACGTGGACGCCTGTCGAATCAGCAATACCGAGTAAGTTTGAGTTTGTTCGCTTACCAATACGTTATCGCGCTAGACAAAGCGGTAGCAAGTTTAAACAAGCATGAGAACAACTCCGTAACGGAAGAGGAAGTGGACGAAGTTATCGAGCTCACGCTTGAGATCTTAAAGCGCTTGCGGCGTTCTATTCCTTACGAAGAGAACTTAAAACGCTACTACGTTAACATCGATAACTATCTGTCCTGGTATACCGAGCAAAAGTTCCTGTCACTGGTGGCCCACCTACCACGTGAAGGCGACTATGGCACGATCAAGAAGCGCCTGATCACGCTATGTGAGAAAGAGCAAGCCCATCGTAAACTCAACAAATACAACTCATCAAGAGTCGTTGAAGACGTTACTCGCCTATCTAACAAAATGCGCTTGCTAAGGCGATTGATTGAACACCCTATCGTGCTTCGTGAAGAAACCATATCGATGGGTAACAACATTAAGCGCGCTATCAAAGGTATTGCAACCGGTTTAGTGATGGTTGTCGTGACCTCGACCGTGATTCTCGCTCGCGATTATCTGGGGGAAATTTCTGCCTCATTCATTATCGCGATGTCTTTTATTTACGCTTTACGAGAAATCTTTAAAGATGATTTACGCGATGCCATGTGGCGATGGATCCGTAAAGGCAAGCCAAAATGGCGTAAGAAGTATGTTGATCCAACGACGAAAAAAGTGGTTGGCAAAAAATTGGAGTGGCTCGATTATCGTACCTTAAGTAGCTTGCCGGATAAGATTCAAAGAATACGTAAAAAACGCGTCGTTCAACGTGAAGAGCAGATTCTTCATTATCACGAGAAAACCGAAATGGCGACCTCTCTTTTCTTGAGTGGTTACGAACAAACGAGAGAAACATTGAACATCAGTTTACGCCCTATCATCCGCTTGATGGATAAAAGCTCAAACCGAGTTTACCGTTTAAATGAAGGTCAAGTAACCAAAGAGTCAGTAGAGAAACGTCATTTGCTCAATGTGATTGTCAAAGAGGACAACCACACCGATGAGCCTGTTTATTACCGCTGGAAAGTGGTCTTAAATCGTTCCAAAATCGTCTCTATCGAGAAGATTGAACTCAATTAAGCCAACGCCTTTAAACAAACGAGCCACAAACCACTAGGCAGCCTCTTTTCTTTGTTGGGCTGCTTTTTTTATCGAAAGAGTAAGCGAGAATTCAGCCATTGGCTCGTCACCATGTAAGTTAGGACACAGCGCGACAATTTTTACGTCACGATTTACTCGTTCACCCGTTGCCAAGGTGTGCTCGAGCATCTCATCAATGACATGACCATCGTTACAAACAAAGTGCACATCGGCTTCCGGGCGCTTTAAAAACTCGGCTTTCACACCTTTAAATGCTAGCGAGATCGCTTCTCCCTTTTCTTGCGCTTTACTCATAGCAAGAAAACCACCAGCAACATCAGCACCAACGGCTAAAGCGCCGAAATACATGCTATTCAGGTGGTTCTTCGTTCTTCTGCGCAATGGGATACGAACCTCAACATGCTTGCTATCTATCGCAATGATTTTAGGGTGGCAAAGCCAAATCAGCGGCACTTTTGAAAAGCCAAACAGATTTAGATACAAATTCGCACGACGTAGAGCTGATAACATTTTGGTCTCCTTACCAATCTAGTCAGACCAGTTAATCAACGAAAGAAATAGATGTCAAAGAAATGTTAACAAAAGCTCGATCTCACGAGTTATTTAACCCTCATAAAGTGACGGCGTCACCCGTAAGGTATGAAGTTTATCGCAGTTACTTAGATTACCTTACAGCGAGATAGAGAAAATGGTTATAAATTCAAATGTATATATATATTGATTTAATGATCAAGTTTTGTCATTTATACATAAGTCATTTAAATGAATACCTACACCTTTGTATACAATTCGGTATTTCCTGGCGAAGATTCCCGTGAAACGGTTTATTCCTGCCTGTAATTCCGTTATCTTTACCCCTTCGCAATAGAGAATAAAGCTATAACATGCCTATAAAAACAGATGAATTGAGAACCCAACCTTTGGGTCCAATGCCTACCCCAGCAGAGCTAGGTAGTGTACATCCTATTACGGATGACGTTGCAGACCGTATCGCTCAATCTCGTCGTCAGATTGAAAACATTTTATCGGGTGAAGACAATCGCCTTCTTGCGATTGTAGGTCCGTGTTCTGTTCACGACACTGAAGCTGCCATTGATTACGCCACTCGTCTGAGTGAAATCCAAGACAAGTACAAAGACGAGCTATTTATCGTGATGCGTACTTACTTTGAAAAGCCTCGTACAGTAGTTGGTTGGAAAGGTTTGATTACGGACCCTAACCTAGATGGTTCTTACGCACTTGAAGCTGGTCTTCATAAAGCTCGTAAACTACTACTGGATATCAACAAGCTTGGTCTTGCGACTGCTACTGAGTTTCTTGATATGATCACTGGCCAATACATCGCGGATTTGATCACTTGGGGCGCGATTGGTGCTCGCACAACGGAATCACAAATTCACCGTGAAATGGCGTCGGCACTATCTTGCCCAGTTGGTTTCAAAAATGGCACAAATGGCAACGTAAAAATTGCAATTGATGCAATTCGCGCATCGAAAGCATCGCATTACTTCTACTCGCCAGATAAGAACGGTCGAATGACGGTTTACCGCACAAGTGGCAACCCTTACGGTCATATTATTCTGCGCGGTGGAGAAAAAGGCCCTAACTTTGATGAAGCATCAGTCAAACAAGCATGTGATGCTTTAGCTGAGTTTGGATTGCCACAACGTTTGGTTGTGGATTTCAGCCATGCAAACTGTCAGAAGCAACACAGAAAACAAATCGACGTAGCTCAAGACATTTGTAACCAAATTAAGTCAGGCAGCACTCGTATTGCGGGTATCATGGCTGAAAGCTTTATTCTTGAAGGCAATCAGCCAATGACTGACATCAATAACCTAACGTATGGTCAGTCTATTACAGATCCATGCCTAGGTTGGGAAGACACTGCTACAATGCTAGATATGCTGGCAAGCGCTGTTAAGTCCCGAAAGTCCCTATAACAAAATAATCAAGGAATCTTCATGCCATCGTTTGATATTGTTTCTGAAATCGATACGGTTGAACTACGTAACGCCGTTGATAACGCTAACCGTGAATTGTCTACTCGTTTCGATTTCCGCAACGTAAATGCGAGCTTTGAGCTAGTAGAAGAAAACGTAAAAATGTCTGCGGAAGGTGACTTCCAACTTAAGCAAATGCGCGACATTTTACGCGGCCACTTAGCGAAGCGTAACATTGACGCGAACGCAATGGATGCACAAGACCCAGACGTTACTGGTAAAAACTGGCACCAAACTCTGCTTTTCCGTCAAGGTATTGATACTCCAACGGCGAAAAAAGTAGTGAAACTTATCAAAGACGCAAAGTTAAAAGTACAAGCTTCTATTCAAGGCGACAAAGTACGTGTTACTGGTAAGAAACGCGACGACCTGCAAGCGACAATGGCAGCGATTCGTGAAGCAGAGATGGGTATCCCATTCCAGTTTAACAACTTCCGTGATTAATCAATCTGAGAAGTAAGTAAAAACGCCAGCGCATAATCCGCTGGCGTTTTTTATTGGCTTTTGTGTAACGAACTACGTATCCACTTTTAGCATTTGGCATTGCTAGATAACCAAGTCCTGCCCTTGCAGCAATACGAATTCGCTCGTTCCTTGTGGTATGAACACGCAAATTCGAAGCTTTTCAGCTTTAGCCTTGGCCAGCATATCCGAAAGCTCAGCAGCGCTCGAGAAAGCTTCTCTTTCTGCATCTCTGCGTATTAGTTCTAACACATTCGCTTCACATCGAGTTGAGTACAGAGCCAGCTCCGCTTGTTGCATATAGCGTACGGCTTTTATTGGCAACATCTCAACATCTTTCCCAACATGTATCCAAGTACAACTTCCCTTTTCATCTAAAGGTGTTGCCATGGTCGCTTGGTAAATTGCTTCTAACTCACGATTATCTCGCGCGTTTTCCACCTCGGGATTCGAGAAAAATTGCTCCCAAAACTTGCGGCGTAAATCGACGCTAGGCAGTGCCTCTTTAATTGAGTTTCGCTTTGAGTTAGCAAAATCCGCCATCAACCCCATGTTTTGTGGCAGTATCGATTCAAGCTTTTCACGGATGTTTCGAATTAAAACTGGCGAAGCTCCACCACTAGAGATAGCGATTTGGATGCGGCCACGATTAATCATTGACGGCGTGATGAAATCACAATAAGGCTTATCATCCACAACGTTAACCAAGATGCCTAGCTCTTTGGCATCTTTGTACACTTGGTGATTTAGCTCAGGATTGTCTGTCGTCGCCCACACTTGAACAAAGTTTTTAGTGACAATGTCACTCGAATAGAAACGTTGTACCCAGCGCAGTTGATGCTCAGAAGCAAGCTTAGACAGAAAATCAACCAACGTCGGAGAAACGATAGTCACATCCGCCCCAGCCTTTAGCAACGCTTCCACCTTTCGGCTTGCCACCTCACCGCCACCCACGACGAGAACGGGTTTATTAATTAAATCTAAGAACAGAGGAAAATATCGCATTTCAATCCATGATTACTCTAATTAGCTGTTGTAGACCATGCTACCAAAAATGGGGCAAGCTCATCACCCTGTTTCGGTATCACAAATAATTTTTGTTTGAATTTTTACTGAACTTCACCTTGCTCAGCTAATGACAGTTTTAATAACAACTTTTTATTCTTTTGTATTGTTCACTCTTCTATTGATTGTTCTGATGCACCAAATTGTCCATGAATTGCACTATTTACAAACAATTAACATTTCGTCATTCTAAATCTCAAGGCACTTTGTAAGTTCTCTCAAAACTTCATTTAAATTATATATTTGAGAATTAACAGATCCTTTCCTACGCTTATAACTGGTTGATCTATCGAATGCCGTTTCTTCGAAAATCAATCACGTAGGACGATAACTCTAACGAATTGGACACGTTATTTCAGGTCACTCCTGATTAAACATGGATCATACAGGAAGGATACAAATGGCAAATAAACTCACAGTTCTTGCTTCCGTCGTAGCGGCTTCTACTGCGATGATGGCAACATCAGCTCAAGCAGCAGACACTACTCTGGACAAAGTCACAAAACAAGGTTTTCTTACTTGTGGTGTAAGTACCGGTCTACCTGGTTTCTCTAACCCTAACTCAAAAGGCGAATGGGAAGGTATCGACGTAGAATATTGCCAAGCACTGGCTGCAGCCGTTCTTGGGGATAAAACGAAAGTTAAATATGTACCCCTAACCGCAAAAGAACGTTTCACTGCGCTTCAATCTGGTGAGATTGATGTGCTTTCCCGTAACACGACCTGGACTCTCCACCGTGACACTGCACTGGGCCTAAACTTCGTAGGTGTGAACTACTACGACGGTCAAGGTTTTATGGTGAAGAAGGAACTTGGTATATCAAGTGCTAAAGAGCTTGATGGTGCGTCGGTATGTGTTCAATCAGGTACAACAACCGAGCTAAACCTTGCAGATTATTTCCGCAACCAAGGCATGGCGTACAAACCTGTGGTATTCGACACAGCGGCGCAAACTTCGAAAGGTTTTGATGCGGGACGCTGTGACGTATTAACAACTGACCAATCTGGCCTTTATGCACTGCGTTTGAATTTGAAAGATCCGTCCTCTGCGGCCGTTCTTCCAGAAATCATCTCTAAAGAGCCACTAGGTCCAGTCGTTCGTCAAGGCGATGATCAATGGTTTAACATCGCTAAGTGGACATTGTCTGCGATGATTAACGCTGAAGAATACGGTATTAGTTCGAAGAATGCGGATGAAATGCTGAAGTCAACAGATCCAAACATCAAACGTATCCTTGGTGTTGATGGCCCTAAAGGCAAAGGGTTGGGTATCCGCGACGATTGGGGCTACCAGGTTATCAAACAAGTTGGTAACTATGGTGAAAGCTTCGAACGTACAGTCGGTACTGGTTCGCCGTTAGAAATCTCTCGTGGCGTTAATGCGCTATGGAATGCAGGCGGCTTTATGTACGCGCCACCAATCCGATAGAAAGAGTTAATCAGGGCGGTTCATGCCGCCCTTTTTCTTGATTATATCTCACTGTATGAGTAAGGATCGCTCATTGGATGGCGAAAAGCGCTCGCTTGGTGGAACGGCTTTAAAGGTTCGTACGTCACCAGACATGGAGCGTTATTCTTTAGCCAGCAAGGACGAAACTTCTTTATACAGGCCGATATCTATAACTAAGGTTTGAGGTTATCGCTGTATGAAACCGACACAAGATGCATCGCCAAGTACGATGTCCAAACCAAGCGGAAGCAAGAGCCTGATTTATAATCCTGCCTTTCGTTCTGCTATTTTCCAGATCATTGCCATTGCTGCACTGGTATTTTTCTTTTACACGATTGTAAACAACGCTCTCAATAACTTAGATGCTCGTGGTATTGCAACGGGCTTCGGTTTTCTGAATCAAGAAGCCGGGTTTGGTATTGGGTTAACACTAATTGAATACGATGAAACGTACTCTTACGGTAGAACATTTATCATCGGCCTTCTTAATACGGCGTTAGTCTCCGTATTAGGTATTATTCTGGCTACTGTGATTGGCTTTACCATGGGGGTTGCCCGCCTTTCTTCTAACTGGTTAGTTAGTCGTTTAGCGGCAGTTTATATCGAAACTTTCCGAAATATCCCCCTTCTTCTGCAAATATTCTTCTGGTATTTCGCTGTTCTTCAAGCATTACCCTCACCACGCCAAAGCTTAAGTCTTGGTGAAGCTATTTTCCTGAACGTTCGTGGCTTATATTTCCCTGCACCGACTATGGAACCCGGCAGTAGCTACGTTATTGCCGCGTTAATCTTCGGGGTAATCGCAAGCTTATTAATTAATGTATGGGCGAATAATAAGCAACGTCTCACTGGGCAACAAACCCCAATGGGAAGAATAGTTTTGGGTTTAGTTGTTGGCCTTCCATTGGTTGTGTACTTCCTTGCTGGTATGCCAATTTCACTGAATTATCCTGAACTAAAAGGGTTTAACTTCCGAGGTGGTATTAGCATTATTCCTGAATTGGCTGCGCTACTTTTGGCATTGAGTGTTTATACAGCTTCTTTCATTGCTGAGATTGTTCGCTCTGGTATTAATGCGGTTAGTCATGGTCAAACCGAAGCAGCGATGTCGCTA
The DNA here is from genome assembly GCF_015163595.1 of Vibrio sp. OPT41. Lineage (NCBI taxonomy): Bacteria > Pseudomonadati > Pseudomonadota > Gammaproteobacteria > Vibrionales > Vibrionaceae > Vibrio > Vibrio sp. OPT41. The sequence goes on along the minus strand of NZ_JADDYH010000014.1, from coordinate 243,873 downwards.
GGCTTACCACGCTCGAAAACTTTAAAGCTTGTTGTCATTCCTCAAGCGTTACGAATTATTATTCCACCTTTAACCAGTCAATATCTCAACCTCACCAAAAACTCATCGTTAGCGATGGCGATTGGTTACCCAGATCTTGTCTCTGTGTTTGCTGGTACTACCCTGAACCAAACGGGACAAGCGATTGAGATCATTGCGATGACGATGGGCGTGTACTTGACATTAAGTCTGATTACGTCTGCATTAATGAACTTGTATAACCGTAAAGTCGCGCTGGTGGAGAGATAATATGAGTACTCATCAATTTCAACCGGATCTCCCACCACCCGCCAATACTGTAGGCTTCGTTGGTTGGATGCGGAAAAATCTATTTAATGGCCCTATCAATTCCATTGTTACTGTCATTCTTGCGTATATTGTCGTAACTGCAATATGGTATATCGTGGATTGGGCGTTTATTAACGCAGACTGGATTGGCTCAACGCGTGACGACTGTAGCCGAGATGGTGCTTGCTGGGTATTTATCAGCGTGCGCTGGGAGCAGTTCATGTATGGTTTTTATCCAGAGTCCGAACTATGGCGCCCTCGCCTTTTCTATATCACATTAGCCATATTTACCGTTTTACTCGCGTATGAGAAGACACCGAAACGGATGTGGATTTGGCTTTTCTTCGTAAACATCTATCCATTCATCATCGCTGGGCTGTTATACGGGGGTGTCTTTGGACTAGAAGTGGTCGATACACACAAATGGGGTGGATTACTCGTTACGCTCATTATTGCGTTAGTTGGTATCGTAGTTTCACTGCCAATTGGTGTGGTGCTTGCGCTTGGTAGACGTTCAGAGATGCCGATCATTCGCAGCATTTGTACCGTCTACATTGAAGTTTGGCGTGGCGTTCCGCTTATTACGGTTTTGTTCATGGCTTCGGTTATGCTTCCATTGTTTATGTCTGAAGGCTCAGAGACAGATAAACTGATTCGCGCCCTTATAGGTGTGGTTATGTTTGCCTCCGCTTACATGGCAGAAGTGGTACGCGGTGGTCTACAAGCCATTCCGAAAGGTCAATATGAAGCCGCTGATGCGCTTGGGTTAAGTTACTGGAAAAAGACTGGGCTGATTATCTTGCCACAGGCGCTAAAGATTACTATTCCTTCTATCGTGAACACCTTCATCGGTTTGTTTAAAGACACCAGTTTGGTACTCATCATTGGCATGTTTGACGTACTCGGTATAGGACAAGCAGCAAATACCGACCCTGAATGGTTAGGTTTTGCTACAGAAAGTTATGTATTTGTCGCGTTAGTGTTTTGGGTATTTTGTTTTGGCATGTCGCGCTATTCGATATGGCTTGAAAACAAACTTCATACCGGTCACAAACGATAACTCATCAAGATCAAGGACGTATTATGACGCAACAACAAGACTACATGATCCAATTGAAGGACATGAATAAATGGTATGGTGAGTTTCACGTACTAAAAAATATTAACCTCGACGTTAAGCGCGGCGAGAAAATCGTTATCTGTGGTCCATCAGGGTCGGGAAAATCAACGATGATTCGCTGTATTAACCGTCTTGAAGAGCACCAAACAGGCAGCATTTACGTCTCTGGTACGGAATTAACTGAAGACTTAAAGAACATTGAAGCAGTACGCCGAGAAGTGGGCATGTGCTTTCAACACTTTAATCTCTTCCCTCATTTAACCGTACTGGAAAACTGTACGCTCGCGCCTATCTGGGTGAAGAAGATGCCAAAAGATGAGGCAGAAGCAGTTGCGATGAAATATCTGGAACGTGTAAAAATTCCAGACCAAGCGGAGAAGTATCCCGGTCAGTTGTCTGGTGGTCAGCAACAACGCGTGGCGATTGCTCGCTCTTTGTGTATGAACCCTAAAGTCATGCTTTTTGATGAGCCAACATCTGCACTCGACCCGGAAATGGTTCGCGAAGTACTGGATGTAATGGTCGAACTCGCCGAGGAAGGCATGACTATGCTTTGTGTGACACATGAAATGGGCTTTGCTAAAGAGGTTGCCGATCGCGTGATATTCATGGACGCAGGAGAGATCATCGAAGAAAACAACCCGGTCGATTTCTTTGAGAATCCTCAATCGGATAGGACCCAAAACTTCCTAGCGCAAATCTTACACCACTAAGATTTAGCCGAATCGACATAAAAAAGCACTGGTTTCTATGAAGCCAGTGCTTTTGTTACTAAATTCAAAAATCTGTGTGAGAATCAACATAGCTATGCTAGGCAGTAATATTGTGTTACAAGTTGCCAAATACATAACATCTTATTTCCATTATCATTTTATCTAGGATATGCATGAAAAGGGCTTGATTTTTTGAACTTTCAGCCCCATAAATGTACCAATAGTAAACTCCCTTATTGAGGATAATTATGAACAGTCCAATGTTTACTCGTTCAACAAGTGTTCCTAATACACTAGAAACTAACAAAGTACTGAAAAACACTTACTTCCTACTGTCGATGACACTGATGACCAGTGCTATCGCAGCAGTCGCGACTATGGCAATGCAAATTTCACCAATCATGGCAATTGTGATGCAGGTTGCAGCGATTGGTATTTTGTTCTTTGTTATGCCAAAGGCAATCAACTCATCATCTGGTATCGTTTGGACATTCGTTTTCACGACTCTAATGGGTGGTGCTTTAGGTCCAATGCTTAACTACTACGCATCAATTCCAAACGGTCCTACTATCATTGCTCAAGCTCTAGGTTTGACTGGTATGGTGTTCCTTGGCCTATCGGCTTACACCATTTCAAGCAAGAAAGATTTCTCTTTCATGCGCAACTTCCTGATGGCAGGTTTGATCATTGTGATCGTTGCAGCGCTGATTAACATCTTCGTTGGTTCAACAATGGCTCACCTAGTAATCAGCAGTGTTTCTGCACTCGTGTTCTCTGGTTTCATCCTATTCGATACAAGTCGTATCGTTCGTGGTGAAGAGACAAACTACATCAGTGCAACAATTTCGATGTACCTAAACATCCTTAACTTGTTCACTAGTCTGCTAAGCATTCTAGGCATCATGAACGACGATTAATCGTTTCTCGTTAAGTAGAATAAAAAAGCCCGAAGGTAATTCCTTCGGGCTTTTTCTTTGTGTGCAATTCAGTGTATTACGCCTGCTCTACTGACAACTCTATAACTTCGTCAGCTTCTGGATTTTCTCTAAAGCGTCTCACTTTGATCGTTTCCTCTCCTAACATGATTTGCTTGGCGATTCGGTGCATACCGTCAAAAACACGATAGTCACTGGTTAAGATTACCGGATACGACAAATCAGCATTGTTGATTCGTTGGCAATGTTTTGCAATTTCACGGCAGGTTGGCTGTGGCCCTTCATGACTAAACCAAGTCACTTCATTTGGGCCTTTGATATCATCAATCGAAATTTCTTCTACAGGTAAGGATTCTGCAAGTTGCCAAATACGCTCGATGGACCAAGTGGATTTTACATTGTCATTAATCTCAATGTAACGTTGTTTCGACATGACTAACTCCTTGTCATCATTGTTGTTTCTAACCTGAATACAGGCTTTCATTAATCCAATGAGAATATCGGTCTATGAAAACAAACACAACGTTTAAGCTATTAATTCTCAAACAATCGCTATATCGCTTGTATGAGCGCTTTATAATCACCTCTCTCAGTTTGTAAACTGATTTCAAGGTATAACTTGTCTTAATTCAAACCGCGACTTCGCAATCGCTCATCGACTGATGACAAAAAGCAAAATACTCCAAACGCAACCCACCAATAACCGAACATCTTGAGCGCGGGCAACCAGACTACTGATTTACCAGCTACGCTAAAAAATATGTAGGCCGACATAATCGGTGTCACTAACATGACTCCCCAAGTCAAAAAAAGTAACGGCCCATAGATGTACTGCAACCAAGCATACTTCGGTTTTATAGGATTATGTTTTACAAATCCCGTCAGACATAGAAAAGAGAAAATGCTAAAGCATGCTTGCAGTACCGCCCATCCAATGGAAACGAAAAGATTCGACCACTCCATACACTCCTGAATTGCTCCGTGTTGTTGTTAAGCATGGGTGAACATAACGATTTTTTTCAATTTATTCTTTTGATTTAAAACTAGTTTATATTCGTTGTGATCGACTTATCTAAAACAATAAATATAACTGACAAATCAATCACACCAAGCGAATTGCATAACAATGCAAAACCACCGATATCAACCCCGAAAATTTTCTAACAACACGAATAAAAAAACAAACTTATGCTTAAAATATAATTTAAGAGTATTCAGTTATAGGCCACTACTTTGTACGCTTTTGATTCGCTCGATACGACTTCGAGATTCTTTTGTTGAGAACATTCTCGGCTGTCGCTAATCTATAAACATCCATGTTTACTTAACGGATAAAACGTTATGTTCGTTTACAACGGCAAAGAAATTGAAACGGATGCTCAAGGCTACTTATTGGATCATACTCAATGGGAAGAAGGTATGATTGAGCTTTTAGCAAAAGAAGAAGACATCGAGCTTACGGATGCTCATTTGGAAGTTGTGCATTTTGTGCGAGACTTTTATGAAGAGTTTAATACCTCCCCTGCAGTGCGTATGCTTGTGAAAGCGATGGAAAAAGCGCACGGCCCAGAAAAAGGTAACAGTAAGTATCTATTCAAGCTGTTTAAAAAGGGGCCAGCCAAACAAGCAACCAAATTAGCCGGCCTACCAAAGCCAGCTAAATGCTTGTAAATTCATAAAATTTTAAAACCGCGTAACGGCTTATACGACGCAGGTTCCTGCATCACATGCTCTACTGTTGCCGTTCGCGGTCCTTCTTGTAACCATTCCGAAAACGCAACTATTTGCGCGTCTGTTCCACACGCCATCACTTCAACATCACCATTGTTTAGGTTCTTCGCATAACCTGTTAACCCTAGCTTCAATCCTTGATGGGAAGTATGGTAACGAAAGCCCACGCCTTGAACATGACCTTTTACTATAAATCTCTCACACTTTACGTTCATCTTTGTACCGCTTCTTTTTACTGAGTGATATATTCTTTTCGTCTATTCACCCCACTAAGGATAGTGGGTTTTTGCACGGTTATTATAATTATGAAAGAAATTCCATTCCGCTGGATTGATAAGTATCTCATTCACTTAAAGATTCAAGAAAAGTTCTATTTGCTCTTCGTTCTCCCTCTTCTTGCTTTAGTCATTCTCACTCTCGTCCTTAATAGCGCGGCTAATACACTGCTCTCAAGTATGTACCAAGAAGAGCTCATGCTTATGAAAGGTCTGATAGAGGCAGGCAACCTTTCTCAATCTCAAGTAGCAAGCCTCATAGCGGGTTCAGAAACCGTTTCTATTGGCTCAGGGCCGCAATCCGTGTCAGTTTTAAATGGTGCGTACAGCTTGGTTGCAAACCATGAACTTTCTTTATGGACTGCCCTATCAACGACTCAAGTGAGCATCATCTGTGTGAGCTTGTTTATTCTCGCTCTTGGCGTTTACTACATCATGACGTTTATTGGCGGCGCGATGTTCACGATGAACAAAGCATTAAACACCCTTGCTGGTGGCGACTTAACTGCGAGAATGAACTTCTTCCCTGTTCGCGACGAGTTTAGTGAAATTGCTATTACGATAGACAAAGTTGCAGAACGAGAGCAACAAATGGTGCTGTCGATTCAAGAGTCTGTGGCGTTAATGCAACAAATTAGCTCAGACCTGAATCAATCGATTCATCACAGTTCAGATATTTCAGCGACTCAGCAGGAACACCTCAACTCTCTTGCGAGTGCAACTGAACAGATGGCATCAACGATTCGAGAAGTCGCGACACTAGCTCACGATTCAAGCACGCAAACCGATGATGCACGTAACGTGGCTCAGTCTGGACAAGTGAAAGTTGAGAATACGCTTCACTCGATTTCGAACCTTTCTAATGAGATTCAATCTGCGTCTCAAGCCGTTGCCGAGTTAGATGCCAATGCAGCACAAATTGATGAAGTCGTGACAACCATCAATGGGATCTCCGAGCAAACCAACCTACTTGCTCTGAACGCGGCTATTGAAGCTGCACGTGCTGGAGAACAAGGTCGTGGATTTGCGGTCGTTGCGGATGAGGTTCGCGCTCTTGCGGGACGCACTCAGCAAGCGACAGTTGAAATCCAAACGATGATTGAATCATTACAGCGTAACAGCCAGTCGCTTACTAAGCTGATGGAAGTGACAGTTAATAATGCAAATGAGGGACATAACCTCATGACGGAAGTGAATCACGAAATCGGCTCTTTGGCAGATAAAAATCAAACTATCTCCGACAGTAGCATTCAAATTGCAACAGCAGCTGAAGAGCAAGGTGTAGTCGCGGACAATATCGCCTCAAGCGTTGAAGAAATTCGAGTTCAAGCAGATAACGTGTGCAATATGATAAGCACGACTTCACAAAACGTTGATCAACTGCGTAAGCAAAGCGACACAATGGAAGCACTACTTACTGGACTTAAAGCATAGCAACGGAATCTATTACAGCAAATTCAATAAAAGGGTCACTTTAGTGACCTTTTTTGTATTTAAAAGTCACTACAATGTACTGGATTGCCGAGGGATATTGCTTTTACCATTTACATCCCGGACAATACGCCCCTTTCAAAATTCAACAAGAGCTAATGAAATGACAGCTGCTATCTATTTGGTTAAAGGTCGTGAGAAATCGGTCAAGCGCAAGCACCCTTGGATCTTCTCTCGAGGCATCAACAAAGTTGAGGGCGAACCTGCTCTTGGCGAAACGGTTGATGTATTCACTCACGACGGTAAATGGCTAGCTAAGGCGGCATATTCGCCAGCTTCACAAATTCGTGCTCGTATTTGGAGTTTTGAGAAAGAAGAAATCGACACCGCGTTTTTCGTTAAACGACTTAAAGACGCACAACTTCTTCGTGAAGACATTATCGAACGTGATGGCCTTACGGGTTATCGCCTTATCGCAGCAGAGTCTGACAGCTTACCTGGCGTTACGATCGACCGTTACCAAAATTTCTTTGTGTGCCAACTTCTCAGTGCTGGCGCAGAACACAATAAGCAGGCTATTGTTGACGCTCTGGTTGAGTGCTTCCCTGATTGTAATGTGTACGAGCGCTCTGACGTGGCCGTTCGTAAGAAAGAAGGTTTGAAAGAGACCACTGGCGTATTGCACGGTGAAGTGCCTCCAAAATCTGTCGTCATCGAAGAAAACGGCGTAAAGATTAGTGTAGATATCGTTGGCGGACACAAAACAGGTTTCTACCTAGATCAACGTGATAGTCGCCAGCAAGCGATGAAATATATGAAAGGCAAAGAAGTTCTTAACTGCTTCTCTTACACTGGTGGCTTCGGACTTTACGCTCTAAAAGGTGATGCAAAGCGTGTGATTAACGCTGACGTGTCACAACCTGCTTTAGATACCGCAAAATTCAACGCAGAACTAAACGAGTTTGATATTTCGAAGAAGCGTGCCGTCTTCCTAAATGCAGACGTGTTTAAGCTGCTTCGTGAGTATCGTGATCAAGGAACTCAGTTCGATGTTGTGATCATGGACCCACCGAAGTTCGCAGAGAGCAAAGCACAACTAAACGGCGCATGTCGTGGTTACAAAGACATCAACATGCTAGCAATGCAAATTCTAAAACCGGGCGGCACGCTACTGACCTACTCGTGCTCTGGCTTGATGGATCAAGTTCTGTTCCAGAAAATCATCGCTGATGCAGCCGTAGACGCTAACCGCCAAGTAAAGTTTGTGGAGCGTTTTGAGCAAGCCGCTGACCACCCAACCGATACAGCATATCCAGAAGGCTTCTACTTAAAAGGTTTTGCATGTAAAGTGCTTTAGGCTACGAATAAGTAAGACAAAGCAGAAGAAAAGGGCCTACTGGCCCTTTTCATTATGGCTCTAAGTTAACCTTAGTTAGTGCGGATAACACATCTCTCTCAAAGTCCGCATTTCCCACGATTAAATCACTAAACTCTGTCGCCCCGTTTTCTATTACGATAGTTTGAATTGAGTTTCCATCGTTATGGGTTATTTCTAGAGATAAGTCATCGCCATCAATGTTCAAGTCAATACTATTAAGAAGTTCTTCTATCGTATTGTGCCCTGCATCTTCAACTACTTCACTCAGATCTAAGGTGTCCAAATCTCTCTCAAAACCTCTAATTAGATCTGTTCCTGTATCCAAGGAGTCGTTGACCCATTTAAAGACATCTGCCTCGTTATCATTACCGATCAAGATGTCATGACTTACATCTACTTCAGCTTCAATAATATTTGCAGAGCCATTACTTGAAGCATTTACTCCTCCGTTTTCATCAATAATGAATTGCAGGGTATTCTCACTTTGATCGCCATCGTTATCCGTCAATACATAATCGAAGTCTAACGTTTCAACTGTATCACCCACCGCACCATAAAATGCATACGTACCATCGTTTAGGTCGATTTCCAGAGTATGTTTGCTGTCGATATAGATAGTAAGCTGCATCGTTGTGTCGTCAAATGCATGCGAAATACCATCGTTATTGTCAGTAACTATTAGGTCTGTACCATCAAACGAATAAGTGACACCGTCATGTTCTATTTCGCTAATATAACCACCATCTGCACCAATACCTGTATCTGGAGAAGTGGTATACATCAAGTTCCCCCCAACAGGTTGAATCACTGACTGCAACATAACTGGAGGTAATTGAGTTACGTCAGGAACCACAACACCATCAAGGTCTTGATTCAAAAAGCCATCATATGCTACGCGATCTAATTGCTCCGGCATAAGATTAACGCCCATACCATACGCTAGGGCTGTTATCTGATTATCAGGATCGGTTAGGTGATCAATCCAACTCTGCTCGCGAGCGTCGTTTATAAATGATGACGCAGGGTTTGGCTGACCATCTGACAAGAAGTAACTAACATTCGACGCACTGGTTAACTTACCTACATCATCCCATGACTGTTTTGCTTCATTTAGCGCGTTGTTATAGTTAGTCGCGCCACCCGCAGTTAGCGTCTCAATATACGCTTTGGCCTCCTCGACCGTCAGCCACGTCGCAGCACCTATAGCGTAAGTGGATGCTGTACTGCTATAAGTAATAATTTGAACTCGCGTTTGACCGATAGACTCATATTGATTCAATAACTGAGTTGCCGAATCTTTCATTATCTGCAAGCGATTATCCGTTCGCATAGAACCCGAGACATCCATTATGAGCTGAACGTTGGCACTTTCTTTAGTTTCTGCAACTACATCGTGAATAATAGATGCAGAATCTGGTGAGTCATCTTCCACAATAACGTTGACCGTTGTGGAGTTAGTAAGACCACGAGCATTCGAGACAAGCACAGGCACCTCAATATTTAAGGTGTCTTCTCCAGATGGGTTGGAGTGATCAATCGGACCAAGAAGCTCCGTAGATACCACTCCAGTATCATTGACTGATATTTTGATAACCTCTTCACCGTTCGCTGAACCGATAAGCATTTGGTCGTTATTTGATAACGTCCACGTTACAGAGATACCGTTACTAGTAAGAGCTGTAGATGGTTCACTGAGCGTAACAGAATCAACGGTTTGACCCAGCGTCAATTGTTCTACATCAGTACTCGAGTCAGTTGTGTCATCAAAGCCGTTTAGAGCAGAGTCATCAGCAATGGCGTTGCTTAAGCCTTCCTCAGAAACGTTTAGAGTTACACCTTCTACGATTGGTGGGGCGTAAGGGTTGACAGAAAAGTACCCCGTTTTACTGTCTCCATCATTATCAGTAATCGTGTAGTTAAAATCGATATCCCCATCGCCATAAGGTGAGGTCAAAGGTAAGTATTGGAAGAACTCCCATTTTCCAGTGCTAGGTGTAAGTTGAACTTCGAATGCAAGCTCTCCATCAGCCTCTGCAATCAGTCTATTAGAGTTTTGTGGATCGACGTATATCAACACGTCTTTACCATCTAGAGTCTCTAAACCAGCCTCACCTCCATTTAAGACTATAGAACCAGGGCCATCAGCTCCATATACAGCACCGAGGTTCCCATCCGCACTAGCAATTGGCACGCCAGAGTACGCACCTGTAAAGGTTATTGATTTAACGGTAAAGTCACTGTTGTCTTCAGTATCCGGGCCATTGCCATTACTGGTCGCCTCGAGGATGATTTTATCAAAGCCTCCCTGTTGAACATTGAAATTTGCCGCGTAATCACCACTGCTTGCGTCAGAGCTGAACGATTGCTGAGCAATTAATACACCATCTCTATAAAAAGATGCGATTCCTTTCTCAAGTTCACCACCAAACATTTTCTCAAATTCTATTTCTGCTCCGTAAGCAACTTTATTGCCTAAGTCTATGATTAACTGCTCTGATACACCCTCATTACCCGCGAATCGATAATCGACTTCGTTTTCTAATTGGAAGCCGTTGTTACCAGAACTTTTAACGCCAATCCCTTCTGATGATTGATTGATTTCAGCTGTTCCCAGCATCACAGATTCGTCAGACACAAAACCGTTTGCAGTCACAACAACATCCCCAAATGTTCGACTGGTTGCGTCTGCCTCACTTCCTGCAAAATCTATGCGCCCTGTCAGAACGTTAGGTGCACCAGTAAGCGACACATCGACGGGTTGAACAACAACAGGCACGTATGGGCAATCATCTTCAACGGCCACATTTAAGCTTTGAGATGTTGTTGTTTGTCCATCACTTACAGAAATCTGTAAATCAAAGTTGATGATGTCTTCCACATCATTAACAGGATGATCAAGTGGCTCAAACAGAGTAATAGTATAGTCCCAAGAGCCTTGACCTGAAGCTGAAGGCTCGCTCAGCACAACAGTAGCAACAACGCTCAGGTGAGCAGTTTTCGCAGTCAGCGTTTGAGTACTGTTGTCCCACGTCCACGATATAGGCTCCCCTCCTGATGTTAGGTTGTTAGGGCCTGCCAATACCACTGAAACATTCGCCGTGTCTGGATCGGCAACTGTGAATGTTCCTGAGAAACTTGCGGAGTTAGTGGTGTCTGAAGGTGATCCTGTATTATCAGGGATACCATTAGCTAAACCTTCTTCCGAAACAACTGCATTCACAACATTTGAAATAGAAGGAGGAGCATCATTATCAATAATCGTTGCCGTACCGGTATCGCTGCCTTGTACTGCGCCAATGCCGGTCACCGTGACACTGAAATCTTCTGGGCCTTCATAAACGGCGTCATCAATGGAAGCGATGCGCACATCAAACTCAGTTTGCCCTGCTGGCACCGTTACCACGCCATCGTTTGGCACTGCAACCCAACCGGAGCCTGTGTTGTATTCTAAGGTGCCTAAGTCTCCAACTTCGGTGTCACCTAAGTTCAGGCCTAGCTCGACTTGAACAGCGGACTCAGAGGCGTTCGACAACGTCACTTTGAAGTTGGCTGTATCCCCCTCATTGATGGTGCCAGCGTCTGAGATAGTCACGCTTGGACGGTCATCATCCGGATCAGGGCCCGGACCACTGCCGTCATCCACTATCGTTGCTGTCCCCGTATCGCTGCCTTGCACTGCACCAATGCCAGTCACTGTCACACTGAAATCTTCAGGACCTTCATAAACGGCGTCATCAATGGAAGCAATACGCACATCAAACTCAGTTTGCCCCGCTGGCACCGTTACCACGCCATCGTTTGGCACTGCAACCCAACCGGAGCCTGTGTTGTATTCTAAGGTGCCTAAGTCACCGACTTCGGTATCGCCGAGATTAAGACCCAACTCTACTTGCGTTTCCGCTTCAGACGCGTTCGATAGCGTCACTTTGAAGTTCGCTGTGTCACCCTCATTGATGGTGCCAGCGTCTGAAATAGTCACGCTTGGACGATCATCATCCGGATCGGGG
>NZ_JADDYH010000014.1:231187-231946 GCF_015163595.1 Vibrio sp. OPT41 | reverse complement strand
GTGCCTAAGTCACCGACTTCGGTATCGCCGAGATTAAGACCCAACTCTACTTGCGTTTCCGCTTCAGACGCGTTCGATAGCGTCACTTTGAAGTTCGCCGTATCACCCTCATTAATGGTGCCAGCATCGGTAATAGTCACGCTTGGACGGTCATCATCCGGATCGGGACCCGGACCCGTACCATCATCCACTATCGTTGCCGTACCCGTATCGCTGCCTTGCACCGCCCCAATGCCAGTCACCGTCACACTGAAATCTTCAGGGCCTTCATAAACAGCGTCATCAATGGAAGCAATGCGCACATCAAACTCAGTTTGCCCTGCTGGCACCGTTACTACGCCATCGTTTGGCACTGCAACCCAACCGGAGCCTGTGTTGTATTCTAGGGTGCCTAAATCTCCAACTTCGGTATCGCCGAGATTAAGACCCAACTCCACTTGCGTTTCCGCTTCAGACGCGTTCGATAGCGTCACTTTGAAGTTCGCTGTGTCACCCTCATTAATGTTGCCAGCATCGGTAATTGTCACGCTTGGACGGTCATCATCCGGATCAGAGCCTGGACCCGTGCCGTCGTCCACTATCGTTGCCGTTCCCGTATCGCTGCCTTGCACTGCGCCAATGCCGGTTACTGTCACACTGAAATCTTCAGGGCCTTCGTAAACGGCGTCATCAACAGAAGCGATGCGCACATCAAACTCAGTTTGCCCTGCTGGCACCGTTACTACGCCATCGTTTGGCACTGCAACCCAACCACTTCCC
>NZ_JADDYH010000014.1:230775-231096 GCF_015163595.1 Vibrio sp. OPT41 | reverse complement strand
ACTTCGGTGTCACCTAAGTTCAGGCCTAGCTCGACTTGAACAGTGGACTCGGAGGCATTCGACAGCGTCACTTTGAAGTTCGCTGTCTCACCCTCATTGATGGTGCCAGCATCTGAGATAGTCACGCTTGGACGGTCATCATCCGGATCAGGGCCCGGACCACTGCCGTCGTCCACGATCGTCGCCGTCCCCGTATCGCTGCCTTGCACTGCACCAATGCCAGTCACTGTCACACTGAAATCTTCAGGACCTTCATAAACGGCGTCATCAATGGAAGCGATACGCACATCAAACTCAGTTTGCCCCGCTGGCACCGTTACT
>NZ_JADDYH010000014.1:229991-230765 GCF_015163595.1 Vibrio sp. OPT41 | reverse complement strand
ACACTGAAATCTTCAGGACCTTCATAAACGGCGTCATCAATGGAAGCGATACGCACATCAAACTCAGTTTGCCCCGCTGGCACCGTTACTACACCATCGTTTGGCACTGCAACCCAACCGGAGCCTGTGTTGTATTCTAGGGTGCCTAAATCTCCAACTTCGGTATCGCCGAGATTAAGACCCAACTCCACTTGCGTTTCCGCTTCAGAGGCGTTCGATAAGTTGACTTTGAAGTTCGCTGCCTCTCCCTCATTAATAGTACCAGCGTCTGAAATAGTCACGCTTGGACGGTCATCATCCGGATCAGGGCCCGGACCACTGCCGTCATCCACAATCGTTGCCGTACCGGTATCGCTGCCTTGCACTGCGCCAATGCCAGTCACCGTCACACTGAAATCTTCTGGACCTTCATAAACAGCATCATCAATAGAAGCAATGCGCACATCAAACTCAGTTTGCCCCGCTGGCACGGTCACCACACCATCGTTTGGTACTGCAACCCAACCGCTTCCGGTGTTGTATTCCAAGGTACCTAAGTCACCGGCTTCGGTATCGCCGAGATTAAGACCCAGCTCCACTTGCGTTTCCGCTTCAGACGCGTTCGATAAAGTGACTTTGAAGTTCGCCGTATCCCCCTCATTGATGGTGCCAGCATCCGTAATAGTCACGCTTGGACGATCATCATCCGGATCGGGACCCGGGCCACTGCCGTCATCCACAATCGTCGCCGTACCTGTATCGCTGCCTTGCACTGCGCCAATGCCAGTCACCGTG
>NZ_JADDYH010000014.1:219106-229981 GCF_015163595.1 Vibrio sp. OPT41 | reverse complement strand
ACTTCGGTGTCACCTAAGTTCAGGCCTAGCTCGACTTGAACAGTGGACTCGGAGGCATTCGACAGCGTCACTTTGAAGTTCGCTGTCTCACCCTCATTAACCGTACCTGCATCACTCATCGTTACCGCTGGGCGATCATCATCAGGATTTGAGCCAGGTCCACTACCATCATCTAAAATAGTGGCAGTCCCAGTAACAGGTGTGCTTTGTTCTTCTGTCGTGCCAGAGAGCGTAAACGTTTCTGGGCCTTCAAATACAGAGTCGTCAATAGAGTCTATAGAGACCGTAAAGTCACTTTCACCCGGTGGGATCGAAATGGTAAAGGTTCCGCTTTCACCGACTGAAACTTCTTCTGTTGTACCATCAGAAAATGTTATGAGGACACGCTCATTGACGTAGTCACTCCCGTTCTCGTCAGCTGAGCCGCCTGTTGCGGTTCCATCAAGGAGAGAAAGAATGACATCAGTGTTGTCTTCAGTTGTTTGACTTAGAGTAATATCGAATACAACTTGGTCACCTTCGTTGATAGTCGGACTAGATATTTCTTGAACTAAGATAGTCGGTGGTACAGGGCCATTAATTACTCTGAAAAGATCCAACAAAGATAGTGCTTGAGTTGTAGATAGTCCGATTCCATCAATACCGACGGTCTCAAAATTCGTACTAGCCAACAATTCAGCGCCAGTACGATCTATTGCACCAGTATTTTGGGGGCTAGAACCACTTTCCTCACCTGCAGCTGGCTCAAAATCCTCACCAAGAGCAGTAGGGTCTTCTCCACTAGCGATAGCCTCGATTAGCGCAGTGACATCATCAGTAACGTTAATTGAACTACCTTGCGGTGTTACCTGTTGTACAATTAATTCTGATGTATCAGAAACTTCCTCAATAATTAATTCACCAGGCTGAGGTAGCTGACCACTTTCAAGACTTCTCAGGTTCCCATCAAGCCCTATAACCACGACATTGCTCATCAATGAACTTAACGCTACTCGATCCATGCTCTTCATCCTTGTATTAGTTTAATTAAAGGCTTGTTACTGCACTAAACACGTCTATAGTTTAGACAAAATATGAATTTTTCGTTTTATTCCAAGAGGATTTAGTTTTTTGAGAGTAATAAGGAAAATAACCGAAGAATTTGCCTTCATTTAAACCAGTTTCCGCTATGCTCTTAAGATAAAAAGGTTTTCTACGAAAAAATCGACCACTTACCAAGCAAGCTTTGCCTCGTATGCTAGAGTTTAGAGAGTAAGATTGTTGTTTTTTATTGAATTAAACATTTAAACATCAACAAGTTGATAATACGCACTAAGAAAATTCATTGTTTGTAACTTCTCGTCTCAAATATGAAACAGAATAAGAGCGACATGATTTTAGGAGAACTAACGTGAGATGGAATCGAGTACATATAGCCTGCTGTTGCTTAATAGTGTCTTCACCAGTTTTCGGTCAAACTCTAGAGCAAGCGGTTGCACAGACGCTACAAAATAACCCCGATATTAAGAGTGCATTTAACGAGTTTATGAGCCAGAAGTACATAAATGAAGCTTCATCAGGTGCTTACCTCCCCTCTGTTGATCTAGATGCTGGAATTGGATATGAAGGATTAGACCCGTCAGATGAAGTTGGTCGAGGAGACACGGATTACACTCGAAAGGAAGCTTCAGTGACACTGACCCAACTAATATGGGATGGTAGCGCTACATTAAATGATATTGATCGAACCGCAGCTGATGCTGAATCTGTTAGATTTCAACTCTTAGCAGATGCTTCAGATAAGGCACTTGAAGTGACTAAAGTGTACTTGGACGCTGTTAAAGCGTATGAAGTCCTAAAGCTTTCAGAAAACAACCTTGCTGTTCATAAAGATATTTACGATGACATTAAAAAACGAGTCAACTCGGGTATCGGCTCTACTGCTGACTTGACGCAGGTAGAAGCACGTTTGGCAAAAGCACACGGAAACTTAGCTGCTGCTCAAAATAACCTGTATGACTCTCACACGATGTTCACTCGTTTAGTCGGTCAAACACCACAAGGGTTAATCTTTCCGAGAGCGGACCAAAACTTTATCCCGTACACGGTTGATGAAGCGGTAGGCTTGGCATTTGAACTTCATCCCGTTATTCAAGTGGCGCTCGCAGACGTAGACTCGGCTAAGTTTCAATACAAACAGTCTAAAGGTGTTAATTACCCAACCATTTCAATTGAAGCTTCGCAAACATGGCGTGACGACGCTGATGGTTTAAAAGGTCGAAGTGATGAGACACTTGCCATGCTGCGTCTACGCTACAACCTATTCAATGGTGGCAGTGATGCAGCGAACTCAGAAAACTTTGCCTACCAGCTAAATAAAGCAAAAGACTTGCGTGAAGGTGCCTATCGCAATGTTGAAGAAGGGTTAAGGCTTTCTTGGAGTGCGCTTGATTTAACATTACAACAAAAAGAGTTTCTATCAGATCATGTAGACTCTGCGTCTGAAACCGTAATTGCTTACGAGAAGCAATATCGCATCGGTAAACGAACACTGCTTGATCTATTGAACACTGAAAACGAGCTCTTTGAGGCGCGTAAAGACTACTTAGATTCTAAATACGCAGAGCAGTACGCCAAATATCGAGTGATGAACGCAACTGGGCAACTGTTGAGTGCATTAAGGGTTGAAATGCCTAAAGAATGGCTAGAAGAAGTGGAGTATTAATTATGAAACACATAGCTTTTATTACACTCTCATTAATGCTCTCCGCATGCAGTTCATCAGATCGTGGTGATGAATATGATTACATAGATACCCCAATTGCCGATCAGTGGGCTGATCATATAGATGATGACTCTGACGGAGTCATTAACGAGCGAGATTTGTGCCCGGGTACACCTTTGGGTGCCGAAATAGACAACGACGGTTGCGGTTCGTACGTTGACTCCTCACAAGAAATGCAAATTCGAGTACTATTTGCGAACGATTCCGATGTGATCAACCCTATCTTTACGCAACAAATTCTTGAACTATCCGACTTTTTGAAAGAGTACCCGAACACGTCTATAGAGATTCAAGGTTATGCTAGTCGCACTGGTACTGCAGAACATAATCTTGACTTATCTAAGCGCCGCGCTGAAAACGTTAGAAAAGAGCTCATGAAGAACGGCATTAGTGGAGATAGAGTTACCATTGTCGGCTATGGAGACACAGTACTTGCGACACAAGGTACAGACCAAGTTAGTCACGCATTGAACCGTCGAGTAACCGCAACAGTGATTGGCCACAAGGGTGAAGTGAAGAAAGAATGGACCGTTTTCACAACACTTCCAAAAAGCTAGCACAACAATAAACAGACCGTAAAAATAAAAGGTCTAGCAAATTGCTAGACCTTTTTGATTTTAAATTTGACTACAGTTTAGCGCTACTACATGTCTTTGTACTGAGCTTCTAAACTCGCAATTAAGCTTTGAGTCACATCATCAACACTTGCACCGTCAAAATGGATGTCCAATGTCGAGCTCCCTTTTGTAATACTCAGGTTTGCCTCAGATCCCCCGTCTGGTGCCACTTCTACATGATACTCTCCGACATCACCAGTATGATCACCTGATTGAAGATCATTAAGAAGCTCTCCAATTTCATCTTTAGATAAGTCGTCAAACAGATCTGAGAAGTCTAGAGCGTCTTCATTTTTATTGAAGTCAGTGACAGTGTCGCGTTCATTGGACACATCAATCCATTTAAAGATGTCTTCACCGTCCCCCCCTGTCAAAATATCATTGCCGAAACCACCAATTAAAATATCATTGTCTGCACCACCGAACAGCTTGTCGTCACCACCTTGTCCAAACAAAATATCATCACCTGAACCACCAGAGATGGTGTCTGCTTGGTCGTAATAACGAGACTGTTCAAATTCTGCTTGGTTTTCAGTAATGTAGTGATGAACTTCTTCTTTCGTAACTAACGAAACATCCTTACCTAGTTGAGATGCTACGTAGTTTTGTAGCGCGGAAACTCCTTGCTCACCATCGACGTCGAAACGCATGGCATCACCAAAAATAATGTCATTTCCATCAAGGCTGTTAATCTCATCTTTGCCTTGCATCAATGAAACTTCCTTACCAAGGATCACTTCTGCTAGTTGGTTTACATCTATGTTAGCCCTTACTACACCATCAGAGTCGAAGTTTTCTAACGAATCTTCATCTAAGTAGCGACCAAGACCTATCGAACGAACCTCACTAAATTCAGCCAATGCTTGATATGCGTTATTCGCTTGAGATAGAACATTATTTCCATAATCATCATAGACATATGAGTTAAGCATTCTCCCCACCTGTTCACCAGTAGAGAGCGAATACACCGCCCCGCGAAAATCTATGATTGTTTTATTGTTGTATGTGACTGTATCACCAAACCTGTAATCACTTGGCAAAACATCCGCTAGCGTCACTAACTTTTGTTCTGACACGCCAAGTACGACACCCTCCCAACCACTAAACCAACTCGTATTGTTATCCGTAGCTTGGTTTGGTTGACCATCAGATATGAAATAACTTAGGTTTGTTGCGCCACTATCGGCATTAGCAAACCAGTCTAGTGCAGATTGGAACCCGGCTTCATAATTTGTATTACCATCACCGATTTGTAAAATTGCATCCAATGTAGACTCTATTTGCGATGTTGCGTTGTCAGCACTCAAATCTAATTCAAGTACCTGAGAGCTCCCAGTAGCAAATGTGGTCAATAAAACGTTCACTTTGCCCGAATGAGGGCCACTAGCACTTTCGGTAAGAGTATTCAGCACTGTTTTTAGCTCACCTAACGCTAGACCAACGTCGTAACCCATGCTGCCTGATGTATCGAGCATAAAAGCAATGTTGTAGTCCTGCCCCTCGACAATCTGTAATCCTTGAACATCGCCAACAATCACATCATTGCTATCAGATCCAGCTATCTTGTTATCACCATGCGTACCGGAAACAAAATCATAATCTCGAACTGAAACAGAAGCCGTGTCCGTCCCCATTTGAGTATTGTTATTAACTTCAACACTTCCTGCCGTCGCTGTTACATCAAAATCTAACGAACCATTGTAATCGGCTGGTACAGTAATCGTACCGCTTAGTTGATGACTGGTTTGATTTGGTTCACTTGAAAGGTCAACCGTGTAAGAACCATCGCTGTTTTCAGCAACCGTTTTGCCATTCACCTCTAATGTTAGCCCTGAAGGAATTCCCGTTAAGGTGACGCTATCGTTAATGAATGACTCACTGCCATCCACATCGATAAGATCAAGGTTCAGCTCAAAAGAGACTTGCTGCTCTGTAAGTACAACATACTCTCCTGTGTTGTTATTTAGCTTGATAATGGCATCTTGGAAGATAAGTTGTTCAATTTCATAAAGGTGGTCACCCGACTCTTTATGAGTGCTCGAAACAACATCTTTTGTATCAATAAATCGGCTATCTTCGACAATCCAATACGGGACCTCTGAGTGGTCAGATGCAGGGTAATAGTTGAAGTTGTAATCAGACAACTTGCCAGAGTAAACAACTGTGTCCGTCTCCGCTTGATCATCTAATGAACCAATACCGCCATAGATAGAATCATTACCTCCTCCAGTCACAAAGATATCACTGCCTTGAGCATCAACGTTCGCACCTGCTTGTTGATCTCCGACAAAGCTCAGTGGCGATTCAGTGTCACCGCTTAGCATTAAGTCATTACCAACATGTCCGTTATTAAACGTTTGTGTCACCACATGTTCAAAGTCAAGCCCTGGTAAATTACTTGCCTCAAGCAGATCTTTAAGTTCTTCGTCTGTAGACCAGCTTCCGCCTAGTGTCACAGGTACAGACGTTACTGGACCGAAAGTAAGGTCAATCTTAATTGGGTCCGCGACAGGCTCTATGTCGATACTCAACGTACCTGAAGCAGAAGAATTGCCATCACTAACAGTGAAATGAATCTGCTCGTAAGTATCCAAGCCGTTCCCAACACCGTCTTTATCGAAAACATTTGCACCAGATTCATGTTCAGCAGGAACATAACGAACAAGACCATTTTCGATATCAGAAGCGAGCACACTTCCAGAAACCGCTTCCCAACCATCAGAACCTTTCACTTGCAGTGAGCCATTTAGAGCAGAAGTGTCAAACTCAACACTTATACTACTATCAACGATGCCTAAATGTTCTAGTGTTATAACAATAGCTTCGTCTTCTAATCCGGAAATTTCGTTGCTTTGAACTGCTGGCGGAACATCATTATCATCAATATAGCCAACGCCAGACACATCTCCGACTTTAATCACAAGACTCTCTGTTGATTCAACCAACTGATCATCAATACTTGGAATGGTAATCTCAAAGCCATTCACTCCGACTGGAACAATAAGGTATCCGCCCAAATACTTCACGCCATTAGTAAAAGTTGCGTTCGACAAATCAATGTCTTGAGAGCTCACACTAGAACCCTCTGCAGAGAAATCCACTTGATACTTAACGGTCTGATCTGTCGCGTTATTTAGTGAAACAGAAAACGTGACATTGTCACCCTCAACAACAGTAACACCTGCAATGCTCTCCACCACAGGTCCATTTTCCGCAACATTACCATCTAGTATTTCGTTAACGATATTGACCGTAGATGGATCACTAACTCCACTTTCAGAATCGACTGCCACATATCCAAAGCTATCCCCGGCAGGAATACCTTCTACATAACGTAACTCCCAGTTCCCTTCATTTTTCGTAGAAAAATCTAACTGAGTAATGACCGAACCTTCAGGAAGAGCTAGTTCTTGCCCAAAACCAACGCTTGTTTCTTGGAATAGCATGAAGTTGCCTTCAGGCTTCAAGAACTCGAACGTTTGAGTCTGTTCGATATTATTTGAATCTAAATACGTAACCGTAATAAGCGCAGCGTTGTCATCACCGTAATCAAACAATCCACCTAATCCATCTAAGCCAAGGTTTACGCTGCCCACAGGGTTATTAGACAAATCGATCGTAATTGTCTCGCCTTTCTCAATACCCTGCCCATCATTGTCAGCAATACCGTTTCCGATATGTGACACTTGGCGGTTGTATTGAGCAAGTTCACCACTATCAGAAGATATAGTGATGGAGGAACCATTAACTAAATGCTCAGTACGGGAGTGTGATGGACCTCCGTCCTCACTTAGCCCCCAATTATTGAAATCTGTTGTAGACTCGGAGCTATTTGGTATATCTGGGCGATCCTTGATACCTAATAAGAAACCCACATTATCAGCTTCATAGTAAAGGCTATCTTTTTCATAAAGAGTGTCACTGACTTCTTTTATTTCATGCAGTTCACCGTTGTTATCTCTGAAGAACAATGTTCCTGAGGTCGGTAGTTCAGTAATCCGCACATGCAAATCGTTGCCATTTAAGTCATCTTCAATATCCGCTATATGATCCTGAGAGTCGCCATCACCTAAAGGTTTCGTATCAGTATCAAATACAACTTGCGTCAAAGGCTTGTCAGTAACATGCGTAAAGTCCTCACTGTCAGGTCTGTCATTCACTGGCGTCACATCGACGTTCACCGTGGTGGACTCTGACACCCCACCTGACGTAACGATGTAGGTGAAGCTGTCAGCCCCGTGGTAGTTGTCGTTTGGCGTGTAAGTGACGCTGCCGTCCGGGTTGACCGAGACCGTGCCGTTCGCTGGACCGTTATTGGTATCCAGCGACACCACTTTGTCGTTGCCTTCGAACGTGTCGTTACCTAAGACCTTAATGATGGTTGGTGTGTCTTCCACAACCGTCGCTTTATCTGCCACGATATCCGCCACTGGCGCCACTGTGAAGTTCACCGTTTGGCTAACGCTTTCACCGCTTGGATCGGTGGCAGTAAAGGTCAGCGCTTCAGAGCCGTTCCAGTCTGCCGTTGGGCTAATGGTCGCGATGCCATTTTCAATCGACACCAACACGTTGCTGTTGCCAGAGACGCTGAAGGTCAGATCGCCATCGACGTTATCCACATCACTGAAGGCCGTATTCAGATCGATGCTGTATGGCGTAAAGTCTTCCGCCAAGGTTTGGTCTGCGATGCTGCTTTCAACCACAGGCGTGTCGTTCACCGCATTCACGGTGACGTTGACCGTTGCTTGGTCAGTCAGTGCACCATCAGTAATCGTGTAAGTAATTTCAGCGTCACCATGGAAGTTCTCAGCTGGCGTGAACACCAACTTGCCGTCAACAATCTCAACTGTGCCTTGCGCTTCAGGTACAGACGCCGATTCAATCGACAGCTTATCGCCATCGATGTCAGTATCGTTTGGCAGAACATCAATCGTCACTGGCGTATCTTCGTCAGTAACAGCGGTATCATCTTTTGCCGCTGGCGCATCGTTGACTGGCGTCACATCGACGTTCACCGTGGTGGACTCACTGACGCCACCGGAGGTGACGATGTAAGTGAAGCTGTCTGTACCGTGGTAGTTGTCGTTTGGCGTGTAAGTGACGCTGCCGTCCGGGTTGACCGAGACCGTGCCGTTGGCTGGACCGTTATTGGTATCCAGCGACACCACTTTGTCGTCGCCTTCAAACGTGTCGTTATCTAAGACCTTAATGATGGTTGGCGTATCTTCCACAACCGTCGCTTTATCTGCCACGATGTCCGCCACAGGGGTAACCGTGAAGTTCACCGTTTGGCTAACGCTTTCACCGCTTGGATCGGTGGCGATAAAGGTTAGGGTTTCTGAGCCATTCCAGTCTGCGGTTGGAGTGAACGTAGCAATGCCATTGACGATCGCCACTTGAATGTTGCTATTACCAGAAACGCTAAACGTTAACTCACCATCGGCGTTATCCACATCACTGAAGGCCGTATTCAGATCGATGCTGTATGGCGTAAAATCTTCCGCCAAGGTTTGGTCTGCAATGTTGCTTTCAACCACAGGCGTGTCGTTCACCGCATTCACGGTGACGTTGACCGTTGCTTGGTCAGTCAGTGCACCATCGGTCACGGTGTAAGTGATTTCGGCGTCACCATGGAAGTTCTCTGCCGGTGTGAAGACCAGTTTGCCGTCAACAATCTCGACTGTCCCTTGGTCACTCGGCACAGATGCCGAGTCAATCGACAGCTTATCGCCATCAATATCGGTGTCGTTTGGCAGGACATCAATCGTCACTGGCGTGTCTTCATCAGTAACAGCGGTATCATCTTTTGCCACTGGCGCATCGTTGACTGGCGTGACATCGACGTTCACCGTGGTGGACTCCGATACCCCACCCGACGTGACGATGTACGTGAAGCTGTCTGTACCGTGGTAGTTGTCGTTTGGCGTGTAAGTGACGCTGCCGTCCGGGTTGACCGAGACCGTGCCGTTGGCTGGACCGTTATTGGTATCCAGCGACACCACTTTGTCGCTGCCTTCAAACGTGTCGTTACCTAGGACGTTAATGATGGTCGGCGTGTCTTCCACAACCGTCGCGTTGTCTGCCACGATGTCCGCCACAGGCGCAACTGTGAAGTTCACCGTTTGGCTGACGCTTTCACCGCTTGGATCAGTAGCCGTAAAGGTTAACGCTTCTGAGCCGTTCCAGTCTGCCGTTGGGCTAATGGTCGCGATGCCATTTTCAATCGACACCAACACGTTGCTGTTGCCTGAGACGCTAAACGTTAACTCACTATCAACGTTATCCACATCACTGAAGGCCGTATTCAGATCGATGCTGTATGGCGTAAAGTCCTCCGCCAAGGTTTGGTCTGTAATGCTGCTTTCAACCACAGGCGTGTCGTTCACCGCATTCACGGTGACGTTGACCGTCGCTTGGTCAGTCAGTGAACCATCGGTCACGGTGTAAGTGATTTCGGCGTCACCATTGAAGTTCTCAGCCGGTGTGAACACCAGTTTGCCGTCAACAATCTCGACTGTCCCTTGCTCACTCGGCACAGATGCCGAGTCAATCGACAGCTTATCGCCATCAATATCGGTGTCGTTTGGCAGGACATCAATCGTCACTGGCGTGTCTTCATCAGTAACAGCGGTATCATCTTTTGCCACTGGCGCATCGTTCACTGGCGTCACATCGACGTTCACCGTGGTGGACTCCGATACCCCACCGGAGGTGACGATGTAGGTAAAGCTGTCTGCCCCGTGGTAGTTGTCGTTTGGCGTGTAAGTGACGCTGCCGTCCGAGTTGACCGAGACCGTGCCGTTAGCTGGACCGTTATTGGTATCCAGCGACACCACTTTGTCGTCGCCTTCGAACGTGTCGTTATCTAAGACCTTAATGATGGTTGGCGTATCTTCCACAACCGTCGCTTTATCTGCCACGATATCCGCCACTGGCGCTACTGTGAAGTTCACCGTTTGGCTAACGCTCTCGCCGCTTGGATCGGTAGCCGTAAACGTCAGCGCTTCTGAGCCGTTCCAGTCTGCCGTTGGAGTGAACGTAGCAATGCCATTGACGATCGCCACTTGAATGTTGCTGTTGCCAGAGACACTAAACGTTAACTCACCATCGGCGTTATCCACATCACTGAATGCGGAATTTAGATCGATGCTGTATAGCGTAAAGTCTTCTGCCAAGGTTTGGTCTGCGATGTTGCTCTCAACCACAGGCGTGTCGTTCACCGCATTCACGGTGACGTTGACCGTCGCTTGGTCAGTCAGTGCACCATCGGTGATGGTGTAAGTGATTTCAGCGTCACCATGGAAGTTCTCAGCCGGCGTGAAGACCAGTTTGCCGTCAACAATCTCGACTGTCCCTTGCTCACTCGGCACAGACGCCGATTGGATAGACAGCTTATCGCCATCCACATCGGTGTCGTTTGGCAGAACATCAATCGTCACTGGCGTGTCTTCGTCAGTGACAGCGGTATCATCTTTTGCCACTGGCGCGTCATTC
>NZ_JADDYH010000014.1:215095-219096 GCF_015163595.1 Vibrio sp. OPT41 | reverse complement strand
AGCTTATCGCCATCCACATCGGTGTCGTTTGGCAGAACATCAATCGTCACTGGCGTGTCTTCGTCAGTGACAGCGGTATCATCTTTTGCCACTGGCGCATCGTTGACTGGCGTCACATCGACGTTCACCGTGGTGAATTCCGATACCCCACCGGAGGTAACGATGTACGTGAAGCTGTCTGCACCGTGGAAGTTGTCGTTTGGCGTGTAAGTGACGCTGCCGTCCGGGTTGACCGAGACCGTGCCGTTGGCTGGACCGTTATTGCTATCGAGCGACACCACTTTGTCGTCGCCTTCAAACGTGTCGTTACCTAGGACGTTAATGATGGTCGGCGTGTCTTCCACAACCGTCGCGCGGTCAGATTCAATATCTGCCACAGGCGCAACCATAAAGTTTACCGTTTGGCTGACGCTTTCACCGCTTGGATCAGTAGCCGTAAAGGTTAACGCTTCTGAGCCGTTCCAGTCTGCCGTTGGGCTAATGGTCGCGATGCCATTTTCTATTGAGACATTGACATTACTGTTACCTGAGACGCTAAACGTTAACTCACCATCGGCGTTATCCACATCGCTGAAAGCGGTATTCAGATTGATGCTGTATGGCGTGAAATCTTCCGCCAAGGTTTGGTCTGCAATGCTACTTTCAACCACAGGCGTGTCGTTCACCGCATTCACGGTGACGTTGACCGTCGCTTGGTCAGTCAGCGAACCATCGGTGATGGTGTAAGTGATTTCGGCATCACCATGGAAGTTCTCGGCCGGTGTGAACACCAGTTTGCCATCAACAATCTCAACTGTCCCCTGGTCACTCGGCACAGACGCCGAGTCAATACGTAATGTATCACCATCGATGTCAGTATCGTTTGGCAAGATATCAATCGTAACAGCGGTATCTTCTTGTGTTGTTGCCGCGTCATCGTTTGCCACTGGCGCGTCATTCACTGGCGTCACATCGACGTTCACTGTGGTGGACTCCGATACCCCACCCGAGGTAACGATGTAGGTAAAACTGTCTGCCCCGTGATAGTTGTCGTTTGGCGTGTAAGTGACACTGCCGTCCGGGTTGACCGAGACCGTGCCGTTCGCTGGACCGTTATTGGTATCGAGCGACACCACTTTGTCGTCGCCTTCAAACGTATCGTTACCTAAGACCTTAATGATGGTTGGCGTGTCTTCCACGACCGTCGCGTTGTCTGCCACGATGTCCGCCACAGGCGCAACTGTGAAGTTCACCGTTTGGCTGACGCTTTCACCGCTTGGATCGGTGGCCGTAAACGTTAGGGTTTCTGAGCCGTTCCAGTCTGCGGTTGGAGTGAACGTAGCAATCCCATTGACGATCGCCACTTGAATGTTGCTGTTGCCGGAGACGCTGAAGGTCAGATCGCCATCCACGTTATCTACATCGCTGAAAGCCGTATTTAGATCGATGCTGTATGGCGTAAAGTCTTCTGCCAAGGTTTGGTCTGCAATGCTGCTTTCAACCACAGGCGTGTCGTTCACCGCATTCACGGTGACGTTAACCGTCGCTTGGTCAGTCAGTGCACCATCGGTCACGGTGTAAGTGATTTCAGCGTCACCATGGAAGTTATCAGCCGGTGTGAAGACCAGTCTGCCATCAACGATCTCAACTGTACCTTGTGTTTCAGGTACGGAAGCCGATTCAATCGACAGCTTATCGCCATCCACATCGGTGTCGTTTGGCAGGACATCAATCGTCACTGGCGTGTCTTCGTCAGTAACGGCGTTGTCATTGGTCGCCACTGGCGCGTCATTCACTGGTGTGACATCGACGTTCACCGTGGTGGATTCACTGACGCCACCGGAGGTAACGATGTAGGTAAAGCTGTCTGTACCCTGGTAGTTGTCGTTTGGTGTATAAGTGACGCTGCCATCCGGGTTGACCGAGACCGTGCCGTTCGCTGGACCGTTATTGGTATCCAGCGACACCACTTTATCGTCGCCTTCGAACGTGTCGTTACCTAAGACCTTGATGATGGTTGGCGTGTCTTCCACGACCGTTGCTTTATCTGCCACGATGTCTGCCACAGGCGCAACTGTGAAGTTCACCGTTTGGCTGACGCTTTCACCGCTTGGATCGGTGGCAGTAAACGTCAACGCTTCTGAGCCGTTCCAGTCTGCCGTTGGGCTAATGGTCGCAATGCCATTTTCAATCGACACCAACACGTTGCTGTTGCCGGACACTGAGAAGTTCAGTGCGGAGTCGCTGTCTTTAAATGCGTCGTTTAAATCAATCGTGTAGATCGTAAAATCTTCTGCTAACACTTGATCTGAAATCACATTATCGACTGTTGGTGCATCGTTAACGCGATTCACAATCAAACTATCACTGTCGCTAACCGTTGGATTAACACCATCCGATACTGATGCGCTGATCGTTAGGTCTTTAAGGTTGAGTTCGTCGTTGTTAACCGCGTCAACACCCGCTTGAGTCAGTTTGACTTCATCGCCAACTAGCGCAAAGTAGCCGTTTGAGTTGTTTTCTAAAGAAACGGTTAATTGCTCTTCTGGCGTATCGGTATCAGCGACTTCCAATGTTGCCACTACCGTATCGGTACTCACTGCGTCTTCAGTGATACTTTCTACAGCATCGACCTTGATCGTTGGCGCATCGTTCACTGGATTAACGGTAACGGCTACTTTCGCTTGGTCAGTCAGCGAACCATCGGTGATGGTGTAAGTGATTTCAGCGTCGCCATGGAAGTTCTCAGCCGGTGTGAACACCAGTTTGCCATCAACAATCTCGACTGTGCCTTGTGCTTCAGGTACGGAAGCTGATTGGATAGACAGCTTATCACCATCAATGTCGGTGTCGTTTGGCAGGACATCAATCGTCACTGGCGTGTCTTCGTCAGTAACAGCGGTATCATCTTTTGCCACTGGCGCGTCATTGACTGGCGTCACATCGACGTTCACCGTGGTGGACTCCGATACCCCACCGGAGGTAACGATGTAGGTAAAGCTGTCTGTTCCGTGATAGTTGTCGTTTGGCGTGTAAGTGACGCTGCCATCCGGGTTGACCGAGACCGTGCCGTTAGCTGGTCCGTTATTGGTATCCAGCGACACCACTTTGTCGTCGCCTTCGAACGTGTCGTTACCTAAGACCTTAATGATGGTCGGCGTGTCTTCCACAACCGTCGCGTTGTCTGCCACGATGTCTGCCACAGGCGCCACTGTGAAGTTCACCGTTTGGCTGACGCTTTCACCGCTTGGATCGGTAGCCGTAAACGTTAACGCTTCTGAGCCGTTCCAGTCTGCGGTTGGAGTGAGCGTAGCAATGCCATTGACGATCGCCACTTGAATGTTGCTGTTGCCAGAAACGCTAAACGTTAACTCACTATCCACGTTATCCACATCGCTGAAAGCGGTATTCAGATCGATGCTGTATAGCGTGAAATCTTCCGCCAAGGTTTGGTCTGCAATGCTACTTTCAACCACAGGCGTGTCGTTCACCGCATTTACGGTGACGTTGGCCGTCGCTTGGTCGGTCAGTGCACCATCGGTCACGGTGTAAGTGATTTCGGCCTCACCATGGAAGTTCTCAGCTGGTGTGAAGACCAATTTGCCGTCAACAATTTCAACTGTCCCTTGGTCACTCGGCACAGATGCCGAGTCAATACGTAATGCATCACCATCGATGTCAGTATCGTTTGGCAGAACATCAATCGTCACTGGTGTATCTTCGTCAGTAACGGCATTGTCATTGGTCGCCACTGGCGCATCATTCACTGGTGTGACATCGACGTTCACCGTGGTGGACTCACTGACCCCACCGGAGGTAACGATGTACGTGAAGCTGTCTGTACCATGGTAGTTGTCGTTCGGCGTGTAGGTCACGCTGCCGTCCGGGTTGACTGAGACCGTGCCGTTCGCTGGACCGTTATTGGTATCGATCGACACCACTTTGTCGTCGCCTTCGAACGTGTCGTTACCTAAGACCTTAATGATGGTTGGCTTGTCTTCCACAACCGTCGCGTTGTCTGC
>NZ_JADDYH010000014.1:211555-215085 GCF_015163595.1 Vibrio sp. OPT41 | reverse complement strand
ACGGTGTAAGTGATTTCGGCGTCACCATGGAAGTTCTCTGCCGGTGTGAAGACCAGTTTGCCGTCAACAATCTCGACTGTCCCTTGGTCACTCGGCACGGACGCTGATTGAATAGACAACTTATCGCCGTCGATGTCGGTGTCGTTTGGCAGAACATCAATCGTCACTGGCGTGTCTTCGTCAGTGATAGCGGTGTCATCGTTTGCCACTGGCGCGTCATTGACTGGCGTCACATCGACGTTCACCGTGGTGGACTCCGATACCCCACCGGAGGTAACGATGTAGGTAAAGCTGTCTGTCCCGTGGTAGTTGTCGTTTGGCGTGTAAGTCACGCTGCCGTCCGGGTTGACCGAGACCGTGCCGTTCGCTGGACCGTTATTGGTATCCAGCGACACCACTTTGTCGTTGCCTTCGAACGTGTCGTTACCTAAGACCTTAATGATGGTTGGTGTGTCTTCCACAACCGTCGCTTTATCTGCCACGATATCCGCCACTGGCGCCACTGTGAAGTTCACCGTTTGGCTAACGCTTTCACCGCTTGGATCGGTGGCAGTAAAGGTCAGCGCTTCAGAGCCGTTCCAGTCTGCCGTTGGGCTAATGGTCGCGATGCCATTTTCAATCGACACCAACACGTTGCTGTTGCCAGAGACGCTGAAGGTCAGATCGCCATCGACGTTATCCACATCACTGAAGGCCGTATTCAGATCGATGCTGTATGGCGTAAAGTCTTCCGCCAAGGTTTGGTCTGCGATGCTGCTTTCAACCACAGGCGTGTCGTTCACCGCATTCACGGTGACGTTGACCGTTGCTTGGTCAGTCAGTGCACCATCAGTAATCGTGTAAGTAATTTCAGCGTCACCATGGAAGTTCTCAGCTGGCGTGAACACCAACTTGCCGTCAACAATCTCAACTGTGCCTTGCGCTTCAGGTACAGACGCCGATTCAATCGACAGCTTATCGCCATCGATGTCAGTATCGTTTGGCAGAACATCAATCGTCACTGGCGTATCTTCGTCAGTAACAGCGGTATCATCTTTTGCCGCTGGCGCATCGTTGACTGGCGTCACATCGACGTTCACCGTGGTGGACTCACTGACGCCACCGGAGGTGACGATGTAAGTGAAGCTGTCTGTACCGTGGTAGTTGTCGTTTGGCGTGTAAGTGACGCTGCCGTCCGGGTTGACCGAGACCGTGCCGTTGGCTGGACCGTTATTGGTATCCAGCGACACCACTTTGTCGTCGCCTTCAAACGTGTCGTTATCTAAGACCTTGATGATGGTTGGCGTGTCTTCCATGACCGTTGCTTTATCTGCCACGATGTCCGCCACAGGCGCCACTGTGAAGTTCACCGTTTGGCTAACGCTTTCGCCGCTTGGATCGGTAGCCGTAAAGGTTAGGATTTCTGAGCCGTTCCAGTCAGCGGTTGGAGTGAACGTAGCAATGCCATTGACGATCGCCACTTGAATGTTGCTGTTGCCAGAGACACTGAAGCTCAACTCGCCATCCACGTTATCCACATCACTGAAAGCGGTGTTTAGATCGATGCTGTATGGCGTAAAGTCTTCTGCCAAGGTTTGGTCTGCAATGTTGCTCTCAACCACAGGCGTGTCGTTCACCGCATTCACGGTGACGTTGACCGTTGCTTTGTCAGTCAGTGCACCATCGGTCACGGTGTAAGTGATTTCGGCGTCGCCATGGAAGTTCTCAGCCGGTGTGAAGACCAGTTTGCCGTCAACAATCTCGACTGTCCCTTGGTCACTCGGCACAGATGCCGAGTCAATCGACAGCGTATCGCCATCAATATCGGTGTCGTTTGGCAGGACATCAACCGTTACTGAGCTATCTTCCTCTGTAATTATTGTATCATTAGAGGCAATAGGCGCATCGTTAACTGAGTTTACTGTTACCGAAACTTGAGCTTCATCCTCTAACTCACCATCTGTGATGGTGTAGCTAATCGTTGCATTACCGTTGAAATTTTCAGCCGGAGTGAAAACAAGCTTACCATCGATAATCTCAACGATACCTTGCTCTTCTGGTACAGAAGCAGAGGTAATGATTAAATCATCACCTTCAATATCACTGTCGTTAGCGAGCACATCAATTACAACCTGGGAATCCTCGTCAGTTTGAATCGCATCATTAGTTGCTATTGGCGCGTCATTAACAGGCGTAATATCTAAGTTAGCAGTGCCATTAATAACACCGCCATCGTTATCAATAATGTCATAGGAGAATGACACTTCAGTGTCATCGTCAGCCTCTGGAATGTAAGTCCAAGATCCATCGCTGTTATCAATTAAGGTGCCATTCCCACTCTCAATAGTGACGTTTGTAATGACAAGAGTATCGGTATCATCAATATTGACGTTCGATAGTAATTCTTCAGTAGTTATCGTGATTGGATCGCTATCTTCCTCAACAGCGCTTAATGTCACTGGAGAATTAGTAAGTGGCTTACTTGAGCCATCCCCACTTGTCTCGATACCTGTTGTGAAGAAATCATTTAAGGTCAACGCTTGAGTTTCAGATAAGCCGAGGGATTCTAAGCCAATAGTTTCAAAGTTTGTTGAGGCTAGCACTTCAGTACCATCTCGTACAATCGTGGCACTATTTTGCAAACTGGAGCCACTATTTTCACCCGCTGCAGGTGCGAGTTCTTCATCAATAGCAGAAGGGTCTTGACCTTGCTCAATAGCACTAATAATCTGTGCTACATCGTCTGAAATATCTTTTAAACCTTGCTCTTGAGCAAGCTGAATTTTCAGGTCTTGAGGCGCAGCATCTGTCATTGCCACTATCACTTCACCTGGTAGAGGCTGCTGTCCTTCTGCAAGGACTCTCAGCTGCCCATCCAAACCTATTACGACGACTTGATTACCGAGTGGCACTAATGCTGTACGATCCATATAAACCTTAACCCTAAATAACTGTCAAGTTTTTGACTAATAATACTAATTTGCTATATATTGCCCGAATATATAGTGCAATAACAGCAATTTGATGCTCAATGAAGTAATTATGTGTCATACATCAATAAGAATCCAGACGCATAAGTGTTTTATTTTATTAAAATCTGGACACTCGTTTCTAGCCATTACCTCCATCTTTAATTTGAGATCTTAATTCAAGTTTTAGGCAGATTTAGTAGGTTGATTTATCAAAATTGAAACAAATGAACAGCGAATCAACAGGTTACTTCATCGCATATTAATGTTATTGTGCGCTAAATTATTGACGCCCTTATAAGTATTCCACTTATAAGCCCTATCACCTCGAGAATTTTTACCATTATCTAGGAGAATCACAGTGAAGTGGACTCGTGCCAACGCCTTTTGTATTGGTATGTTCACCGCTAGTCATGCTTTTGGGCAAACGCTAGAGCAAGCGGTTGAAAACACATTAAAAACCAATCCTGACATCAAAAGTGCGTTCAATGAATTCGTTAGCAAGCAGTATGTGAATGAAGCATCTGGTGGTGCTTACCTCCCATCCGTAGACTTAGATGCCGGTATCGGTTACGAAGGAAT
>NZ_JADDYH010000014.1:199461-211508 GCF_015163595.1 Vibrio sp. OPT41 | reverse complement strand
CAAACCCGCAGAGTCAGGGCGAGATTCAACCGATCTGACAAGAAAAGAAGCCACCGTGACACTAACCCAGCTAATATGGGATGGCTCAGCGACACTTAATGATATGGATCGAACAGCAGCTGATGCTGAATCGGTCCGTTATCAACTTCTAGCTGATGCCCAAGACACCGCTCTAGAGGTCGCGAAAGTTTATTTAGACTCAGTAAAAGCTTATGAAATTCTTACACTTTCCGAGAATAACTTGAAAGTGCATAAGAAGATCTATGAAGACATTAAAAAGCGAGTTAACTCAGGTATCGGTTCTACAGCAGACCTAACCCAGGTAGAGGCTCGTTTAGCAAAGGCTCATGGTAACTTGGTGGCAGCTCAGAACAACTTATATGACAGCCACACCACCTTTACACGCCTTGTCGGACAGTCACCACAAGGATTGATTTTCCCAAGAGCGGACCAAAACTTTATTCCCTACACCATCGATGAAGCGATTGACTTGGCATTCGAGTCACATCCAGTAATCAAAATTTCGGTAGCTGATGTGGACTCTGCAAAGTTCCAATACAAGCAATCTAAGGGAACTTACTACCCAACGATATCGGTAGAAGCGGCTCAAACATGGCGTGATGATGCAAGCGGTATCGAAGGAAGCAGCGAAGAGACAACAGCAATGTTACGTATGCGTTACAACCTCTTTAACGGTGGTAGTGACGTAGCCAACGCTGAAAGTTTTGCCTACCAACTAAATAAAGCAAAAGACCTAAGAGAACGTGCATACCGCCAAGTAGAAGAAGGTCTTCGTCTATCTTGGAGTGCGTTAGATTTAACACTTCAACAAAAAGAGTTCCTAGCGGATCACGTAGATTCGGCCTCAGAAACTGTCATCGCCTACGAAAAGCAGTATCGCATTGGAAAACGCACTCTGCTGGACTTGTTAAATACTGAAAACGAACTTTTCGAAGCGAGAAAGAACTACTTGGATGCTCGATACTCAGAGCAGTACGCCAAGTACCGCGTTATGAACGCGACTGGCCAATTGTTAAATGCCTTGCGTGTCGATGTACCTACAGAATGGAATGAAAAGGTGGAGTACTGATCATGAAACCAGTGAAGATTCTATTTGCATTGGGTATGCTCGCCATCACTCAACACGTTGTTGCTGAAGACGAATATGAGTATCGTCCTGTACCAAATGCAGAACAAATAGCAGATTTGCAAGATGACGATAACGATGGTGTCATCAATGCTCGAGATATGTGCCCAGGTACACCTGAAGGCTCAGAGGTCGACAACGACGGTTGTGGAGAATACATTAAAGCATCAGATAACATGCAAGTGCGGATACTTTTTGCTAACGACTCTGATGAGATCAATCCAGTCTTCAGAAGACAAGTCCGAGAGCTTTCCGACTTTTTAAAAGAGTACCCTACTACTTCGATAGAGCTGCACGGCTATGCTAGTAAAGTTGGTGGTTCAAAGCATAACCAAGATCTTTCTGAAAGACGAGCACGCAATGTCCGTGAAGCCCTACTAAGCTACGACATCGAACCGAGTAGAGTCCGCATTGTTGGTTTTGGTGACACTCACTTAGCACAGCAAGGGACCGATGAAGTCAGCCATGCTTTAAATCGTCGAGTAACCGCATCAGTCGTTGGTTACAAAGGCGAGATAAAAAGAGAATGGACAATATTCACAACTCTTCCAGAAAGGTAAAGTACCTGTTTTTGTTTGCTCTGCAAGCACAAAGCAAACAAAAACGAGTGAATACTTAACCTCAGAAAAGGAGCTTCGGCTCCTTTATTTTTACTCATTTCGACAACCGTATTATGCTTTAGGAATCGGCACTTTAGTGTTACTCTAGCCACGTCATAACAACGAGAGTTTTGAAATGAGCAAACTTACATCAGATATCCAAGCGAACCTTGACCTTTTTGTTGCAGAAACGAAAGAAAACCAATTGGTTTGGGGTTTACGCAATGAAGAAGGTTGGCTATCTTGCGATTCAACTGAATTCGAAAACAGCGAAGTCATGCCTTTCTGGTCTTCTAAAGAAGATGCAGAAGCACATAATGTTGAAGAATGGGCAGATTTTACTGTACTAGAAATCCCATTAGATATCTTTGTTGAAGATTGGCTTTTGACTCTTGCTGAAGATGGTGTTCTTGTTGGAACTAACTGGAACGATCAGTTAGAAGGCAAAGAAATGGAGCCTCAAGATCTAGCAAAGCTTTACATTGATTAAAGATTTCTGACCTCAACTTTATGTTGAGGTCTTTCTTTTTTATGCCTCTTCTTTCAATATCTCGACCAAGTGCATAGTTTTACTACTCTTTTTCTTAGTACACCCAACTTAATCACAACGCTGATGCGTTAAAAGCGCTATGATAACTCAACTTTAAAGGCACCTTAAATTAAAGGCTCGTTTAAACATGCGCGTGCTCTATCCCTTGCTTGCGTCACTTTTGCTCACTCCAGTATATGCAAGCGACACTCAAGATATTGAACCAAACCAAAATATCACACAGTGGCACTCTGTCTACCAAACCACACTACGAAGCAACCCTGAGTCGGCATTGAGCATGCTTCAAGATCGCTACCATACAGCGAAATCGGACAGCGAAAAGCTCTACGTAAGTGGATTGATTTATGAATATATGTCAAACATAAATCAGCCTTACTACGGCAGCAGTCAAGTCTTAGACAACCATTTTTCTCAATTAGAATCAGAATATATTCTTGCCTTAAATGAACGTAAGCATGGTAGTTACGAGGCCTCAGTAGATAGATTTTCTTCTTTGCGACAGACAATGAAGAAAATATCCGATTCCGAAGGCAAGGCTCTGATGAACTATCAACTTTGTTATACGCTGAATCAACAAGGTCGTTATCACAAAGCAAACTTTTATTGCTCATCCATAGAGAGCCACTTAAATCATAAGCATCAAGAAAACTTCCCTGTTGATCTTGCTTTGCGCGTGGTAGCAAATAACTACAATTACCGTGGTGACTATGAAAAAGCCTTAAGTTTGTATCGACAGTTGATGGCCAACATGTCGACGCAAAGCGATCCTTCAGGGATTTACAATGACATCGGCAATTTACTTGCAGAGCTGGGGCAATTTGAACAATCAGAGCAATATCTCATTCAAGCCTTACTGGTTCGCCAAGATGAAGGGACACCTCTTGAAGTTGCGCAAGTCGAACATAGTCTAGGAGCGATGTACAGAAAATCCAAAGAACTCGATAAGTCCATCAGCCACTACAAAAATGCATTAACGATTCTCGAACAACTTCATTATCCATACGGGCAAGGGTTGACCTATTTAGGGTTATCTGCTGCTTTGGCCGATTCTGGGCAATTGGATACCGCGGTAGATTACATTGGAAGAGCATTAAACATTGCCCAAACTTATGAGAATACGCACCTTGAAACAGAGGGTCATTTGGCTGCTGGATTGGCATATTTAAAGAACCATACACCCGAAAAATCGATTGAACACGGTACAATTGCGTTAAGATTAGCGGTAAAAAACGCTAGGCCCTTATTGCAAGCGCAAGCCCAATTACTCCTCTCAAAAGCATACCAAGCTCAAAATGATTACAAAAAGGCGCTGGAGCATCACAAGGCCTACTCGACGATTGAACTAACGAACCGAGATGCGAGTAATATCAAGGCGTTAGAGGCACTAGATCTCACTAAAAAAGAGTATGAATATGATCTACAAGTCGCGCAGTTGAACAACGAAACTCTTCTAAGTCAGTACCAGTTTGAAAAACTCACAGACCAACAACGCACTTATAATTTTGTTGTTTTCTGTTTATTGATTCTCCTCGCTCTGGCATTGATGGTTCAGCGACAAACACGCTTAAAAGCCAAAATAGACAGCTTAACGTGTGCATTAAACAGAGCGGCAATTATAGAGACGATTAAAAGCCACACCTCCAAAGCGGAAGGAGACTTCCGCTACGTTCTAGCATTAATCGATCTAGATGACTTTAAGGCGATTAATGATCAGTATGGTCATCCGACTGGCGACTTAGTACTACAACAGGTATGCAAAGCGCTTAAAGCTAAACTTAATAAGGGAGAGTACTTGGGTCGTTTAGGTGGAGAAGAGTTTATCTTGCTATTGAAAAACGTCGATGAGATTGACGTTCCCTTTAGAATACAAAGTCTGCATAAAACAATTTCAGAAAAGAGTGTACATTCGCTTAATAACCATCAATTGAATATATCTGCGAGTCTGGCCTATCTATCAACCTCAATGCCACTCACCAACTTTGATGAGCTCTATTCGATATTAGACCAAGCGTTATACAATGCTAAGAAGCAAGGAAAAAACTCCCTTGTGGATGCATACAACGAGCCGATGAGTTTAAGTGCTGAGTATATTCTCTAATAAAACCAAACCACCAGCGTAGTGGTTTGTTATAGGTGGAAGCATCAGTAAGACATTCAGATGCAACACCATCATCAAGGAGTCTTTGTGCCCAAGGCAAGAAAAAACATTCAGTCTCTAGAGCGAGGTTTTCTAATCCTCGAGTTGCTCTCGATGAGTGAGTCTCCCCTATCATTACAGACGATCAGTAATGCGATCCAGTTAAATAAGACGACTGTTCACGGGTTACTTGCGACTCTACACTCTCTTGGATATGTATCCAAACACAACCATAGCTACAGCCTAGGGTTTAGATGCTATGAACTGTCTAAGCCGATTGAACAAAAAAACGAAGCTATCCGACAACATTTTGTTCCATTGCTGAAAAAAATGGCCCAAATGACTAACAACACTGCTTACCTCGCTGTACAAAGTGGCGCTAAAGAGTACTTGTATATCGATGCTATAGAGCAGGATAACCCTCTTACTATCCGTAGCCCGAGAGGGAAACGAGAAGGACTCACAACATCTGCGATCGGCAAGGTTTTTCTTAGTTTTGATGATGAGCTTCGCCGAACATTGCGCCTTGAAAGCCAAATATCCCCCACGTTAGAAACTGAACTTAATCAGGTTGTATTATCAGGTTACGCACTCGATTTAGAAGAGGCAGAGCCAAACCTCAATTGCTTAGCGATCCCCCTTTACTTGGATGGTAAAGTCGTTGCTGTTGCAGGTGTTAGCGGTGCTGCCTCCGAACTGACGGTCACTAGGCTAAAACACTTTGCCAGCATCTTTCTCAAACTTTAAGATTTGACAATGTCGAATCCTAGGCCATTTTTGTACTGTTTTGATTACATGCTTATACGTCGCCTCTAATATAGTCGTTGTTCAACTCAACAACGTAGGAGAAGCGATGTCTACTGTATTAATCACTGGCGCTAACCGTGGCTTAGGCTTGCAATTTGTCCGCCACTACCTTGGAAAAGGTTGGCAAGTTATCGCAACTTGTCGTTCACCAGAAAATGCTAAGCAGCTCAATGAACTAGTAACCCAACCCAATCAACTTCAACTGATGGCTCTAGACGTCACTAACCAACAAGATATCGATCAGTTAGCCACTCAATTAGCGGATCGTCCGCTCGATCATTTAATTCTTAATGCAGGTGTATTAGGCGAAGAGTGTGCAAAGCTTGGCGAAATGACCCAGAAAAAATGGCTAGAAGTACTAAACATAAATACCGTCGCACCTGCCCTGCTAATTCAAGCCCTACAAGACAACGTTGCGAAAAGTCAGCACAAAACCATCGTGGGAATCTCAACCCGAGTTGCGAGTTTAAGCGATAACAGTTCAGGTAACATGTACAGTTATCGAGCATCTAAAGCAGCGCTTAATCAGGTTCTAGTATCAGCAGCACGCAATCTCGAATCGCAAGGAGTAAAAACTGTCGCAGTTCATCCCGGCTGGGTAAAAACCGATATGGGCGGTGAGGACGCAACCTTTTCTGCCGAGGAAAGTGTTGCAGGCATTGTTTCGGTCGCAGAACAGCTAACACTTGAGCAATCCGGAAGCTTCCGCGTATTTGATGGCTCTACAATCGAATGGTAACTGTTCTCTAAATGACGTCTCCCGGCCAAATTGAAGGCCGGGAGAATACAGTAAACTAATAGGCCAAAAAGATAAAAGCTCGCACTATCGTCAGACAAGCGAGCCGTTATCGTCTATGGTGTTGTACTACCGTCAAACGCTGAGGAAGTCAGCGATTGCAGAGGTGTCATTTAGACAATGATTTCCTGTGAAACTCACTCAATCATCCCACTCAGGCGCTAGCCCTTCAGGGTTTACTTCGCGGCCATTTCTTTCCAACGCATCTATCTTTGCAATCGCCTCTTCACTCAGATTAAGTTCAAGTGCTTTCAGGTTACTTGCTAAATTCTCTCGTTTAGTTGAAGACGGGATCACCGCGTAACCTTTTGACAAAGCCCAAGCAAGCGCGACTTGAGCTGGCGTGGCCTGATAGTCCTCAGCAATACCTGCAATAGTTGGGTCCCCAAGTACTTTCCCATATGCCAAGGTCATGTAAGACGTTACCTGAATATCGTTTTCCTGCATGAAGCTGACCAACTTACGATTTTGCAAATAAGGGCTAAGCTCGATTTGGTTAGTAACAATATTCTCTTTACCGACCACTTCTATCGCTTGTTGCAACAAGTCAATATTAAAGTTGGATACGCCAATATTACGGGTTAAGCCTTGCGATTTAGCTTCAAGTAATGAAGCCATGTATTCGTTCAAGTTATTGTTATTGCCAGGCCAGTGGATCAAGGTCAAATCCACATAATCTGTATTTAGCTTTTCTAAGCTCTCTTTTAGACTTGGAATGAGTTGTTCCGTGTTCATGTTATCAACCCAGATCTTGGTCGTAATGAATAGCTCATCACGTGCAATACCGGACTGTGTCAATACTTCACCGATTTCTGCCTCATTACCGTAAATCTGTGCAGTATCAATTACGCGGTAACCCACTTCTAACGCATTACGGACTGAATCCTTAACTACTTCACCCTCTAAACGAAACGTGCCGACGCCAAATGATGGTACTTTCATCTAAATCTCCTGAATTATCGATTTTATAGTTGATTCGAAGCAAAACTTTACGCCGCAAGAAACTTTCCGTAAAGTTAACAATACTCAAATCTAATTTGAAATATATTCAACAATGAAAGCTACTCTAGATGAAATGCGCACCTTTATGGCCGTGGTCGATACGGGTTCAATCAGCTCTGCGGCTGAACTGTTATCGATGACCGTCTCGGCGGTGAGTCGATCGGTATCTCGGCTAGAAGCCAAACTCGAAACGACCTTGTTAAATCGCACAACCCGTAAGTTAGATGTTACTAATGAAGGAACGATATACCTCGATAAAGTCAGACATATTGTAGAAGCAGTAGAGAATGCCGAAGCACAACTGAAAAGCCAGAAATATAAGCCTTCTGGCCTCCTACGAATAAACGCAGCTACCCCCTTCTTACTGCACGTACTAACGCCGCACATTGCTAAATATCAGAGCTTGTATCCAGAAGTCGAAATCGATCTCAATTCCAATGAGGAAAATATTAGCCTTTTGGGAACAAAAACCGATGTTGCTTTTCGTATCGGTGAGCTACAAAACTCAACCATGCGCGCGATATTTCTTGGTAAAAGTCGGATTCGAATCGTCGCGAGTCCAGAGTATTTAAGACAACATGGTACTCCAACCTCAATAGATCAGTTACTCAATCACAAGCTACTTGGATTCAACAAGCCGGAGTATCTTAAGGAATGGCCGATCATGGATGATAAGAACAAACTTCTGCGTATTATGAGTAGCCTAAGATCTGATAATGGCGAGACGCTAAGATGTTTAGCCTTACATGGTGCGGGGATAGCTTGCCTGTCTGACTTTATGACCTACTCTGACCGACAAGCTGGTCGCTTAGTGGGCGTGCTTAGTGAACACACGCATAATGTCGAACAGCCAGTTCATGCGGTGTATTACAAAAATGCCAGTACCTCACGCCGGATCAGCTCTTTTATTGACTTCATCAAGCAAGAAATCAAGGTAGAGAACCACCAGTTCCTTTAAAGACCACCGCTGTTTGTGGCAAAACACTTTTGTCTTTTTGCCGCTTTTTCTCACAACAAAAATCTCATAGTGTCCTGAATATCAGGGAGGCACCTTGCCTCCTAGTACTCAAAGTAATAGTCAGGCTTCATAATGCATAAAGATTTAAGTAACAGATTCACCATCGGTGTTGAGCTCCCCCTAGATAATGACTGGACCCAAGAAGGCCAGACAAAACGCCTGCTCCAACGAAAACCATTCGGCGTACCAGACATGAGTGCACATAAACAGCGTATTATGTTAGCCGATAAGTTAGGCTTTAACGTAGCGTGGGTGAGAGATGTCCCGTTGTACGACCCTAACTTTGGAGACGCGGCACAAATTTATGAACCGTTCAGTTATCTTGGCTATCTCTCTGCGTGCACCGACAACATTCTACTAGGGACAGCAGCGATAGTATTACCGTTAAGACAACCTTGGCTAGTGAAAAAAGCCGCTGCGACCATCAACGAGTTAAGTGGTGACCGCCTGATACTCGGTGTGGCTAGTGGAGACCGCCCTAGTGAATATCCCGTTTTTAATGCCAACTTTGACAGCCGTGGCTCAGCTTTTCGAGAAAGTGTAGAGATTTTGAAAGATACGCAAAATGATAAACTGGGTAACGATCTACAGTTATTACCCGAGTTTGCTGATATTCCTATCTATGTCGCAGGGTTAGCGCAGCAAAGTCCACAATGGATAGGAGAAAACCTAGACGGCTGGCTCGCCTACCCAGGCACACCTGATGATCATGAACACCGCGTTGCACTTTGGCGCTCCGTAGCGGGAAACAAACCCTACGCCAGCTTTATTCATCTTGATTTAGTCGATAACCCAAATGCACCAGTCGTTCGGCATCATTTTGGTATCCGGGCCGGAGTCAATGGCTT
Organism: Vibrio sp. OPT41; assembly: GCF_015163595.1. NCBI lineage: Bacteria > Pseudomonadati > Pseudomonadota > Gammaproteobacteria > Vibrionales > Vibrionaceae > Vibrio > Vibrio sp. OPT41. Next base: position 202,604 of record NZ_JADDYH010000014.1, on the reverse strand, counting down.
GAGCGATGAGCTCGAAAAAATGCAAGAAGCAGGAGTCAATCACATCGGGTTGCATTTCCGTCGTAATAGCCAACCAATTGATAAATCAATGGAACAGATCGCTCAGTACGTGTTGCCACGCTTTAACTAAGATCAAATAAAAATATGTGCCACCTTACTAAGGGGTGGCACGCTAGGCTTGGCAGTTGGAAAAACAAAAGCTGCAATAACGACAAAATTCTTTTGTTAAAACAACAATAATAGTGTTATTTTAAAGTAAGTCTTGGTTGAATAAAGTCGATGAACGCGGAAATACGCTTAGAGACTGAAGAAGATTTGTAGAACACAGCATTGACCTGTTCTCGTCCAGTATTTGTGATTTTTTCCGATTCAAACAATGCCACTAACCGTCCAGAATCAAGATCATCTTTCACCATAAAGCCAGATAAACATGCAATGCCGTTCCCTGCCAGCACTAACTGTCTAACCGTTTCACCACTGCTGGATAGGATATCAGGCTCTATCATCTCAAACCCTCGTAATGGCCACTGATTTAACACTTTAGCGCCAGAAAAACCGATCAAGTTATGACTGCGCAAATCGCCCACCGCTTCAGGGAAACCTCGTTTAGATAAATAACCAGGCGTGGCAACGATAAATAGTGGGCTTGTTCCTAAAGGTTTAGCATGCAGTGTTGAATCCGATAATCGTCCAATACGTATCGCCACATCGGTTCTTTTTTCCAATAGATCCACAAAACCCTCATTAGAGGTAAGATCGAGTTGAATATCAGGATAAGCCTCTTTAAATGGCTTAATTAACGGCACGAGTTGATGTAAAACAAATGGGCTAGCGGCATCAACTCTTAAGCGCCCCTTGGGTAATTCACCTCGTGTGATGATCTCTTCTTCAGCTTGCTGTATTTGTAGTAAACCTAAGCGAACCGCTTCAACAAACTGATGCCCTTCCTCAGTAACTTCCACTCTGCGTGTCGTGCGATTCAGCAAGGTTACCCCCAACTGTGATTCAACTTTACTAACCGCACGAGATACCCTAGCGACTTGAATACCTAGTGCATCAGCAGCGGAAGAAAATCCACCACTATCCACAACTGCCATGAGAATCTCTAATTCATCTGATCGGGTTAACATTTCATCCCCTTTCTTAACTGCGCATTTTAATCATTTATAACAAAAGTATTTTGTAATAAACACCATTTTTCGCAACGAATAACTCTTTAATAATACACGACATGGAGACGGGCTATTCGTTTATCCATTCATATTCAATGATTTTAAGAGAGAGTTGTTATGCCTTTAGCTTTACTTGCATTGACGCTTAGCGCCTTTGCTATTGGAACCACGGAGTTTGTAATTGTCGGTCTGATACCGACTATGGCCTCCGACCTCAACGTATCATTACCTTCAGCGGGTCTTTTAGTTAGCCTGTACGCACTTGGTGTCGCGGTTGGTGCTCCCGTTTTAACAGCGCTGACTGGTAACTGGAAAAGAAAGTACGTTCTGCTTTCTGTTATGGCACTGTTTGTTCTTGGCAATCTGTTAGCCTGGCAAGCACCTGGATACAACACACTAGTTACAGCAAGGATACTGACCGGGCTTGCACACGGTGTATTCTTTTCGATCGGCTCGACTATCGCCACTGGCCTAGTGTCAAAAGAAAAAGCCGCTAGCGCAATTGCTATTATGTTTACCGGTCTCACCGTAGCTCTAGTGACGGGCGTGCCACTTGGCACCTGGATTGGCCAGACATTTGGTTGGCAGGCAACCTTCCTAATCGTCGCGATCCTTGGAATCATCGCACTGATAGGAAGCGCTCTGCTAGTGCCGAGTAATCTGAAACAACCACCAGCAACCAAGCTGTCATCGCAAGTAAAAGTCTTGACTCAACCTCGTCTACTTTTGGTGTACGCAATCACCGCGCTCGGTTACGGTGGTACGTTCACAGCCTTCACTTACTTGGCTCCTATTTTGGAAGAAGTTTCGGGGTTTGGCTCTAGCGCTATCAGCCTAATTATGTTGGTTTATGGTGTATCAGTCGCATTCGGCAACATCTGGGGCGGAAAGATGGCCGACTCTATGGGGCCAATCAAAGCTCTGACAGCGATTTTCTCGGGCCTAATTGTGGTATTGCTCGTGTTTAGTGTCACAGCATTTAATCCAATTTCTGCAGTAGTGACCATTCTTGTCTGGGGTGCGTTTGCCTTTGGTAACGTTCCAGGGCTTCAAGTTTATGTTGTCAAACTAGCAGAGAAATATTCACCTGATGCAGTCGACGTGGCTTCTGGTCTCAACATTGCTGCATTTAACGTAGGTATTGCACTGGGTTCTTGGGGCGGTGGCCTTATCGTGGCCAATGCTGGGCTGATGCACACACCTTGGATTGGCGCGATCGTAGTATTAGGTGCTCTACTACTAACCCGTTTCAGCGGAATGCTAGACAAGCGTGGAGAGCAGCACGCAACGGCACACTGATTCACGTTCCAAATCGATAAAAATCACTTAAATTAGCCCGGCATTACGTCGGGCTTTCAATACAGAGTTCAAATACACCATTGACTGAGGTAGAAAGTTTATTCTACCCTTAGGTAAAACAAACGTTCTACCTGGTGTATCAAATAGTGAAAGAAAAAATCGCAGCAAGCCTAGAAAAAGCATTCAGTCAGTATGGCTTCGCCGAGCCTAGCGTACCCCAACTCAAAAACGCCTGCGAAGTCAGCCTGAGAACCCTGTACAAATACTACCCCTCCAAGGAAGCGATGATTGTTGCAGCTCTCGAGCATCGCCATCAAAGGTATTTGAGTTTTTTGCTCGAAGACGCCCCTGCCAATGGAACACCGGCTGTATTACACCTATTCACTCGCCTCGAGGATTGGATGAAGGAGTTTGCACCGAATGGCTGCATGTCCATCAATGCATTAGCAGCCTATCCAGAAAATCTATCAATTAATCAAGCAGTAAAACAACACAAATTGGCGGTCCGTCAGCTTATGGGCCAACTAAGTCAGCGAGAAGACCTCGCAACCACACTCTTCTTGTTACATGAAGGTCTATCCAACGCATGGCCGGTTCTCGGTCACGCTGCCTTTGCATCCGCTGAACGCACTCTGCTAGAACTAATGAAGGAGAACAATCAATGACCACAAT
>NZ_JADDYH010000014.1:197790-199414 GCF_015163595.1 Vibrio sp. OPT41 | reverse complement strand
CCCGAAAGTCATGAAAGGCGTCCAACTTATCGGTCATGGTGGGCCAGATATGCTTCGTTACCGCGATGATCTACCTGTGCCAGTCCCCTCGCCTGATGATGTATTGATCCAAGTTGCCGCTGCCGGAGTCAATAACACCGACATCAATACCCGAACAGCATGGTATTCTAAAAATGACGCCAATAGCATGGATGCAAGTTGGTCAGGAGACGCGCTATCTCTCCCTCGAATCCAAGGTGCCGATGTATGCGGTACCATCGTCGCTGTTGGTGAGAATATCTGCCCATCACGAATCGGTCAGCGTGTGCTTATCGAACCATGTATTACGCGCTTCCACAGTCAAGCACTTAGCTCGCCTTGGTACTTCGGTTCAGAATGTGATGGTGGCTTTGCTCAGTTCACTGTTGTTGACAGTAAACATGCATATGCTGTGAATAGTAGTTTATCGGATATCGACTTGGCCTCCTTCCCTTGTTCTTATTCAACTGCCGAGAACATGCTTGTCCGCTCTAATGTCACAGCGAGCGATACCGTACTGATTTCAGGGGCATCCGGTGGTGTTGGCTCTGCCGCAATCCAACTGGCGAAGGCGCGTGGAGCATACGTCATTGCTATCGCCAGCCCAGAAAAGAAAGAACAGATCACGGCATTAGGAGCAAACCAAGTTATCCCTCGCGATGCAAATTTAACAGCGACTCTCGGAGAAAACAGCGTTGACGTAGTGATTGATTTGGTCGCAGGAGAGCAGTGGCCACAATTTCTTCAGGTACTAAAGCCAGGATCAAGATACGCTGTTTCCGGCGCCATAGGCGGCCCAATTGTCGAGCTGGATGTAAGAACTCTTTACCTTAAAGACCTAGCGTTATTTGGTTGTACCGTTTTGGCACCAGAAGTATTCGGTAACTTAGTTCGCTATATCGAACAGAACGCAATTCGTCCCTTAGTCGCGGAGTCATTTCCCTTGAACCAGATAGGTCAAGCGCAAGAAGTATTTTCACGCAAGCAACATATTGGGAAACTGGTTTTGGAAATCACATAGCTTTTGTGATTAACAACGACCTATACAAGTCATTGTAATTTGAGAACCCTTTAAGCATTCTACAAAATGTTCAGTAATTAGGAGTGCGCTACGGTTGGCTTAGCTTGTTATCCCTTTTCATCACGCTAAGCCAGCTTGTAAAAATATGCGGTGTTTGCTTCTGAGTTATAAATGTTTAATACCAACATTATCTTACTTCTGGCGTTCATGAACAGAACCGAGATCTGAACGACTTCGGTGTTAAACCTACGATTCTATTAAATATTTTCCTGAACGCGCTCACATCTTGGTAACCCACTCTAAATGATATTGCGTCAAATGTTAGGGTTGTCGACTCAAGTAAATCACAAGCTTTTTGTACTCTTAAGCTTTGTATGTATTGGTTAACATTGAAACCTGTCGCCTTTTTAAAGCGTCGCTGCAATGTCCTTTCTGTTAAACAACTCAACTCTGCAAGCTCTTTATTGCTCAGTTTTCCTTGATAATGATCGTTTATATAGTGCTGTATTTGAACAATTACCTCATCACCATGTTGGAAGTTTGGAGTAAACTGTTGATAAAAGCGTTGCTCTCTCGGACCAGTAT